>NZ_JAFBDT010000018.1 GCF_016908355.1 Fusibacter tunisiensis | reverse complement strand
GGGTCAAAAACAAGTCGATTCATCCCCCACCTGCACTCTCACTCCGTGAGCAAGGTGGCTTAGAGGCGGGGGACTTCTCGGCTATTTTAGTTAAAATATGATGTTTGATGTTGTTCAAACAACATATTTTTTTCTTTTTTTGTGCTTAAATGATAACAAAGACATTAGGAGGTAATTACTTGAAATATGAAATCGATCCAATAGGGTATGTAGAATCCGACTATAAAATTACAAAAGATATTCCAGTCTTGGGCGTTACCTCAACCATCTGCATCAAACCTGAATTTGAACCGGCCCTAAAGCACATTGAAAAAAACTCACACTTATGGGTTCTTTCATGGCTTCATGAATCAGACCGGACACATCTTCAATCCGTGCCAAGAAAAATAAGCAGTATGACGGAATCATTTGGGGTTTTTGCACTGAGAAGTCCCAACAGACCTAACCCAGTTGCCCTAACCTTAGTGAAACTTCTTAAAATTGAAGGCAACCGTCTTACAGTTTCAGATTTAGACGTTATTCACGGAACACCAATTGTGGATATAAAACCCTATTTTGACAAAGACAGTGTTTTTGCACCTGAAACCCTCTTTATCAATTCAAAAAATGACGTCATAAGGCGCAAGCGAATGGAAACACTGGCAGAAAATTATCATGGCGAAAAATGTGACATGCTTCAAACCGCTGTGGATATGGCCATGAAAGTTTCCAATCATGTGCCGAACCTACAAGCAAGAGACCTTAGACTTGAAATTACTGGTAATTATTGTCTGCTGGAAAGTCTTCAGGGCATCACAAGAGCGAAATTTGTTGCACCTTCTCGGTTAACTTTTAAATATTCAACTGAAAAAACAGAAGTCTTGTGGTTTCATAAGGACATCCTGCTTGCAGAAACAAGCTATACAGATGTAGGCGGCGTGGTGATAACATGAAACACTATAGCCGATTTGCACTCATTTTCATAGCACTTAGCATAACCCTTTTACTGTCTTTGATGTTTGGGCGGTATCCCATACACATAACCGAAGTAATGGATGTGGTCTTCAAACAGTTGACTGGGTCTGGTTTCGCTGAAAAGAGCGTCGCTTCAGACATCATAAAAACCGTTCGATTTCCGCGTGCATTGGCAGCTATTTTAGTTGGTGCCTCTCTTTCCATGTCAGGGGCCGCCTATCAAGGACTGTTTAAAAATCCAATGGTATCACCTGATATCCTTGGTGCCACTGCAGGTGCAGGATTTGGCGCTTCACTTGCAATTATGCTTTCCTTAGATCCAGTTTGGATTCAATTGATGGCATTTGTCTTCAGCTTACTCGCAGTTGTTTTAGTGTATGTCATCAGTTCCCGCATTAAAATAAGCGATGCCATATTGACTATGATTTTAACGGGATTACTGGTTGGAACAACCTTTTCAGCCTTGACCTCTACCCTGAAGTATATTGCAGACCCTTATGACAAGTTGCCTTCCATAACCTACTGGCTTATGGGGAGTTTAGCTTCAATTGGACTTGATGATTTGTCAAAAGTCATTTTCCCAATCTTAATTGGGGCAGTGATTCTTTACGCGATTCGGTGGCCACTAAACGCCATGGCTTTTGGTGAAGAAGAAGCCAGGTCACTTGGAATACAAACACGCCGGATACGGTTCGCAGTGGTAATTGCAACAACACTTATGACAGCATCTGCTGTATCTATAGCTGGTATTATTGGATGGGTAGGCCTCATTGTTCCGCACTTTACAAGATCAATCGTTGGACCAAATTACGAAAAACTATTGCCTGGTTCACTTTTGATTGGTGGCATATATCTGTTAATTGTGGATACACTTGCGCGTACCGTTTTTCCAGTCGAGATTCCACTTGGTATCTTAACCTCATTAATTGGTGCACCTTTCTTCATCTATATGTTGCTTCACTCAAGGAGGGGATGGCAATGAACAAAAAATCACTTGTTGTTGAAAACTTAACATTTGCTTATACATCAGATACCAATACGGTTGTGCGTTCAGTTTCTTTTAAAGCGGATTCAGGGGATTTGTTATTTGTGCTTGGCCCAAATGGCGTTGGAAAAACCACGCTTTTTAAGCTGTTAACTGGCATTCTAACCCCCAATGATGGCGGTGTTTTTTTTAATGGAATGGATTTAAGCCATTTACCCCAAGCTGAACGGGCCAAAAAATTTGCTTATGTCCCCCAAAGTCATACCCCACCCTTTCCATTCAAAGTTTTTGATGTGGTACTCATGGGGCGAACAGCCCACCTTAATAGGTTTGCATCCCCTACACCAAAAGATAGAAAAATAGCACATGAAGCCATAAAAACGCTTGGAATAGAGTATCTTGAAGACAAAAATTATACAGAGATTAGTGGTGGCGAGCGTCAACTGGTTTTAATTGCCAGAGCACTTTGCCAAGGGGCTGAAGTCTTAATCCTAGATGAACCCACTGCAAATCTCGATTTTGGAAACCAGGCAAAAGTATTCAACCACCTTAGAAGTTTAAGCAAACTGGGTTATATTATTATCTTATCTTCACATGTGCCAAACGATGCTTTTCAATATGCAACACAAGTTATGCTCATGCAAGAAGGCGAAATTGGACAAATGGATATACCCGATCGAATTATCACCCAATCGGCGATTCAGAAGCTCTATAAAGTTGATGCAAACATCATAGAAATAAATTCACAAGCATATCCTTTTAAAATATGCATCCCAAAAATTCATGAAATGGAGGCTTAATATGTACCGAAAAATTTCAATACCACTCATACTCATTCTTGCAGTAATTATGGTGATGACAGGATGTCAATCTGATGCACCAAATTCCAATGCCACAACACCTGACATGCGAACGATTGTAGATGATGCGGGTAGAACGCATGAAATACCAACAGAGATTGAAAGTGTTTTCTCTACCGGCTTAATGAGTTCCATCTATTTGTATACCTTAGTTCCAGAAAAAATGATAGGCTGGAACAACGACTTAAACGAAAGTGCTTTTGTTTATTTACCACAGGAATACATTGATTTACCTGTCCTTGGACGCTGGGCCGGCACAAGCTTCACAGGCAATATTGAAGAAATTTTAAAACTGGATCCAGACGTTCTCATCAATCTTGGAGACATTAACGAAGAATGGATTGGAATCAGCGATGCCATCCAAGAAGAATTGGGCATACCTGTTATTATGATTGATGGGTCATTTAACGCATTGTCTGACGCTTATAAAAAAGGCGGCGACTTTTTAGGGGCAGTCAATCGGGGTAACGCTCTAGCGGAGTATGCAGAAGGCATTCAGGCAGAAATTAATACGTTTAAAGATGCTATTGCATCAGAAGAAAAACTAAAAGTTTATCTTGGTTCAGGCCAAGATGCCCTTGAAACATCGGGAAAAGGGTCGTTGAACGTTGAGTTGATTGAACTTCTTGGTGGCGAAATTGTAGCCGATGGCGGCTCTGCCGGACGCTTTGATACAACCATCGAGCAAGTCATTGTTTGGAATCCAGAACTAATCTTTTTAAGTGATTTTTCAGGCATTGATCAAGAAGTCAAAAAGACGGTTACAGCACAGGATTCTGTATGGCAAAATGTTGATGCTGTAAAAACTGGCAATCTCTATACAGTCCCAAATCTACCATTTGACTGGCTCAACAGACCCCCATCGGTTATGCGACTTATGGGCGCTCAATGGTTAGCTGATGTTATGTACCCCGATTTCGTAACTTGGGATGTTAACGCAAGATTGGTAGAATTTATGGATTTATTCTTTGGCTATGAACTGTCACCAAGTGACGTTGAAAATATAATCCCCGAGTAATTAACCAACAAGTCTGATTTTGAAAGACTTTGGCTCATAAAATAAAAGAGATACATACCGTATAAAATTTTGGCATGTATCTCTTTTTTTTTATGTTTTATAAAAGTGTCAAAAGTTCTTGATTGTCCGGGATATCGCTCATACTGTGTCCATAGTGAACGTATTTTAGAATCCCTTCTTTGTCAATAATCATTTGAGCTGGCATCCGTCCCAACTTAAAAATTTTAACTTGCTGTCCATAGAGTTTAAGGACTGACCCTTCTGGATCAGGCAATCCAATAAAAGAAAGCTCATGTTCATCCCAGTATTTTTTGAATTTTTCTGCATTTTCCGGCCCAATAATAACAACTTCCGTATCACGCGCTTGAAATGCTGCATAATCTTGATGCAACTGCATCATGTGCTTTTGGCAGAAAGGTCAAACAAATCCTCTGTTTAGAACCAAAAGAACATTTTTCTTGCCCTTTAAGGATGACACCTTAAACCCATTTCCTTGAAAGTCAATAAGCTCAAAATCTGGTGCCACCTTGTTCACTTCAACACTGGCCATAGTAAACCTCCACATTTGATATTTTGTATCTGTTAGGTTTAGTATATCACAAATTAAATTTTGCACAATCTAATTTTATAAAATTGTTTATTTTTTGAAAATAGTCACCAGCTTACATCCCCCCACAGGGTGGTGATTTGCCTTTTTACAGCATTTATTTATTGTTATTCAACAAATAATATGGTAGGCTAAAAAAAACAAGTTCATTCTAAGGAGATTCTTTATGTACGATATCATCATTATTGGTGCTGGACCAGCAGGCAGTACACTTGCCAGACTACTGGCACAAGATAAAAACAACCTTTACAAAATTGCACTTATTGATCGACGCTCTTTAAATTTACAGACCATTAAGGGACCAAACAAAGCTTGTGGCGGTTTACTGTCACCTGCTGCACAAGCCATGCTTGGCAAACTCAATCTCACCGTTCCACTCAACATTATGGAATCACCACAATTTTTTAAAGTGAGAACATTGGACTTTGACAATCAGTTAGAACGCACCTACCAGAGATTTTACTATAATTTAGACCGAGAAAAATTTGACAGATATCTGTTTTCATTAATACCAAATTCTGTTCAGTTCTATATGTCTCAGCTTGTTAAAACCATTAATCGCCAAGAAGACCACTGGTGTATAACTTTAGGCGATGAAAATGCAACACAACTTCTCGGAAAATTTATCGTCGGTGCTGATGGTGCCAATTCTCTAGTCAGACGTTCTTTACAACCCCCTAATTTAAAAACACCTAAGCAATACATCAGCATCCAAAAATGGTATTCATCAAAAGACAACCAACCGTATTACACCGGTATATTTGACAGAGACATCACTGATTATTACGGGTGGACCATACAAAAAAGTGATGCCCTTATAGTGGGCGCTGCCATTCCGATTACAGAAGATGCACATGCTAAATACAACCTACTCGCCCAAAAGCTCAGTACCTATTTAGGCCTCGACTTAACACAACCATTAAAAGTAGAAGGGGCATTTATTGAACGTTCTAAATCTCTAAAACACCTGAATTTCAAACTCAAAGGATTAAACCTTGCCTTAATTGGTGAGGCTTCAGGCGCCACAAGTCCTACATCGGCAGAGGGCTATAGCTATGCCATGGACACCGCTCAGAAGCTAGCTCTAGCACTCCAAGAAGGCCTTGAAGGTGCGGAACTCAGATACCATAAATCTTGTGGAAGCATTAGGCGCAATATTGCCTTCAAACATTTAAAATCACCAGGAATGTATTCAGTTCCGATTCGAAAATGGGTTATGAAATCAGGGCTAACCGCCTTAGAGTAGCTTTTACACTTTTCATAAAAAAAGCGGTTGCACACCAACACTTGGTATTGCAACCGCTTCTTTACTTATGCACTTTCTACTTCATCAAACTGAATGGCACACTGTGCACAAAACTTAATACATTTGCCACAACGGATACAAAGATCCAAATCAATTTCCGGTGGATTTTGTCCCTCCCGTGTAATTGCATTGACTGGACAAACTGTAAGCGAAGGGCAATGACACCCTTGTACACACATCTCATCTATAACAATAACATCTAAATCATACATTTTTATACTTCGCCTCCATCCTCTATAACTATCGCCGCAATTATTATATCCGATACCAAGGGAATTGCCAAGTCAATATGAATTATATAGACAATCTATGGGGACTTTTGGTATATTAAATTGACAAACTACGGGAGGTCTTCATGATTTATTTATTTCTCGCCACACTTTGCAGTGCGTCCATCGCCTTGATTTTTAAGTATACTGAAGGCAGTGGCACCAACCGCTATGCCGTTACAACTACCAACTATTTTGTAGCCTTTTCCACAAGTCTTTTGATGATTATCTTTAAAGGCCTACTGGACACGCTTTCATTTGATCCAGGATTTTGGAGCCGACTGCTTAAGACACTTTCATCAGATGCAGGTGTCCTATCGAAAGCTGACAGTACCCTTTGGGCCTTAATTATAGGCAGCATTGCTGGCGCATTCTTTTTTCTATCTTTTATATACTATCAGAAAAGTGTGCGGGAAAATGGGGCAGGCTTATCTGGAACTTTTGCAAAATTAGGGATTCTTATTCCCATGATTTTTTCAATTCTTTTGTGGCGTGAATTGCCCACAGCCTTACAATGGATTGGAATTCTTCTAGCACTAATCTCCATTGTAATTGTAAATTTGTCCAAAAAAACAAGGCAAATGTTTGAAATCAACCTCACACTGCTCATGCTATTTAGTTTTGGTGGTATTGCAGAATTTTCAAATAAAATTTTCCAAAAATACGCCCTAAACGCCTATAAAGATGTGTTCTTATTTGCCGTATTCTTTGTGGCATTTTTAATCAGTCTCATATATACACGTTTAAAAAAGAGTCCTGTTACAAGACGCGATTTAATATTGGGGCTAGCCGTGGGCATCCCAAACCTCTTTAGTTCCTATTTTCTCATATTGGCTCTGGATACCATCACAACATCTGTTGCATTTCCAATTTATAGTGCAGGCAGTATCGTCTTAATTAATCTTGGAAGTTTACTCATCTACAAAGAACACATTCAAAACAAAAATAAAATCGCCATTGCCCTAACTTTGGTTGCACTGGTTTTAATTAACTTATAGGAGTTCTTATGCGTTATTATCTCGCACCTCTAGATGGCATCACCAATCGCTTATACCGAAATACCTATCACCGTTTATTCGAGCCATTTGATAAGTATTTTACACCCTTTGTATCTACAGATCCCAATGTAGACCTCAACCGAAACGAGATTGAAGAATTATTGCCAGAAAATCAACTGGATCAAACCTTAGTGCCTCAAATTTTAGCCAATGATGCCGGTGAATTCATAAAAACAGCAAATGCCATTCACAAAATGGGTTATCCAGAAATTAACTTAAATTTAGGCTGTCCTTCAAAGGCTGTAGCTTCTCGAAACAGAGGGTCGTCTTTTCTTTTTCACACAGAAGCCCTTGATCGATTTTTAGATGGTATTTTCACCCATACACGCCCCAAAATCTCTGTCAAAACCAGACTGGGCAAATACGATCCCAATGAATTCTACCACCTAACTGAACTCTTTAAAAAATATCCCATGGTGGAATTAATAATTCATCCTAGAGTCCAGAAAGATTATTATAACAACACACCAAATTGGGATATGGTAGAAGAAGTTCTCCCTCAGTTTCCGTTTCCAGTATGCTTAAATGGCGATATTTTCACCAGGTCGGATTTTGAAACACTAAAGAAAAGGTTTCCTACCGTAGATCGCGTTATGCTAGGTCGGGGCATTATAAAAAACCCCTTTTTAATCGGCGAAATTAAAAAGGGGCTCTCCTATGATTTTACTAAAATCTCACGATTTCACACTGAAATGTATCAAGGGACAAAAGATGCTGCCCGAACTGAAACCAAAGTTCTTAATGTTATGAAAGGGTTTTGGACACCCCTTCTCCCCCTCATTCCAAATGGTCTCTCCTATGATAGGGCCATAAAAACCTGCTCGACGCTACAAGCCTACGACGCGCTTATTCAGGACTTGTTGGATCAACTTGAGGCACATGGGTCACTGAAAACGGAATCCGCACTTCCTGACCTGTAGGCGAACGCAATATGACCTCGGCCTTACCTGACTGGCCAGTTGTCTTAATGTATGTCCCAGTTTGACCACCCCTCAAAACCAAAAGGTCAGGTCCAATACGTGTTATAGGTCCAGAAAGTGTCATTTTTATTGGCTCTTGATAATAAGACAATAGATTTCCATGTTCATCTTCAGCCCGAATTCTAAGTGTGGCAACATCATATGTCACCGCGTCAATGAGGTCGTTTCGGTCCACTGTGACTTTCAAATAAACGTTGCTGGACGCCCCTTTAATAACCTGAGCAAAGACCCCACCATTTTGAAGGGCTTCAAATCGATATGTGGTGGCTTCTTGCCCCCAATCTCCAATGTACCGCGTATACAAACCTGCAATGTCATCAAAAGTCATTTATTAAAATAGGGCCTTGTGGCAAGTGACCAAATGGTGTGTTTTTACCATTAAAGGACTGGATTAAAACATCGTTTTTATAAACATTTAACTGATCTGCATTTGTAAAAGCATAAACATCTCCTCTAAAACTTCCAGGGTATTCACCGACATTCATCGTTGAACTAATTTCAAGGACAGGCTTTTCTTTTTGCTGAGACGCATATACAGAGGCCGCCCAAGACTTCGTTTGATTCATACAAGGCATCCAGTACACGGGCATGTCTTAAGGCATGTTCCAGTCTATGACCCTCATCATCAAAAGATTTAGTCGGGTACATATGGCCGTTAAACTCGGTTACTAGATAAGGGGCATTCCTATTAGATGTCACCTTTTTTTTAGGCTGAATACCGGCATTGTCACCACTGTGATAAAAGTCATTAAAGGTATAAACATCCTCTAAAAGTTCACTTTTCCGAGTATAACGCACGCCACCAGTTACTCGGGTTGGATCCAGTTCATGGACTTTTTTATTGGTTGCCGTGTAAAATTCTGTATTGTCTTGAGACTCGTTAATACGAACACCCCACAAAAAAATTGAAGGATGATTTCGATATTGAACCACCATTTCAGACACTTGATTCACTGCTATGGATTGCCACTCTGAATCCCCGATGTGCTGCCAGCCTGGAATTTCCATAAAGACCAAAAGGCCCAACTCATCACACCGATCCACAAAATGATGAGATTGTGGATAATGGGATGTTCTTACTGAATTTACCCCCAATTCCCACTTTAAAATATCTTCATCCAGCACTTGAGCAGATTTGGGCATAGCGTACCCAGCATAAGGGTAGCTTTGATGGCGATTTAAACCTCTTATTTTTATGCGTTCCCCATTTAAAAAAATCCCATCTCTGACAACTTCAATCCTTCTAAATCCAAAACGGATCTCTTTCAACAGCTCACCTGACTCTTCTTTAAGCCTTAGGTAGTAAAGATTGGGCGTATCAAGTGACCATAGCTGTACTGATGCCACTTGAAAGATGTGCGTTGTCTCTTGACTGTTTATGGCAATAGGCCCTAAAGCCACCGTTTTATCGTCTTGAACAGATGCCAATTCCACGTGAACTGTCATGGGCTTAAAAAACGCATTTAAGGCAATCTCCAAATTCAATGTGGCCGAAGTGTCATTTCCAAGTGCGGTGTGCACAAAAACCGTGTCAATATGCTGCTTAGGCAAAACCTCAAGATAGGCTTCCCTATAAAGACCCCCATAAGTCATATGGTAGTGTAAAGTATTACACCCCTGATTTATTTAACAACACTGTTTTTTCAAAGGATTTCACTATTTTTTAAATAAAAAAACAATGACCCCCTATTTTCGGTTATAATTTAAGTTCCCACACCAAAATCAAATTATTAGGTTTTTAACGCTCTTTATTTCAAAATATATTCCTCTTGGCCAGTGGGCTCATGATGATACACACTCGCCAAAGTACCAGAAATTTAAAACCGATAAATTGCCTATCATTCAAACCTTTATCAAACACGACTGGCTTTTCTTACTTGAGTACTACCAGTGGCGTTATAAAAAATCTCTTAAACCAGTACAGCGAAGAAACGGTCAACAGATTTCTCAAGATGTTCAGTGTCCTCGTTGTGGCGCACCACATCATTACATGTATGATAACAACGGTGGTAAAGGCCAGTATCAGTGTAAAGTCTGCGGACAAACTTTCCTTACCGGTGAAAAAGTCACAAAACCTCTTAAGTTAAAGTGTCCATATTGTTCTCACACACTCTCACCGATTAAAAACAGAAAATTTTTCAAACTTCATAAGTGTGTCAACAAATCATGTGCTTATTACTTGAAAAACCTTAAAAAAGTTCATCCTCAAACCATTGAAAGTGGTGAGAAATACAAACATAAACTCCATTATCTTTACCGTAAGTTCACTGTAGATTTTTTTACCATGCCTCTCGATTCATTGCCTAAATATGCTTCATCTCTCAAATTTCGAAAGCAAAATGCCTACGTTATGTCCTTGTGTTTGACACTTCATGTCAATCTTGGACTTTCTTTGAGGAAAACAGCACAGGCACTTGAAGACCTTTATGGTATCAATATTTCTCACACCATGGTAGCTAACTACTGCAAAACCGCTGCGGTCTTAATCAAACCCTTTGTTGAACATTATCAGTACGAAAAAGCCAGTACCTTTATTGCTGATGGCTACAGTGCTTATCCGCTTGCTGCTCAGCAATTTGCCTTAATGGATGAACCCCTTGTTTTTGATATCACACAGGTCATCGGTTTAGCCAACGACGATGCCATTTCAAAGGAATTTAGGCCTCACAAACAAGTTGTGGAGCGACTTAATCGCACTTTCAAAGAATCTTACCGATGCACATGTGGCTATGACAACTTTGACGGTGCCAACTACTCTGTTGCACTTTGGGTTGCTTATTATAACTTCCTTCGAAGGCATTCTAGCTTTGGCTACAAACCCCTAAATGCTCATGAGATGATAGATAATGCTCAAAACATGCCTGGAAAGTGGCAGATTCTCCTTTATCTAGGTCAGCAGACTGTTCTTGAGTTATCGCCAGTGTTTGGAATGCCCATGTAGCGCTCAGATGGAGGGTCAAGGGCGACGGACTTTGCTCTAACTTTCACTTTTTCAACATAAAAGATCTTATTTTTTTTATGTTGTTTTTTCATAGGTTACTTTACACTACCTCACTTGTAATCCCTTCTAGAAGTATTGTCATCATCCAGTCCAGTGCTTTTATGTAATCCATTCCAGATGTTCTGTCCAGTTCACCTTCTAAAAATCGCTCCATAGATGCTTCAATAATGGTTTTAAGCACCGGTATCGGAAGCTGCCGAATAACGCCTTCTCGCATTCCCTGCTCAATCAGTGCAATGGTCGGCTCCCATTCCGTTTCAATATGGTCTAAAATCTGCTTGTATAGTTTGGGATAACGCGCTTTGATACTCTCAAACTTCTTAAAATCAAGATCTGCGTATTTCTCAGGAATAATGACCACCACTTTCCTAATCTTTTCAAGCGTACTTAAATTCGGCTCTTCAATTATAAGGCGTTCACTTTCTTTAACACTTTCAAAACCGGTTGTAATCATGGCTTCGATTAGGGCTTCCTTACTTTCAAAACAGGTATAAATTGTTTTCTTACTAATATTTAGGAGACGACTCACTTCTTGAAGCGTGAACCTTGCACCACTTTCGTTGAATGCGACAATTGCTGCATCCACAATCCTTTCTTTTAATTCTAAAACACTATCATCCACAAACATCCCTCCTCAAAAAAATGGAAACCAGAAAACCAATCTCGGTTTCCTAGTTTCCATTATACTTGATTTTTTTATTAAAATAAAGACATATTTAACGCATCGCGTTCTTCGTCAGAATCTGCCTGTGCTATCCCCACTTGACGAATCTCTTCAATGCAAGCCAGAAATGCATCTACAACATCTGGATCAAAGTGTGTCCCCTTCCCTTCAATGATTATGCCCACTGTTTCATTTAAAGGAAATGGCGGTTTATAAACCCGACGGCTGGATAAACCGTCAAAAACATCTGCTACAGCAACAATTCTGGCAGATATTGGAATTTTTTCACCTGAAAGTCCTTGTGGGTAACCTGTTCCATCAAACTTTTCATGATGAGATTGAGCAATTTCTTTTGCCATGTTTAAAAAGGGGAGCTGAATCAAGTCATTTTCAACAGATTCTATTGCGGCTTTTCCATAGGTTGTATGGTTTTTCATGATCGCGTATTCAGCCTCTGTGAGTTTTCCATTTTTAAGCAAAATTGCATCTGGAATACCGACTTTTCCGATGTCGTGTAAGGGCGATGAATCCCCCAACAAGTCAATATAAGTTTCCGTAATGTAGTCTCTGTACTTTGGGTGTCTTTGGAGGGCTCTTGCAATGGTTTTAGAGTACTCCTTAATCCGCCTGATATGGGCACCCGTTTCATTGTCTCTGTATTCTGCAAGTGTTGCAAAGCTCATCATTGTGGCTTGTTGAATCAGATTAATTTCTTCGGTTCTTTCCCTTACTTTCCGCTCGAGTTTTGCATTCTGATTTTCAAGGGCCATCTGCGCCAGTCTAAGGGATAAATGCGTTTTAACTCGAGATAAAACTTCATCCATATTAAAAGGCTTAACAATGTAGTCCACAGCGCCCAAATTAAAAGCTCGCGTCTTATGGTCAATTTCTGAAAGCGCCGTAATAAATATAACGGATATTGAAGCTGTTTTGGGGTTTGCCTTAATCTGGCGCATCACCTCAAAACCATCTATCTCGGGCATCATAACATCCAAGAGAATCAGATCAAACACATATGTTTCAAGCATTCGCAGTGCAGAGCGTCCTTCAGTGGCAACTGCAACTTCATAATGGTCTCCTAAAATTTCAACCAGGATTTCAAGATTAACCCGCGTGTCATCTACAATTAATATGCTACAGTTTTCAAGGGGTTTCATGGTTTCACCTCAGTCGCTTTATGAACAGATGAATTAAATGGCCGGCTTTTTCAAAATCAAACTTTCGAATATAAGCCACCAACATTTGGTAAGCCATTTGATCCTTAACATCAGGGCATTTTTGTTCAATTTCAGCGAGCACTTCTTTGCAATGTTTTGGCCTTTGGGAAGCAACCGCTTCAGATAATTCTTCAAATCGACTCATAAGGCATGCGTCTAATTTTTCAGCAGCTTCAAACTCAAGCAAATCATCGTCAGACACGTCCTTTGTACTCGAAATTGTATCAATTGGAATTTGAACTTTAAAACAAGCCCCTGCACCTGGCGTCGATTGAATCTCTATGGTGCCTCCCATACGGTCGATAATTTCCTTTACAATCGTAAGGCCCAGGCCAGTTCCCCCAAATTTTCGAGCAGTGCCCGCATCGCCTTGGATAAATGGCTCAAATACACGCTTAATTTGATCTGCATCCATGCCAATGCCATCGTCCGTAATTTCCATCTTCAAGAGGCCATTTATGGGTTCAAAATCTACATGAAGTTGGATTGTACCTGCATCGGTAAATTTAATCGCGTTGTGGACTAAATTTAGTAAAATTTGTTTAATTCGACCCCCATCTGTATAAACACGCCCCGGCAATTTATCTTCAACAACTACTTTTAAAGTCACTGGGCGGTTGTAAATCAGCGGCGACATAAGGACCTCTACTTCTGAAAAAACATCCCTGAGTTTTACTTCAGTTTGATCTATAAAAAAAGTGCCGTGTTCAATTTTGGCATAATCCAAAATATCATTCAGTGTGGTTAATAAGGCTCTGGAAAATTTTTCAACAGCCACAACATATTCCCGCTGTATCTGTGTCAATTCCGTTTTTAAGAGTAAAGAAAGCATACCAATGATCCCATTAAGTGGGGTTCTGATTTCATGGCTCATATTTGCTAAAAAATTTGATTTTGCCATATTTGCAATTTCTGCTTCATTATAGGCAGAATGAAGCGCCTGTTCATGGTGTTTCCGCATATAAGCATTGCCCACTAAGGCAGATAACATGGCAAGCATGGCTTGTTCTTCATCAGACCATACTTTAATTTCCCGAACCATATCAAAACCCACAAAACCAAAACAGGTTTCGTCTGAACCGAATGGCACGGTTAAAAGCGTTTGAATGCCTTGCGCTTCAAGAACTTTTCGAACCTTGTCTTCTCGTGGCATTTCCAAAACATTGGGGATATAAATGCGCCTACCATTTTGATGGGCCTCTAACCAATGGGAAATTTCAGAAAAAGGAATATCTTGCAAGTTTTGAATTTCAGAGGCAATGCCATCGGCACACCACTCCAAAGTATTTGAAGTTGTTTGTGTTTCATAATTATACTCAAACAAATACGCACGGTCTACTTTTGAAAACGCCCCAACCCGGGACAAAAGCTCATAGAGTTCGTGGTCCATATTTTCCATCGATACAGTGATAAACTCAATCGCCATCTGAAGCATCAATTCTCTAAAAGAATGATAGTAAGCCATTTGCTGTTCGTAGGCAACGCGTTCACTAATATCTTGCACTATACTTTGGATATATAAAGGCGTTCCACTGGTATTACACACCAGATCAACTGCAATTTCCACAGGTATTTCATACCCCTCATGGTGTCTAAATTGCCGCCTATATCTCCCGACTTCCACGCCATTTTTAATATTTTCTAGTACTTCTCTACTTTTTCCCTGGTCAACGGATAAATCTTCATACGTTAAGTCTAGCATTTCATCTCGGGTATACCCAAACATATCACAGGCGCGTTGGTTCACTTTAATGTGTCTGCCATCAAGATCCAATAAAAAAACAGCGTCTTGGGTGCGCTCAAATAGCGCTTCAAATTGAATTTCATAATGAGAATGCTTCATTTTATCTCTCCATCTCGTTCATTTGTCATATATATGCTACTATATTATTACCAAATGATTGCCTTTACAAACACAAAAAAGACCTAGGCAAAAATTTATACCCAGGTCTCAAAATCAAGTTTATTCAGCCATTTCCAAAGCGATTTTCATCATATTGGTAAATGCGTTTTGTCTTTCCTCTGCTGTTGTTAATTCATGTGTTACAAGGTTGTCCGAAACGGTTAAGAGACAAGCTGCTTTCTTCCCAAGAACATTGGCATTGTGGAAAAGCGCAAAAGACTCCATCTCAACTGCAACACATCCATGTTGGTTATAGATGTCTTTGTATTCTTCAAAGTTTTCACGGTAAAAAACATCTGAAGAATGAATGCGTTCAACGTGCATTGGAATCTTGAGGTCTGAAGCAATTTGAAGCAACTGATCGTTCAAGGCTTTTGTCCCTTCAACAACCGCACTGTCATAACCGCTTTGAACTTTCGCATAGGAAGATTCGCTCCAAGCATCCTTTGCAAGAATCACATCATAGAGTTTCATATCAGCAGTATAACCGCCACAAGATCCGATTCTAATAATGTTCTCAACATCGTAAAATTTATACAATTCATACGAATAAATTCCAATACTTGGCATACCCATGCCGCTTGCCATAACAGATATTTTTCTGCCTTTATAAGTCCCAGTAAAGCCAAGTACATTTCTAACACTGTTAAACTGAACAACATCCTCTAAAAATGTATCTGCAATAAACTTAGCGCGTAGGGGATCTCCCGGCATCAATACTGTCTTCGCAATCATACTTTTGTCTGTTGCACCTATATGTGGTGTTGGTATCATAATTACCCTCCTTATTAATTCCATATGATATTACTTTACTTAATTTTCCTAAAAATTACATTGTGAATTCTCTACAAATCTATTATATCTTATTTGGGCTGTAATTCAAGCCACTTTGACAGAAGCAAATCCAACTCGTTTTGGTAGGTCTCTTTCTCAGCATTGAGTTTATTTAGGGCCTCATAATCACTGGCCTGTTTCATCATCTCTTCACCAATACGCTGAAGGTTTGCCTCACAAACTGCAATATCGGACTCTATGAGTTCAATTTTTACCCAATTGACTTTATTTGACGCTTTTCTGGTCTGATTTGGGGCAGATTTTTGCGAATCAGTTTCTTTAACATCCTTTTTTTGAGTTTCAGCCTCGACTGAAATTACCTTTTTTGTGGCTTTATAGGCATCGTAATCCCCTAAATACACTTTCAACTGCTGTGACTCAACTGCAACAATTTGTGCCTTAACCGCATTGATAAAATAGCGGTCATGAGATACAAAGAACAGGGTTCCTTTAAACGTCTCAAGCGCCTCCTCCATCGCTTCAATGGAATCAATATCCAAATGATTGGTGGGTTCATCTAAAATCAACACGTTGACTTCATCATACAAAAGCCTTGCGAGTTTTAGCCGCACTTTCTCGCCACCTGACAAATCCGAAACTGTTGTAAATACACGTTCTCCAAAAAACAAATACTGAGCCAGAGCTTTTCTAGCTTCACCTTCACTGATTGTAAGATCTTCCCTAAAATAGTCTAAAACGGTCTGCGAAGGGGTGTCAAACTCAATCTGCTGGGGAAGATAAGCGACTTTACTCGTTTCAGCGAGTTTTACCCGGCCCCCATCTGGCAAAATTTCACCTAGAATCAATTTTAAAAGCGTGGTCTTGCCACTGCCATTTGGCCCAATCAAAGCCATACGCTGACCATAGGCAACCAAAAGTTCAGCGCCCTTAAATATCATTTTCTCATCAAACGACTTGGTTAAGTCTTCAAGTCGAATCGTTTCACGACCCGTTCTGGAATTTGTGGACAAGTCAAGGCCCATCGCTTCTCTTTCAAGCTTTGGCTTTTGAACACGGTCCATTTTTTCTAACTTTTTTTGAATGCTGGCAGCCCGCCTAAAAAACTTATTATTGTCTGCCCGGATTGCCCAATCTCTTAGTTTCTTTACCTGATTTTCCATTTGCTTGATCTTCTTTTTTTGTTCTAGAAAATCTGCATACTGAATTCGAACTTGTTCTTCTTTTTGAGTCACATAAGCGGAATAATTGCCTTTAAACGCTTGCGCCTGTAAATTTTCAATTTCAATGACCTTTGTAACCACTTGGTCCAAGAAATAACGGTCATGGGAAACCACAATTAGTATTCCAGGATATGTCTTTAAATAGGCCTCTAGCCACTCAATTGCCTCTGTATCCAAGTGATTTGTGGGCTCATCAAGCAACAAAACATCTGGTTTATCGAGCAAAATTTTTCCCAAGACAACTCGCGTCTGTTCCCCCCCGCTAAGAGACTTAAACTCCCGCTTTAAAAAAGCATCATCAAATCCAAGTCCAACGCAGATTTTACGCATTTTTTCCTGGATGGCATACCCTTCCTTTGCTTCGTAAACAGCACTTTTCTCAGCATATTTTTTGAGGGCACTCTCCAAAGTTTCACCCTCTAAACTTGCCATTTGTTTTTCCAACTGTCGCATCGTTTGTTCAATTTCAAGAACCTCTGAAAAAGCATCTCTTAAAACAGCTTCAACATCATAATTTTCAGGGTAAGTAGGCGCTTGATCCAAATAAGCAATGGTGGCTTCTTTTGGTTTTTGAATCCATCCATAATCGTAGCCTTCACTCCACGACCCTATATAAACGTTAAGAGGCTCAATACCTGCAATCAATTTCAAAAGTGTGCTTTTACCACACCCATTTGGCCCCACGATGCCAACGCTTTCACCTGAAAAAATCTGCACATTCAATTCTTTGAACAGTAAATGTGTGCCCATATATTTCATAATGTGATTCATTGATAACTCAAACATACCCAACCCCCCCTAAACTAAAAACAGTGGCTTATCATAAGCCACTGTTCTCTCTATCTTCTAAAAGTATACGTAATTTTTAGACTACTGTAAAGTTTGCTTTTCAGGATGGGTAATGGCATACATAACCGGAACCAGAATCAAGGTTAAGAGAGTTGCATACAAAAGGCCTCCAATTGCAGTCACTGCCATTGGTTGCATCATTTCAGTTCCTGTACCAGTCCCAAGTGACGTTGTGGATAAGGCAAAAATGGTTGTTAATGCTGTCATTAAAATCGGCCTTAATCGGTCGGTTCCTGTGCGAATCAGGGCCTCATTAAGTGACAATCCCGATTCACGCATTTTATTGGCATAATCCACAAAGACAATCCCATTGTTTACAACAATTCCGGATAAAACGATCAGACCAACAAAAGCAACAATGCTAAGTGGCATACCAACTGCCATCAATCCGAAAAAGCCACCTGTAAAGGCGAGTGGAATGGTAAACATTACAATAAACGGCGACAAAAGAGACTGGAACTGTGCCACCATAATTAAATAAATGAAAACCACTGCAAGCGCCAACATTAGAAATAAATCTTCAAAGGAATCTTGAATCATTTCATTTTCTCCTGCCACTTTAAGTGAGTACCCAGAAGGCGCATTATAAGCTTCAACAATAGCTTCCACATCATCACTTACAAGACCAATATTATACCCTTCCTCAACCTGAGCGGTCACTGTAACGTAACGTTCTTGGTTGGTTCGATTTATACTTTTAAAGCCTTGCGCTTCTTCAAATGAAGCAATGTCGCTTAGTTTCACAAGATTGCCTTGTGGTGTTTCTATTGCCACTTCCAAAAGATCGTCACGGGATACTGTGGACTCTGAGTTTGTATCTTTGACATAAACACCTATTTCACCTGTTGTCCCTGTAAGAGTCGTTGCAGCCTCTTCATCGGAAAGCAAGTCGCTAACTGTCATAAATACCTGAGCTGTGGTAAGCCCATTTGCAATGCTTTTCTCTCCATCGACAATCAGTCTATATTCTGGTGCTGTCTCTTCAATACCACTAGACACCTCAACTGTTCCCTCGACGGCTTTAATTTTCTCTGCCAAGTCTGTGGCAATCCTTTCAAGTGTTTCAAATTCTCGTCCTGAAACCTCTATTGATATGCCTTCGCCGGTCAGTGCAGCCATGTTCATATCTGACCCGGCAACTGTAAGGTCATAAGCATCACTTTCACCAATCGCTTTTAATTCCAAAGCAACTTCGTCTGTGGTTTTGTCTCGAGACTCAGAAAGTGTAATGTAAAAATCTGCAGAAACGCCACTTTCACCTGACATTGCGCCCATTGCAAACATACCACCACCAATGGAAGCGCCGACACTTTCAACGGATTCTACTTCTAAAAATTTTTCAGTTAAGGCATCTGTAATTTCAATAAGTGCTTCTGTTTGACTTCCAGCAGGCAATGTTACACTTGCATTGATTTGACCGGCATCTGTAGCTGGAAACAATTCTGTCCCCATATTTAATGCCCCATAGAGACTCCCTGCAAACAAAACAATTACCAATAGTATCACAAGCGCCTTATGGGCTAAAGAAAATTTAAGCACATGTGTATAGCCCCTTTTCATCCGCTCGAAAAACGGATGGTCCTTCTTTACATCTCGATCCAAAACACGTGCCGCTATTGTCGGAACAAGGGTCAATGCAATAATTAAGCTTGCTATTAATGAGTAAGCAATGGTAAGACCCATGTCTGTGAAAATTTCCCGTGTAAAGCCTTCTACGAAAACAATTGGTAAAAAGACGGCTATGGTTGTAAGTGTTGACGCCATGATAGCACCTGAAACTTGTCTGGCACCATCAACAGCAGCTTCTTTTGCAGGTTTTCCTTCGTGCCGCATGCGGTAAATGTTCTCAATAACCACAATAGAGTTGTCTACCAGCATGCCGACACCAAGTGCCAAACCACCCATAGAAATAATATTTAAAGTTACGTCACTAAAATACATCAGTACAAACGCTGCCACAAGGCTGATTGGAATCGCAACACCAACAATTAAGGTTGGCTTTAAATCCCTTAAAAAAATCAAAAGGATTAAAATTGCAAGACCGCCCCCGTAAATTAAATTCATAAGGAGTGAATCCACAACAATGTCAATATATTCCCCTTGGTCCATAAGTGAAACCACTTCAAGTTCAGGGTACCTCTCAGTTAGGGCAGTCATTTTTTCTGAAATGCCTTTAGACACTTCAGAAGTCACATATTCTGTCTGCTTTTGAAACGTCAGCGTAACGGAATCCGTTCCATTAACTTTGGAATAAATCTCCTCTGCATTGTTGATATACACCACATCCGCAACATCTTCTAGGGTAACCGGCGCCATCCCTTCAACGGGCAAAACCATAACGGTCAAGTTTTTAAGTGCATTCAAGTCTTCTAGCTTTTCCCCTGTACGGACCAAATACGCCGTATCCGCTTCCGTGACATAGCCTGTTGGCATGCTGAAGTTTTGACCTTTTAAAATCCCAGCGACCATGTCGCGTGTCAACTTGATTTCAGGCGCTGCATTATCTGAAGTCTGATCCATGCTTTGTGCTTGATACGCGGCCACCTGTTCAGGCGTCATGTTGGCCATCTGTTCTTGCATCTGACGTTCAAGTTCAGTGTTTAGCATCTCATTAAGAGATTCTATTTTTGAGTCGCTTAAAATAACATGAATCTGATTGTCTGTAAGACCAGATGCAGAAACTGAAGCCACACCTTCTACACTTTCAAATTCAGGTATAATTGTAGATGCTAGGAACTCAGAAGAATCCGATATGTCTTCGCCTTTAACAGCTATTGAAGCTACTCTTACCGGCATCATATCTGGATTTATTTTCATAATCATAGAATTGCCAACTGAATCTGGCATATACCCTGAAATCATGTCCAGACTTTCCCGCATCTCAATTACAGCAGAGTCCATGTTTGTGCTTTCTGTAAATTCAAGAATTACAAGGGACATGTGCTCCTGCGAGATAGACTGTATGTTTTTAATATTGCTAATGGAAGCCATACTCTGTTCAACAGGCTTTGTAACCATCAGTTCCACTTCTTCAGGACTTGCACCTGGATATTGGGTCACAATGACAGAATAGGGTAGGTTAATGCTTGGCAAAAGATCCGTTTTGATATTGATAAATGAAACCACACCCAGTATCATAATCAAAATCACCGCCACAAATACGGTATATGGTTTTCTAACACTATAATTCGATAACATGTCATTCTCCTTCTAGTTAAACTTTCTATTAAATATGTTCGATGCCTTTTATAGTCAGGGCCATCAATTTTTTTCGTTCCAGTTCACAAGCGTCTATAGATAATTGGTACTGACACCTGCGTATGCTCAATCGATGAATCATATCGTAAATTAAATCTGCTGCAAAGTCCAAATCATCAATCGATAGTTCCCCGCGCACCTTGCCGTTTAAAAGAATTCCTTTGAGCAAATCCACAACCTTATGCCGATTTTTCAGGATCAATTGAATCACAGCTTTGCTTTTCCCTTCCATAGAAGCAGCTGTATGCAGCATATGACCTGTCGCTTTAAAGTTTTCTGAAATAATCTCTGAATGAACCGCCATAAAAGCATCCATTTGGTCCAAAAACGCGTCTTTACTTAAGGTTACTTTTTCAATTCTTTCAAGATAGGTCTGAATGTTGTACGTCACAACTTCTAAAAACAAATCATCTTTACTCCTGAAATACTCGTAAACCGTCCCCTTGCCAACGCCAGCTTCTTCGGCAATTTCACTGATACTGGCCAGATGAAAGCCCTTTTGATTAAACAGGGTAGATGCTGCCTTCAATATAATATGCCGTTTATTTTTAGGCCTTGCCATAAGCCCCCCTTTCTCTTTTAGATGAACAAACATAATTATAACTGACCGAACGGTCAGTCACAAGTCTAAACACGTCATGATTTCGTAAACGATTTGTGAACACAAAAAACGCCTGTCTTTATTCAGGCGTTTTAGCAAACTCAAATTAACTTCTTGGCTTCATAAGTGGGAAAAAGACACACTCACGAATTGGTCGGTCCATCATAACGGAGAACAACCTTTCAGAAACACCAAACCCAAAGGCCGGTGGCATTCCATAACGTAAGGCTTCAATAAAAGATTCATCGTGTTCATGGGCTTCTGTATCCCCAGCTTCACTCATGCTGCGTTGTTCTTTAAATCGCTCTTCAAGATCAAGCGGGTTGTTAAGCTCCGTATACCCATTACCCATTTCAGAACCCGCAAGTACAATTTGCATTTGGGCGACTTTACGATCGTCAGATGGCAATCGCTTAGGAAGTGGATTTAATTGAACCGGTTGTCCAACAAGGAATCCAGGACCTGCTAAATCTTTTCGAACTGTTTTCCAAAGCACATCCACCAGTCTCCAAAAACCAACATTTGGATCATGCTCGATTCCTTTTTCATCCAGATAAGCCATAATAGCCTCTTTGCTTGTGTCAAACACATTAATGCCTGTCTTTTCAGCAACAATGGTCTCAAAATCATAAATTTCCCAGTCACGGTCCATGTCAATATCAAACCCACGTGTGGAGAATTTTGATGAGCCCATAACTGCTTTTGTCACGCGACGGTACATGTCTTTACAAAATTCCATACCCATTTCAAAGTCAGCGTATGCCCAGTAAAATTCCATTTGTGTATAGTCCTGAAGGTGTTCATTGCTCATGCCTTCATTCCTAAACTGTCTGCCAATTTCAAATGTTTTATCATATCCTGCAACAAGCAATTTTTTCTGCCACAATTCACCCATTGAAATTCTCAAGAACACATCGATATCAAGTGCATTGTGATGGGTCTTAAAAGGCGTTGCCGCCGCGCCACCTGATGATGTTTCAAGCACAGGTGTCTCAACTTCGAGAAAATCATGTTCAATTAAAAAGTTTCGAATGCTTGCCCAGAATTTTTGCTTTTTAAGAAAAATTTCTTTGACGTCTCGGTCCATAATGATGTCTAAATATCTTTTTCTGAGTTTCATTTCTTCATCAGAAATGCCGTGAAACTTCTCTGGCAAAGGCTTAAGTGCTTTTGTAAGATGAATGTACTGGCTTGCTTTTACACTGATTTCACCTGTATTGGTTTTAAATACAGTCCCGATGATTCCAACGATATCACCAATATCACACAGGTCAAAAACTTTATAATCTTTTTCACTCATGCTGTCTTGTCTAAGGTAAATTTGGATTTGGCTGTCTCTGTCTTGGATATGCATAAACCCAGCCTTCCCTTTTGTTCGGCGCGTCATAATTCGTCCTGCAACCGCTACCTCTACAGCCATTTCTGCCAATTCTTCCTTCGTGTAACTCTCATATGTGTCTAAAATACTCTGTGAATAATGTGTTACATCAAATTTTCCACCAAAGGGATCAACACCAAGTGCCTTCAGCTCATCCAATTTTCCAATTCTTATACGTTCCTGCTCAGTCATTATTTTTGTCGCATGCCTTGCATGCTGCCTCCTTTTCCATATGATTTGGTTAGACTTTATTACAATAAAAAAGCCCCTTGCATTCCTGCAAGGAGCGTATAGACGCGGTACCATCCTAATTTATAACTCAATACGGGTTAACGGTCGTTAGCCGGCTCTAAAGCAACTCATGAGTCTTTATCCATATCTGAACCTGCATATTCCCACCATCCATATGCTCTCTAAAAAAGTTCTCCTGATACTTCATCCCTCAATCACAGTTATTATAAAAAATCTACCACAAACCCATACAGAATGCAAGGAAAAATTCCATTACTTAACATTTATCAATAATCGTGCTAAAATTGGGTAGTTATAAACTATAGAATTTACTATCACTCTCTAAAAATCAACCTTAGAAAAAGGAGCAAAATCATTTATGACCAAATTTCAAACGTTCTTAATTCTTTTAATTCTAGGCATACTCTTTGCTTCCCCAACATATGCTGACGATTTATTCCAATTTGATGAGGGTTTTGACCAAAGTGCTCTAGACCTATATGAGCGCTCGCTTCAATTGGCTGAAAGATATCCAAACCTAATCGCCTTTGAGCCTTTAGGCATGTCCACTGATCAAAGGCCAATTTACGTTCTTAGAGTCTCCGAGAACATCAATTCACATAACAGGTATGCCTATACTGACAAGATGCACATTATGATTTCTGCAGGCCTTCACGCCAGAGAAACCTATAATCCGTTTGTCACCTTAAGACTTATTGAAGATTATGCCAAGGATTATTATGCTGAAGACACGCTAAATTTTGTAAACATGAAAGACATCTTATCCAAAACAGTGATACACGTTATCCCACTTTCAAATCCCGATGGGTTTGACATCGTTAAATTTGGACCAGATGCAATTAAAGACAAGTCACTAAAAAGCTTTTTCGAAAAAGAAGTCCGCGGCGACTACACGCGTTTAAAAGCAAATGTGAACGGGGTAGACCTCAATCGGAATTTTGAAAATTACACCCTTAACCGAGACACCATGACTTTTAAAACTGATGAAGGCATCAAAGACAGATATGCTATTGTAAGGAAAAATCCTGCACTTGATTTTTACGGAGGCCCTTATCCTGGGTCTGAAATTGAAACTCAAATTCTACAAGACTACTATTTGTCTTATGATTTTAGAGTTTATTTGAGTTATCACAGCATGGGGCGTGTTATTTATCGTGGGTCCACCCACTATAGCCAGAGTATTGCTAAATTAACCTTAGACTATAGAGATTTAGCATGTGAAATTACCCACTATAAAATTCCTTTTGAAACAAACCAATCCGCTTGGGGGTATGAAAGTGGTTTTGTTCTTTACAACACCAACAAACCCTTAATTACTATAGAAACAACACCAACAGTAGAATTCCCTACCCCTTCGAAATACTATAAATCAGAGTACAACCGTTTCAAACTCAATGAACTTCCCATTGCATTCATTGAAAAAGCCCATCAGATTGGTTACTTTGATTACAAACTGTATAAAGATGGCGTGTATGTCAGAGACTTTGTTGATTTGGATTATGCAAAAGCCATTGCAACCCAGATAGGGGGCGAAATTTTAATCTATGAAGGCCCACCAAGATACGATCAAGCCTTAAGGTCTGATGTATCCAATATCATCAATTCGTACAGAAGTATTTTTAAAATTAATTCTTTTTTTATTAAATAAGGGGGGTATCACATGCAACTAAAACGTGTTTTACTTTTACTCATAACTGTTTACGTGCTCTCAGGGAATTCCTTTGCACTGACAAAAAATCCCGAATCTGATTTAAAATGTTCGCCATGGGCTTATGACACCCTTCAAATTCTTTTTGATGAAAACCTGATTTCAAAGGATTGGCAATTAATTGATTTTACTCAGCCAATTACCCGTTTAGAGTTTGTTGACTTTTTCATTCCAATTGTGGAAGATTCCAAGGGGTTACAATTGTCCTATGAAGATGGGCGTATTTTTGATGATTTGCCTGCAGGGGCACAGATTAATGTGCATAAGGCATATGGACTCGGAATTATCACAGGCGTTTCACCAACGCAATTTGAGCCGTATTCAAGTCTCACTAGAGAGCAAATAGCTGTGATTTCTGTCAAAGCACTTAACGCCATCGATGAACTGACACTTTCTTACCGCAATCATACTTTCAATGACACATCTGAAATATCTCAGTGGGCTAAAGGCTATGTTGTTCTCGCCGTAAACAATCGTTTGATGGATGGCATCGGTGCAAATTTGTTTGCGCCTCAAGATGTTCTCACAAAGGAAGAAGCCCTCATACTTGGCTATCGTTTTTTAAAAAATCATCAAGATGAACTTTATGAGGAGATTGCCAAAAATGAAAAAGCCTTCCTCGGAAAGCATTTGGAACAAGTCCTTGTACTTTCTGAAGATATTAACAAGATGATATTTGGAGACCTATTAAGACTTCGAAATTACACAGTTGATGACGTGGAAAACGTATACGGCCCAATTCACCATGAAGGTTTTGATTTTGAAACAGATAACCGTCTACTGCTCTATCCACAACGCCAATTTTTATTGGTTGTAAAAGATAAGGCCATAAAGGGGTTTTCAATTAATTGCACAGAGGATAACGATTTCTTTAAAGGTAGAATTGGCACTTATAAGACGACTTATTCTATTGAAGAAATGGCAGCTTTTGAGGGTACCTTTTCTAAAGATACAGAGTCCGGTCTAATTATTTTCACTTTCAATGTCGGTAAAGATCAAGTAGAATTCATATGGGATACAAATGAAATTTTTAAAGGCATTGCTTATTTTTTCGGGTAGTTCATTAATTTTTAGGCAGGTAATTTATGTACACATACAAACAACTTAAAATTCTTCATAAAATTGTGGAAGCAGGCGGATTCTCCAAAGCGGCTTCTGAACTCTATTTAACCCAGCCAGCTGTCAGTTGGCAAATTAAATCCATGGAAGAAGCCATAGGTCTCCCACTGATTGAGCGCTACGAAAGTGGCCTAAAACTCACTGCAGTAGGTGAAATTGTCATGCGGCATGCGGATATTATTATTCAGCAATTTTCTAACCTCAACACTGAAATTGAACAATTCAAGTGTCATCATAATACGAGTTTGATTTTAGCAGCCAGTTCTATACCGGGTGAGTTTATCCTCCCTTATATATTGAATGAGTTTAAATTAGACCATCCAGATGTCGTTGCAAAACTCATAATTGTGGATTCCCACCAAGTAACTGAACATGTTCTAACTGGAAAATCCTGCTTTGGAATCTCCGGTTACATAGCAGACCATCCTTTGCTTGACGCTATTCCTTGGAAAAACGAACACCTAAAATTGGTTGTATCTGAAAAACATTCCCGAAAGATATTTGATCCAAAACAAGAAACTTTAATCATCAGAGAAATTGGATCTGGGACTCGAAATACAACTGAAGATTTTCTAAAGACAATTGGGTATTCAGTGTCAGACTTTAAGGAAGTTATAGAATTTGGGAGTAGCAGGGCTTGTTTAAGTGCAATTGAATCTGGTATGGGTCTTGGTTGGCTTTCAGAATATGCCATACAGGATGCCTTGCAACTAAGCAAGATAAGGGAAATGGATACAAAATACGCTATCAAACGTTCCCTTTATATAATAACCCATAAACATCGTAAGCTCAGTAAAATAGCCCAGCATTTGATTGAAAACCTTGTAACGGACTTATAACCTAAAAAAAGGCTTGCAACAAAAACGTTGCAAGCCTTTTCTTTATTCATTATCGTATTTCCGAATCATTTCGCTGCCTTTAATTTCATAAATCTGTTCAATTTCATCATCCACAAGTTCAAGTACATCCGTGTCATACTCGATTTTAGCGCAAACACCACAGTTTGAACTTAATCGCCTTGGAACCGGCATAAGATCGCATAAAATACCGCGTTTTTCCATTTTTCTCTGAAATTGAATTGCACCTGAATGGGTAAAGAAAAGAACATAATAGGCACTCATTACTTGTTTCCTTTTAATATTAACAATTCGCCTTCTTGGTCTACAGACACCGAATAGCCTGAGTGGGATAAAAACCGCTTTACATTTTCTTTGGCTGTCTCGTTATCCACTATAACCTCTACACCTGAGCCCCCACTTGAAATGGCTTTCTTCGTTACAAGAACCGGTTGAGGACATGAAAGTCCTCTAGCATCCACTTTTATCATCTTGTCCTCCTTAATAAACCAGAGTTAGAAACAGATATTGCAAGTAAAAATACAAAACCAATTATCACAGCAATTTGACCATTTGTTGTTGCACCTGCAGGACTTGCTGCAAGGCCAAAGTTGTGTGCCATTGCTGCACCAACAACCATCCCCATTACGGTAACGGCTGAGTCCGTATTGCCTTCTCCAGAAAGAATCAATTGACGCATTGGACAGCCTCCGAGTAAAACAGAACCCCATCCAGCTAAAGCCATTCCCAAGAAATTCCACAGACCATCTGTATGTGCCACAGGCTGGGCCTCAAAACCAATATTAAAATATCCCATTACAAGATTTCCAATTAAAGCAAATACAAAGATTGACAAAAATCCTGATAATAAGTGTGAATCTTTAAAGAGAATCATATCTCTAATGCCACCCACCATACACAGTCTGGTTTTTTGAGCCAAAACACCCACTATAAGTCCCGCTGCAAGTGCAATCCAAATAGGTGCATGCATAGAACCTGGGCCTTCTGCGCTGAAAAATAAGAATCCTGCATTTACAACAAGCGCGATAAAAAGAAGCACTGAAACAACAGGCAGCAAATACCCCTCAATTTTGGGCATCTTATAATTTCTTTGTAACGTAAAGCCTTTATTTAAAAAGACCACACCCAAGCCTATACCGCCTACATAACCTGCAATTCCTAAAAGTGCATTTAAGTCTCCACCTGCCAAACGAAGAACCATTCTCAGTGGGCAGCCTAAAAACATCAGTGCGCCAATCATCACAAGAATGCCAAGCACAAATCTGGTAAATGCAGAAGACCCTCCTGTAGGTTTAAATTCTTTGTTCTTAAATGCCAGCAAAAAAGCGCCTAATATGAGTCCAATAATCTCAGGGCGTATATACTGAACAACGCCTGCTCTGTGCATGCCAACACCACCTGCGATATCCCGCAGGAAACACGCAATACAAAAACCCATATTGGCAGGATTTCCAAAGTAAACAAGTGCAACAGACAATATACCAACAATTGCACCTGCTAAAATAATACCTCTTTTCTCTTTCATATACCCCTCCACTTGTGTCATTAATATATAATTCGTTACAATTATAACAAGTGTGGTCCTAGAAATTAAATCAAATCTGCTTATGACTATCGACATTCCATAAGATAAATTTATAGGCATTGAAACAAAACCTATTACAACATACTATATAAATGAAAGTTACTAAAAAAAGGAGGTTTTTATGAAGTCTATTTATCTGGATCATGCCGCAACTGCCTTTCCTAAAGCACCGGGCGTTGTGGATGCGATAAGCGATTACTTACTCAATAATGGCGCCAGCGTTGGGAGAGGCCTATCTGAAAAAGCGTTCTCGGCTGAACACATTGTTTTCGATACAAGAGAACGCCTTTCAACCCTTTTCAATTTTCCACATCCAAATCATGTGATCTTCACAAAAAATATCACAGAGAGCTTAAATGTTTTAATTAAGGGCCTCTTAACTCAAGGAGACCATGTTATTGTCTCTTCTATGGAACATAATGCTGTGATGCGTCCCTTAAATGCCCTTGCCGCCTCCAATATAAGTTTCTCAAAGGCATCATGTTCCAATGAAGGCACATTGGATTTTGAGTCTTTAAAAACCCATCTAAAACCTGAAACAAAAGCCGTGATTATGACTCACGCTTCAAATGTTTGTGGCTCCATACAAGATTTGAAACAAGTCGGTGAATTTTGCAAAGAAAACAAGCTCATATTTATTGTGGATGCTGCTCAAACAGCTGGATTTACCTCTGTTGATTTTCAAGCCTTAAATGCACATGCAATTGCTTTTACAGGTCATAAAAGTCTACTGGGACCACAAGGAATCGGTGGTTTTCTTATAGATAAAGCTTTGGCAAGTCAGATGAGAACTTTTATTGAGGGCGGTACAGGAAGTTTATCCGACCAAGAGATTCAGCCTGAATACATGCCTGATAAGTTTGAAGCAGGAACCCCTAATCTGCCCGGTATTTTCGGCCTCAACGCGGCTTTGAAATATATAGAAGAAACTTCTATAGAGTCTATACGGTCTCATGAATTGGCATTAACGGGCCGATTTTTGGAAGGCTTAAGTACTCTGCCTACCGTGAAAATTATCGGAAAGCAGGATCTCGTAAACCGAACAGGGGTTGTTTCCATAGATTTACCAAAACACGACAACGCAGAAATCTCATACAGGCTGTATAAAGAATATGGTATTGCAACTCGATGCGGCATGCATTGCGCCCCTTCTGCCCATGAAACGTTAGGTACTTTTCCGCAAGGAACAGTTCGTTTCAGCTTTTCACATTTTAATACAATTAAGGACGTTGATGCGGCGATAAAGGCTCTTCAAAAATTACTAAGACCATAATAGTCTGCTATGCTTTACTGTAAATAAAAAAGTCTTAGCCTAGGAGGCACATATGAATCAAAAAGATGTTTGGGATGAACTCCGAACACTATCAAAAGGAAAGACAATTGATGCGCTTATCCCCCCTTTTATTTATGTGATTTTGAATGGTTTTTTTTCCATACAAATTGGATTTGCTGGGGCCATACTGACAGCAACCCTAATTGGCATCTACAGGTTTAAAAATAAAACAACTTTAAAATACGCCTTTTTAGGTCTCTTAGGCGTTATTTTTGCTGCCAGTCTTGCTCTGCTCTCTAAAAATGCTTCAAATTTTTACTTGCCAAAACTCTTAACCAGTATAGGTCTTTCTATAACCGCACTTGTGAGTTTAATTGTGAAAAAACCAATGGCTGCCTGGTTAAGTCACCTTTCAAGAGGGTGGGAATTTAACTGGTATTTTAGAAATGACATCCAACCAGCCTATAGTGAAGTTACTTTTATTTGGTTCCTCCTTTTCACTCTACGTGGTTCTTTACAATATGTATTGCTGATCAGAGAAGACCTCACAGGCCTGTTTATCATAAACACCCTTCTAGGAACCCCCTTAACCGTTGCCGTTTTAATGATTAGCTATGTGTACGGGATATGGCGACTCAAAAAATTAAAAGGTCCCAGCATCGATGAATTTCGAGCAGGGACCCCTAAACCTTGGGTGGGTCAAACCAAAGGATTTTAATTTTTTTCTTAAAGACTACCCAGTATAAGGGATATAATTATATATACAATCCCCATGATTATCATAAAAAAACCCACTGACTTCAGATCAAATTGCCTATTTTGTGCCTTCCTATGCAATAAAAAGTCATTATAAGAACTTAATTCCTTGCCAGCTTTTGATGGCTTCGTGAAAATTTTTTTAAACAAGTAGGCCGAACTGTTAAACAGTCCGTCTGCCCCTGTGATTATAATCAACCCAGGTATGAAGACTCCGAATCCCACTAGGAATACAACGTTTGAAACATAAAGCAAATTCATTTCAAAGTCATAGATTACAAATAGGAGAAAAATCATCATTAAGATTGATATGCCTATTGCTGTCAGCGTGCCTTTTCTATACATTCTGTCCCAATATCTTTCTGTATTTTTTCATTTCCGCTTCATTGGCAAGCACAAAGTGGCCCGGCTCAATTTCCTGGAACTTTTGAGGGTCTGCAACATAATCCACAGTTGTATCTGGCTTGTACCTTACCCTTTTTCTACGTCTTTCATAGTTTGGATCAGGGAGAGGTACTGCGGAAAGGAGTGAACGTGTATACGGGTGAAGTGGGTTTGCAAACAACTTGTCCGCAGGTGCGAGTTCAACCATATTTCCAAAATACATAACGCCAACTCGATCACTGATGTACTTGATAACCGATAAATCATGGGCTACAAAGAGTATTGAAATGCCCAGTTTGTGCCTTAACTCGTTAAGCAGATTGATAACCTGTGCCTGTATTGAAACATCAAGTGCACTAATCGGTTCATCGGCTATGAGAAACTCCGGATTAATGATCAAAGCTCTTGCAATACCAATTCTCTGTCTTTGGCCACCACTAAATTCATGTGGATACCGGTTTGAGTGTTCAGGCACAAGCCCAACGGTCTCAAGAACATCATTAACTTTACGAATGATTTCCTCTTCTTTTTTGACGCCTGCAATCCGAAGGCCTTCTGCAATGATTTCCTTTACAGTCATCCGTGGATCTAGTGATGCAATTGGGTCTTGAAAAATCATTTGCATTTTATTCATGACTTCAGTATTTCGCTTCTTATTTAACTGCTTTTTTCTTGCAATCTCTTTTCTGGATTTTCTAATCAGCTCTGAGGCCTGACGTTTCTTTTCAGGATCGCTTTCTGTTTTGAGGATTTTTTTGGCCTCTCGAATGGCTTCATGGTCTGACTCATAGCCAGCAGAAACCTCTTGGCCTAAAAATTCAACAGACCCATCCGTTGGTTCATATAAGCGAATAATGGTTCGACCTAGTGTGGTTTTTCCACACCCAGACTCGCCAACAAGTCCAAATATTTCACCTCTAAACACATCAAAGCTTACACCATCCACGGCCTTGACCACCAATTTATTGGCCCCAACACCAGATTTGAAGTGGGTTTTTACGTTCTTTACACGTAGAATCGGTTCAGCTGAAGCTGCCTCGTTAAGTGTCGGATTATTCATAGTCAAGCGCCACCTCATTTCTTATTAATTCTTCTGTCAACACCTTCATACGCTCAATCCGCTCCTGAAGTTCCACCGGTTTTTCAATTGGTGGTGCATCCTTATGCAAATGCCAAGCGGCAGCATAGTGGGTATCAGAAATTTTAAAGAGTGGCGGCTGTTCTTCCATGTCAATTTTCATAGCGTACTGACTGCGAAGTGCAAACGCATCTCCTTTAGGTGGAAATCGCATATCAGGAGGTGTTCCAGGAATATTAATCAGTGCCTCATGTGATGAAAGGTCCGGCATTGATCCGAGGAGCGCCCAAGTATATGGATGCTGTGGATTATAGAAAATTTCATCATTTGTGCCAATCTCCTGAATTTTACCAGCATACATAACTGCAATTCGATCTGCAATATTCGCCACAACACCTAAGTCATGTGTAATGAAGATTACAGTCAAACTACGCTCTTCTTTAATTTTCTTAATCAATTCAAGAATCTGAGACTGAATGGTAACGTCTAGTGCTGTGGTTGGCTCATCACAAATCAAAATATCTGGATTGGAGGTGAGCACAATTGCAATTACAATTCTCTGTCTCATACCACCGGAAAACTGAAACGGATATTGCTTAAATCTTCTTTCAGGATCCGGTATACCAACCTCTTCCATTACTTTAAGGGCCTTTTCTTTAGCCTCCATCTTTGTAACGCGTTTTACCCGTCTAAAGGCCTCCTTTTTAGCTTCAATTTCAGCCTTAAGAGCCTCTTTGTCCAGATTATGTGGATTCTTTTTAAGGGCATCCATCTCAATTTTATGGGCTGCTTTTTGCTTTTCATATTCAGCCATTACAATTTTTGTTGCTTTTTTCTTGGCAGCCACCATGATCTTTTTAGCTTCAGGAAGCCGCTTTTTAAGGTCTTTCAATTTTTGCTTAGACTCAGGATCTTTAGCTTTCTTTTCTTTTAAGATCCGGATATCTCTTTCAATTTCATAATAAGCAATGCGTTCTTTATTGTATAATTTTGCAATTTTATTTTTTAAATGGTGTCCATTGAGCAATAACCCTTCCGTAATTTGTTTACCAATACGCATGATTGGATTCAAACTCGACAATGGGTCTTGATAAATCATGCCGATTTTACTGCCTCTAATTTCATGGTATTGCTCTTCTGTGATTTTAAGAAGGTCCTCCCCTTCATAGACAATTTTGCCAGAGTCAACAATACCATTTCCAGCCAAAATTCCCATTATGGTTCGGTTCATTACAGATTTTCCAGACCCGGATTCACCTACGATTGCAAGCGTTTCACCTTCGTAAAGATCAAAGCTTATGTCTCTAACTGCCTGTACGTTGCCGGAAACGGTTCTAAATGAAATGCTTAAGTTTTCTACTGTCAATTTTTTATTCATTTTATTCAACCCCTCTCAATGATGGGTTAAATGCATCCCGCAATGCATTACCAAACATATTAAATGTAATCATAAGGATTGATACAATAAGGGCTGGGAAGATAACCAAATGCGGATAGTTCAGAAGGAAGTTACGCCCATCTGATAATAAGACCCCTATTGATACACCTGAAAAAGTCAATCCAAAGAAGTTAAACGACTGTCCGTGTCCAATACCATATCCAAGAAAAGATAGGGCAGATTCAGTAAAAATGACACCTGGAATCGAAAGAATACTTGCAGTGATAATTGTACCAATACCATTGGGCAGGATATGTCTAAAAATCAAACGTCCATCCTTGGCACCCATGGTTTTTGAAGCAAGTACATATTCCCTGCCTTTATACCTATAAAACTGCATACGGGTTACACCGGCAGTTCCAATCCAACCATTAATAATTAAAGTCAGTATCAATGTCTTAATGCCTGGGTCAAATAAAACAACCATAATGGAAAGCACTACAAGCCATGGTATACGGCCCATAATCTCTGAGAATCGCTCCATCAAAATGTCTACAACGCCGCCATAGAAACCTGAAATCGCACCATAGACAACACCAACAGAAACGTTAATGGCCGTTACAATTAGACCAATTAACAAGGAAGTTCTAAGTCCAACCCAAACAAGTGAAAACAAATCACGGCCTGCTGATGTGGTCCCAAAAAGAAAGTATGGAAGATTTTCATATCCAAGATATGTTTTGTAATCTAACATGACTTCATAAGAAGAATATTCTTTTCCATCTACCTTAACGGTATCGTTTTTACGAATTACTTCTCGAATTGGAAATCCTTCTTCAAAAAACCAACCTTCTGGATTATCCGGATTTGGGATTTTTTTCACATTCCCACCGGCTTCTTCAATTAATTGATCGTATTCAGCAGAAGAAAAGGCAATTTCTCGCGTTAAGTCAAAAGCTGCAAGATACTTGTTGTATTCAAAAGTTGCAACAATCATTTCAGCATTTTGGCGCTGGTATGAGCCTTTGCCATCAACAATTTTATACTCCGAAAGACTAAAACCTTGATTTTCAAAGACTGGCGTTTCACTGCCACTTTCTAAAACTGAAATGCTTGAAATGGCAACTGAAGATCGTCCTGCATCAGCTGTATATCTCAACCTAAGTGTTGAAACCACATCCGCATACAAGTCTGGGTTTAAGTCAAATACATTAATGGCATGCTTCCCAGGTTCTTCAATTGTTGCCAACACTTTGTACTCGCCACCGAAGTCTGTCTGAAGCATTACTTCAAGTTTTCCGTTTGAAGCGGTGTCCATTTCATAAACATCAAGCTCTAAAATACCATTATTGGCTTTTGAAAGGGTAAAAAACTCTGTAGATTGAATGGTCATCGTATTTGAATCGTAATCCAATACCATCAAGGCTTGGCCATTCAAAACTGATGGTGATTTTTCGTTGCTTGGTATTGTAGAATTTGTTAATGTCCCTTCAATAATTGCCTTTTGATTATAGCCCATTGGATAATAAAGTCCTGTTGCTTCATCATAGGTGTTTAGATCAACCGGCATTTCTTCATGAGATACAATCCCGTCAAAAATTCCAAATTTCTCAAGCACTGGCACACGGGGTGGTAAAAATGCAATTTTTTCGTCAATCCTATTGTATTCCTTGCCAGAAATAAACGGCATAATAATGGATGAAACGATTAAAATCAATAATATAATTGACGCTGTCAAGTTCGTTCTATTTTTTCTAAACCGAATCCAAACGTCTTCAAAATACCCTATCGGGCGGCCTTCTAATTCTTGATCGTATAGTTTTTCATCTTTTTGAACAAATTCAAATTGGTCTGCGGAGATATTTTTTTGTTTTAAGTCATCATTCTTCTGCATGCCTATCTACCTCCCATTCTGATTCTTGGATCAATAATGCCGTATGTCAGGTCCACTAGTAAAATAGCAAACAAAGTCAGCACTGTATAAAATGCAGTGGCACTGAGCAAGACGTTATAGTCATAAGCATTTCGAGTGAGTGCTCTAAGGTATACTTGACCCGTTCCAGGAATGGAATAAATCATTTCAATGATAACAGAACCCGAAAGCAAACCTACAAATGAAAAGATAATACTTGGCACAAGTGGTACCATGGAATTTCGCATAGCATGTCTAATAACAGCTTGTCGACGCGTCAATCCCTTTGTGCGCGCAAGCAATAAGAACTCAGATGTCATAACCTCAGTCAGTTCGGCTCGCGTTAACCTAGACAATGAGGCTATTGCTCCAAACGATAGGGCCAATACTGGTAAAATTAGGCCGCGTAATCTTATAAGTGTTTCTGCGTCTTTGGCTGGGAAAATGGTCGGAACCCATTCCAATCGATAGCCAAAAATCATTACCAATAAAATCATGACCACAAAGGACGGTACGGATATCATAACCATAACCGCAATAGATATAAAGTTGTCAATAGGTTTGTCCTTATTTAGGGCCGCAATAATGCCAAGTGCCAACCCTATTGGAATGTAAAATACAAGTGCAATTAAGTTTAATACAAGTGTTGTTTCCATACGTGAACTCAACACAGTAAATGCCGGCTTACCGACTTCTATACGTGTAGACAAGCCCCAGTCCCATTTCAGAAGGTTCTTCAACCATGAAAAGTACTGCTTGCTGATGGCAATTGGCTCATAAGCACGAATCATATCCCCTTTATCTTCATAATACGCATTTTTAAGTCGTGTGCCTTGGGCATTTTTAGTCCGAATATCTTCCATTTCTGCTTCATCTGTAATCAGCCTAAACGACATATACCCATCTCGAACTTGTTTTTCATAATAAATCGTTCGCTCTTCCTCTGTTGTTGGCGCATAATCTGGTGCCAGTTTAAGCAATGTAAAGTTCAACGATAATATGGTGAACATTATAATAAAAATCCAAATAATTCTCGTGATGACATATCTTATCATGTTCCACTAGCCTCTCTTTTGAGTAATTAAGGATCAAATTGTCAAAATCATTTTCATAAAAATGAGAAGAGCAGAAGTTCACTGCCCTTCCCAAAATTTTAGAACCTAAAATAGCTTACTCTTCAGATACGACTTCCGCACCGTCAGCAACTTCCACTTCACCATTTAAGGCTTGTGTAATGGCATCAAATGACCAAAGTTCTTTTACAAAGTCGCCATCGTTGTTTTGATAAATAACTGGAATCTCAGCTACTGAAGTATCGATACCCCAGTTAAGTGTAAAGAATCCACGGTTATCTGAACAATAAGTGTCAAGGAATGAAGCGGCATCTAGAGTCGATCCAGAAATACCACCAACAGAAGTATCAAATTCACCAATCATCATGTGGTCATAATAGATACCTGGGAATTCTTTTGGAGATGTGTTCAGTGTAAATGTAATATCATATTTATCTGTTACAAATGCAGACTCGAAAGCGTCCTTAAGATAAGATGCCATCAATTCTTGAGCATCACTACCTGAGAAGAAGTAGAATTCTACTTCGATTGTATCGCCATCTTTATATGTGCCTGCTTCTACCAATTCTGTAATTGCTTTTTCATAATAAGCTTTTGCTGCGTCAAAGTTATAGCCATAAGTAGATGGTGATAAATCAGCACCTACAGACATTCCTTGTGGTGTACTTCTATAAGGAATACCAAGTTCTGCTTCTACAACATATGCATCTGAGAAAAGATACATTTGTTTTTCAGATGTTTTAAGAACCTCTTCTGCAAGTTTTTGTCTGTCAATAGCATGGAACATTGCCATTTTGAAATCTTGATTTGCTAAGATTGGTTCTGGCTCCCACTTGCTTTCTGGGAATTGAACCAATTGATCGTCTTTTGTACCTAAACCATTAATCATTAATCTAAATGTTGTTGTTCCTGGAACACGTTTTAAACCTGGGTGACTCTTATAATCTTCGTAGTGAGCTGTTGGAAGGCCACCTGCATCCAATTTGCCAGCTACGAACTCTTGGAATCTCATTTCAGCATCTGCTATGATGGTCATTGTTCTACCAGTATAGAAATACTTATCAGCGTCATGATGCAATTCATTTTTCTTAAATCTAATGATTTTATCACTTTCATAGTAATCTACGTAGTAAGGACCAGTGTATCCAATTGACTTTTCGTCTATTCCGTATTGATCACCAAGTGCTTCATAAAGCTCAAGGTTGATTGGAGACATTACGAAACTACCAAAACCATATTTAACATTCCATTGTGATTGACTTTCAACGAAGTGGAACTCGAGTGTGTAATCGTCAATTAATTTAATACCAACTTCTTCCCAAGCCACAGTACCGTCTGTGTATTCTTGAGCATTGATAACTTTTTGTGGGCCACCAACAAAGTCGCCACCACCACTGATTGCTCTAAACCATTTTTCAGTCAATGCAATCTTATAAGTTTCATAGAAATCTACTGCGTCAATATTTGTTTTTGTAATCATAGATGTGTCTGTATTGCTGTTGAATTTCCACTCAAGACCATCTTTGATTTTAATTTGCCATACTTTTGAAACTTCTTTACCACTTGGTAAAATTTCACTGTCCACTGGAATTGGATCTTCAGCAGCCATAGATGGTGTCAAAACATAACCTGTTTTGTCCGCATTGAATTCATATGTGTAAAGTGCACCAATATAGTGAACCATAACATCTGATGTTACACTGTCATCATATAACCAGTGATTCCATTGTGTTGGGTTTCCAGAAATAGCGATTCTGTAAGTGTATTCCCCTTCATTACCTGGGTTACCATCTTCCATAATAACATTGCTGTCATCTGCAGAAAGTGATGAATACTCTGTACCAAATGCCATAACTGGTAAATAAGTATCGCTCATAAGCTGCATTCTGCTTGAGTAAAGATTAAATCCTGCATTGGAGAACATAGGAACACCAGCATATTGATTGTGAAGCAAATAGTTTTCAGCAGCAGCCATAAATGTATGACGCACATCTGAATCTGCAAATTTATAATTGAACACACCATTTGCAGGTGTTGCTTCAATCGGCGCTACTGTGATCACTCTTTCAGCGCTTGAGTCAAGACCCTTAACTGAATAAGTCAACGTATAATCGCCAGCTTGCATTGTGTTAACTTCACCAGACACTTCAATATCTGCTGTTAAATCATCGCCATTATCACCTTTTGCTGTTACGCCTGCAAGAGGATCAAATTCAGCCAACTCATCGATTGTTGCTGCATCTACACCTTCAAATGTAGCCGATGAAACTTCTTGTTCTTGTTCACCAGCAGCTTCTGTTGTTGCTTCCGGCGTGTCATTTCCCGCTGTATCGTCGCCACATGCTGTTAATGTCAAAAGCATTGCTAAAATCAACATGAGAACGAGATACCTAGTTGTAAAATTCTTCTTCATTCTTTACTCCTCCTAATTGAATTGTCCTGCTAAAATTGTTCGAACAAAACTAACTTTATTATAAGCAATATAAAAAAATTTTTCAACAGAAACGTCAAAACTTTTTAATGATTTCGTAATAGATTGTTTACATTTTACAAATAATTCAGAAAAAAAAGTCCCTTTATATAAGGGACTTCAGGTGATTCAAAAACTCTTTCTCTCTATATTTATTATAATTTTCCGCTTCTAACACGTGCCATCATTCTAGAAAGGCCGCCGCCATTTTCAACATTCGTAAACCCATAGGCTTGCAAAAGTTGTACACCATAGGCACTTCGTGCACCTGTGGCACAGTATAGAATTATTTTTCTGTCCTTGTCATTCAGGGATTCAATCTCATATTCCAAGGCATCCAAAGATATATTTATAGCGCCCGGAACTGCCCCATAAGCGTATTCTTCGCCTGTTCGGACATCAATTACAAGTGGTCCTGCTGGAGGCTCAGGCGTTACTTCTTCTTGTACAACAGGTTCTGAATTTTCAGTTTCTGTTTGACCAAGTGTTTTTACTTCTGGAGCAGGTAAATCTAGGCCAAATCCTTTTGGTGTCATTGCTCTAACATAATTGGAAAGACTAATAAATCCACCACTCACATTGATAACTTGATCAAAGCCTGCACCTTTTAAGAGCCTTAATGCTTGATGGCCTTTCTTTCCAGTTTGATCGTATACTAAAATAAGCTTATCTTTAGGAAGTTGGTTCATCTCCGTAAATAAAATTTCAAGCGGTATATTAATTGCACCTTCAACATGTGCCCTTTCAAAGGAAAAGACATCTCTTACATCAATCCAAAGTGGCTTTTTGTCTACTAAATAATAGTCTAACTCGCTTGCAGTTAAAGCAGGCGAAAAACCTGTTATTCTATTTTCAGCTGTATAGGCGGCCATGTTAATGGCATCATTAGCATTGCCAAGTGGTGGCGAGTATGCAAAATCAATATCTGACAAATCGGATACAGTAAGTTTTGATGCAACCGCTGTTGCCAATACATCCAACCGTCTGTCTGCACCTTCATAGCCTGCTGTTTGACCCCCTAAAATGGTCCCTGTATCTTTATCATAAACAACCATTACACTGACCATTTCAGCGCCTGGGTAATAAGATGTATGGTGTTCTTTATGCACCACAATTGCATCTGCATTTATGCCTTCTGCTCGGGCAGCTTTCAAGGAAATGCCTGTAGTTCCTGCAACCGCTTCAAAAACTCTAACAATAGACGTTCCAATTGACCCCTTGTAAGCATGGGTTTTCCCAAGTGCATTTTCAGCAGCAATTCGGCCCTGTCTGTTGGCTGGACCAGCAAGTGGAATGCGGACTTTCTTGCCTAAAATTCTATGCTCAAGTTCAATCATATCCCCTGCAGCATAAATCGACTCATCACTTGTTTTAAGGGTTTCATCCACAAGAAGTCCACCAGCATTACCAAGTTCAAGACCAGATTCCTGTGCGAGTTTTAGGGTTGGTCTTACACCAATTGACATAAGTACCATATCCGCCTCAACGCGGGTCCCATCCTTTAATTTAACTTGTTTTGACTCAATCTCAGCAAGTGCCTTATCTGTATAAAGTGAAACGCCATAAGAAACAAGTTCTTCTTGAATAAAGCCTGCAATTTCAGCTTCCATAATCCCCATTACATGTGGCATCATTTCAACAACTGATACTTTAAGCCCACGCTTCGCAAGTGCCTCTGTCATTTCAAGTCCAATAAAACCACCACCTACGACAACTGCAGTTTTAGGCTTTTTATCTTCAATAAATGCCGTAATTCGGTCCATATCTTCAAGTGTCCATAACTGGAATACATGATCCAAATCTGCGCCTGGCAAAGGAGGTGCTATTGGTTTTCCACCTTGTGCCAATATAAGCTTGGTGTATTCAAATACCTTTTTTTCACCTGTTCTTGTATCTTCAGCATATACTTTCTTTTGCGCTCTATCTATTTGAGTTGCTGCTGTATGAATGTGCACTGTTGTTTGATATTGTTCTTTAAAACTTTCAGGACTTTGTAATATCAATTTTGATCTGCTTTTTATGTCACCACCAATGTAATAAGGCAGGCCACAATTTGCAAATGATATATCTGCCCCCGCTTCGAGTATTGTAATTTCTGCATCTGCCGACAGTCGTCTGGCTTTAGCGGCAGCCGTAGCACCGGCAGCAACGCCTCCAATAATAAGTATTTTCTCCAATTCAATCACCTCAAGTTTAGATTCTCAAAAGTTTTCACACCCCCTACCCCGGGGGTCTATAACAGTGTACATCCTTTTCAAGACCTTGTCAACTCCAATAAAAAAAAATTTCCGTTTTGCCTCCGTCCCCAGTTGAATATTTAAGTCAGCCTGTTACAATGGGTTTGAAATTGCCTGATGATACACGCATCTCAACTGATACGCTGGATGACTTTGTTGCAGCCTACTACAATGGCAACACAAACCTGGGAAACTGAAGAACAGGAAAATGCCTTTTCAGACACAGTCATGGATACATTCAATGACGCTTTTACCCAAATGGGGATTACAGATCAATCTGCCAAAGGGAAACTCTTACGGTCCGTCGCAAAAGAGTATGATTTTGGCGCTCTATTAGTTGCCACAGAGCGTGGCGAAATTACAGATTTCTCGGTAAAATGCGGTGAAATGGCTGCCAATGCACTCATTAAACATTTACAAACCGAAGCCTCTTTAATGGAAAATATCACCGGCAAAGGGGCCGCAGTGGCTTCAGGGCTTGTAAAAGGCGCCTTACAAATGAAAGATGGCAATTATACAGATGCAGCCAAGGAACTCTCAAATGCCTTTATTGGCTATTTTCCAGCAGGAAAAGCCTATCAAGCAACGATTGAACTGATTAACGCAAGCATAGGAAGCTGGAAAGATTATGAGCTCGATGAAGCGTATAAAAACTATATCAGCTCTGCTGGCAGTGACTCAACCTTGACGGATGATGACTGGGCTACCATGTCTACTACTCAGTTGCGTGGCTACTTGATTCGATTGCAACAAGAAGCTAAAGACAGATACTGTAAAGTCAATGGAATCTCCAGAGCCACATTGGACAACGACAAAGAACTTAGTGCCAGAATTGTAAGCCAAACAGAAATGAATTTGAGAAATGCTTTTGGTTTTGACATTGATATGCCTATAGAAACACGTCTTCGCAGCTTATTTGCCGCAAGAAATATAATCTTAGACCATTTTGATGGCGAAATGCCCGTTTTAAATCCAGGCGAAAGTGCAGAGGCAAAACTAGACGAAATCAATAAAAATGAAAATTGGCAGGTCACTATATCTGCTTCTCAAACCAGTGCTGTTTTTCAAAACACATATGTTGGTCCGGATCAAAGTAAGACTGTTGCTTATCACCTTTTCCCGGGAAATTCAGCAACCGGTGAAGCATCATGGTCACCCCCCAATAGGTCTACTTTTGATCCCGGGGAGACAATTTCAATGAAATTATCTGTCAAAAATACAGCTCGGGCAGATAAGCATCCTTTAAACGATTCTTGGCTCATCTTAGCCCAACTCTTTTCAATTAATGAAAAGGGCGAGCAAGTTGGCAGCGCTGAATATCTTTCAAATAGGGAAGGTGTCTCAAGTTTTACAACAGGTCCGGGAAACAACTGGGAATCTTTTGATGAAACTGTAAGTGCCACCATGGGCGCATCCAGTACACCAAAGAGCCGGATGGCAATACGTGTCAGCGCGTCTAATGGAAGTATTAGTGCAGAAACCTATTACGTCTTTGAATGGCAGGAAGTTCAGTAAAACTCAAAAGCGGTGTTCGTCAATCTGACAAGCACCGCTTACTTTATGGACGTTCATTACTCGTGGTATTGAACCCGCACGCCTTTATCTTCCAAAGCTTGTAAAAGCCCCCGGTCAATAATCTTCTGATCCAAATCTTCATAAGCTGTAAATTCTTGTAAAAATTCAAGCTGCATTATTGGCGAAATATTTGCAACCTCATTATAAGATATGTTCAAAATCTCAAGTGCCTCCAGAGTCTCTAACACGCTTATGTCTTCCACTTTATTTTTATGAAGTGTAAGTCTTGTAAGCGATTTTTTCTCCTCCAGCGGGCTTATATCCTCTATCTCATTTTCACTGAGATTGAGTTCTTCAACCTTGTCCCAATTCTCCAAAAACCCAATTGACGTAATACCCGATCGAGTTAAATGAGCATTTGTAATGTTGGTTAATTCAGACAAGAAATCTAAAGCATTAACATTGGTTTCTATAAAACTAAGTCGACTTAATAAAATGGTTTTAAAAGTTTTGGGGATTTCCTCGATTGTTGAGTAGCTGATATTTAAGTATGTAAGATTTTCCAACTCAGCTATTGGACTAAGTGATTTTAGAGCACCATATCGATAGGAAAAATCGCCCAAATAAATTGCATATTCCAAGCCATCAATTTCATATACCGGATATTCCCGATAGTCAATATTCAGAGAGTATACCATTTCCATATCAAGCGTCGTAAGCTCCCCCTCTGGCTTCCCAATTTGGTCGCGAATCATCTCTTCAAGGTGTGGATCTTTAATTATTACGATTTCATCCGGTTGCGTTTCTTCTGAAGCAGATGTTGCCATACCGACACTTGTCTCTTCTTCAAAAGTCTCAATTTCATTTGTGTCACGCGTTGAACAGCCAGTAACCGCTAAAATTATTAACCCTAAAAGCGTCCCTATTAAACATTTTTTAACCTTCATAAGCCACCTCCAGTAATAGTTTACCCCCTTTAAACGACTTTTAACATTTCTAACACTCTAAAAAGACCAGCAAAGTTGGCATTTCGTTACGCCAACCTTGCTGGTCCTTAATTGATGTCATCTAGGGACAGGTCAGGGGTCCATTTTTCCTCCGTCCCTAGTCGATTAAATCTTCTATCGAGTCAATCTCCATATAGGCTGGAACTACTAGCCCTATTCTAGCACCTTCAAGATTAGCGCCAAGATCATCAAATTCACCTTCATATTTCGCGTAGTGGTCTCCATGTGTTCCCGGTAACCAAGCGGCTACAATTGCATCTGTTTGTCCAGAAGCAACAGCTTCCCACATAGGGCCATTTTCAACCTGTGTCAGTGTAACGTTGTAACCCATGTCTGAAAGAACTGTTCCAATCACATTTGTAGATGCAATTTCAGAGTCCCATGCAACATAAGCCAAGTTAATTTCAACACCATCAACAGGATCTACACCGTCAGTCCATACTGAAACCTTATCTGTGTTTTCATCAACCCATTGTCTTGCAACATCTTTAGGGGATTCTCCATCATTGATTTTAACCATTACGTTTTCCATATCAGAACCTTCCCAATAGAAGTTATCCAATATTTGATACGCTTCCGGCATATCTTCACTTAGTCCCAATCTGGCAATTGAATTGATGTTTTCAGATTCACCGAATGAGCCCTTAGGGTCATCAAGATATTTAAGGTCAAATGCTGCGAACTTCCAGTGTGGATTCCAGCCTGTTACGACAATTGCTTCTTCATTGGCAATTGCATCTGAAAGCGCTTGTGTCATTGCAGCGCCTGAACTTGTTTGAACAGTATAATTAAGGCCATAATCTTCTACAGCTTGTTCTGCTGAACGGACAACACCTGCCCCAGCATCGATTCCTGTAATTGTGTAATCAAGCTGTTCTCCTACAGATTGAGTCCCATTGTCATCGCTTGTCGTGCTACATCCTGCTAATACCAATGCAAAAGCCGTTATAACAACAAATGCAAACTTCATATGATTTTTCTTAAACATAACTTGTTGCCTCCTTAAAATAGTGTAATTTATTCTAAACAGAATACTTCTGTTTATTCATGACTTGAATCAGTCGGTCGAGTATAATAGCAAGGATTACAATTGCAATTCCTGAAGCAAAACCTTGGCCCGCTTGATTCCTTCCTATTGCTCTATAGACTTCAGTTCCCAGCCCTTCTGCACCAATCATGGATGCAATAACAACCATTGACAGCGCAAGCATAATGGTCTGGTTGATCCCTTGCATAATTGTGTTTTTTGCAAGAGGCAATTGAACTTTGAAAAGTTTCTGCCAACCTGTTGCACCAAAAGCATCCGATGCTTCAATTAGTTCATTAGAGACTTCACGTATCCCGAGGTTGGTCAATCTTACAACTGGCGGCATTGCAAAAATAACAGATGCAATAATACCAGGAACCATACCGATTCCAAAGAATGACACTGCAGGAATAAGATAAACAAATGCCGGCATGGTTTGCATAAAATCTAATATTGGTTTAACGAAGCTCTCAACTGTTTTATTTTTGGCCATCCATATGCCAACTGGAATGCCAATCACAATAGCAATCAAACTAGAGGATAAGATCAAAGAAAGTGTCAGCATCGTGCCATCCCAAAAATCCAAATTCCATATAAAGCCAAGTCCCAACAAAACAAACACGGGCAATCCCCATACTTTTTTCGTTAGAAATACCGTTAAAAGCACCATTAAAACAATAAATACAAGTGGTGGAAAAAACATCAACACATCACTGATTGTATTTACAAAGGCATCTAGAAAATCACTAATAGGATCAAAAACCCAACGTGCATTGCTTCTTAAATAACTTACTGCCGCATCGACCCATTCTACCAATGGTAATTGTGGTATATTATTCATTTAAGTTCACCTCATTTCCTGCTAAAGCAGCCAGCACAGCGCCCCTAACAATTATTCCCTTTAAAACATCGCCTTCAGTTACAGCTATGGGTATTGGGCTGTCATAAATCACTGGGAATAAATCATGTAACGTTGTATCAAGTGTAACTCTAGGCACTTCCTTTTCAATAATCTCTTCCAATTTCCCGATTCCATTTTCAACCGCTTGAGCTGCGGCCTCTGCAGTGACAATCCCATAGAGTTCATGCGTGTTTTTTGTAACATAAACACTTGAAATACCCGCTTGTTTCATCTTTTGAAGGGCAACCCTTGGACCGTGTTTTTCAATTTGTATGGTTTCTGGTCTTAACATCACATGTGCTGCCGTAAAGACTTTTGAACGGTCAACATCTTCTACAAACTTCTCTACATACGCGTTAGAAGGATTAATCATGATTTCTTCGGGTGTTCCAATTTGAACAATAACGCCATCTTTCATTAAGGCAATTCGATCCCCAATTTTCAATGCTTCATCCAAATCATGGGTAATAAAAAGAATTGTCTTTTTCATTTTCTGTTGCAAATCCAAAAGTTCATCCTGCATGTCTTTACGTATAAGTGGATCAAGCGCCGAGAAGGCTTCATCCATTAAAAGGATATCTGGATCATTTGCAAGTGCCCGTGCGAGACCAACTCTCTGTTGCATGCCACCAGAAAGCTGTTTTGGATACTGGTCTTCATAGCCTTTTAGGCCAACCATTTCCAAAGCTTTCAAAGACTGATCTTTTACTTTAGTCTTTTCAACGCCTTGCACTTCTAGTCCAAAACCTGTATTTTCAATAATTGTCTTGTGCGGAAACAAACCGAAATTTTGGAAAACCATACTCAGTTTTTTCCTTCTGGTATCGAGCAATGCTTTCATATCCATTTTTGACAAGTCTTCCCCATCAATTAAAATACTGCCATAGCTGGGCTCAATTAATCGATTAATCAACCGAACCAGAGTCGATTTACCACTACCAGACAAGCCCATGATTACAAACACTTCTCCTTCTTTTACATCAAAGGATACGCGATTGACACCAACGGTCATCTTCGTTTTTTTCAATATTTCGTCTTTGGAATGTCCATCTTTAAGAAGCTTAATCCCCTGTTTGGGATGCTTACCAAAAATCTTAGTCAATTCCCTTACTTCAATTTTATTCATTTGTGTACTCCTCTTTCAATATATCCATTTTTGTCCCAGTTTTTGTTTAGAGAGTCTCAAAGTTATTTTCTCATAGCCTAAAAATACAAAAGGAGTCCCTCAATAAGGGCTCCTACGATAAATAGTATAAACATACTTCTGAATTGGTGTCAAATTTCAAAGGCCATTTCAAAAAATGACACCACACTGTGTACTAGTAATTGCAAGGCTTCAAAAAAATTAATTTT
>NZ_JAFBDT010000017.1 GCF_016908355.1 Fusibacter tunisiensis | reverse complement strand
GTCAAAAACAAGCCGATTCATCCCCCACCTGCACTCTCACTCCGTGAGCAAGGTGGCTTAGAGGCGGGGGACTTCTCGGCTATTTTAGTTAAAATAATGGTTTGGTGTCCCCTGAATAATGCCATTGGCCTGGCACCATAATACCGCTTCTTTAGCCCAATCCTCACCCTTAACGTCTCTATACAGCTGTGCCTCTTGTGAAATCAGTTCTGCAAACCCCACCATTGGTACAGACGACACGATTAAAATCAAACTCAGAAAGATCAAAACACCTTTGGTTTTAAACACTTACAACACCCCCCTGTGCACTATAACAATATAAATAAATACCCTTTTTTATGAATAAACACCACAATTGACAAAAAAAAGACAGGCCCTGTAAGCCTGTCTTTATCACTTTTTTTATTATTTTTTAATTTTGACCTCTATTTCCAAGTACAATTTCAACAGTCATTTTCTCATCGCCATTGCGAATAATTTTTAAATCAATTGTATCACCCGGTTTAAGGTCTGAAATATATCCAGTCAAGTCATCCATCGTAAATACTTTTACGCTGTCTACACCAATAATAAGATCTGACTCTTTTAGGCCAGCCTTTTCAGCAGGAGACCCTTCATAAATGTAACGAATCATAACACCCATTGGAATTTCGTAGAGTTCTGAATCATCTTCACCAATTTCAACCCCACCTATACCAATATAAGGTCTAGAAACGTATCCATTTTCAATAATTTCGTCTACAATAGGTTTCATTGTATTGGATGGAATTGCAAATCCAATGCCTTCAACTTGTGTGTCCACAATTTTTGCTGTGTTGATGCCAACTAGCTCTCCTTTACGGTTTACAAGTGCCCCACCTGAATTCCCAGGATTAATGGCAGCATCAATTTGTATATACTTCACCCCAGCATCATCTTGAACATCTCTGTCAAGTGCACTCACAAAACCAGCTGTCAGTGTGCGGTTATACCCAAGTGGATTCCCTATCGCAATGGCAGGCTCACCCACTTTAAGCATATTAGAATCGCCAATTTGAATTGGCTTCATTGTGTTTACAATCAGTTCAGAAATGTCACTTTTTTGTATGGATACAACGGCAAGGTCTGTATCAGAATCATGCCCTACCAGTTTCGCCTCTGCAACTTCACCTTCTGTAATATCCACCACAACTTCAGTTGCACCATCAATCACATGAAAGTTTGTAACAATGTAAAAAGCATCCGGTGTTTCACCCACTACAACGCCAGAACCAGACCCACCAGTTTGTCTTTGTATATTAAACCAGTCATAATAGGTCTTCTTGCTTGTAATGCCCACAATCGATCCGCTGATGTTGTCGTAGATTTGCGAATAATCCGTATCAATCCGCTGGACATCTGTCCCATTTTCATCTAGGTAGTCCGCTACCGCTGTGTAAATTTCTGCTTCATAATTGTCTTTTAAAAGCGTTTGAACTTGTGTTTCTATTTTGGATGTGTTTAAATTGATTTGCCCATAATAATACCCGATTGTATACGTTGTTCCGGAGATCAAAGCTAAAATCAGTAAAAATACAAAAAATTGCTTGCCACGTCCTTTTTTTGGCCCACCCGAAGGGGTGTTTTCTACCGTTCTCGGTGTCCCATAAAAGATATCTTCTTCTGTTCGGTCATACTTTTCAAAATCCATATTGCTTCACCTCACCAAAATTTAATAAAGATCTTTTGAAATTTTAGGGAGACTTACTTTTAAAACGCCGTTTTTTAGTGTGGCTTTTATGCCTTGTACATCCACATCCTCCACTAAAAAGTTGCGTCTAAAAGTGCCGTATCTTCTTTCTCGACGTATAAAACCGTATGCATCCAAGTCGCTTTCTTCAGCCCTTTTTGCAATAATACTCAAAAAATTATCTTCATAGACAATGCTAATTTCTTCAATACTTATGCCCGGCAACTCTGCTTCTACCAGAAAGCCATAATCGTTCTCACGAACATCCACATCAAAAGTATTGATTACATGGTCGCCTTTTTTTACAGCACAGCTGACTTTTTCCTCCATGACATCGTAAAAAAGTTGATCGAGTGCCTGTCTATGCTTAGAACTGAATTTCTCTGGATTAATCTTCAACAATTTTACACACCTCCCACTGTAATTATCTTACGTCAGTTTCTTTAACAAAATATGAATAATCAATAAAGCTTATTTGAAAATTTGTGTAGAGACTGTAAAGATAAATGCCACACCAATATCTTCGTTGCTGTAGACTTTAATCTCTTCGTGATGGGCTTTAATAAGCTCTTTAACAATTGAAAGTCCAAGACCCGATGATTTCTTTTCAAGCCCTCTTGACTTGTCAAGTTTTGTAAACCGGTCCCAAATGCGCTGGAGTTCTTTATCTGTCAACACATTTCCGGTGTTGTTAATCCCAACGTAATACTTGTCCCCTTTTAGTTCTGTTCGGACACTAATCGTACCATCTAAATCCACAAATTTTGTGGCATTATCCAAAAGGTTAAAAACAATACGCTGAATTGAAGCATAATCCCCATGGGCTTTAATTTTATCGTGGGCTAAATCTACAGTCAATTTAACTCTTTTTTCAATAATAACCTGCTCAAAGCTATCAAGCACATTTACAATGACTTCGTTTAAGTCAAAATCCGTCTTATTCAGCACAAGTGACCCAGACTCCATCTTAGATAAATCCAGAAGATCATTGATCATTTTAATAAGCCTTTCACTCTCGTTAAGGACAATATTTAAATAACGATTTTGCTTTTCGACTTCAATTGTGCCATCCAATATCCCACGTGTATACCCTTTTATGTTTGTTAGCGGTGATCTTAGATCGTGTGAAAGACTTGATATAAACATCCGTTTTGTTTTTTCTTGCTGGTCCAATTTGTCAGCCATGATATTGAAACTTTTCGCCAAATCACCCAGTTCATCTTTCCGGTTAATGATGATTTTTTTATCAAAGTTTCCTTCAGCAATGTACTGAGCAGCCTCGTTAATCACTTGAATCTCATAACCCATTCGACGTGTAATGAAGAAAATCAAAAATACGGCCAGTATTCCCGAAAATGATAAAGAGATAAAAATTATCACGGAAACTTTTGAAATGGTATCTTCAATCTCAGGCATCGGGACATTAATAAACATAGCATAACGGGTTTCGCCTACTGTAAAGGGATAACCAACTCTTAAAACTCGATCCGCATAAACTTCCTTGTTCAGAACTTCTCTGGATGTTGTTTTCCCAGCAAACACCTCAGAAACATCGGCGGATAAATCTCCATATTTAGTGGGATCAATAAAAATTTCATCGACCTCTGTGGTGTATAAATCACCACTTTCTGTAAACAGCCAAATATTTGCCCCGGTATATCCATCTAGAAGCATAATCTGTTCTTGAAGCAAGTTCAAACTAATTGAGTTAATATATCTGGAATTAACCAATTCCTCATAATTGGAGACGCGTTTTACAATCAAATCCGTTTCATGACTTACAAAATATATGTCAAGTACTGATCTTACACCCACTATGATTAATATAAATGAGATTAAAAATATTAAAATATAGACAAATGCAAATTTATGAAAAATTGTCTTCATAAAGCCCTCTAATCCAACTTAAATTTATAGCCAACGCCCCAGACCGTCTTAATTTCCCATCCATTTTGATCACGATCAAATTTTTCGCGTAATCTCTTTATGTGAACATCTACTGTTCTCGTCTCGCCAAAGAAATCATAGCCCCATATGCGGTCCAACAACTGTTCTCTTGTGAAAACACGATTTGGGTTGCTGACAAGATAATTCAAAAGTTCTATCTCCTTAGGTGGAAGTTCCAAGACATTACCAAAATACGTAACGTTATAATCTGACATATTAATGACCAAATTAGGGACACTCACAATCCCATCTGTACTGGTTGTATCAGAACTTTGAAAACGTCTGATAACGGCTTTTACACGAGCTGTCATTTCTTTAGGCTCAAAGGGTTTAACGATGTAATCATCTGCCCCCAGCTCAAGGCCCAGTACTTTATCAAAGGTCTCATCCTTTGCCGTTACCATAATAACAGGTGTCTTACCGATTTTCCGAATTTCTTTAAGCGTATCGTACCCATCCATACCCGGCATCATAATGTCGAGCATAACCAGATCAGGCGCACTAATTTTTAATGCTTCAATGCCTTTTTCACCACTTTCAAACTGGTCAACAGCATAGCCTTCTTTTTCTAGGTAAAGTGAAATTAATTCTCTAATGTTCTCATCATCGTCAATGACAAAAATGCGTTTATTCATAATAATCCCCCTCCAACTTAAATATGAAAAATGAGCATTATAGTTAATGCTCATTCTCTCAATATCCATTATACAATATTTATGACTTAACATCTATTTGTTATCGTGAATGAAATTTGAACAAATTATGTCCATTATCTGTTGAAAAATGCTTTGTATGCTTTATAAGTCATATAAACATCTACTTTACTCACGATTTCATAAGGTGCATGCATGCTTAATACCGGTACACCACAGTCTACAACTTCAGCATCGGAATTGGCAAGAATATAGGCAATTGTACCGCCGCCACCTTGATCTACTTTACCAAGTTCTCCAATTTGCCAAACAATGTCATTTGCATTGAAGAGGTTTCTGACTTCACCAAGGAATTCTGCGTTGGCATCATTACAGCCACCTTTTCCTCTAGCACCAGTGTATTTAACCAATTGAACGCCTTTTCCAACATAAGCAGAGTTGCGTTTTTCATAAGCACCTGCGTAATTTGGATCAAAAGCAGCACCAACATCACCAGACAATACTTTAGTCTTTGAAATTGCTCTTCTGAGGTAAAGATCTGTGAAATTTTCTTCTTGTACTGCAATTAACTCTGCAACGATGTTTTCGAAAAATCTAGAGTGTGAGCCTGTATTCCCTTGACTGCCTACTTCTTCTTTATCCATAAACATACCAACAGCAGTGGTTTCAACATTTTCTAGATCTAATAACGCCATCATACCCGTATAACTACAAACACGATCGTCATGTCCATAAGCCGAAATCATGCTTCTGTCAAATCCAAGGTCTTTTGCTTTGCCAGCTGGAACAATTTCAAATTCCGCACTTAAGAAATCTTCTTCAACCAAACCATATTTTTCTTTCAAAATATTTAAAATATGAAGTTTGATTTTGTCTTTTGTCTTATCATCACCCATTGGCATATGACCCACAAGAACATTGAGTGTTTCTCCATCAATGCCTTCAGCAAGTGTTTTTGAAATTTGATCTTTCGACAAGTGTGGTAAAAGATCAGTGATGGCAAATACAGGATCGGCCTCATCTTCGCCAATTACAATATCAATTCTGTTGTTGTTTTTATCAATTGCTACACCATGAAGTGCCAAAGGTGTTGCTGTCCATTGATATTTTTTAATACCACCATAGTAATGCGTCTTAAAAAACGCCATGTCACTGTCTTCATAAAGTGGGAATGGCTTTAAATCCAATCTAGGTACATCTATATGCGCACCAACAATGTTCATGCCCTCTTTTAACGGCTTCTCACCCATTAAAAATAAAACGATGGATTTATCGCGGTTTACAGCATATATTTTAGAGCCTTTTACCAACTTCTCTTTTCCGCTCAAATAGAGTTCAATATTCTTATAGCCCTTTGCTTCAGCCAATTTTCTAATTTCTCTAGCACTTTCACGCTCAGTTTTACCAGCATTTAAAAATGCTTTATACCCTTCACTAAACTCAAAACAGACTTTTGTTTCAGCTTCATCCATCGCTTCCCATGCGTTTTTAAAAGAATGATTCAGCGCTTTGGACAAGTCTTCAAACTTACTTTTGTTTTCCATTGGAAACCCCCTCGAATTATTAATTGAAATTTTCTGTCAACTCTAGCATATAAAATATTTTATACGAGCGCAAGTAAATTAAATTTTCGTAACATTATGTTTAATTGCATAGAGGGCTGCCTGCGTTCTGTCATTTACACCTAATTTTTTAAAGATACTGGAAATATGATTTTTCACCGTTTTTTCACTGATAAACAATTGACCCGATATGTCTCGGTTGTTAATGCCTTGAGCAATTAATTTTAAAACTTCCAACTCCCGCTTTGTTAGCCGTCTATTTCTTAGATCGTTGTAAGTATCTTCCTTCCGCTTATACTCTTTTACAAGTACACCAGATAAGGAAGGATGAATATATATTTCGCCATTATGTACCTTTTGAATCGCATTTGAAAGTTGGGAAACGTCGGCATCTTTTAAAACATACCCTTCAGCGCCAATGTTAACGGTTTCAATTAAATACTCGGAATCGTCGTGTATGGTCAACATAATAACCTTTACATCGCTAAACTGTTGCTTGAGTTTTTTCAAACACTCAATACCATTTAATTCTGGCATATTAATGTCCAAAAGAACCACATCAGGATTTTTTTTCTCTACGATTTCTAGCGCTTTTTTTCCGTTATCTGCCAATCCAACAATTTCAAATTTTGGATCAAGTTCCAATAACTTTTTAAGGCCTTCTCTTATTAATGCATGATCGTCCACAATTACAATCCTAATTGTATCCATAATTTCCTCCATTACTGATTTGGAATTCTTAATTTTATATGTGTGCCTTTTTTGGGAGATGACTCAATGGAAATATCACCATTCACAATCTCCACACGTTCTTTCATGTTATAAAGACCATAACCACTTGGGTTGTGTTCTATTTCTTCAACATTAAAACCTTTGCCCTCATCCCAAATATCAACTTTCAAAAAATCATCCAGAATCTGCAAGTCAATTGTAGCTGTCTTTGATTTTGAATGTTTAACAATATTATTTAGGCTCTCTTGAATGACTCTAAATGCCATGAGATTCACAAGTGAATCTTCAACAACGCTCTCCTGAACAGTGTTAAGATGTACTTTGACTTTATAAGAATCGTTAATATTCATCGCCAATTTCTTAACCGTTGGAACAAGCCCTAAATCATCCAGAGACATTGGCATCAAATCGTAGATAATCCGTCTGATATCATTGAGAATGTTGCGCACATCTTCTTGAAGGTCATAAATCTCTTTCTTTGCCTTGCCTGGTGCATGGTCAATAACTTTGGAAGCGTATTCTGCCTTGTATATTACATTTGCCAGCGATTGGGCTGGTCCGTCGTGTATGTCTCTGGAAATTCGTTTTTTCTCTTGTTCTTGAGCTTCAATAATTTTAAGCCCAATATCTTTTTTTTCTTTTATTTGTTCAACGACATTTCCCGTTAAATACTCAAGTGCCACGCTTACTTTCATTTCAAGTACTTCAGCCTTTTTTAACATCTCGTTGTTGTTTCTTAACATGCGTTCAAGTGTATTGCGCTTTTCAACCAATTCTCTTTCTTCATGCCTTTTACTCGACAACAAAAGTTGTACCGATTCAGACAGTTCATAAGCTTCACGGATGTCTTTTTCGCCAAATTCATCAAAATGTTCATTTATGGTTTTGATCATATTTTTCGCCATTTGAGTCCGAATTTCCAACTTGTCCACGTCACTAATGATGATGGAAAGTTTCGCTTTTGTCATAACCAATTCGCTTTCCAAAGTTGCATTTTCTCTGCGAACAGATTCAGAAATCCCAAAAATTTCTTTTTTGCCTTCTTCAATGGCCAGTGCTGTTTTGTTGACAATTTGATCCAAAACTTTTGTACTTGAAAATTTTTCCATCATATACACACTCCAAATTCACTCAAAGTATTATAACATAAAAGCCCATACTCAATAAACAAGTAGGGCTTTTTTGATGAAATGGTCCTATATTTAACTGATTAGAATGCCTATGCCAGTTCCATAATTTCCTCAACTTCGTCATCCGTCAAGACTTTTTCAAGGTCAATTACCACAATGAGTTCATTGTCCTTAATACAAACTTCTGAGATATAACGATTGCTTTTTTGAATGGCAATAACCGGAGGTGGTAAAACCTGATCCGATTCAACCGACATAGATTGTGAAGCGTCATCTACTAAGAACCCGATTTGTGTGTCACCTCGTCTGGCAATGATTATACGTTTTTCCTTCATCTGATTATCTGCAAGGTTAAACCTTTTTTTGAGATTAATAACTGGTATAATATCCCCTCTCAGATTCAAAAGACCGTCAATATAAGAAGGCCCATTTGGCAGAGTGGTAATCGATGAATAATCCGTTATGGATGCAATGTTACTGATTTCAGCTGCGTATTTTTCATCGTTCAGTTTAAAAATGATGTACTGTTTATAAGCCATCGCCTTTACTCCCTTCAGTCTTTATAGACTATATCAATATTATCCAGTTGACGCCTGAAATTCTTTTTAAACGCTTCCAGATACTCTTTTCTTAAAATTTCTTGCTCGGATTTTTCAGCATCAGTTAATCCTTCAGTTTTCTTCTTTTGAGCCAGAAAATTAATCCGATCCAACTTTTCCTGTCCTATCACTTGTAATTCAACACCTTTCTAATGGGCCAATTCTCCTATGGCCTTTTCTACCTCTGACAACAATTGGTTGTCTTTTATTATATCATAGATTTTTTCAAAATCCAGATGCATCACTCGGTCTTCATTGAGTTTATCCACTTTCGATCGAATGATTTTATAAGCCACTTCGGTACCTTTGCCCAATTTTCCCGACTCAGCAAAATCAATTGCTTGTGCCGCACAAAGCATCTCTATAGCAATTACATTTTGAGCATTAAAAAGAATTTCTTTAGCTTTTCTTGCGGCTATAGTTCCCATACTCACATGATCTTCTTGATTTGCGCTAGAAGGGATTGAATCTACACTCGCAGGATGTGCCAAAATTTTATTTTCTGAAACCAAGGCTGCTGCCGCATATTGTGCAATCATAAATCCTGAATGAAGGCCACCATGTGGTGTTAAAAAAGCAGGCAAATTGCTCAATTGTGGATTTACCAATCGCTCAATTCTTCTTTCTGAAATATTTGCAACTTCACTCAGTGCAATCCCCATAAAATCAAATGGCAACGCCATTGGTTGGCCATGGAAGTTCCCGCCTGAAAATGCCACATCGTCCTCTGGGAACAAAATTGGATTGTCTGTAACTGCATTAATTTCGATTTGAATGCGGTCTAAAATGTACTGAATTGCATCCTTACTGGCCCCATGTACTTGGGGAATACACCGTATTGTGTAAGCATCCTGCACCCTGATTTCACCTTGACGTGTTGTGCGCGTGCTCTCTTTTAAAAGCTTAAGGACATTTTCAGCAGTTTTAATTTGACCTGGATGTGGCCTAACTGCGTGAAGTCTTGGATCAAACGCATCTGTTATGCCATTTAACGCTTCCATAGTAAGTGCAGCACTAATATCTGAAAGTTTTAGAAGTTGAACTGCTTCATAAGCTGTAACGCATCCTACTGCTGTCATAACTTGAGTGCCGTTAATCAGCGCAAGGCCTTCTTTTGATGTAAGTTCAATAGGGTCAATGTCTGCAGCCTTCATGGCCTTAGCACCTGACATACGTTCGCCTTTATATAGCGCTTCTCCCAGACCAATCATTACCAACACCATATGTGCAAGTGGTGCTAAATCTCCGCTCGCACCCAAGGATCCTTTTTCGGGAATGATTGGGTGAACCCCTTTATTAAGCATGGCAATCAGTGTGCTAATGGTCTCTATACGCACACCACTATGCCCTTTAGAAAGATTATTTACCCTTAAAAGCATAATTGCTCGCACAATCTCTTCATCAAATGGCTTCCCAACGCCACATGCATGACTAATAATTAGATTCCGCTGCAATCCTTTAGTTTCATCTTTTGATATGACCACATCCGAAAACTTTCCAAATCCAGTTGTAATGCCATAGACAACTTTTTTTGAGTCCACAAGTTCATCGACATATTTTCTTGCGCGGTTCACCTTTTCTACAGACGCATTGGACAATTCTACAAGAGCGCCGTGTCTGGCCACTTGCATCACAGATTCCAAAGTAAGACTTTTCCCATCGATAACAATTTTGTTTTTCATAATCGACCCCTCTAATTCTTTTTTGGTTTTATCAAAGCTTTTTTATGGTAACCGATTAAATCCTGACGATTAGACAATACAAGCGCTTCATATACCAAATTATAATTCTTTGGATTTTTAAATTGAAGCAGTGCTCTTTGCATCGCCTTTTCTCCGGACGTCTTCGGAACATAAACCTCTTTCAGTGTTCTAGGATCTAGCCCAGTATGATACATACACGTACTAAGTGTTCCTGGTGTTGGATAAAAATCCTGCACTTGTTCAGGTGTGTACTGAATATCTCTAAGGTATTCTGCAAGTTTTATTGCAGATTTAAGTGTGCTTCCAGGGTGAGAACTCATAAGATATGGAATCACATACTGTTCTTTTCCAAGCGTCTGGTTAACCTTATTAAATTTATCTACAAAAGCCCCATATAATTTTCCGCTTGGTTTGCCCATGTAATTTAATACAGTCTCATCAATATGTTCAGGTGCTACCTTCAATTGCCCGCTCACATGATGTTCACAAAGTTCATAAAAGAAATCATCTGATGGATCGTGCATCAAGTAGTCATATCGAATGCCACTCCTAATAAAAACCTTTTTAACCCCCTCTAAGCCTCTTAATTTTCGAAGGAGTGTCAAATAATCTTCATGTGTCACATTTAAGTTTCCACAAGGTTCAGGAAAGAGGCACTGCTTATTTTTACAAGCCCCATATTTTAACTGTCTTTCACAAGCCGGCTCTCTAAAATTTGCAGTAGGCCCACCCACATCATGGATATACCCTTTAAAATCCGAATCTTTCGTAATTTGTACTGCTTCTTCCAAAATAGAGTCATGTGATCTAGACTGCACAATCCGTCCTTGATGAAAGGTAAGTGCACAAAAAGAACAATTCCCGTAACACCCACGTTCACTGATAATACTTAGTTTAACCTCTTGTATGGCAGGCACACCCCCCATGGCTTCATAACTTGGATGGTAATTTCGCTGAAATCCCAATTTGTAAACCCAGTCCATTTCAGACCGTTCAAGTGGCATTGTTGGCGGATTTTGGACCACAAATCTGTTGGCATGCCTTTGAACCAAGGTTTGTCCTCTAATTGGGTCCTGTTCATCGTTTTGAATTTTAAAACTTTTTGCATATGAAATTTTATCTGTGGAAACACTTTCATAAGGATCAATTTCAATAAACTGATCTAAATGATCCAAACTTTCAGCCACATAACAGGTTCCCGGAATATGCATAATGTACTGAACATCTATACCGCTGTTTAAATACTCTGCAATTTCCCGAATTTGATGTTCACCCATACCATAGACGAGTAAATCCGCGCCACTGTCAAATAAAATGGATCTTCTGACTTTATCATCCCAATAATCATAATGGGCAAACCGTCTAAGTGACGCTTCTATTCCACCTAGAATTATGGGGACATCACGGTAAGTTTTTCGAATCAAATTGGTGTACACAATGGCCGCACGATCAGGTCTTTTTCCCATGACGCCACCTGGTGTAAATGAGTCTGTCCGCCTTCTTTTTTTTGAAACATAATAATGATTCACCATGGAATCCATATTGCCTGAACTCACCAAAAACCCCAACCGCGGTTTACCCATAACAGAAATACTGTTTGGATCATTCCAATCCGGTTGTGCAATAATGCCAACTTTATAACCTGCATCAAGCAGGACTCTGCATACAACAGCGGGTCCAAAACTAGGATGGTCAACATATGCATCCCCAGATACAAAAACAAAATCCAGTTGTTCCCAACCTAGTTTATTCAAATCTTCCTGTGTCATAGGAAGAAAGTCATTTAATATCATTCAATTCCCTTTCATCTACACGGTCTAAAAAAATATGTTCTAAAACAGGCCTTAACGCATCCACAAAATTATAATTGCTAAAATCAAACTCTTTTTCTGCAATGTCTACAGCAATGGATAAAATACCGCTGTGGCCAAATTCTTTCATTGAAAGAACAATGTAAGATTTCCACGTTGGCGTCTCTTCGCCATATTTATAGGACTTTGTTTCTTCCCAATCAATAAAGTAACTGCTGGTGACATTATCCTTAAATCGATTGATGAGGCGTTCACTTAAGACCAACATGTTTTGAACTTCATCAAAACCTTTCTTTTTATAAAGTACTTCCTTAATTTTCTGATCTTCATCAAATAAAATAAACTGAATCTCATCGCCTTCCGTAATATCCAGCAAGGAGATAAAGGTATTTCGAATGCTGTCATCTCTACTAATACCATGATTCAACTGATTCATAACATCCACAACAGCCTTGACATTTCTAGTATCAGAAGAAATATTTCCCGTCAGTATTCCAGTCAGTCTGTCATATCTATGACGTTCCTTTATTATCTTTTCATCCCAACTTGTCGATTGATTTCGACCGTTATTTTTTGAATAATAAAGGGCTTGATCTGCTTTTTCAATTAGTTCCTCTTCATTGGCACCATCTTTTGGATAGGTTGCAATTCCTAAGCTAACTGTTAATGGCACATCTTCTCCTAATAGTTTGTTGGACTCAATCAAGGTTCTGATTTTTTCAGCAACCTTGTAGCCAACTGAAGCATCTGCTTCAGGTAAGAGCACTATAAATTCTTCGCCACCATATCTTGCAACATAGTCGCTGGATCTAACAGAATTTTTGAGAATTTCCCCAAGTTTAGAAAGAATTTCATCACCTTTCCTATGACCATATGTGTCATTGACAAATTTGAACTTATCAATATCAAGCATGATGACAGACAAATTTAGGTTTGCTTGCCTTGAAACACTCATGTGTATTGCGAACTGCTGTTCAAGATGCTTTCTCAAATAAACACCTGTCAATTTATCCACAGTTGAAACGCGTTTTAGATTGTAATTGTCTATAAACACATAGATGAGGTTGATAAAGGATTTTGCCTGCTCAAAGGTGTCTAAATTAAAGCGATTGATCAAATTTGTGGAGTCCAAATAAACGTATCCAACAATTTTTTGTTTCGAAAGCAACAAATCTTCTTTACGATTTTCTTTATTGAGTGTGTCAGAAGAGGCTTCATAAATTGGGAAATACATCATGCCCTTCTGGTCTTCCATTAACAACTGAATATTGGTTTTGGTATCCAATTTGGAAACAAAAACCCCTTCAATATCATTGCCTATAAGATTAATCAAATGATTGATTTCATAGATGTTTTCACCATTGACGGTATCTATGGTTTCCACAATTTTCTCGTTTTCGTCCAGCAAATAAATAAAACCACGTTCTGCCAAAGTAAACTGCTTGATATACGTTAAAATAGCAGATAAATTGGCACGTTCGTCTTTCTCCAGTGTCTTAATTAATTCAACCGAATCTTTGAAAAGAAATGTTTCTTGATCCAAAGTATTTTCATATGCCAATTTGAGAAATTCTTCACTCTGATAGAGCATCGTCAATTGACTCAGATCAAAATAATCCTCCACCGTTTCAAACCGTTCATCATAGATCGTATTTTGCACAATTCCATCAAACGTCAGCAATCGCCCAGTAATTCGGTTGATTTTATTCTTAAGTGCCATCTTTGTATTGTCATAGAGGACATATGTTTCTTGATATATTGCAGGAATTAACTGTGTGAGGTCATACACTTCATCCAGTGCCATTAAATAATAACGAAGGGCATGGTATAGGTTACCGGTTCCCAAATACTCATTTCCTAGGATCATGTAGACTCTCCAAAGCAACTCTGAAGACAATTCCTTGATTACAGGCAGTAGATTTTCAATGCGTGAAATTGAATAATCCGATAAAGTTGCAGCAACCACATCCCGTTGTACCCGCACACGTTTGGTATTATACGTTTCAATTAACGCTGAATCTCGCTTGTAAAGAGATTCTGCTGAAAGATAGTCCTGATTAATAATCTGGTCCACCATAACGTCCAGAAGAAATCGTCTAACGAGAACAACATCTGACGGTTTTACAAGTTTTTCTGTCAATTCTTCAAGTTCTTTTGGAAAGTCACTTGTCTCATGTAAGTCCAACTGATTTTTCCGATGGCTTAAATAATAATCCAAAATACGCAGTTTAAATTTTCTCGTGTCATCTTCAATGTTCTCTTGACTGAGTTCATATTTCCAGCCATCTACTTGCATGACACTGTTTACAGCCATAAAAAACTCAATGTGTAAGATATAATAATCCATTCGATCAAAGTTGCTTTTGGAAAAAGATGTAAACTCATGTTCCAAACGATTTAATAAGGTGAATGCTTTCCCATATTTTTCAACTTTAATCAATGCACCACACATATTCATCAAAGCCAATATGTCAATTTTTTTATCGCCGACTTTCTCAGAAATCTCATGGGCTTCTTCAAAATAACGTAAAGCCATTTCATAACGACCTTCTGTCACATAGGTTTCACCAATATTGTTTAAATGAATCTGAAGCGCAACAAGATAGTTGCGATTTAAGGCATGGGTATGAGCTTTTCTAAAATATTCTCTGGCTGACAAGTAATCGCCTTGACCTTCAAAATAGACCACACCAATGTTGTTGTAAAGTTTAATAATGTTCTCTTCACTTTCAATCTGTTTGTAGCATTCAATACTCTTGTTAAAGGCTTCCAAACTTTTATCAAAGGCATTTCGATAAAGATAATTTGCACCCATTTCATTATGGAACACAGCTTCAAAATAGACATTTCCAAGTTCAATACTCTTGTCTAAATAGAGTTGCGCCAATTCCAAATGTTGATCTAAATCCACAAAATGCGTCAAGCATTTGCATAAAGTTTGAACACCTGTGAATTCTCCATGAATGTAAGCTATATTTTTGGAGTCTTCAATACATTTTTTTGAAAGTTTAACGGTTGTATCAACTTCATTTCGATAATACATGATTAGGGCAACTTCTAGGTTTAAGTCAATTTCAAATTGAGGCGCATCATCAGAAAAATACTGTTCCATGCGCTTTGAGATTGTGTGTGCGACTTCTATTTTTCCGATTTTCATCAACTGACGAATCAGTTTAAGCCCAGTTTCTCTAATGCTATCAAGTTCTTGATTTGACTCAAAAATTTCAAGTGCCCATTCGTATAGATCAGCTGCTTTCAAGTTGTTATACTGTTTTGAATACAAATCAGCAAAAATAATGCAATATTCAGATGCATATTTTTTCTTACCACTGAGCAACAAATAATCGATTAGACTTTCGTTAATTTCCTGATTGGCCATATACCGCTTTTCAAAATACGCCGCCGCTTCAAGATAGTACTGTTGTTTAACATCTTCGCTCAGCATATCATAGAAAACTTTTTTAAATTCATTGTCCTGAAAAACAAAAACATACTCAACATCGCTAATTCGCTTATTTAAGAACCGTTTTTCCTCCATTTCAGAGAGGAAACGGTAGCCTTCTTCTTCTTCCATACCACAAAACTCAAAAATCAGGTTCATGTTAAATGACCCTTTTAAAACCGACAACTTTGAAAGATAATCCAAATAGGTGTCATCGAGCGTTTCTATAAGCGTCTGAAAGTTCTCCAAACGGCCTTCATAATACTCAAAAACATATTTGTCGTCAAAAACGTCGAGATTCCATTTGTTCGACGCCACATCATAATAAACGTGCCCGTCACGCCAAAGTTGATAGAGTATTCTTTTGGTAATACTGGCCTTTCCCTGATTTTCCATCATAATTCTATGTGTAAGCTTATATGGGATTTGGCTGAGTCCCAGCGTATGCTTAATAATCTCACCTGTTTCTTCTAAAGTGAGAGAAGGCAATTTAATCACTCTAATGCTGGCATACCGGCTCCGTTGATTTTTCTGAAGTTCAGTTCCGCTCATAATCAGCAGGTAGTTTGACATGCCCGTATGATTTAACAATAAGTTGTAAAAATACGATTCTGTATCTTTAATATATTGTTCATCGTCCAAAAATAGAACCATGAATTTATCAGATGTGTATTCAATAAAAAAGTTGAACACACGATTTAAAATCCGAAGCGCCTGTGTCTCTGGATCAATCATTCGGTCACGATCTACTTTTAAGGCCTCAGCATATTCAGGTAGGACACTTGCAAGTTCAACCGCATACTTCTGATACAGTATCGGTGACGCGTCATCTAGTTCCAAAATATGTTTTAAAATTTGTCGAACTGTTGCAAACGGAGATGGATCAGAATGCCTAGTTTGAACCCACAAAGATGGGTATCGATTGTACTTTGAAATCTGTCTTATCTCACGCAAAATTCGCGTTTTACCAATTCCAGACTCGCCCTTTATATAAATGGCATTATAGGCCAAGGTTTTCATGTACTTTTCATGCAACAAGATTTTTATATCTTTAACAATCCGCTCACGACCTACAATTTCAGTGTCTTCAAAATATCGGTTGTAGTAGATCAAATCCGAAAAATCAACTGTAATCCAGATTAATTTTTCAAGCACTTCAATAAACGCATGAATGGTTTCATGACGCTCTTCACGGATATGGCTCGTCGCTTTTAAGATAAATTGATGTATGTTATTGTCACTTGAAGATTTAATAACTTCAACAAAATTGCTTTCTTTATAATTGATTTGATAATACAAGTAATAAAAAACAACACCTAACGAAAAAATGTCTACTGTGGCATCAATTTCCTCACCCCACATAATCTCTGGTGCCATGAATTGATTAAACCGCTCAAAATCACTTTTGTAATTATAATCGTTTACATAAATATTGGCCACATCCACAAGTTTAAGTGTAACACCTTGGGGATTCCTGAGTATAACCATATGGTCAAAATTTAAGTGTTTATAATAGACCCCTCTATGATGTAAAAACCGCATCACTCTTAAAAGCTGAACAATAACAGCATTCACCTCAGTTTTATTGAGGTCAAGATAAGAAATACGGTCCTTTTCGTCAAAGTGCTCATACGTATAAAAATACTGCTTCCGGCTGATTCGACTTCCGTTGATAGAGTAAATTGGTTGAAATTCAAACAAAGATAAAAGATTCTCATGCTCAATGTTTTTTAAGTCTATGAATTCAGTTTCCATCCTCTGAATAAAATCAAAGTTTGACATTTCCGTATCAAAGATACGAATACGTTTAATCGCCTCTTTTGTGGAGTGTTTTGTATCTTTGACCAAATATTCTATCCAGTTGTTTTCTTTGGTTAATGCCTCTAATATTTCATATCTGTCGTTGATAATTTTCAAAACAATCCCCCCTGAGATTAAAGTTCAACTTTTTCGTTAAACAGTTTAAAACTTCTGTCAATTGCATCAACAATATCTTCATCAAATCCATCCAAAATATCTTGAATATAACTTCTTCTGTTCTCCATAACCTTTTCAAGCAACTCATGTCCCTTATCTAAAACCACAATCCGAACAATGCGTCGATCGTTTTCATCTTTAACACGTTTTACCAAATCATTGCGTTCCATTCGATCTAACAAATCAGTTACAGTACTACACGCTAGAAACATTTTCGAACTCAATTCACCAATTGTCATATTTTCTTGAAAAATCAGATGCTGAAGTGCCTCAAATTGTGGGGGCGTAATTTCAACATCGTTCAAAATCTCTCTGCCTTTCTTTTTAATTTTAAAACAAACACGTCTCAAGTTCTCTTCTATTCTTACAGTTCTTTCCCTCATTTATGCCTCCATTTTTATTTAATATAAGTACTCACTCTTCTATTTTACAGAATTTTAGTAATTAGGTAAACTAAATTTTCGAGAATCGTTGTACTATTCCCATTTAATATGTTAAAATATATTAAGTTTACATTACAAGCGGAGGGGTTATGAATAAGTTCAAGGAGTTTTTTAACCAACACAAAGTTACTGTGATGGTTATTCCAAATGCTAAAAAATCGATTAAACAGTGGAAGTTCAATCTGTCCATTGCCTTTATTATATTGGTGGGATTGATTGTCGTTAATTTAACACTTTTGATTGATACAGTTTCATCTCGGGCAGAAGCCGTTACACTGTCATCAGAAAACCATGAGTTGTCTGAAAGCCTTATACAAACACAAGACAAAATCAATTCACTCTTAAGCATAAATTCAAGCAGTGCCGATGAAGTTGAACATTTAAAAACGTCACTCCACAACTCATCTGAGTTTTTAAAGACCCGCCTTGAAGAGATGGAGAAAGCTGAAAATTATATTTCGCAACTTGTTGTTATGTTTAACGAGGAAACAAAATCGGATTTGCCGGTTCCTGTTAGCCGATCTTATACACGAACACTTGATGTGGAATCTGAACTTTCAGAACAAATTATAAGTGAAGATCAGTTGCTTTTTGACGAAATAGAGGCACTCATTGTAAATGATGAAATTGGCGCTTTAATTAACGAAAGTTCTGATACGTATAGCGATTTGGTTACTCAACTTGAAAGTCAGTTAACCTACTTGGATTCTCGTCCAGACTTTTTCCCGACTAAAGGGAAAATCAGTTCTGATTTCGGCTTTAGAAGACATCCTGTAACTGGTCAACGGTCTATGCACAACGGCATTGACATCTCCAATTCTTCAGGTACTGCCATATGGGCAGCTGGAACTGGCGTCGTCACTTTTGAAGGATACGACGGAAACTACGGCAAAGTCATCATCATTGATCATGGATATGGCTACGAAACAGTGTATGCACATTTGAGCCGTATATCTGTTGAAGAAGGTGACACCGTTCAGAAAGGGGATCAAATTGGAAAAATGGGGTCTACCGGTAGAACAACCGGCCCACATCTTCACTTTGAAATTCGATATAATGGCGATTCGGTGGATCCACTAAATATTTTACAATAGGGGGAATTATGTTTCAGAAAAAAGAATATGAGTCTAATTACGACATTGTTATTGGTGAAAAATCTATTATTAAGGGTGATTTAGACAGCGAAGGCAGCATACGCGTAGATGGTAAAATTATTGGTAATATTACTACACTTGGCAATGTAATTGTTAGTGAAAATGCTTATGTTAATGGCAACATTACCTGTTCAAATGCAGAAATATTTGGTGTTTGCGAAGGTGATGTCAAGGTGAAAGGCAAGTTAAATCTCCATCAAAAATCCACTTTAATTGGAGAAGTCTTGGCTAAAAGCTTCAATACAAAAGAAGGGGCATCTTTTAAAGGCAATTGTACTGTTGATCCTGAAGAAGACATGCAAATTACGGTTGACAGCAGCATACATGACCCAAATACAAAAACATTAAGTAAAAACCTCGTAGATTTTACAAAATCTACGCCTCGTAATAATAAATCAAAAAAAGAAGATACACCTGAAGAAACTAAAAACGCACAATAAAAAGACATCAAAAAAAAGGGCATATGCCCTTTTTTTAGTGGGATTTTATTCTTTTTCAATAACACCATACCGATATTCTTTGTACTCTAATAAAAGATCATGAACAGCGTCAGCTTCTGTGACCCTTTTACTGAGTTCCAAGTGTCTAAAGGCCTTTTCAAAGATTCTACGATAAGGTTCAATCCTCACAGGCTCATGTGTATCCCTATCGTATGCAATGCCGTTTTCAAAAACTTGATCTTTACTGGCTTCATATACAACAGTATCCGTTATAAATGAGCCAGGTCCCATAAATGTTTGAGACAGAACCAACCCCTCTTTTGCATTAAGTAAATCTTGACCAAAAGTTACATACTCATTTTCAACGCCCATTATATTGAGAAGTGTCGGCAAGAGGTCAATTTGGCCTCCAGATGTTGAAATTGTTTGGCTTTCTCCTAAACCCGGCACCCTTATAATTAAAGGAATATTTAGTAAGTCTTCGTTTTTATATGGTCTTCCCAAAAAATCTTCCATGGCTTCAAAGGCTTTCTTGTTTTCAACACCAATTCCAAAGTGGTCTCCATAGATCACAAGAACAGTTTTTTCATACAAACCCTCTTCTTTAAGTTTTTCGATAGTCTGACCCAATACATGGTCTACATAATGGATGGACTGAAGATGGTCTGTAAAAAAACACACCTCTTCCTTTGGCACATCAAGAAACTGCTTTTCTGCCTGAAGTGAATAAGGTTTATGCGAAGATAAACTCACCAAAAAATCAAATTGCTTACCACTTCTCCCTTTCATTTTATCCAACGACTGCATAAAAAAATCATAATCATCCAGTCCAAAAACAATTTTATCTCCCATGATGTAATCGCGTTCAAAATATGAAGTTTCAAATCCTTCATGAGGATAAATGTTTTCTCGGTTCCAAAAGGATGCCACATAACCATGATAAGAGGTTGCTTGATACCCATTTTCTCGCATAATCCACGGCAGTCCCATAAAGGCATTGCTTTCATAAACATTATAAGTATTGCCTGTTAAAATAGGATATAAGGAATTTAAAGAAGCAAATTCAGCATCAGATGTGTTTCCTTTTCCAAGTTGCTGATAATAATGGTCAAAATAAAAAGCTTGATCTTTTATTAAGGCATTCAGGTTTGGTAAAATTTCTTGCCCCCTATAAAACGCGCCAATAAAATCATTTTGAAAAGACTCCAATTGAATAACCATTAGGTTCATATCTTTTCCTATGCCAAAATGTTGCGCGTCTACAGATTCCACTTGTTGCTTTACAATGCTTGTAATAATATCTTTCCGATCTTCAGACGTTAATCTACTGTTTTCAAAATCTGCAGAAATAAGATCATACACATGGTAGTTGAAAAATTCATATTCTTTAATGCCAGTATAGACCTGTGAAAATGATATGCTTAAAATCACCGTTGGAAATATAAGCATTGCTGCCACAAAAGCTTTTCGTTTTTTGAAGAGTTTAAAGTCAACAAGGTTTTTTCTAAGCAAAAATAAAAGCGCTATGTCTATAAATAAAATAAAATCAAAAGGTCTTATAATAGATACGACAACCTCCATAACAGAGCCCACAAACGTAACCTGATTCAATAATTTAATGGATAAGTAGTCCATAAAATATCTGTAGTACAATATATCGCCATACATAATCAAGGTGATAAGCCCTGTCAGTAAAAATGTCAATTTAGGTTTTTTATAGGTCCATACAAAAATCAAGGTAAACACTGAAATTGTAACGAGTCCATAAAGCATTTTATTAATTGGAATATCTGTTGCAAAATTAAAGTACAACACTTTGAGCACGTAAAGTGTGAAGAGTAAGACCAATGTGCTTTTTTTAGGCTTCATTTTATGCCTCCAAACAAAAAGCCGACTCAACAGTCGACTCAATCACAAAATTCAATGGTGTCCAGGATGCCGTTGCGTACAAATCTCACACCACACCTTCTCCAGGTGGGTGGACTATCCTATGCTTCTGACGTCTGTTCTAGACAGCTTGCCATCCACACGGGAACGCGTTCTCCCGTTCAATAATCAGTGGTAAAATTCATAAACGCAACCAACATCCCAGGCAATGCCTTTGATAAACATATTATACACCAAAATAATCCAGATTTCAATGCGTGAGCATGTGAATCAATTTTAACAAATCCGCCGGCAACTCTGCCGATGCGCAGATTTCATTTTTCGTTCTTGGTGCACTAAAAATCATTTCAGCACAATGAAGTGCCTGCCTATCTATATAGACACTGGTGGTTCCATAAAGAGAATCTCCATGGACTGGATGCCCAATATGGGCAAAATGGACACGAATTTGATGAGTCCGTCCTGTTTCCAAATTTATTTTAACCAAAGTATGTTTTGAATACCGTTCTATAACTTGAAAATGTGTAATGGACTCAAGACCACTACTTAAAACAGTCCTTTTAATATCCCCTTCATTTGCTCTATCTATTGGCAAATCAATCGTACCAGCATCTTGCGTCACGACACCATCCACCACAGCAAAATATGTTTTTTTCACTAAATTCAGTTTCATTTGCTCAGAAATAACCTGTTGGGCAAAGGCATTTTTTGCAATTAAAACCACGCCTGATGTATCTCGATCCAGCCGGTTGATAAAACGAATTTTATAATTTTCACACCGAGTCTTTTGATAGTTTGAAAGTGCATTTGCAAGGGTTCCTACTGGATGTCCCTTAGTTGGGTGAACAACAAGAAAAGGCTGTTTATTTACAGCCATCATATCACCATCTTCATAAATTATATCTACGGGTATTGCATTGGGCTCAAATGTGTTTTCATCATGGTCTAGCACTAACGAAATCACATCGCCTTCGTGAACAAGTCTGTTCACAGATCCCCAAGTCCCATTCAAATAGATCTGTTTATGATTTTTGCATTTTCGAATTAGGCGGCTGGATATATTCATAGATGATGCTAAAACATCTATAACTTTTAATCCGTCTTCACTGGATTCTATTTGATACGCCAACTTTAATGTTTCATTGTTAATAAACATAGCACTCCTAAAAATTATAACGAAGAACTAGAATCCCTTGGGTTTCTTTTTCTCTAATAATTATATAATGTCTGTATTTGCTCTCTGCAATCTCCCTAATGGCCATTTCATCGCACTCATTTTTAAATTCAATTATATCGACAACTGTTTTTTTCCAACCATATCGTGTTAATTTTCCCGCAGCTTCACGGTTAACCAACTCAACTGGAAGCGACCCATAGACATTGCCGTATACAGTTTCATGATGTTGCCAAAAATCATTGTGGGCATCAATCGCGCCAGATTCCATCAACTCTTCAGTGCGTTCTCTAGAATAATACTCAATTTCGTTGCCTTCATAGACATTAATGAAATGCATTGGCTTATATAAGAACTCTAATGAGTTGATAATATTAAAATCACTGTTGTGTTTTTTAACGGGTTGTATGATTACAGAATCATTTTCTATATGTTGAGACCAAAAATCAGACTTAATCTGTGAAGCAATATTTTTAATAAGTTTTACACAAAGGTCAACATCTTCTGCATCTAAATCTTCAATTGCTTCATCCAAACGCTCTACAGCTTCTTTTAAATCTTGTAATCCGTAATTCATAAAGGCTCCTATCTACAAAAGTTCTTCAATTGCCTTTGCCAGTGCCAATACAGCATCCTCTGGTGTCCAAAAATTTGTAACAAATCGGTACTCTCCCATTTCAGGCCCATTCACTAAAAACCCTCTCTTATCCAATTCAGTCACAAACAGCTCATCATTTTCAATGCCTTCAATTTCACAAAAAACCATATTGATGTCCAAGCGTTCTTCAAAAATATGAACACCCTTAATTTTAGCCAATTCTTGGGCGAGGCGTTTTGCACTTTTATGGTCTTCGTCCAGTCGCTCTACCATTTCATCAAGGGCGACAATCCCAGCTGCAGCTATTATACCAGCTTGACGCATGCCACCACCCATTAATTTTCTGTTCTTTCTGGCACGCTCGATAAATGCCGTGTCTCCCACAAGCATACTCCCTATTGGCGCACACAAGCCCTTGCTTAGACAAAACATTATTGAATCCGCATAACTTGCAATTTCTGAAGGCTTTACATTGAGCGCTGAAGCAGCGTTAAACAAACGTGCCCCATCTAAATGCACTGGTATCTCATGCTTTTTCCCAATTTCATAAATCTGTTTCATATTTTCAAGTGTCATAACTTTACCACTTGAATGGGCATTTTCTACACAAATAAGTCCAGTATCTGGATAATGAATGTCCTCTTCACGAATAAGTTTCTCTACATATTTTGGATTCATGTAGCCATCTTCTGCAGAAACAGTTCTAAGTTGTACCCCTGCAATAACAGACGATGCACCCACCTCATGCATAACTATGTGGCACATATCCCCAAGTATAACTTCATCACCTCTTTTTGTATGTGTTAATACCGCAAGCTGATTCCCAAAAGTTCCACTGGGTATAAATAAAGCAGATTCTTTACCAAGCATTTGAGCACTTTTCTTTTCAAGTTCAATAACGGTAGGATCATCACCATAGACGTCATCTCCAACTTCCGCACGATACATGGCATCTCGCATTGTTTGTGTGGGTTTGGTTACCGTATCACTTCTAAAATCAAAATATTTCATAAACATCATCCTTTATGTGAATTTTTTGAAGAATTATAGTACAATTATAGCATACGATGAATGGGTTTTGGAGGACATATGAATATCTTTATGAATAAATTAATGTTTATAGTTGTAATGCTCATTTTAGGCATTGCCCTTCTTTGGATAGGTTTTAGACTCTTTTTTATTTTAATTCCTTTTGCAATTGCTTTTGGCTTGTCTAAGCCACTCTCGTGGTTGGTAGATAAAATAAAACAAAAGACCCATTTGCCAAGGAGTCTCATTTCACTTGTTGTTGTAATTATCTTCATTGGACTTTTAATCACAGCAATTTCATTTGGTGTCTATAAAGGCGTTCAAGCACTCCGAGGAATTTCCACTTTGCTCAGCACTGTTGCAGAAAATATTGAATCTCTTACCAAACAAGCAGACTTAATCGTTTTTGAATTGCCTTGGTATGAAGCACCAATCGCGCTTAGTGATTTGCTTTTTGATTTTTACGATGTTTTTTTAAGTGCCCTAACTCAGTTAACCAATGGCGCTATTGATATTATTGTATCTGTTGCCAAAGCCCTTCCGAGTATTGGTATATTTATATTTATGCTCTTGATCTCATTGTATTTTCTAACAAGAGATCACGAAAAAGTTGTAGGTACTGTCTCCCACTATGGTTCAAAAATTAAGTTTCCTTGGCTCATTCATTTAAAAAAAAATTCATTTGAGACCATAAAACAATACCTAAAAGCACAGTTAATTATCATCAGCATTACTTACTTAATTTCATTTATTGGCCTTACAATTATGGGCATTCCTTTCAGTTATCTAATAGCTGCAGCTGTCGCTTTTATAGATTTGATTCCTATGGTTGGCCCTGCATTCATATACATGCCATGGATTGTTCTTGTGTTGATGATGTCCGAATATTCCACTGCTTTGGGACTGTTTGTAATTTATTTAATCTCTACACTAACACGTCAGACTATTGAGCCTAGAATTGTAAGTTCAAAAATTGGAACACATCCACTCATCATGTTATTTTCAATGTATACCTGCTATCGATTTATCGGAATTTCAGGTTTGATTTTAGGTCCAATACTGGTAATGATTACTCTAGTGGCCATTAGAGTTTATGAGAGCGTTTTTAGAAACACGAACATTAATGCGTAAAATCAAATTAAAGTAAAGTTTCTGTTGGTCAGATGCTTTACTTTTTTTCTTTTTGTGCTATAATTGTCCAATATATTAATTTTTGTATACATTATGCTTAGGAGGCAGCCATGGAAAATACACTCTATACAATCAAGGATAATTTCAAAGCACCTGATCAATTAAGTTCTTTATTAAAACAGCACCCAGAAATCCAATTTGTTTCATTGTTTGCAGTAGATTTTGGAAACAATCACACGGATGAAAAAATTCCAATCAACCGAATCATTGATGATTTAGAGTCTTTTTTAAAAAAAGGAATTCAAACAGATGGTTCTTCTGTTTACCTACCTGAAATCGCCACTATTAACAATGCAAAGGTGGATTTAATCCCAGATATGGATGCTCAATGGATTGTCGATTATAATAAAGGACATCCACTTCCTGGTGGCGGCTTCTCAGGCACATTGATTATTCCCTCCTTTTTATATCACGAAAATGTACCTGTCTGTTCCAGAAGTGTTCTAAAACGTTCTTCTGAACACTTTAAAAGCACAATACTGAAACTTTTAAAAGATTCTCCCGAATACCTTCGCGACTATCCTGAAATCTCTAATTTTGATGAGATTGAGGCTGTTGCTTTAACCAGCGCAACTGAACTGGAGTTCTGGGTTAAAACACCTGACACGCACATGGATATTGAAAAATTGTCTGCATCTCAACATCTTAAGGAGCAATACTGGAAACGTACCTATGGACAGGTGAGAACAGCAATGGAAGAAACGCTTTTAACTTTAGAACATTATGGGTTTGAACCTGAAATGGGGCATAAAGAAGTCGGTGGCGTTACATCAAAACTTGCAGGCACCAACACGTTTACACATATAATGGAACAACTGGAAATTGATTGGACATATGATGAAACACTACGTACAGCAGATAAAGAAATAATAGCCAAAGATATTATTAAGGACGTTTTTGAGGCCCATGGCCTAAATGTCACATTTCAAGCAAAACCTCTAGAAGGTGTTGCAGGTAGTGGCGAACACCATCATGTTGGTGTTGCTCTGAAACTGAAAGACGGAAAAAATATCAATCTTTTTTCTCCAAAAGATATGACATCTAATTTTCTATCTAAATTAGGGTATGGTGCTCTAATGGGGATTTTAAAGAACTATGAAGTTATAAACCCCTTTGTTTCTTCAACAAATGACAGCTTAAATCGGTTAAAACCAGGATTTGAAGCTCCCGTATGTATTGTTTCTTCACTGGGTCACGCCCCGCAAATTCCTTCTCGAAACCGTACAGTTTTAATTGGCTTAATTCGGGATTTAAGTAACACCCATGCCACAAGGTTCGAGCTTAGATCACCCAATCCAAATTCAAACAGTTACTTATTGCTAGCCGCTCTTTATCAGGCAAAACTTGATGGCATACAAGCCGTTATACATTCTAATGCTACGCTTTCGGATATAGAATCTGCCTTTAACAAAAAAGCAGGTGAGCCACACTTTTATTTAGAGACCCCACGGGTTTATAGAAGCGAAAAAGATGTGTTTGAAGACTACTCCAGTTCAGAAAGAGATGCTTTATTTGGTGTCCCACCTAAGACGGTATATGAAAACTTATTGGCTTTTGGAAAGTATCCTGAAAAAGTAAAAGTGTTAATGCAAAATGATATTTTTTCCGAAAAGATTGTACGGTCATATAGGGCATATATGTTAAGCGAATGGTCAACCGAACTTAAAGAGCGGATTATTCCAACCCATATTCGCACCATTAGACGCCTTGACAAACTACATGGTAATGAAGAGATTACAGATTTAGATGTTTTGAGTTGGGAATACATCAATCGTATCAGACATTCGCTTATGAAAGATTCCGTTGCATCGAAGTCCTTATTTACACAAATAAGAGAAGCCTTGGATGCCGAAAATTATGATTTAGCCTCTAATCTTCAAATTGAAATGAATGATCAAATGGGACTCCTTCTAAAAAAATATTTGGATTACAGACGAAATCTCATGATCACAAATCACTTATAAAAAAAAGGTTCGGCACATCGCACTGTATTGCGACACCCGGACCTTTACTCTTATTTTAATCGATGTACAAATAAACCGCTTCTAAGTTTTGGTTCAAACCATGTAGATTTTGGTGGCATTACTTCACCAGCATCTGCAATTCCAATTAAGTCATCCATGGTTGTTGGATACATTGAGAAAGCAACTTTAAAGTTGTTATTAACTCTCTTTTCAAGTTCTTTTAGCCCTCTAATGCCACCAACAAAATCAATTCTTTCGTCAGTTCGTGGATTTTCAATGCCAAGTATTGGATCAAGTAGATTTTTTTGAAGAATTGATACATCCAATCGATCAACTGGATCATTGGCATCATAAATACCAGATTTCGCTTCAAGTCGATACCAATCGCCCTCTAAATACATACCAAAAGTAGCGCGTTTCATTGGTTTATAAGGTTCAGTTTGAGACAATTTCTCAACGTCAAATTTCTCGCTTACTTTCGATAAAAATGACTCAGTAGAGTTTCCATTTAAGTCTTTCACGACGCGATTATAGTCCATGATGAATAAATCTTCATCCGGGAAAATAACAGACATAAAAAAGTTAAATTCTTCTGTACCATCGTAATCAGGAAATTCTTCTCTTCGCTTTAGACCAACTTTTACAGAAGAAGCCGATCTGTGATGACCATCTGCTATATAAAGATAATCAATTGACTCAAAAATAGTATGAATCTGCTTTACAAGTTCAGGATCATCCAATCTCCAGAAAATATGTGTTATATCATCGTCAGTTGTGAAATTAAAAAGTGGCATATGAAACTTAATCCAATCATTGACGATTTGATTAATTGTATCATTTTTTCGATACGTTAAGAAAATAGGCTCTGTGTTTGCATCACAGTAATCAAAATTATTAATTCTATCTATCTCTTTTGTTGGTCTTGTGAACTCATGTTTTTTAATCACATCATTCATATAATCGTCAATTGACGTACATGCAACAATTCCGGTTTGGACACGACCATTCATAAGCTGTCTATAGATATAATAATTGTCTTGGTCATCTTGATTCATAATTTCTTCTTCAATAAATCGATCCAACGTCTTTCTCGAAGTTTGGTAAACAAGAGGCTCATAATCGCCAACTGTATCCGGAAGGTCAATTTCAGATCTTACAACATGTAAAAATGAATAAGGATTGCCTTCAGCCATTTTTTTTGCTTCTTCACGGTTCATAACATCATATGGTAATGACGCTACTTTTTCAACTAAATCTTCTTTAGGTAAAATCCCTTTAAAAGGTTTAACTACTGCCACTCTATTACCTCCATTGTCTAAAGATTAAAAAATTCTTTTATAACACCAATTGTTTCTTCCCCAATTCGTGCCTGTGCTTCTCCAGTAGAAGCACCAATATGTGGTGTACAACTAACACGCGGATGATTAATCAACGCATCATTTTTAGTAGGTTCTTCTTCAAAAACATCAATCCCAGCACCCGCAACTTTCCCCGTGTTAAGTGCATCCAGTAAGTCAGATTCAGAGACAACGCCACCACGAGCTGTATTAATCAGATAAACACCATCTTTCATCTTATCAAACTGCTCTTTTTTAAGTGTTGGGCCAGCTGTTTTATCAAATGGAATGTGCAAAGAAATAAAATCTGAAACGCCAAGCAATTCATCTAGTGGCATATAATCAAACTCAGGATACTGGTCCAGTTTCCCGCGTCGATTTGTATAAACAACCTTCATACCTAGAGCAACTGCACGCTTAGCAACTTCATAAGAAATTCTACCCATACCAATCAGTCCCAGTGTTTTGCCATTTAGCTCAACACCTTTATAGTTCTTTTTATTCCATTCGCCATTTCGCATTGTAACATTTGAAATATGAATAAATCTTGATATTGCAAACATATGACCAATAGCAAGTTCAGCCACTGCAGCACTGCTTGAATTTGGCGTGTTCTTTACAGTAAATCCATTTTCTTTAGCGTAGACATGATCAATATTGTCAATTCCAACACCCGCTCTAATCATTAGTTTCATGGTGCTTCCCTTAACTTGATCAATTAATTCTTTTCGGATTTTTGTTGCTGAGCGAATGACAATCACATGAGACTCGCGCATTTTTTCCACTAGGGCTTCACCATCATAATGTGTTGTGTCAACTGTATGGCCCATTGCATTCAAAGCATCAACTGCACTTTTATCCATTCCATCATTGGCTAATATTTTAAGTTGCATTTAATATACCTCCCAATTGAAAGGCAATTGTTTCCAATTGCCCTAGTTTTTATAATCCTAATATGTCTTCAATTGTAGCGAGTAATTTTTTAAGATCTTCCATTTGAGTATCCGCCATGTGTGCAATTCTAAATGTTACATCTTTAAGCTTACCATATCCATTTGAAATCATGTATCCTCTCTCTCCAAGTGCCTTGTTCAGATCAGAAACGCTGATTTCTTTTGTATTCTTAATCGTTGTTAATGTATTTGAAGCGTATTTTTCATCCGCCAACATAGCGAAATGTTTCTCAGCCCACTCACGTGTCACTTTTGCCATATCTTGATGACGCTTAAATCGATTGTCAAGGCCCTCTTCTAAAATATTGTCCAATTGATAATCAAGCGCAAACATATGTGCCAAAGATGGTGTTGAAGGATATTGATAATCTTTCTTTTGAATGTACTGATACAGTGCAAGCAAATCGAAATACATGCCGCGATGTGGTACTTCTTTAGCTGCATCAAGTGCTTTTTGAGAAATAGAACAAACACTTAAACCTGCAGGCAATCCAAGACACTTTTGGGTGGATGCGATACAAATATCAACGCCCAAATCGTCTACTGGAATTTTTGTGCCTCCAAGAGAGCTTACCGTATCCAAACAGAAAATAACTTCTGGGTATTTTTTTACAACTTCTGCAATTTCATCTACAGGATTCATGATGCCAGTTGATGTTTCATTATGTGTTACTGTAATCAAATCATATTTTCCTGTTGAAAGCACTTCTTCTACCATTTCAGGCGTTGTTGGTTGTCCAAGTTCTGACTTGAAAATATCAGCTGGCACATTGTTGCTAACTGCCATCTCATACCATCTGTCACCAAAAGCACCCACAGAAAATACAGCTGCGCGCTTGCGTGTACAGGACCGTACAGCACCTTCCATAAGTCCACTACCTGATGAAGTGGAAAGTAGGATTTCGTTTTCAGTGTACATCAACTTTCTCATTTTGTCGGAAATACTTCTTTGCAATGCAGATGCGTCCTTTGTTCTGTGCCCGATTTGTGGCGTAGCCATTTTTTGGAGCACATCTTCACGTACATCTACTGGACCTGGGATAAATAAGCGTTTATGCATTCAAATCACCTCAAAGATATTATTTTTACCAAATTCATCATACCATTTTAAATAAGGAATAACAATATTTGTCCCGCATCAAGTTGTAAATTTTGCTTAAAAATTTTAACACTTCCAAAAAATTACTAAAGGGACGACTAAAATCTTTGCTCAGATTTCAAATCGTCCCTAAAAAATTTGTTAAAAAGCGACAACAATCCCTTTTTTGTCTGCATATAGCGAAGACAATCCTGCACACTTTAGATTAATAACCTCGTCTATCCCTGTTGTTTCTGACATAGCAGTCTCTATTTGATTTGCTCTTTCAGGGTTGCCTACATGTGTTATGGCAACAATTTTCTTTCCTTTTTTCGTAATTTCTTCCTGCATTATTTCAATAAGTCTGTTATAGGCTTTATTGGAATTTCTAACTTTTTCAATCAGCTTAATTTCACCATGCCCATCAGCACCCATAATTGGAAAAATTCTAAGTTTGGTGGCAATTATGCCTTTCCACTTTGATATACGACCGTTCTTAATCAGGTTATCCAAAGATTCTGATATAAACATCACCCTCATATTAGAAATGTATTGGGTCACTGATTTTACCAGTTCCTCTCCTTTTTGACCTTGATTCTTAAATTCATGAATCATACGGGCCACAAGTGTTTCTCCTGCTGCAGCGCCTAAGGAATCAAAAACGTGAATAAATTTTTTCCCTGGATTTTCTGTTTCAAAAAGTTCTTTTGCAACCATAGCACTGTTGTAAGTTCCACTTAATTTTGATGAAATGGTTACAACAAAAATCTCATCTTCCTCTCCTTTAAACGCATCTAAAAAATCGTTTGGCGAAGGACAAGCAGACCTAGGTAAATCATTGGATGCTTTCATATCATTAACAAAGGCATCAACATCTAAATTTGAATCATCCACATATTCTTTTCCCTCCAAATACAATTTAAAAGGGACCAAAGAAACTGGAAATTTCTCTAAAAACCTACCATCGACTTCCGTACTACTGTCTGCTACTATTTTAAACATCCAATCATCTCCTAAAAAGTTAATATCCTTATTATACTAGAAAAAACATTTGGATTCAATTAAAAGCTTGCTTGCTTGAGGATTTCAGATTCTTTCCGAATTGCATACGACTCCAGTGCTTCTACTTCTTTATTCATGCCAGCAACAAATTCAGCATCTTTTATTGATCCGAGATTTATTTTGACGTTATAAAGCGCTGAAAGAATTGCTGTTCTAGCCATCATCGCAGCAACCAAAGCATCTGTTTGTGCATTTTTATTTCCTTTTTGAACCAAGGCTTCAATCATGTCAAACAATTCACTGGTCTTTTTAGCCACTTCCAAGGGTACTGATGCCGCATACTTTGTCTCTTCTTGAATACGATTCGATCTTGCCAGTTTTTCAGCATCTGTCTCTTTAGGCATTTTAAAGGCTTGCATAACACCGTCAAATGAATTGGCATCTTTATCAATAAGGTCTACAAAAGCATCTTTATAAGCAACCATTTGATGCACTATGGTTTCCATTTCTTCACTCACGGATTCATAATTTTTTTTTCCCACTGTGAGGTTTGCAACCATAGCTGATAACGCTGCAGCAAGCGCTGATGAAAGTGCCGCAACACTTCCGCCGCCTGGAACAGGGTCGCTTGAAGCTGTTTGACTCAAAAAATCTTTCAAATACATTTCTTTAAGCATCGTTTCCTCCTATGATAGCCTATAAAGGCACGTTAGATTCTTTATCCAAAATCAAAACACCATTCTTAATAACTTTCTCCACCGTACTCACACCAATATGATATGGCAAAAATTTATAAGAGGGAAATTCGTGAACCGTTAAATCTGCTTTTTTCCCAACATCAATACTGCCAATCTGATCCGCCCTGTCAAGTGCTGCAGCCCCATTAATTGTTAAAGCAGTAATCGTCTCCTCTATTGTCATTCCCATTTGGTTTGTTGCAAGTGCAATTAAAAGTGGAATGGATTCTGTAAAACAGCTGCCAGGATTAAAGTCAGTTGCAAGCGCTACAACAAGACCTTGATCAATCATGAAGCGTGCTCTGGCATATGGTTCTTTTAAAGAAAAAGCTGTGCAGGGTAAAAGTGTCGCTACAACACCTGCGGCACGCATTGCATCAATGCCTGCGTCAGAAGCTTGAAGCAAATGGTCCGCAGAATAGGCCCCAAGTTCAGCCGCAAGCTCCGCTCCACCAAGTTGAACAATCTCATCTGCATGAATTTTAAGCTTAAAGCCTCGTTTTTTAGCTTCAAGTAAAAAGCGTTTAGACTGTTCAATGGAAAAAACATTTTTTTCACAGAATATATCTGCAAATTCTGCCAAACCATTTTCATCTACCACTGGCAAAACATCTTCAATCATGAAATCAATAAAAGCATCAGGATTATCTTTATACGCGATTGGTCGGGCATGTGGCCCCAAAAAGGTTGTAACAATGTCTAAAGAATGCATTTTGTTAAGTTCTTTCATGACTTCAAGTTGCTTAACTTCAGTCTCTAAATCCAATCCGTATCCACTTTTACCTTCTACTGTTGTAACCCCAAATCCAGCCATGGAATTTAACCTTTTGATGCCAACTTCAAGAAGCGTCTCTTTTGAACTTTCTTGAGTCCCACGTACTGAATTTATGATGCCACCACCTCTGTTCATGATTTCCATGTAGTCCATACCATTGAGGCGATTGTTGTATTCGTCTTCTCTGTAACCACCAAAAATCAAATGTGTGTGTGAATCAACAAATCCCGGCAACACACACTTGCCACTTGCATCGATCACTTTGAATCCTTTTTTTTCAAAGGCAGAACCATCAACAGGGTCTTTTGTAATCTTTGTGATAATACCATCTTCTACAATAACAGATGCATGTGTTACAACACCTAAATTTTGCATTTCTGATCCAGATTTTCCCTTAAAGCCACTACATGTAACAACTTCTTGGGCGTTTAGAATCACTAAATTTCCTTTTTTCATGTCTTACTCCATTATTCTCTTCTCGAGGACCTGGTCGTATGAAAAATCTTCAATTCCTAAATAGTATTCCGCAGTTCCAATTAAAGCATCCATAGGTACAAGTCCAATGACTTCACTTCCAACAACTGATACCCCATAACGCTTTGCTTCAATCTTAATCAATTCAAACGCACGGTAAAGAGGTGTTTTTGTGAAGTCAGTCATATTCATGGAAACCTGTGTAATCCCACGGTCTTCCATTTCAATACCAATCGCTTTGCAATATCTTAAACCACCAGAAAGATGACGTACATTTTTTGCAATCTTATTGGCAATTTCTACGTCGGCAGTATTTAAGTTCACATTAAATGCCACAAGAGGCATACGGGCGCCAACAGCAACAATTCCTGCAGTCGGATGAATTTCAGTTCCAAAATCTGGTGAAAACGCTTCATCCTTGATTTTCTCAGACATGCCTTCAAATTGACCTTTTCTTAACTTGGCCAAATTCTCACGTTCAGAATTTCGAGCTGATTTTTCATAAAGAAAACTAGGCAACTTATACGTTTCATATAGCGCTTGAGCAACTTCCTTAGAAAGTTCAATACACGCTTCCATTGTTACATCTTTAATTGGAATAAAAGGAATAACATCAACAGCGCCCATTCTTGGATGCTGGCCCTCATGTTTGGTTAGGTCAATCAGTTCAATCGCAACCCCTACTGCTTTTAGTATCACCGATTTCAGGGCTTCTTTTTCACCAACAAGTGTCACCACAAGTCTGTTGTGATCCGGGTCATTGCTGTAATCCAACAATTTCACACCGTCTTTGCCTCTAAACTCAGATACAATTTTTTCGATTTTGTCTAAATCTCGACCTTCACTGAAATTTGGAACACATTGAATAATCTGTTGCATCATAAACCTCCTCAATTCCTAGTCGCTTAAAGTGCTAGTTTCATCTTAAGTTTCGCCAACATATCAGCTGTCATATTCTCTAAATTATACTTTGGATTCCAGCCCCATTCTTCACGTGCTGCAGAATCGTCCAAAGAATTAGGCCACGAATTTGCAATTGTTTGCTTGACTGAATCTACATCATAATCCATTTCAAATTCAGGAATGTGTTTTTTAATTTCATTTTTAATGTCTTCCGGACAAAAGCTCATTGCCGTTATATTAAAGGCATTTCTATGAATCAATTTAGAAGGATCTGCCTCACACAATTGTACAATTGAATCAAGTGCATCAGGCATGTACATCATATCCATATAAGTATCCGCACTTAAATTACATGTGAACTTTCCAGACTTTAGTGCATCATAATAAATGTGCACTGCATAATCCGTAGTGCCACCACCTGGAAGTGCTGCATAAGAAATCAATCCAGGAAAACGAACACCTCTTGTGTCCACACCAAATTTATTGAAATAATAATCGCACAGCAATTCTCCTGAAACTTTTGAAACACCATAAATTGTTGACGGTCTTTGAAGGGTATCCTGAGGTGTTAAATCTTTAGGTGTTGATGGTCCAAATGCTGCAATTGAACTTGGTGTAAATACCATAGCACCAGTTTCTCTTGCTACTTCTAAACAGTTATACAAACCATTCATGTTTACATCCCACAACAACTGAGGATTTTTCTCGCCTACCGCCGATAAAACAGCAGCTAAATTCATAATTGTATCAATTTTATACTTGTTTACAATTTCGCCTAAATGCTTTCCATCTGTTACATCTAACGCTTCATAAATTCCGTTTTCTTCAACAGTTTTGTTTTTTCCATGTCCACGGCTAGACGCGACAACATTATCAACGCCATAAGTGTTTCTTAAGAGTTCTGTCAATTCTGTTCCAATTTGACCTGATGCACCTGTGATTAAAATTCTTTTCATGTGAAACTCCCCTTTGAAAATTAATTGATTAAATACTAAATCATCTTTATTTTACATGATTGAAACAAATAGTAAAACAAAACATTCACAAAAACATTTTAATAAAACTTAACTCATTTTAAACCTTTTAAAATATACCATGCACCACTTCCCAGCAGGATTAAACTTCCTACGAAGGCTGTCCATCTAAAATAGCCTTTCGACAACTTATGTTTAAAAACAATCATCGAAGTTGAAAATCCAATGCCACCACCAAAAAATCCCATTATAAGAAGCCATTTTTCTGGAATGCGCCATTTACCATGTACTGCTTTACTTTTATCAAGACCCATCAAAAGGAAAACCAACACATTCATACCTAAAATCGTATATATTACACTATTTATCACAGTTATCTCCTTTTCAAAAAAAAGCATACCCAAGGGTATGCTTAAAAACTAAAATTCAGCATTTTTAACTGTTCTTGGAAACGGTACAACGTCTCTAATGTTACCCATTCCTGTAAGATACATAATCATACGCTCAAAGCCAAGCCCATAACCAGCATGACGTGTCCCTCCAAATTTTCGAAGCTCTAAATACCACCAGTAATCCTCTTCCTGAAGTCCCATTTCATGAATACGGTTCAAAAGCAAGTCATAACGTTCTTCCCTCTGTGACCCTCCAATCAATTCGCCGATGCCAGGTACGAGCAAATCCATAGCTGCAACAGTCTTTTGATCTGCATTCATTCTCATGTAAAAAGATTTGATTTCCTTAGGATAATCCGTTACAAAAACAGGCTTTTTATAAATCACTTCCGTTAAATAGCGTTCGTGTTCTGTTTGCAAATCAGCCCCCCAGAAAACAGGGAACTCAAAAGTTTCTCCAGAATTTTTCAAAGCCTCCACCGCTTCAGTATAAGTTACGCGTACAAAGTCAGATGAAAGAACATGGGTCAGTCTATCAAGCAATCCCTTATCGATGCGTTCGTTAAAAAACTTCATTTCTTCTGGACACTGTTCAAGGACATAATCAATTATATACTTCACCATATCCTCAGCTAAATCCATATTGTCATTTAAATCTGCAAAAGCAATTTCTGGTTCAATCATCCAAAATTCAGCAGCATGACGTTTTGTGTTAGAGTTCTCTGCTCTAAAAGTTGGGCCAAAAGTATAAACATCTCTAAAAGCCAATGCAAAAGTTTCAGCCTCTAATTGACCACTCACTGTAAGATTAGTTTCTTTTCCAAAAAAATCCTCTGCTACATCTAATTGTCCATTGTCCGACATTGGCAAATTTTCTAAATCCATAGTTGTCACTCTGAACATCTGACCTGCACCCTCTGCATCACTCCCAGTGATAATTGGCGTGTGTACATATACAAACCCACGGTCCTGGAAGAACTTGTGAATGGCGTAAGCTGCTACAGATCGAACTCTAAAAACAGCTGAAAATGTATTGCTTCTTGGTCTTAAATGTGCAATTGTTCTTAAATACTCCATGGTATGACGCTTTTTTTGGAGTGGGTATTCAGGCGTTGATTCGCCCTCCACCTCTATTGTGGTGGCAAGTATTTCAAAAGGTTGTTTTGCATCAGGTGTCAAAACCAATTTCCCCTGTATAATAATTGCAGATGCTATGGATAACTTTGAAACTGCCTCAAAATTTGAAAGGTTTTCATCATAAACGATTTGTACATTTTTAAAATAAGTACCATCATTCAACTCGATGAATCCAAATGTCTTAGATGCCCGGCTGGTTCTAATCCAACCAGAAACCACAATCTCTTGATCCTCTAAATCTGAACCTTTTTTATACAGGTCCCTTATATAAGTTGTTTTCATAAGTTCCTCCAAATTTTAATCAAGTTTCTTCAATATTTCTAAATTATAACCTATGCCACCCTTCAAGTCAAAATAATCCATTGTGTTTTTCGCCTATTTCTTATAAGATGACTATATATATTTATAGGAGGCGCAAATGGATCTCACATTTATTACCAGATTAAGTGCTACCCTTTTCTTTGGTGGATTTGTAATGCATCTGTCTGGAACACACGCAAAGGATTCTCGTTTCAACACTCAGGCTTTGATGTTTCTCCCCTTTGCCATTATCTTTGCGGGTGATTTTCTTTTACTTCCCGTTACAGATTTTGCCCTTTTTAAATGGGCAATTCTGGTCTACCAATTTATGGTTATTGCACACTTTCTTATCTTACATAAACAAACTACAACCGTTTCCTTAAGCATTGGAATCCTGGCGAGTATGGCATTGATTTTTTTATTGGCACAAAATTGGTTTAGACCAATTGAGTGGCTGAATATAGCTTTGCTCATCACTGCCTTTGTGACGTTCTTCTTATATTATAGAAGATATCGGCAAACGCAAATCAAACAACACAAAGAATATATGGAATCCCAGTTTTTTATAGTTGTTGGCGCTTTTGTCATGTCGCTTTCAAATGAATTTCATATCATGACTGCTGGCGTAATCCTAATCCAAATCTATCAAATTTCAAAATTGATTATCACATTTAACCACGCTCAATCAGATCTTAAAACCAAACTAAACCGATTGAATGATTTGGAACATAAATTTAATCGCGTCGTCGAATTTGAAAGTCGCAAACGCACAACACAAATGGCTGACCATGTTGCATACATTAAAGATAAGGCACAAAGAGATCCACTGACCAAGGCTCTAAACAGGCAAAGCACCGTTGATGCCATAAGACACCACATCAATGCACCAGACACTAAATTTTTTTCAATCGCATTTTTTGACATTGATTCTTTTAAAACGATCAATGACACATTAGGCCATACCGTTGGAGATGAAGCTTTAATTAATGTAAGCAATTTATTTATGTCAAGAAAACGGAAGACTGATGACTTTGGCCGATATGGCGGAGATGAATTTATTCTAATCCTTCCTGGCGTAAATGCACCAATGGCAATAGAAATATGTGACCGTCTGCGTGAAGAAGTTTCAAAAACAACAAAACCGAAAATCACCATTTCTATGGGCATAGCAACCTATCCCTATGATGGCAGAACGCCAACAGAGTTGCTTGAAGTGGCGGATAAAGGACTCTATAAAATCAAAGAATCAGGGAAAAACCAAGTTGGCTACTCGGGCAATGTCCCAATTATTCAAAAGTTTTAGAGTTCTGCATCTCAAAATCAGAAATAAAGTAGTTCCCATCTATTAACTCAACAAAGTAATCTATAACCACCAATAAATCAGTCCCATCGGCAGTGTCATACTTTTCAATAAGTGTCACTGCCATTCCTTTTTCTGTTGAAACAGCATTAATTACCTTAAATCCTATATACCTCGGGGCTTCTTCCAGCTGTGTTATTTCTGACGATAGTTTCATCGCTGCACTTGACTCTTCTTTAACCCATTCCGTATACGTTTGAACGTCACCTGAATAAAACGCGCGATTAAACGCATCTAAAAGCGCAACAATTTCTCCTGAAATTTCCACAGGCTCTATTTGGTCATACACTTCTGCTTGATTTTCTATAGGGTCTAAGGCTTTATGATATCCGGTAATTGCTTTCACAGTGTCAAACCAAATTTCCTTAGAAAAACTAACACTTCCATTGTCTTTCTTAAATACCCGCGCTTCCTTTCCTAAATTTGAATTTTCATAGACGACCTCAATAAGGTCCTTGTCAATTTTAACGATTTCAGCTTTTATTTTATGAGCATTCCCTGCAAAATCCAAAGTATCATATTCCCAAGATGCACCAACTTCCAAGGGCATTTTTAAAAGAACATTTTCAACATAATCAGAATCATTAAATAAACTAGGGGATATGACCTGAACCATTTTTTCTGAATCAATCCATAAATCAATATCAAAAGATGCCTCGTTATTTTTAGATGACACTTGATTTAGCTTCACTTCCCCTTGCAATGTCATTTCATAAAAAGGGGTTTCACTTATAATTTCAATGCCAACAATCTGGTGCATGTATGCATTATCCCCTAAAAAAAGACCAGTAGACTTTGGTGCATACTGAATTAACTCAGGATTTGGTTCAAGTCCTTCTGGTTTTATCGTGTATGTCTTACAACCGCCAAGTAGAAGCGTCGCAATCAAAAGAAAGGTGACTAAACCATACCTTTTTTTCATAGGGAATCCTCTCTAATAAATACTTAATGATAAACCACTGGACAAGGATTCCAAAACCCTTAATCCGGCATAACTATTTCCTTTAGAATCCAATGCAGGTCCAAACACGCCAATACCCATTCGACCAAGTACAGTACACATAATGCCGCCACCGACACCACTTTTAGCAGGAATGCCCACATTAATTGCAAACTCACCTGATCCATCATACATACCACATGTCGCCATATAAGATTTAACGATATCACAATACCTTTTGGGGAATAACCGCTCTCTGGTCGTTAAGTCAACACCATCTGCAGCAAGTACTGCGCCAATATAGGCTAAATCTTTTGCAGTTACTTCAATGGAGCACTGTTTAAAATAGACGGTTAGTGCTTCTTCTACGTTGCCTTCCAAGTTTCCAACATCATGTAAAAAATAAGCCATAGACCGGTTTCGATTTCCAGTAGCAAGTTCAGACTCAAACACATGCTCATTCACTTGAATCGTAGGGTTATTCGTAATTTTACGCATAAACTCTAAAATACGATCTATTTTTTCACTGGAATTTTTGCCTTTTACAAGTGCAGAAACAGAAATAGCGCCTGCATTAATCATAGGGTTCAAAGGCTTATGCTCGTTATAGGTTTCCAATCGTATTATAGAATTAAAAGGATCTCCCGTAGGTTCTTTGCCAACTTTTTCAAAAACACGGGATTCACCATTGTCCATAAGTGCCAACAGCAAAACGATCGGCTTAGAGATGCTTTGAAGAGTAAATTTTACATCACAGTCACCTGCTTCATAAGAGTTGCCATTCAAATCAATAATGGAAATCCCCAGCAAGTCTTTTGGGGTCTTTTTAAGTTCTGGAATGTAATCCGCTACATTTCCCTTTTGAGCATCATTTTTATGTGTTTCTATCAGTTGATTCAATAGTGCGTTCATAGGCCACCTCATTCGCTTTTTCTGTTACCATTATAACAAGATGACAGCAAAATTCCAGTATCGATTTATTCTTAAAAAAGCAATTTACAAACATCAGTAAGTTTGGTATTATAGTGTATGTTACATGCAAACAAATTACGAGGAGTTGTCCATATGAAAAAGACATTGCTAACCCCATCGGCCCTTGAGAAACTCGAGCATGAGTACGATGAGCTCATAGAGAAAAGACATCAAATATCCGATGAAATCAAAAGAGCCCGAGGCTTTGGTGATTTATCTGAAAATGCTGAGTATCATGCTGCACGAGAAGCGCAATCACATAATGAAACAGAAATCCTTAAGTTAAAAGCAATTTTGGAATCTTATGAGTTGGTCCAAGAACCAAAAGATAAAAATACAATTTCAATCAATAGTAAATTTAAAATTTTGGACTTAGATTTTGACGAAACTGAAACGCTTCAAATTGTAACCAGTATAGAATCTGATCCTCTCGATGGCAAAATTTCAAACGAGTCTCCCATGGGTGAAAAACTAATGGGTAAGAAAGTCGGTGAAGAAGTGGAAGTTCACACGCCAAACGGGTTGGTTAGATTAAAAGTTGTTGAAATGCTGTAATATAAAACCGCCTCATGCGAGGCGGTTTTTTCTTTTAAAAACTCGGTAAAGTATAAATGTACCAATTAAATATGCAAGTATCGTCCAATAATAGGGTGTGTTATACGAATATTTAAACATTAAGTAACCACCTATATAAATTCCAATCGATCTAAATAAATTGTTAATTAACATAATCATACTGCTCATAAAAGTTCGGCTATCATCTGATGTAATCTCCATTGCCAAACTGTTAATCACAGGACTTGCCATATTCATTAAAGACGATCTAAAGAAAAATGAAATGGTTATGATAATAATGCCTTGCGGAAAAGAAATTGAAATCAAAAAAGGAATTGATAAGAGCTGACAGGCTATAACTGTATTTACACGCCCCATTCGCTTTGCAAGTGGTGGCACGATGAGTCCACCAAAAACAGTCCCCACTTGGCTAATTGCCATTATAGTCCCTACTGATCCATCTGCGATGTTCAAAGAATACTTAAGATACATACTAAAAAATGGCACAATCATGCCTGCACCTACACCAACAAGTGCAACTTGAAGCAGATACATAAATGTATCGCCTTTAAGGAGCAAACGATAGCCGGTCAAAACTTTACCTAAAGCTTCAAAAACAGTATTGTCATGATTAACAGAAGTCATTTGATCCCCATTAAATCTAAGTGCTATTAAAATGGCAATTCCAACCAATAAGGTAGCGCCATTAAGAACCATTAAATTCGCTGAAGCCGCACCATAAATACCTGATAAGAACTCGGAAAGATGGCCCAAGGCAAAACTGCCAATTACAAATGCAATATTCTGAAACACAAAGGCCATACTAAAGGCCGTAACACGATGTTCAGCTTCTGTATTGTCATAAATAATGGGTGCTTGCAGAACCATTACAGTTGCATTTCCAAGGCCAAAAATAATCGCAAACAATTCCATGGTCCATGAGAAGTTCACATTCAATATCATTAAACTACTTCCCAGCATGACAAACAAACCTGCAATCAAGGTCCACTTCTTATTAATTCTCTCTGATATAATGGCTACTGGTACAGCACCTATTGCAACACCTATTGTTTTTAACGACAAAATTCTGCCAACAAATTCTTCTGTGTACCCCACATTTTTCATGTAGATTCCAAAAAGAATATTATAGGCTGCCGTTACAATAGTCGCAAAAAGTATAATGCCTAGATATAAAAGCACGTTCTTCGATATGTTCTTAAAATAATCCGTATAATCTCTTAAAATCATTTTCATCATCATCACCAAGACATATTATACCATATATTTTGTAAACCGAAATATTTTTATTCGAATTTCGAAATATTTTATTTTTGTCATTGTCCCTTACTGAAATTTAGGCTATACTAAACTAAAACAAGGAGGACTATTATGGCTTGTATGTACCCTGCGCCAAGTAAAGCGCCCGAAATTCTCTATCCTTATATCATGGATGAAATGAAAAAACTATTTGAAACAGAATCTGATCCAATAGCAAATGCCGCCAATGCAGCTGCGACATTGGGCTTTCTTTTAAATGATTTAAACTGGGCTGGTTTTTATTTGTTAAAAAATGATGAGCTGGTTCTTGGCCCATTTTGGGGAAGACCCGCTGTAACGCGTATTAAAATGGGGAGTGGTGTCTGTGGAAGTGCAGCTGAAAAACGCGAAACACTTATTGTTCCAGACGTGCACCAATTTCCGGGACACATCGCTTGTGATTTGTACTCAAATAGTGAAATCGTTATCCCGTTAATTAAAAATGATACCCTTATTGGCGTTTTGGACATAGATAGTCCTGAGCTAGATCGGTTTAAACAAATCGATCAAACATATTTGGAAGAAATTGCAAAACTTATTTTAGAATACATTACTTTCTAATCAAAAAACCTACATTCTAGCTGTTTATACCACTAGAATGTAGGTTTTTTTTACATTAATATTGTCTTTTTAACATATGCGTTGCAATATGCTGCAATAGGTCTTTTGCCTCAGAGTCAGGCAACTTCTCAATTCTCTTGAATGCCTTATCCGTATACTTAATTGCTAGTTTTCTAGATTTTTGAATACCGCTCTCCAAACTTTTAGGATTAACGTCATCAGATTCTCGAAGTGCATAAATTACAGGAAGTGTATAATACCCTTTTTTTAGGTCATTTTGCGTCGATTTTCCCACATTTTTTTGAGTCGTGCTAAAATCTAATACGTCATCTATAATTTGAAATGCAATGCCCAATTCATGCCCAATCCGTCCCAATTGCTTGGACAATTGCTCAGAGCACCCGCTTTCTGCAGCGCCAACATAAAGGGCAACTGCAAATAAAGTTGCTGTCTTACCCGAAACAATTCTCAAATAATTTTTTACCGTCATGGTATTAAAACGACTTTGATACTGAAGCAATTCACTTTCACATATACGTTCTATCCCTTCTGCCAATCGATCCACATGTTTTGCCTCATATTTGTCGCTGTCAAGAATCGTCAAAGATTTTGCGAGAAGATAGTCACCTGCATAAACAGCCATATCTTTACCATATTTGCTTTGAACACTTTCTTTATGACGTCTCATTTTAGAATCATCGACAATATCATCATGGATTAATGTAGCTAAATGCAATAGTTCAATTGAAGCCGCCAATTGAACTGCTTTTTCTGACCGATACGCTCCAAAATGTCCAGACAGTATAACAAAGATTGGGCGCAACATTTTTCCATTTAGATCCATAACATCTTCTATTACCGCTCTAATTCCTGCATATTTTGTTCTGGTTACATTTCCAAGCATATCTTTAACCAATTTCAACTCTTTCTCTATCTCCGCTGAAAGTGGTGTTTCCATACCTTTTATACTCTCAAATACCGACATTACAATCTCCATTTTTTAACGTATCATATTAACACGTTCCAAATATGCTATTAAATAGCGTGCCACAAAACCAACAAATAGTCCTGTCGGTATTGCAACGATCATTAAAATTGGCAAATATGTCAAAACCAAAAAACTATTGATCATAAAAGAAGCAACTAATAATTGCCCCAAATTATGAAAGATTGCGCCAGCTATACTGACACCAATTAGGCTAAAATCATTTCTAAAAACTTTGACAATCCCTGCCATCACAAGCAAACTCAATACGCCTCCTGCTAAACTATACAAAAAACTCGATAAAGAGCCAAACGTAGCTGCAGTTAGAAATATGCGTAACAAGACAACGGCAGCAGCCTCTTTAAAAGTTAACAAGTATACTGCTGTAACTGTTACAATATTTGCAAGCCCTAGTTTAGCACCAGGCGCTATGAAAGGAAACGGGATCATACGCTCTATAAAGGACAAAACCATGCCTTGTGCAACCAAGACAGATATAAACACCAAAAGTCTGGTCTTTCCTGATGTGTTTTTCTGATTCATATCATTACTCCGCTATACCATCTAGTTCTATTTCACTGGATTCTGCATAGATTTCTACTGTCAATTTATGTGGCAGGCACACGATTATCTCGCCATTTTTTGATATGGATTTTGTTTTTACACAAATTTGATCCCTACAGCTCGCCTCTTCTACTGTAACAAGGCCATCCTTTATGACAATTGTATTGTATTCATCACCATGGGCATACTCAAATTGAGATTCAGTTTCAGCATTAAATAGAATTTTTTCAATCACTTTGCCATCGTGCTTAACTACAACATATGTTTGTGTTGCCTCTTGATTTTGATAACCTCTAATTGCGACAAAACCCACAATTGCAATTGCTAAAACAGCAATAACCATAATAAAATCGTTTTTTTTCATACAAAACCCTTCTTCAATCGTTAAAAATCGTATCTGCTATAAGCAGATACGATTTAGGTCATCATCTAGTGAAAATATAAATAGGATTTTCGAGCAAATTTTGTAGATTTCCACCATTTTTTTAGAACAGGCATTACATAATAGTCCAAACTGAAAACAGTTCCTGAGCCACTAATCAAGGCAATTCCACCAAAGAAGAACCACAAAATTGAAGCATCAGCCATACCTGTTAATGTAATTGCAACCGTCATAACAGTGGTAACAACTGCTGAAATAAAAGTAAACAATCCGGCAATCAATGCTAAACCTAAAACGATTTCTGCAAGAACCATGCCTGTTTGGAAAAGAACTGCATTCGGTGCTACAAAGACATCAATTCCCCACTGAACAATTCCAGGAACAGTTTCTATTAAGGGTTTAACAGCTTCAGCACCTGGCTCAACCCATTCAGAAGCTTGAGCAACCGCATCAGAAGCATAAATTTTAGCTTCTGACAGCCAGCCTTCATCTATTTTGTTAAGGCCTTCAATAAGCCACATAACACCCATATAAACACGTAAAGGTACCAACCAGAAATTTGGTGTTGCAGCTGCAAAATGTCCGCCTAAAAATGATCTTCTATTTTTAACATGGAAAAATTCATGTCTCCAATACTCGAATAACTGCGCCACACCACTTACTGTAAACAAATAAAAGAAATTGACAAGGTGTTTCACCAAAACAGCTAAAAATCCATTGAATTTAAGGCCATTGTTATCAGAAACAGCATATCTAGATCCTATTGACACCATGAATCCATGATAGTTTTGTTTATGACTGTGCATTTCAGTGTTGTTAATCTGTGCTGCTATGTTCAGCGCAGCCGTATGACCCGTCTGCTCTGCAGCTTCCACAATTTGTGGCAATAAGCCATCGCCATCTTCATAGTGAACATTATCACCCGCCAAGTATACATTTTCATGTGTGCCTGACTGCATAAACGCGTTAACTGCAACGCGGCCGCCACGACCTGCTTCAAATCCAAGTTTTCCAACAAAATTATTGACCTTTATTCCAGCACCCCAAATCAACGTTTTTGTTTTAATATGGGTACCATCTTTTAGATCAAAACCGTCTTCTGTTGCCTTAACAAGTGCGGCATTTTTTAATAATTGGATGCCAAGTTTTTTATATCTCTTCTCTACCTTAGCAATTTGTTTTTCATCTTTAAGCGTATTTAAAATTCTTGGAGCAGCCTCTATATTGTAGAGTGTTACTTCATTAGGATCCACACCATACTTTTCGCTCAAGTGTTTTTTTGCTTCTCCTAATTCACCAATCATCTCGACGCCTGTAAATCCACCACCAACTACTGCGAATGTTAAAAGCTGCTGACGCACCACTGGATCTTCTTCGATAGACGCCATTTCAAACATTTTTTCAACATGCTCTCTAATCCGAATTGCATCTTCATATGACCATAAAGTAAATGCGTGTTCATCTACGCCATCAATTCCAAAAGAATTTGAATCAGAACCACATGCTATCAATAAGTAATCATAAGCATATGTTGTTTTTTCAGATTCCAAAGTACGCTTTTCAAAATCAATATTTTGAATTGCATCTGTTACAACGTTAACTTTTCGGCCCTGAAAAATCGTTCTCAGATCAATACGTATTGCATCAGGTTCTGTTCTGTGTCCAGCAACTTCATGAAGCTCAGTCATTAAAGTGTGGTAAGGTTTTTTGTCAATTAGCGTTATCTCCACAGAATCATCTTTCTTAAACAATTTGTGAAGCGTTTTGCCAGCCTTAACGCCAGCATATCCACCGCCAAGAATAACAATTTTCTTTTTGTTCGCCATAATTTCCCTCATTTCTATGAATTTCAATAATTTCCTCTTGAATATTATACCAAAATAGTAGGAAATAAAAACACTTATTTCTAAATGTTACACTTTTTTTGATAATTCATTATCAATTCGCTCTAAAAGTTCTTTTTTATCAAGTTCTTCTTTAATGCCATCTTTTCTAAGTGAGAATTCAACCATGCCTTCTGAAGCCTTTTTTCCTACTGTGACCCGCAAAGGAATCCCGATCAAATCAGCATCTGTAAATTTAACCCCAGCCCTTTCATTTCGATCGTCTAGAAGGACATCAATTCCTCTAGAAACAAGTTCTTGATATATTTCTTCACCCAACGTTTTTTGTTCTTCTGATTTCATATTTACAACAGTTACAAGAACTTTATAGGGTGCAATAGACAATGGCCAAATAATACCATTGTCATCATGGCATTGTTCAACCACTGCGGCCACACATCTAGAAATTCCAATCCCATAAGATCCCATAATGAAATGTTTGGCCTTTCCATCTTTATCTAAAAATGTCGCATTCATTGCCTTCGAATACTTATCACCCAGTTGGAAAATATTACCAACTTCTGTACCTTTATCAATCATAAGTGGCTTGCCACAGTTTGGACACTGGTCACCCGCTTCAACCAACAGCAAGTCATCTGCAACTTGATATAACTCACTATTTAATGTTACATTTTTAAGATGATAGTCTTTTTCATTTGCACCGCAAATACCACCTTTAATTAAAAACACACGTTTATCCGCAACAATTTCTACTGTATCTTTTAATCCAAATGGTCCTACAAACCCTAAAATTGATCCTGCCATATCATGAACTTCATCTTCTGTGAGCATTATTAACGCATCTTCTGATACCCCAACAACCTTCGACAATTTCACGAGACTTAAAGCTCTATCACCTGGCACCATCACTGCAAAAACACGCTGGTTATCTTCAGTTTTAAAGAGTAAGGTTTTAATAAACTGCCCTCCAGTAATGCCAAAAAAGTTTTCTAAATCTACAATTGTTTTTACATTTGGCGTATGGACTTTTTCCAGTTCACCATGCTCTACCTGACTAATTTTTTGATTGTAAATTACTTCTGCAACTTCATCGGTAGCTGCAAAATCACACGAATCACAATAAGCTATCGTACTCTCACCATTTGGTGTGATTGCAATAAATTCATGCGATATATTTCCCCCCATATTGCCTGAATCGCCTTTTACAACTTTATACTTAAAACCTACACGATCAAAAGCACTTTCATAAGCTTTCCACATATTTTGATATGATTTTTCAAGACCCTCTTGGTCCACATCAAAAGTATAAGCGTCCTTCATAATAAATTCTCTTGCACGTACTAATCCAAATCTAGGTCGACGTTCATCCCTGTATTTGGTTTGAATCTGATATAAATTCAGTGGAAGTTGTTTATAGGATTTAAGTTCATTGTTAATCATAAACGTGAAATATTCTTCATGTGTTGGTCCAAGACAGAACTCTCGATCTTGACGGTCATTGAGTTTAAACATTTCAGGTCCAAAATTTGCCCACCTATTGCTTTCTTCCCAAATTTCCTTTGGTTGAATCGCAGACATCAAAACTTCCTGGCCACCAAACCGATCCATTTCTTCTCTTACAATTGCTTCAACATTTTTCATAACTCTAAAGCCTAAAGGTAAAAAAGAATAAACGCCTGAAACCAGCTTTCGAATCATTCCACCTCTTAAGAGCAATTGTGCACTGATAATGTCAGCATCATTTGGCACTTCTCTTAATGTAGGCATATACAAATAAGACATTCTCATAAAACCACCTCAACTATTTTCTTTAATATATTCTAAGACTTCTTTTGCATGACCTTGTGCTTTTACATTTCTAAAGCTTTTTATAAGCTCAAAATCTTTTTTAAATATAAAGGTTGATCTTTCTGTACCTTTTACAACTTTTCCATACATTTTTTTTTCCTTAACAACTTCAAATCGATTCAACAATACCCTTTCGGGATCGCTGATCAACTCAAATGGGATATTGTTCTTTTCTTTAAATTTCAAATGACTACCTACAGTATCTTTACTAATACCATATATATGATATCCCAGGGCAACAAACTCATGATATAGTTCACTAAATTCAAGCGCTTCAAGTGTACATCCCGACGTATTATCTTTTGGATAAAAATAAAGGACAAAATTTTGATTCGACAATTTTCCCAAATCCAATGTTTTGTCGGAAATTTCTTCAAAATATTGCATCGTTTACCTCCCTTCAAAAATGATAATTGATAATATCTGTTTCAATAGTTATTAATGTTCTTAAATACTCTATTGATTCATCGTAAAAAGACTTAGACACGTTTTGACTCCAACTGCTCAAGTCGAGTCCAAGCCTAAAGAGATTGAATTTCAATTCTTTATTAAAACTGGGGGAAATGTCATGATATTTTTTATAGCCCTTTATAAAATACGGGATCAATTCAGGTGACTCAATAAAGTATTTCCTAAACAGGCCAATTGTGTCCAAATGCTCGTTAAAAACAACACATTTTTCAAAATCTAATATTGCTTCAAGATGGTACATGCCATCCTCTCTAGCCTTTACAATTAAATTGCGGCCATCTAGGTCCCTATGACACAATCTTCCTATATCTAGAGTTCTAATGTTTCGATATTCATCTCTTACAATTTGCACTGCTTTTTGATCCCTTATATTTTGATGTGCTTTAATGGCCTGAAAATTATGAATAATACGTTCAGTATCTTTAATTATAAACTGCTTATATTCAATAAGTGGACTCTGCTTATGAACAGTCCAATCTCCAAAATAATCAAATGTTTTACAGGCATGTAACTTTGCCATACGTTGTCCAATTTCATCGAAAATAACAGCCTTATTTTCAAACGTTAATACCTTAATTACGCTTTGTAACATATCACCATCTATGTAACCATACAAAGACCATTCCAAATAGTTCTTCCAAATACCATAATTTAATATTTTAAGTTTAGCATCATGAAAATATGTTAGCGCATTTAACTCGCGTATCCTCTTATTTGGTTTATAATAAAATTTTAAAATATACCTGTTTTCTGAAGTGTTCACTTGATAAACACGATTTCGATTTAAATCGTGATGACCACACTCATAATAGTTGATAACAGTTTCTTGAAAAGTATCAAATACGATTTCATGAATAGCATCGGACAATTGTTCAATCATCTGATTCCCACCTTTCGTCACTGTCTCCATTATATTCTATTTTTCAAAAAAAGAAAACTCGCAAAATCGTCATAGACAACTTGCAAGTTACTGGAGCGGAAGACGAGATTCGAACTCGCGACCCTCGCCTTGGCAAGGCGATGCTCTACCACTGAGCCACTTCCGCATGGTGGGAGTAATAGGGCTCGAACCTATGACCCTCTGCTTGTAAGGCAGATGCTCTCCCAGCTGAGCTATACTCCCATACTATATAACTAATTACATCTACATCCTACATAACAAAAAAGACGTGGATATAATGGTGCGCCCTGAGAGGCTCGAACTCCCAACCTTCTGATTCGTAGTCAGATACTCTATCCAATTGAGCTAAGAGCGCATAATTTGGAGGCGGCGACCAGATTTGAACTGGTGAATAAAGGTTTTGCAGACCTGTGCCTTACCACTTGGCTACGCCGCCGGATGGTGATCCATCCGCGACTCGAACGCGGGACACCCTGATTAAAAGTCAGGTGCTCTACCGACTGAGCTAATGGATCATTGCCTTGGAGCGGGTGAAGAGAATCGAACTCTCACGACCGGCTTGGAAGGCCGGGGCTCTACCATTGAGCTACACCCGCAAATTGGAGCGGAAGACGAGATTCGAACTCGCGACCCTCGCCTTGGCAAGGCGATGCTCTACCACTGAGCCACTCCCGCTTAAAAAATTTAATATTCATATTATATAGTTGCTAGTGATGTTTCGCTTCGCGAGAACAACACCTAACTATATTTCTTCTTGTACAACATCCCTAATTTACATTCGCTAGTGATGTTTCGCTTCGCGAGAACAACACCTACGCGCAATTTTTCGCTTCGCAAAAAATTGTTGGTGCGGGTAGAGGGACTTGAACCCCCACGAACTAGTCACTAGATCCTAAGTCTAGCGCGTCTGCCAATTCCGCCATACCCGCACATTAAATTAAGTGGTGGGAGTAATAGGGCTCGAACCTATGACCCTCTGCTTGTAAGGCAGATGCTCTCCCAGCTGAGCTATACTCCCATATGGTGACCCCTAGGG
>NZ_JAFBDT010000016.1 GCF_016908355.1 Fusibacter tunisiensis | reverse complement strand
ACCGTGGGGCACACGGGGATAGCTCGCTTATGCTGTAGCCATTAGGCTATTCGAACGAGAAGCCCCCACTTCTTAAGTGGTGGGAGTATGTCACGCGAAGTAGACATATAAAGATTTATGTTCAAAATAAATGGGTATATTTACCTATAGGGTTGTGATAAAATGGTTTTGTTACAAACTTATACTTATTATTATATTTGGAGGTGGGGTTTGAAGAAAATATCAAGAAAAAAGAAAGATAAGCGTAGTGGAATGAAAAAGGGCCTAAAAACTCAAATGATTGGCTATATTTTAGTGCCAATTGTTTTGATTCTTGTTTTAGCATTTTTTTTGCTGTTTAATACCATGCAAGAGAGTGCTGAAGAAACTGCAGAGTATTTATCCCAAAACGCAGCACTTGAAAGTGCGGTTGTCGTATCAGATGTTATGTCTGGTATGTTGGAGTACACAAGTGAAATTCAAGCAATATTACAAAGGTTTACCTTGCTTCCAAGTGATGGTCGGGCGGATTTTGTTGAAACCGAAATGGAACGTTTGCTCTTAAAAGACGCTTCTATTTATTCAGTATGGTCTTATTGGAATCCGGGGTCGATTCGTTCAGGAAGTGAGTTTTCAGTTGCGCTTGTGCAGCCTGAATCAGGAAAAGTTGACCAAGTCTCCCTTGATAGTGACATGCTCATGGTAGACACCCAGGCCAAAGATACAGGCGCGTCGTATTTAATGGAGCCAGTTATGGTAGATGGCGTTATGCATGTGGCTTATACACGTCCAATTGTGGATGATTCAGGTAAAACTGTAGGCGTCGTGGGAATGGAGTTTGATTTGTCTGCTCTACAAACTTACATTGAAGGCCAAAAGGTTATGGAAGAAGGCTTTATGCGGATTCTTTCCAATACTGGGATTGTTGTTGCCCATAAAAGTTTTGCAAGAGTGGGGGACTTTTCTGGAGAACTTGACGAAAATGGACAAGGAATTTATAAAGATGTTATTCAAAATGGAAAGACGTATACAAGTGTTGAGTATTCAGCTGCAATAGATGAGTATACTTATAAGAGTTTGGCGCCAATTTATATTGGAGAAACGTATTGGAGTTTGGGGACTATTCTGACTGAAGAAGAGGTAATGGCGGCATTTAACAGACGGACATTTATAATCTCCATTGTGGCTGGTATTTTTATTCTTATAGTGGCAGGTCTGATTTTGATTATGACGGGTCGAATTACAAAGCCAATATTAGCAGTCTCGAATATTGCGAACTCAATTGCGGATTTAGACATTCGGGTGACGGTTCCTGATAAACTTAAGTCTCGAAAGGATGAAGTGGGACTCTTGGCCCAGTCTTTTGATCGCATTGTGCACAGCTTAAAATCTTTTATGGACAGCAATACAAAAGTTTCAAGTGAACTTGCTAAATTTTCAGGTAACCTAACCAATTTAAGCTATCAGTCGTCTGCCTCTCTTGAAGACATATCAAAAACAGTTGAAGAGATTGCGCATGGTGCAGATGACCAAGCGAAAGAATCTGAAATGGCAGTGGGGCATATAACAGAATTTGGCGTTTTGATTGAAGAAGAACAGCAGGAGCTTATTGAACTCAATCAAGAAACCAACCGGGTTGTTACACTTAAGGATGAAGGTATTGAAAAAGTAGAAGACTTGGTAGATAAAACAAGGCAAAACCAAAGTGCCGCAAAAGAAATTAGCAGTGTTATTGATAAAGCCAATGAAAGTGCAGGGAAGATTGCAGAAGCCAGTGTTATGATCAAGAGCATAGCCGATCAAACCAACTTATTGGCCTTAAATGCGGCAATTGAAGCGGCTCGAGCAGGAGATGCTGGTAGAGGGTTTGCAGTTGTGGCTGAAGAAATTAGGAAACTCGCTGAACAATCGGACCGTTTTACAAATGACATTTCAGAAATTATTAAGGGTTTGAGCTTTGAGACTGAAAAAGCTGTTGAGACGATGAAAGTTATGAATGACTCTGTAGAATCACAAACCACCAGTGTTTATGAAACAAAAGAGAAGTTTAACGGGATTGCTGAAGCCATTGAAAAAACCAATGCAGTAATTGACAAACTCAATAAAAGTGGTGACTTAATGCAGGTGAAAAAAGCTGAAATTATAGGCAATATAGAGACCCTTGCAGCGGTTACCGAGGAATATGCAGCGAGCACAGAAGAGGTGAATGCCTCTGTGGAAGAGCAAACAGCGGCTATGAATCAAATTGCATCTGCAAGTGATTCTTTAAGCCAACTTGCAGAAGAAATGAATGTCAACTTATCCAAATTTAAGTTTTAGAATCATTAAGTGAGGTGTCTATGTATATTGCAAGGCAGCCAATTTTTAGAGAAGACAAGGAAGTATATGGTTATGAGCTTTTGTTTCGAGGTGGAAAGGCGTCAAAAGGCTTTGATGGGATTTCTGCGACTCATGCAACAGCAAGTGTTTTAACAGGTTTATTTGAGTCGGGTCTAGAGAAAATTGTAGAAGACAAAAAAGCCTTTATTAACTTTGATGAAGTTTTACTTAAAACGGATTTACCTGAACTTATAGACAAAGACCGACTTGTTGTAGAGATTTTAGAAACGGTTGTAGTGGATGATGGAATTAAAGAGAGAATTGAAGACCTGTCTCAAAAAGGCTATAGAATTGCCTTGGACGATTTTGAGGACTCTTATGACACTTATCCCCTTGTACCCATTGCGGATATTATCAAGTATGATCTTGTTGTAACGCCTCTAGAAACAATAAAGACAGAAGTCATTAAGGCGTTAAAAGATAACAAAATATTGCTTGCTGAAAAAATAGAAACTGAGGGAGAGTTTGATCAAGCTCGAAAAATGGGCTTCAAACTTTTCCAAGGGTATTTTTTTAGCAAACCTTCGATTGTTGGTAAAAAAAACCGAACAAAGACAACGTCAAAGACACAGTATTTAAGGTTGATTCAAGAACTTCAAGCGGATGAGCCTTCTTATCAGAAGTTAGCTGAGATTGTAGAGAAGGATGTGAATTTGGCATACAGGTTGATGCGTGTGATTAGTGGACGCGCTGGAGATGATCTGGTGTATTCAATTAAAAGAGCACTTACCTATATGGGACTCAAGGAGTTGGAGCGTTGGATTCATGTTCTTATGATTCAAGAACTTGGCGCCAATAAACCCAAAGAACTTATGCGTCTTTCTTTAATTAGGTCAAAATTCTCTGAGCTTGTGGCTTTGACCAGTAATTTGAAACGCATTAAACATGAGGCGGCTATGATGGGACTTTTCAGCACCATAGACGCTTTGCTAGACATGGACATGGAAGAAGCTTTATTGGATATTCCGTTGCCGGGTCATGTGTTGGATGCTTTGATTCGAAAACAAGGGACATTGGCTTCACTGTATGAACTCGTTGAAGCTTATGAACATGGTGATTGGTTAGAAACAGCATCACTTTCGAAAAATATGGGATTGGATTCTGAAAATTTGTATCAAAAATACCTAATGTCGGTTGAATGGGCACGGGAAACAATGGATTTGATGCTCTGATAAAGAGGTGAGTATGGGGATAAAACCAAAGATATGTGTGCCTTTAATGGGTAAAGATTTGCATGAACTGAACGCGCTGATAAAAAAGTTGACAGGCGCAACATTTGACCTTGTGGAATGGCGGGTAGATGGTTTAGAAGTGACGCCTTCGGATCAAGAGTTTTTAAGGATCTTAAAGGACTTGCGTACCCATCTTGGTGCCGCCCCAATACTCTTGACGTATAGGACTGCTTTAGAAGGTGGGAATGGTGATTTAGATCCAGAACACTACTGTAATCTTCTTAAAATGGCCATACAATCTGGGTGTGTCGATTTGTTAGATGTGGAATTGCAAATGATTGAGAATCATTACGTGCTGATGAATCCGTGCCTGTTAGAATGCAAAAAAAGAGGCATTGAACTTGTTATTTCAAAACATGATTTTAAAGGGACGCCAAGTCTTAAAGTTTTAGAAAGTTGGGCTGATAAAATGAGATATTTTGGCGCCGATGTTTTAAAAATTGCTGTGATGGCAGAGTCCAAATCAGATGCCCTAAAGGTGATGGCGTTATCTGAACTTGAAAATAAAAAATCACCTGAGTTGCAGACTGTATTCATTGCGATGGGAAATGCAGGCTTAATTACACGTTATGCGGCTGAATTTATGGGCTCTGCACTTGTATTTGCTAGCCTAGACGCTGGCACAGGTCCAGGTCAAATGCCTATAAAACAAACCTCAGATGCACTTGACCTTCTGCATCAAATTATGGGTTTTGAAAATTAATTGTGAACTTTTATATATAATGATACTAATTTAGTCGGAATTATATTATAATCATGGTATCTAAATGGAGGTGACTATATGTATATTGCTACAAATCAAGAAACTTGCGATAAGATTGGTGAAGTTTTAGCGTCACAAGCTGACAAACCGCAGAACATTCGTATTTTCATCGCAGGTATGGGCTGCAGCGGTCCAAGCTTTGGTCTTGGTCTGGATAATGTGAACGATGAAGATTTAACAGAAGTAATTAATGGTGTGAACTTTGTTTTAGAGAAATCTGTTTATGATACAGTAGGTGAAATCAAAGTTGAGTGGGTTGGAAACGGATATTCTGTTCAACCAGTTACGCCAGCGCCGTCAGCATGTGGTTCTTGCACAAGCTGTGGCTAATAGTTTTAATGTATGACTATGGAGGGCTTCATGTACTTTAAAGTTGATGATGAAACCTGCAGTCGAATTCAAGGGGTAATGGCACAACAAGCTGATAAACCTCAGAATTTAAGAGTTTACATTGCGGGTATGGGTTGAGGCGGACCAAGTTTTGGTCTAGGTCTAGACCATGAAAAGGAAGATGATGTTCAAGAAAAAATTGGTGGCGTCAACTTCATAATGGAAAAATATCTTGTGGATACATTTGGAGAAGTGGAAGTCAAGTGGAATGGCTATAGTTATTCTGTTGGGCCTGTAAAAGGTGGCGGATCCAGTTGTTAAACTGGTTCATGCTTTAGTTGTATCACATAAAAAACCTAGTTTTGCGTATGTTTAAATACGAAAACTAGGTTTTTTGGTTTTATAAATCGATTTCCAGATTGGTAAGCTTGAAGATGTGCGTACTGATTGGATCAATTTTTAAGATGTTTTGGTGGTCTGGGTTTAAACTTTTAGAATCTTTAAACCAACCATTTTCGTCAAAAATACGTTCGATTTTGACATTGTGAACAGCAGGTGGTACATCGGGATATTTTTGTGCACATAAGTAAGACAATATCCGGTGGGTTTCCAGCAGCATTGGCGTATGTGATGGGTTATGAACAATCATTAAGCAATGGAAATCTTCTGTTTCATCTTGATCAATGGTATAGACAATCCCATTTTTTATAAGGTCCGAAAAGGAAACGTCTTTAATGATGTGAATTCTCTTTTTTATGGCTTCTGCATCACTTAAACGCAAGCACTTGTACTTTTTTCTTAAGGCAATCAGATCTCTGACATAGGTGTAAAACCCATAGTGTCTGGCTTTGTTTTCCCAATCGATGGCGTTTATTTTTAAAGAGGCGTTATAGGTATTGTGATGGCCTTTTTTGTCTCTTAAAAATTCATTTCCTGCATGAAAAAAAGGAATACCTTGGGCTGTCAACAAAATTGAAAAAGCAAGTTTGTTCATCCGAATGAGGGTTTCAAAGGAGGCATTTTCGGTAGATTTTAAGATTTTATCCCATAGAATCAAATTGTCATGTGAATTGAAATAGTTAATAGATTCACTTGGTTTTCCTGCAAACCCAATATGGTGGTCATCAAAAGGGATAGAGCCCACAATGCCTGTTAGGGTTGCATGGGCACTGTTTTTGTTTCCATGAATAAAACCCTTTTCTGTTCCGTCATTATCCCCTTTTATCGCATTTCTAAAATCATCATTGAAAAGGCCGTAACCTTTTCCAATCTGGGCGCCCTTAAAGACCCTTTTGTTCTCAGGAAGTGTGGTCAGTCCACCTGTCCAAGGCTCACCATAAATTAGGATATCGGGATTGATTTTTTTGAGTTCAGCCATAAAAACATCTACTGTTTTTAGATCCATGAGGCCCATTAAATCAAACCTAAAGCCATCAACCTTGTACTCCTGAGCCCAGTATTTTAAGGATTCAACTATAAATTTTTGGACCATTGGATTTTCAGAGGCGATTTCGTTGCCACAACCGGAGCCGTTTGAAAAGTTTCCGTCATCGGTTAGCCTGTGATAGTAGCCAGGTACTAAAACGTTGAAGTTTGAATAGTGACTCCTATAGGTATGGTTGTAGACAACATCCAAAACAACTTTAAGTCCTTTTTCGTGAAGCGCCATAATTGCTTTTTTTAGTTCTAAAATTCGAACAGAAGGGTCTTCTGGGTTTGTGGCGTAACACCCTTCAGGAACATTGTAGTGTTCTGGATCATATCCCCAATTATAATTTGTATCTGAGTTATCGGTTTCATCAACGGTGAGGTAATCATAAACAGGTAACAAATGGACGTGGGTAATTCCTAAATCCACCAGATGATCTAAACCAGTTGTATAGTGCTTAAATTGCGTCCCTGATTCGGTTAAGCCTAAAAATTTCCCCTTGTGGTGAATGCCTGAAGTCTTATGGGATGTAAAATCCTTAATGTGCATCTCGTAAATGATGGCATCGCATAAGGTGTTACCCTTTGGAATTTCATGCGTGTTCCAACCTTTGGGGTTGGTTTGGTTCAAATCAACAATTGCACTTCTAATGCCATTTGTATTGGTTGAAATGGCATATGGATCTGTGATTTCGGATTGATCATCTGTTATAAGTGTATAGAAAGTCCCGTGTAAATCACCTTTGATGGTAACTTTAAAAACACCATCTGAATCTTTTGACATATCATATAGCGTTCTATGAAGTCCACGAGCTGTTTCATAATGGGCAATTTTTAGATGATTTTGAGTAGGTGCCCATATATGGAATGTTGTCTCTTCGTTTGTATAGAGTGCACCCAGTTTTTGGTTTGATACTGGGTAGTCTTTTAAAGTCATAATACCACCTTCAATTTGGATTATAGATTGAAATCCAAGGGTTTTCGATTAACATGCCAAATGCCTGATGCGTATTTATCAATGGTATAGTCTGCTGAAAATACACCAGAACATGCAATGTTGGTAATGGACATCTTCATCCAGTGTCTTTTATCTCTGTAGTAGAGTCCAATACGCTCCTGTGCGTCCGAATAAGATTCGAAATCTTTGAGCACAAAAAATTCATCGTTGAATCTGAGCAGTCTTTCTACAATTGGTAAAAATTCTTCTTTTGGGACTGGGAGGAAGCCATTTGTCAATTGATCGATAACCTGTTTTAAATCGGGTGTGTTGTTGTACACATCAAAGGCATTGTAATTCCCTTGCTCATAGTAACGATAGACTTCATCGTCTTTTAGACCAAATAAAACAATGTTATTTTCGCCAACTTCGTTCATTATTTCAACATTAGCGCCATCTAAAGTTGCAAGTGTTACAGCGCCATTCATCATGAATTTCATGTTTCCTGTTCCAGAAGCTTCCTTGGAGGCTGTGGATATTTGTTCGCTGATATCTGCAGCTGGAATCAATCTACTTGCTAATGATACACCATAGTTGGGCATAAAAACAATCTTTATCTTGTCTTTGATGCTGGTGTCGTTGTTAATGACATCTGCAAGTGTATTGATGAGTTTAATAACTTGTTTGGCAACATAATAGCTGGGGGCTGCTTTTCCTGCAAAGAGGAAAGTTCTTGGTGGAATGTCTAAATTAGGGTTCTCTTTAAGTTTGTTGTAGAGCATCATAATGTGAAGAATATTTAGATGCTGACGTTTGTACTCGTGAATCCGCTTTGCTTGAACATCGAAAATACTGTATGGATCTATGCGAAGGCCTTGTTCTTTAAAAATAATATTGGCAAGGTGTTCTTTGTTTTTGTGCTTGATGTCAAACAACTTGTTTTGAAAAGAGGCATCTTCTCTATATTTTAATAAATCACGGAGGGCAAGGGGATTTTTCTTGAAGCCATCTCCAATTGTTTCAGTTACCAAATCTGTTAAATCAGGATTTGCATTAAGAAGCCAATGCCTGTGCATGATGCCATTTGTTTTGTTGTTGAACTTTTCGGGATAGATTTCATAAAAATCATGTAAGACATTATTTTTTAAAATTTCTGTATGAAGTTTAGCAACCCCATTGATGCTATGAGACCCTACGATGGCCAAGTTGGCCATTCGAACTAAGCCGTCAGCAATAATGGCCATGTCATGTATTTTCTGTTCATCTGTATAATGTAATGCATCTTTTAATTTGGCGATAAACCGATTGTTGATTTCTTCAATAATCATGGTAATTCTAGGGAGTAAGTCTTGAATCATGAAATAAGGCCATTTTTCAAGCGCTTCTGACATGATGGTGTGGTTGGTATAAGATATACAGGCTGTTGTAATTCGCCATGCCACATCCCAAGTAAGGTTTTCTTCATCCAATAAAATGCGCATTAGCTCAGGAATGGCTAAAGATGGATGGGTATCGTTAATGTGAATGGCCACATGTTCAGCAAAAGCTTCAATAGGAACACCAGTTTTTTTGAAAGTCATAAGGATGCTTTGTAAGCCGGCAGAGACAAAGAAGTATTCTTGTTTTAGCCGAAGAAGCTTGCCTTCTTCAATAGAATCGTTTGGGTATAGGATTTGTGTGATGATTTCGGCGTTATTCTTTTTCTCAAAAGCAGACACATAGTTTCCCTTTGAGAAATGTTCAAAATCCATGACATCATTAATTTCTTCGGCAGACCAAAGTCTCAAAGTGTTTACAGTGTTATTGTCAAAGCCTAAAATGGGTGTGTCATAAGGAACGGCTCTAACTGCATCGTAGTCAACGTGGTTAAACTTAAGACGTCCATTTTCCATATAGGTTTCAATTTTACCATTGTATTTTACGTTAACTGCTTTGCTGGCGCGTTTGTATTCCCAAACATTGTTGTTCACCAGCCAACGGTCGGGGTATTCCACTTGGTAGCCGTTTATAATTTTTTGTTCAAACAAACCGTTTTTGTACCGTATGCCACACCCGTGTCCAGGGATTGAAAGCGAACTCATTGCGTCTAAAAAACAGGCAGCAAGTCTGCCTAGACCTCCATTACCAAGGCCTTGATCGACTTCTACTTCTATGAGTTCATCTAGGCTTATATTCAATTCTTTAAGCGCCTTTTCAGCGGTTGCATAAAGGTCCAAATAGATCAAGTTATTTGCTAAAAACTTTCCAGTTAAAAATTCCATTGAAAAATAATAAACCTGTTTTGTCTTTTGTGTGCGATAGGTTTTGTTTGTATTGGCCCATAATTCCCCAATGTAGTCCTTTAAGAGTGTCCCAAGCGCGTTGTAGCGTTCCAAAGGGGAGGTTTCATCCACATGTTTGGCCGTCATAGCCCTTAAGGTTTCAGTATAGTCTGTCTTAAATTCCAAGGGTGTAATTTTCATTTGGGGTCACCTCACATTTCAGGCTCTTCAAAAAGCTCCTGTCCCAATAATTTGTAATAGATTTTCATGTACTCTTTTGCAGAAGATGTCCAACTGTGGTCTGCCTTCATAGCATGCCGCATGATTATTTTCCATGTTTCAGGGTCGTTATAAATCTCAAGGGCTTCTTTAATGGTGAAAAGAAGTTCGTGTGCATTGTAATTCATAAATCCAAAGCCATTGCCCTCGCCGGTATATTTGTTATAGGGGATTACGGTATCTTTTAAACCACCAATTTGTCTTACAATTGGAATACTGCCATATCTAAGCGCAATTAACTGACTTAAGCCACAAGGTTCAAACAGTGAAGGCATTAGAAAAATATCTGAGCCAGCATAGACAACGTGAGACTCATCTTGATCAAAATAAATTCTGGCTGCTACCTTGTCTGGGTACTTGTATTGATAGGTTCTAAAAAGGTCTTCATAACGGTGTTCGCCAGTCCCTAAAACAACAAGTTGAATGTTTTCGGTTAATAATTCATCGAGAATATGTTGAATGAGGTCGAGCCCCTTCATATCGGCCAGTCTTGAAACGATGGCAAGCATTGGGATATCTGGATCAACTGGGAGACCGAATTTTACTTGCAGATGCATCTTAATCTCTTTTTTGCGTCCAATACTTCTTAAATCATAATTAACAGGAATTTTTGGATCGGTTGATGGTCTGTAAAGATCATAATCAATCCCATTTACGATTCCAGTAAGTTTAAAGTCATATTTTCGGAGCACGCCATCTAAATTTTCACCAAAATAGGGGTACTTGATTTCTTGCGCATAACTTCTAGAAACTGTGGTAATATGGTCACTAAAAACAATACCGCCCTTCATAAGATTGATGGCGTTGTAAAATTTAAGGTGTTCTTCGTTAAAGTAGTCATGTGGTAAATTCAAAAGATCCCCAAGTGTATAAGGGTCGAAAACGCCTTGGTATCTGAGGTTGTGTATGGTAAAAACCGTTTTGACAGCCTCGTAGAAGGCGTCGTGTTTTTTGTACTCGTTAATCAGTATATTTACAGATGCTGTGTGCCAGTCGTTTGTATGAATAATGTTGGGCTTTCGATCCATATATTTCATAGCTGCAAGAACAGCTTTTGAAAAGTAGATATAGCGTTCCTCATCATCACCTTCACCATACAAGTCATTGCGACCGAAATAGAATTCGTTGTCAATGAAATAGTGGTTGACCCCACCATACTCTAGGTGCAAAATGCCCACATATTGTGTTCGCCAACCCATATGAATAGATGTAGACCCTATAAAAGTCATATCTTCCCGATATTGATTGCTTATTTTTCCATGTAGAGGCATGTAGACATCAACATCCATTTTCTTAGATTTCAGTGCTTTTGGCAATGATCCCGCCACGTCAGCGAGTCCGCCTGTTTTGGCAAACGGGGCGACTTCTGATGCGACAAATGCAAGTTTGATCATTGTTCTCCCTCCCTTGTGATGGTGGCTTTTTTACTGGCAATATATGGACTTGAAGGATCCCCAATTAGGGTTACGCCTTTGCTAACTTTAGCGCGTTTGTCTAAAATTACGTAATTTAAATGGACGTTTTCCTGTATATCGGATTTTTGCATCACAATACTATTTCTTATAATACAGCCTTTGTCTATTTTAACCCCTCTAAAAATAATAGAATTTTCCACATACCCATCGATGATGCAGCCGTTGGCAACAAATGAATTTTTAACTTTGGCATTTTGTTTGTAGTAGGTTGAAGGCTCATCTTTAACTTTTGTTAGAATATGGCCATTGGAGAAGAAAAGATCCTTTTCGATATCCGATTTCAAAATGCCCATATTTGCATTAAAATAATTTTTAATTGTGTTGATGGGAAACACATGGCCTTTAAACTCATGCGTGTGTACTTTATATTTGTCAAGATTGTTGAATATGGCTTGCTTTAAGTAGTTGGCATTTCCCTTTTCAACCGCATCATATAGGATTTCAAAATAGACAGATTTTTTTATAAAGTACATTTCCATGGACATATTGAATTCAATATCCATGCCTAGATTCGTCCCAATGCTTTCGAATACACCATCGTCATCAAAATGAATTTTATCGCAGCCTAAGAAGGCGTTGGATTTATCTTTAACTTTTTTATAAACAATTGAAATATCAGCGCCAGATTCTAAAAACGCCTTGAAAGCTTCATTGTAATCTATATTGGCCAACATGTAACTTTTGGAAAACAAGAGATAATCTTGCTTGGCGTATTTTACAAAACTGTTGTTTTCAAAAAAGAGTTCCAAGTCACCTATTTTTCGGTGAATGGAGTGGTAGTCATACGTTGGGGTGAACACAAACAAACCGTTGAGCTTGCGGTCCAAATCCCAGGGTTGACCAGAGCCGAGATGGTCCATAACCGATCTGACTTTGTTGCCTGTAAAAACACCAATGCCTGTTATGCCGCTGTTTACCATGTTGGACAGGACAAAATCAATTACCCGGTAGCGACCGGCAATTGGTAACATTGCTGTAGGCCTATTTTGGGTTAAGGCCCCCATAGTTGAATCATTTTCACTCATGTTAATAATACCAAGACAATTTTTCATAAGGCACCTCTCTATGATTTTATGATATTGGTGCTGCTGACCAAGTAGACTTCTTCAGAATCAGGACTGCCAATTTTAGTCCCGGATTCAACAACGACATTTTCCATAATAACGGCATTGTAAACAGAAGCCCCTTCTTCAACAACAACCCCTGACAGAATGACGCTATTTTTCACAACAGCATTTTTTTCAATGTGAATCTCATTAAAAAGCATTGCGTTTTCAAGAGTGCCATTTATGACACACCCCTCATTGATCATGGAGTTTTTAACATGAGCGTCTGCTGAAATATAATGCGGTGGCAAATGTTTGTTTTTGGAGTATATTTTCCATGTTCGGTCATATAAATCCAATGTATTTTCATCAGAAAGAAGGTCCATATTTGCTTCCCAGTAACTTTTAATTGTACCAACATCTTTCCAATAGCCTTGAAATTTATAGGCGTACATTTTCTTGCCGTCAACTGTCATATTTGGAATAATGTTTTTTCCAAAATCGTTTTCAGAATCTGGATTTTTTTCATCGGCAATCAGATAATCGCGCAATGATTTCCAGTTAAAAATATAGATGCCCATGGAAGCTAGGTTGGAAGTAGCGTTTTTAGGTTTTTCAAGAAACTCTGTGATCAATTGATCTGCATCGATTTTTAGAATACCAAAACGATTGGTTTCTTCCCAAGGGACTTCAATGACAGAGACAGTCACGTCTGCATTTTTTTCAAGATGGAAATCCAACATAACAGAATAATCCATTTTGTAAATATGGTCGCCCGATAAAATGAGTACAAATTCAGGATCTAATTCATCGATAAAAGAAAGGTTCTCGTAAATGGCATTTGCAGTGCCCTTATACCACCTGCCCCCTTGTTCGTTTGTATAGGGTGGCAAGACGCGAACACCGCCGTTGGGGCGGTCTAAATCCCACGAGCTTCCAATTCCAATGTGAGAGTTAAGCTGATAAGGCTTGTATTGTGTGAGGATGCCCACATCAAATATGTTGGAATTTGAGCAGTTACTCAGTGGGAAATCAATAATTCGATATTTCCCTCCAAAAGGAACTGCTGGCTTCGCCACATCCTTGGTGAGGAGTTTGAGTCTAGAGCCTTGTCCGCCAGCAAGCAGCATGGCAATCATTTTACCTTCTTTCATGGGTTGCTTCCTCCTTTAATTTAATATAAACGGCACTTAAGCCGGGAAGTTCAATTCTAATTGAATATGGCCGATTAAATGCAGGTTCATTTTCAGTTTGGTAATTTTTTTTCTGAGAGGGGCTTGAACCGCCATAGCGTTCAGAATTTGAATTTAAAACAACTTCATAAGTCCCCTCCTGAGTGACACCTATTGGGTGGGCATTCCGGCCAACAGGCGTAAAGTTAAAGATGGCGAGAAGTTTATGTCCATCCGCATCAATGCGTTCGAAAGAAATGATGCTTTCTTTTGAGTTGTCAACTTCAATCCATTCATACCCATCGTAAGATGTGTCCACGCCGTACAAGCAGGCTTCCGTTTTGTAAAAACCATTTAAATCTTTTAAGAATGTTTGAACGTTTTTGTGTGAATCATAGTTCAAAAGATGCCAATCCAATGCTTGCCATTCGTTCCATTCAATGAACTGACCGAATTCACTGCCCATGAACAATAGTTTTTTACCCGGATGTGCATACATATACGCGTAAAGGAGCTTTAAATTTGAAAATTTTTCGTGATACGTTCCGGGCATTTTTTCAAGTAAGGATTTTTTGCCATGTACCACTTCATCGTGACTGAGTGGCAGAACAAAATTTTCCGAAAACGCGTAAGTCATGGTAAAGGTTAAAGCCTTGTGAAAGCCACTTCTAAATACGGGGTCAAGTTGCATATATTCAAGAATATCGTTCATCCATCCCATGTTCCACTTGTAGTTGAAACCCAAACCACCAGAGGCTGTAGGCCATGAGACCATAGGCCAAGCTGTGCTTTCTTCTGCCATCATTAAGGTGTTTGGGTAGTACTTAAATACAATTTCATTCATTTGTTTTATAAAATCAACTGCTTCAAGATTTTCAAAGCCGCCGTATTTGTTTTTCAGCAGTTTCCCCCCGAAATTAAGATAGAGCATATAGGCAACTGCATCGATTCTGATTCCGTCTACATGGTAGTAGTCATGCCAATAGAGTAGGTTTGAAATTAAGAAAGATTTTACTTCAGGCTTGCCATAATCAAAATTTGCTGTTCCCCATTCGTCGTTGTGGGCCTTATCGTAATCATGTGATTCAAAGACGCTGCCACCATCAAAGTGATAAAGACCATGCGCGTCTTTGCAGTAGTGCCCTGGAACCCAGTCTAGTATCACGCCAATGCCATTTTGATGGCAAGTATCAACAAAATACATAAAATCTTTAGGGGTACCAAAACGACTGGTAGGTGCATAGTAGCCTGTAATTTGATAGCCCCAAGACCCATCGTAAGGGTGTTCCATAATGGGCATGAGTTCAATATGCGTGAAGTTCATCTCCTTGACATAGGGGATGAGCTCTTGAGCCAAATCATGATAGGAATATTGTTTGCCGTCGTGTTTTTTTCGCCACGACAGAAGGTTGACTTCATAAATGCTGATGGGACGATTGTAATCATCAGACGCTTCTCTGCTTTTTAGCCATTCTGAATCGTGCCAAATGTAACCCTTTAAATCGTAGAATTTTGAAGCGGTTTCAGGACGTTCTTCTGCATGAAAAGCATAAGGGTCGGCTTTGTAAAGAATCTGACCATCAGTAGCTGTAATTCTGTACTTGTACCGATCGAACATTTGAACGCCTGGAATACAAATTTGCCATAAACTGCTGCCTTTTATACGTTGCATGGGGAATTGGGTTTCGTCCCAATCGTTAAAATCGCCCATTAGATGGATGGCGGTGGCGTTTGGTGACCATACGACGAACCGTACCGCCTCTATATCAAGGCGGGTTATGTAATGTGCGCCAAGAAATTCATAACTTTTGTAATAGGACCCTTCATGAAAAAGATGGATGTCAAAGTCACCTTCATTCAGATAAAAATAACCTTTTTTAAGAATAGAGTCTTGAATGTTTTGGTCTGTCATGGGAACCTCCTTTAATCGTGCTTAGCAATAAGTAAATCTAAAAATTTCTGTGCCGCCAAAGAGAGTGGCTTGCTGGTGTTTGTCAAAACACTGACAGTGATGGCGGGAATTGATTCGACCACTGGGATTCGACACACACTTTCTTTTTTTAAAGCGAGCTCTGCAATGTTTTGTGTTACAAATCCAATGCCCATATCCGCTTTTACAGATTCTAAAATAACGTCAAGTGACCCAAATTCAAAAGCAGGCTCCAGTTCTAATTTATGGTCTGCATAATACGCATTTAGAACACGGCGGGTCGTTGAATTTTCTTCTAGACATATTATGGGATATTGGGTCAATTCTTTTAAAGTGTGTGTTCTTGAATAAATGTCCTTTCTAAAACCACTGCAGATAAAAAGATTTTCAATAGATGAAAATGGTGAAACACTTAAACCTTCATAAGAGCACTTGGGGTTGGTATTGATCACTGCAATATCGATTTCACCGTTTTTGAGGCGTTCAACAGATTTTGGAGAAGGCCTGTTGCTGATGGATATACGTACTTTTGGATATAAGGCATGAAACATTTTAATTTTAGGAATCAAATAATAACGCGTTATGGTATCACTTGCACCGATAAAAATTGTGCCTTCATCCAGTGATTTGATGCTGTGAATCGCATTTTCAGCGGATCGGATAAAATTGTAGGCTTTTTCAATATGTTTATACAAAACTTCGCCTTCAAAAGTGAGTTTTATATTTCGACCCTGCCTAAAAAAAAGATTCACCCCCAATTGAGTTTCTAAGGATTTGATGGCTTGACTCACGGCTGATTGAGTGACGTGTAGGGTATTTGCAGCTTTTGAAAAATTAAGGTCGTGAGCGCTGTGATAGAAAAATTTGTAAAGTTCAAAGTTGATGGATGTATGCTGTTTATTGGTTTCAGTCTGCATAACAAGCTCCTTGATGCTGGGGGATGAAATTAACCCCTCTGATTATTTTGTATGAAATAATTAGCTGTGCTAATAAGATTATACCAGTATAAAAAGATGTTAAACAGGATTAATGAAAATTTGACACAAGAATTTTATATTAGCCCACATTATAACGAACATTAATTATAATAATTTTAATTTTGTTCGACTCTGTGGTATATTGTAGGTAATAGAAATCGATTTGGAGGCAAATATGGTGGAGCGTGTGCTTGTTGAAAAAAAGAAAGCGTTTGCAGTTGAGGCAGAACATCTTGCCAAGGAACTGCATCAAACATTGGCGCTAGAGTCAGAAGTGTCAATTCGAATTATTAATTGCTATGATTTCGAAGGTGTTTCAGATGAACAACTTTCGGAGGTTAAGCAAGTTGTTTTATCCGAACCGAATGTAGACCGTGTTTTATCTGAAGATGAATTAGAAGGGAAGCAAATTTTTAGAGTTTCCTATTTGCCGGGACAATATGACCAAAGAGCTGATTCGGCTGCACAATGTATTCAAATTGTAACCTTGGGTGAAAAACCTCAAATTATTTCCTCAAAAATATATGTTGTGGAAGGGGTTTCGGATTTTGATTTGGATAGGATTAAGGCCTATTTAATTAATCCGGTGGAGAGTTATGAGGTTCCAATTGAAAAGCCAAACGCTTTGGATTTGAAACTCGATGCACCTGGTTTTGTTCCGGTGGTTGAAGGGTTTGTGGACTGGGATTTTGAGACGCTGGATACTTTTAGGCAAGACTTGGGGTTGGCGATGACCCTTGAAGATCTCAAACTCATCCAAAAGACCTTTGCTAAAGAGAAAAGAAATCCTACAATGACTGAAATTAAGGTTATTGATACGTATTGGTCTGATCACTGCAGGCACACAACGTTTATGACTTTGCTTACCGATGTGACTTTTGAAAATGGGCCTTATAAAAGGGCTATGGTGGAAGCTTATGACCACTATATTGGCCTTAGAGATTTTGTCTACCCGCTTAAGGATCGTGCTGTAACTCTAATGGATTTGGCAACTATTAATATGAAGGCATTGAGATTGAGTGGTGGGCTCGAAGATTTAGATGTGTCTGATGAGATCAATGCGTGTAGTATAAAAATAGATGTTTCAGTGAATGGTGAAAAAGAGCCTTGGCTTTTGATGTTTAAAAATGAAACCCACAATCATCCAACAGAAATAGAGCCATTTGGGGGTGCTGCAACATGTCTTGGTGGTGCAATTAGAGATCCACTTTCTGGTCGCAGTTACGTGTATCAAAGTATGCGCGTTTCAGGTTCAGCCGATCCGCGTCAGCCCATATCAGAAACGCTAGATGGCAAGTTGCCACAAAAGGTGATTACACAAAAAGCAGCGGCAGGATTTAGTGCTTATGGCAACCAAATTGGACTTTCTACAGGGCTTGTTTCTGAAGTATATGATCCGGGATACGTTGCTAAGCGTATGGAAGTAGGTGCTGTCATTGGCGCTGCACCTTATACAAATGTTGTTCGGGCGTGTCCTGTTTCTGGAGATGTTGTGATCTTAGTGGGTGGCGCAACTGGGAGAGATGGTATTGGTGGTGCAACAGGATCGTCAAAGTCGCATGATGAGGATAGTTTGATGACTTGTGGTGCAGAGGTTCAAAAAGGCAATCCACCAGAAGAGCGTAAGATTCAGCGTTTGTTTCGGAATTCAAATGTGACACGGCTCATAAAAAAATGTAATGATTTTGGGGCTGGAGGCGTTTCGGTTGCTATTGGAGAGTTGGCAGATTCTCTGGAAATTAACCTCGATGCAGTTGTGAAAAAATATGAGGGGCTTGATGGGACCGAAATTGCAATATCTGAATCACAAGAACGTATGGCTGTGGTTGTGGCGCCTCAAGATGTCAATGCCTTTATTGGGTTTTGTCATGATGAAAATTTAGAGGCTTCTGTGGTGGCAAAGGTTACAGACTCTGGACATTTGATTATGGTTTATAAGGGACAGGAAGTTTTAAATCTCTCAAGAGCTTTTTTAGACACCAATGGTGTTCGTGGTGAAATGAAAGTAACAGTTGTATCCCCGCAAACAAAAACCTTTTTTGAACCGCAAAGAGAACGAGATTTGCCTGAAATGCTAGAAGACTTGAATATTTGCTCTCAAAGAGGATTGGTTGAACGTTTTGACAATACAATTGGGGCTGGAACGGTGTTGATGCCTTTTGGGGGTGTAACAGAATCGACACCTATTCAGACGATGGTGTCAAAAATCCCCGTGCTTCATGGTGAAACAGATACCGTTTCTATGATGAGTTATGGGTTTAATCCTGAAATTGGGAAATGGTCTCCTTTCCATGGGGGGTATTATGCTGTGGTTGAATCTGTGGCCAAACTGGTTGCATCTGGTGCCAGTTATAAGAAAATTAGAGTGTCGCTCCAAGAGTATTTTGAACGTTTGGGGGCTGATCCTAAAAAGTGGGGCAAACCCTTCGCGGCACTGTTAGGCGCGAGTCATGCGCAAAGTGCTTTTGGGATAGCTGCAATTGGCGGAAAAGATTCCATGTCAGGCTCTTTTAAGGATTTGGGAGTGCCACCAACCTTGATATCGTTTGCGGTTTCAACCAATCAAGCAGATTGTGTGATAACGCCTGAACTTAAGAAATCTGGGTCAAAAGTATATATGTGGTATGCAAAGCGGTTGACGGATGATTTGCTTGAATTTGATAGTCTCTTATATGGCTACTCAAAAATTCATAAAGCAATTGCGGCGGGGGATATTTTATCTGCTTATGCGGTTGGCAAAGGCGGCGCTTTAGTTGCTGTGACAAAGATGGCATTTGGAAATGAAATTGGTGTGGACTTTAATTCGAAATTTGAAGCCATGCTTAAAGAAGAAGCTTATGGCAGCATTGTTTTTGAACTTGCAAGTGGCAAAGAAGCGATTTTTGAAGAGATGGCTTGGTGTTTTGAAATTGGAAAAACCATAGAAAAAGCCTCGATTGGATTTGAAGATAAGCGTTATGCGATACGTAATTTAATTGAGACTTGGGAAAAACCGCTGAAACCTATTTTTCCAACTGTTCATGAAGGTGAGGGATATGCGAAAGCATTTGAGTATAAAAAAAGAAGCCAGCACAAGCCTTCAATTTCTATAGCAAAACCACGTGTTTTGGTGCCTGTTTTTCCGGGAACGAATTGTGAATACGATACTGCAAAGGCGTTTGAAAAAGCAGGCGCAAAAGTAGAAACTTTTGTGTTTAGAAATCGTACGCAATCTGATTTGATGGATTCAATTGAGGCGCTTTCTAAACTTTTGGATCAAAGTGAAATTTTAGCGCTTCCAGGTGGTTTTAGTGCTGGCGATGAGCCTGAAGGATCGGGTAAGTTTATGGCATCTGTTTTAAGAAATCCCAAGGTAGCAGAATCGGTTATGCGTCTATTGCAGTCTCGGGATGGCTTAATTTTAGGCATTTGTAATGGATTTCAAGCGCTTGTGAAAACAGGTCTTTTGCCTTATGGCGAGATACGTTCTTTGGAACCGGATGCGCCAACATTAACCTTTAATAAAATTGGTCGTCACGTGGCAAAAATGGGAAATGTACGCGTTTCTTCTGTCATGTCACCTTGGTTTAGTGGTGTTCAAGTGGGCGATGTTTTTAAAACGGCTTTTTCCCATGGCGAAGGCAGGTTTTACGCAAATGTGGATGCTATTGAAGCCATGGCCCATAAAGGTCAAATTGCAACCCAATATGTTGATGCCTCTGGAAGGCCGACGTATGATGGGGCTTACAATTTAAATGGATCTGTTGAAGCAATTGAAGGATTAACGTCTGCAGATGGTAGAATTCTAGGCAAAATGGGCCACGTTGAACGAATGGGAGACCATTTGTATAAAAATATTTCTGGAGAGAAATATTTCAACCTCTTTACATCTGGGGTACAGTATTATAAATAATCTTCAAATTACTAGACTTTTGTGGTAGAATACACAAATAGTTTATTAAGGAGGATTATATGCATTTGAAAAAATGGATTGTGTTTATTGTTATCTTGATTTTATCTGTTAATGTCGTTTTTGCAGAGGATATACTAATTGCTTATCAAGATCAAAGTGTTGTAGATGAGCGTTTGGTCTGGCAAGATGGAGAGACGGTATATGGTGGTCTTGTGGCCTTTGCTGAAATGTATGGGGCACAAGTTACATGGAGTGATGTGGCTCAAGCAGCTTATTTGAAGCACATGGGTCGAAATTATGTGTTCGAGATTGGGTCATCTGCAGTTGTGACGGATACAGGTCTTGTGAAAATGGAGACGGAAACGGTTACTTTAGAAGGAAGGCTGTTTGTACCGATGTCATATTTAGCGGCTGTTTATGACTTTGACTATGTTTATGATGAAGCGTTAAAAATTGCGACCCTTGATGGCGAAACATTGGTTTTGATGCCAGAGCAATTGGATGAAATGCCAGTCTCGCTGAGGTATGCGTATACGGACGAAGAGCTTTTGATGTTGGCCAGACTTGTGGATTTAGAGGCCCGCGATGGTTCTATTTTAAAAAAGACTGCGGTTGCCAATGTCGTGCTTAATCGTGTAGAACATACTGGTTTTCCAAATACTGTAGAAGGTGTTATTTTTCAAAAAGGCCAATTTCCACCAGCTTACTATAGCAGTTTTAACACCCTTGAGCCAAAACCAGAAAGTTTTGAAGCGGCTCTTAGAGCCTTTGAAGGTGAAGTGGTTATAGAGGAAGCACTTTATTTCAACTATATCCCTTTTAGTTGGAAAAGCGACTCAGATTTCATAAAGAATATTGAAGGTGATTATTTCTACCGTTAGAGTATCATAAAATCCCATTTTTCATACCCGTATTGGATGTGAAAAGTGGGATTTTCTTTACTTTTTTGTGGAAAAGGTGTATTCTTAAAACAGAACACATGTTCTGTTTTAAGAATAAGGGGGACCCCATGACAACACTTGAAAAATTAACCATTTTGGCTGATTCTGCAAAATATGATGTATCGTGCTCATCTAGTGGTAGCAATAGGTCTGCAACTTATAACGGTATTGGGAATGCATCTGCGCCTGGAATTTGTCACAGTTTTGCAGATGATGGACGGTGCATTTCTTTATTAAAAATTCTATTTACAAATGCCTGTATGTACGATTGTGGATACTGTATCAATAGAAACTCCAACGACTCAATTAAGCGTGTCTCTTTTACACCAGATGAATTGGTAGATCTTGTGATTCAGTTTTATAGACGCAATTACATAGAGGGACTGTTTTTAAGTTCGGGGGTCTTAAGATCTCCAGACTATACAATGGAGCAATTGATTCAAGTTGTTAAAACGTTGAGGGTGCGTGAAAATTTCAATGGCTATATTCATTTGAAGGGAATTCCTGGTGCAGATGCAAAGCTTATCAGGGAGGCTGGGCTCTATGTGGATCGAATGAGTCTAAATATTGAGTTGCCAACAAGTCAGAGTTTGAGGCTTTTAGCCCCTGAAAAAGATCGGGCGCAAATTATTGAGCCTATGAAATTGATTCGTGAAGAAATGGCCTCGTATAGAGTGGATGCAAAGAAATTTAAGAAAGCAAAATTATTTGTACCAGCAGGTCAAACAACTCAATTGATTGTCGGTGCGACCCCTGAACCGGACTATATGATTTTGAGAATTTCAGAAGCTTTTTACCAGAAGATGAAGCTGAAGCGTGTGTATTATTCCAGTTATGTGCCGGTTGGCCGTGTTGAGGGTGTTGTCCCATATGGCATACACTCTCTACAGAGAGAACATCGTATTTACCAAGCTGACTGGCTGCTAAGATTCTACGGATTCAAGGCTTCAGAGTTGTTAAATGAAGAAGCCCCTGATTTAGATCTGGTCTTAGATCCGAAAGCCCAATGGGCGCTTCGTAATTTGCATCTTTTTCCAATAGACGTCAACCGGGCAGATTTAATGACGCTTTTGAGAGTACCTGGTATCGGAACTGTTTCTGCCAGACGAATTTTGGCAGCAAGGCGATTGGCATATCTAGATTTCGATGGCCTTAAGCGCATAGGTGTTGTGCTCAAACGCGCTCAATATTTTATAACTTGTAAAGGCAAGATGCTTGCACGCGTGGATGAAAATCCTATGTTTTTAAGGCAGCTCTTAGCAGATGGTAACACACAGTTGAATTTGTTTGACCTTTATCCAAAACAGTTTGGTGGTGGGCATGAAAGATTATCTATATGATGGGACGTTTGAAGGGGCATTGACGGGTATTTATTACATGTTTAAAGCGAAAGAGAAGCTTAATGAAAGCCGGTTGCTTCTTCAAGAGACCTATCAAATGTCGTGTTTAAACGAAACGATTGTGGTACAGGTGAACGCTGAACATGTGGATCGTGTCACAAAATGGATTTTAGAGGCGTTTGGTGAACATGCGTTTAGGCACTTAGCGTATGCTTTTTTAGCAGAAGACACGCATTATGGAACTTTTTTGTTCAATTATTTAAAAAGACTGAATCAGTTGGGCGCCGGGGGTGTTATGTGCTTATCTGATCCGTATATTTCTCAAATGTATAAACTTTATAATCGGGTAACACGTGAATCGCATCTTTTTTTAGGCCTTCTCAGGTTTTCAGAACTTGAAAACGGGATTCTTTATGCGGCTTTTGAACCCACTCAAAATATTGTTCCGCTTCTGACGGGCCATTTTAAAGAAAGGCTCGGTGCACAAAGCTGGGTGATTCATGATGTAAAACGTGGCCTTGCGGCGTTTTATGATGGCACTGCAATTTATATTAAGCCACTTGAAATGCCTTCGATTCTCAATTTTTCCGAACGCGAGCGGAATTATCGAAGTCTGTGGAAAAAATATTTTAAGGCTATTTCAATTGACGAACGCTTGAATCCAAGACAACAAAAACAGATGATGCCTAAGAAATACTGGAAATTCTTAGTTGAGACCCCATCAAACATGAATATTAAATAAAATTTATCAAAAATAGTTCGATTTACTATTGACGGAAGAGAGACAGATGGTATCATAAACTTAACGAACAAATTCTTTTGTTGTCTAAAAATTATTCGTGATTTGGAGGGTGTATGAAAGTAGCAATTCTTATGGGAAGTGATTCTGATTTTCCTGTCGTTGAAAAGTGTATTGATGTTTTGAAGGATTTTGGCGTCTCTGTAGAAGCGCGTGTCCTTTCTGCGCACCGTACACCACATTTGGCTGTGGAATACGCCATGAGCCTTGAAGAGAATGGTGTAGATGTAATCATTGGGGCTGCTGGTAAAGCGGCACATTTACCGGGCGTAATAGCAGGTGTTTCTGTACTTCCGGTTATTGGATTGCCAATTAAATCATCAACTATGGATGGACTTGATTCTTTGCTTTCAATTGTGCAAATGCCTTCTGGAATTCCAGTTGCTACGGTTGCCATTAATGGGGCAGAAAATGCGGGTCTTCTTGCTGTTCAGATTTTATCTGTTAAATACCCAGAATTACGGCATAAATTGCACACTTATAAAAAGAAAATGGCAGACCAAGTGCTGGTTAAAGATGCGTCCATTCAGGACAGATACTAGGAGGCAAATATGAAAAAGCTTGAAATGTTGTATGAAGGCAAAGCGAAACGCGTTTACAAGACGGATGATGTCACTAAATATTGGATTGAATATAAAGATGATGCAACGGCATTTAATGGTGAAAAAAAGGGGTCCATTCATGACAAGGGTATCGTCAATAATAAAATGAGCGCCCTCTTGTTCAAAGTTGTTGAAGCTTCTGGCGTGCCGACACATTTTGAATCCCTTGTTAATGACCGTGAACAAATTGTGAAAGCTGTTAAAATATTACCTTTGGAAGTCATTGTGCGTAATGTGGCTGCTGGTTCTTTGGCGAAACGGCTTGGCCTTGAAGAAGGGTATACAATGAATGAAACAGTTTTGGAGTTTTGCTATAAAGATGATGCGTTGGGTGATCCTATGATCAATGAGTATCATATTGCAGCTATGAATTTTGCATCAAAGGATCAGGTTGCACTTATTAAAACGTATGCCCTAAAAGTAAATGAGATCCTTAAAGCTTATTTTATGGATAAAGGTCTAAACCTTATAGATTTTAAGCTTGAATTTGGCGATTATAATGGAGAGGTAATCCTTGCAGATGAAATTTCACCTGACACGTGCAGATTGTGGGATTCACAGACACATAAGAAGATGGACAAAGACCGGTTTAGAAGAGATCTTGGCGATGTGGAATCTACATACCAAGAGGTGCTTGAAAGACTAACTGAGGGTTCTACACATGCATAGTTTGGCGTGTCTCGAGGATAAGTTGCATGAAGAATGTGGTGTTATTGGGATTTATGCCAAAGAATCAGAAGTAGTACCCCAAATGTTGTGTTTTGGACTTATCGCGCTTCAGCACCGTGGACAGGAAAGCGCTGGAATTGCAGTGGTGAAAGACAATAAAATGCAATATTATAAAGAGATGGGCTTGGTGCAAGAGGTTTTTAACACGTCGATTTTAAACCGTTTGCATGGCGACGTTGGGATTGGGCATGTGCGGTATTCCACAACGGGCGAAAGTTATGCTTCAAACGCTCAACCGCTAGTTGTTCGGTATAAAGGGGGGAGCATAGCGCTCGCGCACAATGGCAATTTGGTAAATGCAAATGCCATTAGAAGTGAGTTGGAGGATGACGGGTCTATCTTTCAAACCTCCATTGATACAGAAGTGATTGCAAACCTCATTGCCAAGCATTATCATTTGGGAATGAAACAGGCAATTGTTGAATCGGTAAAGCAAATCAAAGGGTCTTATGCCCTTGTAATTGTAATGGAAGACAAATTGATTGGTGTGCGTGATCCAAATGGGATTAGACCACTTTCTTTGGCCAAACTGGAAGATGGCTATGTTTTGGCATCGGAGACATGTGCCCATGACGTTGTTGGTGGGACGTTTATTCGGGATATTGAACCTGGTGAAATGGTCATTATTGATCAAAATGGTGTTGAATCGGTTTTCTTTGATCAAAGTTCTAGGAAGGCCGTTTGCGCTTTTGAATATGTATACTTTGCCAGACCAGACAGCATAATTGATGGTCGAAATGTTTTCGTTAGCCGGAAGGAAGCTGGAAAGATCTTGGCTCAGGAAAATCCCGTTGATGCAGACATGGTCATTGCAGTTCCGGATTCTGGAACTGCAGCAGCTATTGGGTATGCAGAAGAATCGGGCATCCCTTTTAACGTAGGTTTAATAAAGAACAAGTATATGGGGCGGACCTTTATTCAGCCAGATCAGAAATCAAGAGAGTTGGCGGTTCGCCTTAAACTTAATGCGATGAAAGAAAACATTTCAGGTAAGCGATTGATTTTAATTGACGATTCAATTGTACGGGGCACAACCAGTGCAAAATTGATTAAAATGCTTAAGGATGCAGGTGCTACAGAGGTTCACCTGCGTGTGTGTTCGCCGCCCGTTATACATTCGTGTCACTTTGGAATCGATACCCCCAACCGTCAACACTTAATTGGTGCGGTTAAAACATTAAGCGAAATTTGTGAAGCGATTGGCGCTGATTCTCTGGCTTATTTGAGCCCAGAAGGGTTAATAAAAGGAATTGGCCTATCTCGAAATGAACTGTGCACAGCTTGTTTTGATGGAAACTATCCAATGGAAGTACCTGAAAATGGAGACAAGCATATATTTGAAAAATAAGGAGTCGTCCAATGAGTGAAAAAGCAACATATGCAGCGGCAGGTGTAGATGTAAAAGAGGGCGCACGTGCAGTTGAGTTGATGAAAAAACATGTGAAGGAAACTTATAATGGGAATGTGCTTGGTGATTTAGGCAATTTTGGTGGTTTGCTAAGACTCTCAGGTGAATTTCAAAATCCTGTACTCGTTGCAGGGACTGATGGCGTGGGAACGAAACTAAAACTTGCTTTTATGATGGACCGGCATGACACAGTTGGACAAGATCTCGTGGCAATGTGTGTCAATGACATATTGTGTCAAGGTGCAACACCGTTGTTCTTTTTAGACTATATGGCAACTGGAAAACTTCAAGCTGAAAAAGCCGCTGAAATCGTAAGTGGGATCGCAAAAGCCTGCAAGCTTTCTCAAATGCCGCTTCTTGGAGGCGAAACTGCTGAAATGCCTGGATTTTACTCAGATGGCGAGTATGACTTGGCGGGTTTTGCAGTTGGCGTTGTAGACGAGAAGCATGTTGTGACAGGCAAAGATATTAAACCGGGAGATTTGTTAATTGGTCTAGAATCTAGTGGCATTCACTCAAATGGGTATTCTTTGGTAAGACACGTGATTTTTGATAAAATGGGGTTTTCGCCAGAAACAGTGGTGGATGAACTGGGTGGTAAGGTTGGCGACCAACTTTTAACCCCAACTCGTATTTATGTGTCGTCTATATTAAAATTGCTTGAGAAGAGATGGGTTAAAGGCGCTATACATATGACTGGAGGCGGATTTTATGAGAACATTCCAAGAATCTTGCCTGAAGGGACTGGCGTGGAAATCTATTTGGAGCGTTGGACACCACACCCCATTTTTAAATTGATTCAAAAATCAGGTGAAATTGAAAGAGATGAAATGTTTGCCACATTTAATATGGGAATTGGGTTTATTGTTGTTGTAGACCCAAATCATGCAGACTTTGTCCTGGATAGTTTAAAGGAATCCGGTGAGGTTCCCCATACAATTGGGCAGGTTATAAACGGGCATGGAGAAGTTGTCTTATGCAACGCATGAGAATAGGTGTTTTGGTATCTGGCGGCGGCACAAATCTTCAGGCGATTTTAGATGGTGTGACGTCTGGTGATTTGGCTGTGACGGTAGCGTGTGTTGTTTCAAATCGAAAGGAAGCATACGCTTTAAAGCGTGCTGAAAAATCGGGTGTTGAAGCTTATTATATTGGCAAAGGAAATTATGTAGACCGTCTATCGCGTGATCGTGCACTCCTTGGGTTGCTGAAATCTAAGCAGGTTGATTATATTGTTTTGGCAGGTTATTTGGACATTTTGTCGCCAGAAATTGTCACGGAGTTTGAAAATCGTATTCTTAACATCCATCCGTCTTTGATTCCCAAATATTGTGGAAAAGGATATTTCGGGTTAAAGGTTCACGAAGCGGTCATTGAAAATGGAGATTCTAAAACCGGAGTGACCGTACACTATGTGGATTCAGGTATAGATACGGGGGCTATTATACGTCAAGTTCAAATAGCAGTTAAAGAAGGTGATACGCCAGAACTTTTAAGCAAGCGTGTTTTGGAAGTGGAGCATGAGGTTTTGGTTAGCGTGCTTAAAGAAATTGCAGATCGTTTTGGAGGGGGAGAACATGCAAAATGCATTGATTAGTGTTTCAGATAAAACAGGGATTGTGGAATTTGCAAAAGAACTTGTGAATTTGGGCTTTCGTTTGATTTCAACGGGTGGCACTGAAAGTGTTTTGAAAGCATCGGGGTTGGATGTTGTAAACGTGTCGGAGATTACACATTTTCCTGAGTGCTTAAATGGACGTGTTAAGACGTTACATCCTGCGGTTCATGCGGGTATATTGGCGAGACGGAATTTGAAGGATCACATGAATCAGATTCAGGATTTGGGCATTGAAACCATTGATTTGGTTGTTATCAATTTATACCCGTTTGCAGAAACCATTCAAAAACCAAAGGTATCTTTTGAAGAGGCTATTGAAAACATTGACATTGGAGGGCCTACCATGCTTAGGTCTGCCGCTAAAAATCATGAGGATGTACTTGTAGTTGTGAATCCGGAAGATTATTCTGGTGTTTTAAATGCTTTGAAAGAGAAATCGGTAACCCATGTTTTTAGAAGAGAACTTGCACTTAAAGTATTTGAGCACACCGCTTTTTATGATGCTTTAATATCAGATTATTTGAGGGAACAAGTTGACGGGGATGTATTTCCTCAAAAAATGACTTTAGCTTATGAAAAAGTTCAAGATATGCGTTATGGTGAAAATCCTCATCAAAGGGGCGCATTTTACAGGGAAGTGTCTTCAAAAAACATAAGAGGACTTGCGGATGCGAAACAGTTACATGGGAAAGAACTTTCCTTTAACAATATTAATGATGCCAATGCGGCTTTGGGACTTTTAAACGAGTTTGAAAAGCCGACAGCAGTTGCGGTTAAACATGCTACGCCTTGTGGTGTAGGTGTGGGAATAGATATCTTTCATGCGTTTGAAAAAGCCAATGCTTGTGATCCGGTGTCTATTTTTGGAGGCGTTGTTGCCTTAAATAGACCTGTGGATTTGGAAACAGCAGAAAAGCTTGGATCGATTTTTTTGGAGATTATTATCGCGCCTGATTTTGAAGCAGATGCACTTGAACACTTGATGCGTAAAAAAAATGTCCGAATTTTGAAATTTGATGTTGCCGATACACAAAGTCAAAATCAGATAGTCGACCTTAAAAAGGTTACCGGCGGAATTTTGATTCAAGACCAAGATTCAAAATTAATGGCGGAAGACATGAAAGTGATGACGGAACGTATTCCCACAAAGCAAGAAATGGAAGAGATGACTTTCGCTTGGACTGTGTGTAAACATGTTAAATCAAACGGAATTGTAATTTCAAAAAATGGAATGACGCTTGGGCTTGGTCAGGGTCAAGTGAGTCGTGTTTGGGCAAGTGAAGCGGCAGTTGGTCACAGTAACTTTCCAACAAAGGGAAGTGTTTTGGCATCAGATGCTTTCTTCCCTTTTGCAGATGCGGTTGAGCTGGCAGCAAAAGCAGGCGTTACGGCAATAATTCAGCCTGGAGGTTCTGTAAGAGATGCGGAAATAATTGAAGTTGCAAATCAATATGGCATTGCGATGGTATTTACAGGAATGCGTCATTTCAAACATTGATAGGAGTGTTGTAATGAAAGTTTTAGTTATTGGGAGTGGCGCTAGAGAGCATGCCATTGCCTGGAAATTAAGCCAATCCAAAAGAAAACCAAAATTGTATGTAGCACCAGGGAATCCTGGGATATCAGAAATTGCAACATGTGCACCCATAGAAGCATCTGATCTAAAAGGCCTTCTCAAATTTGCTTTGTCTGAAAAGATTGATTTGACGATAGTGGGGCCTGAAGCACCTCTTGTTATGGGGATTGTGGATTTGTTTGAAGCAAATGGTTTGAAAATTTTTGGGCCCAATCAAGAAGCCGCTCAATTTGAGGGGAGTAAATGTTTCACAAAAGATTTTTTAATGAAAAACAAAATTCCTACAGCGGCCTATAAGGTGTGTGAAACTGTGGAAATTGCAATGGATGCACTTTCTGATTTTGAATACCCAGTGGTGATTAAGGCAGATGGTCTCGCAGCTGGTAAAGGCGTTGTTATTGCAGAAAACAGGCAGGATGCTCAGCGTGCACTTAAAGCAATTATGGAAGATAAGCAATTTGGAAACGCGGGGGAAAGAGTGGTTTTAGAAGCGTTTCTAAAAGGCGTAGAAGCGTCAGTTTTGTGTTTTTGTGATGGCGAGACGATATTGCCAATGCAGGTGGCTCAAGACTATAAAAAGGCATTTGACGGTGATCTTGGCCTCAATACAGGTGGTATGGGGGCGTATTGCCCAAGCAGGATTGTGGACGCTGACCGGATGGATAAAATTAAGGAAAGCGTTTTGATTCCATTTTTAAAAGGGTTAAAAGACTCAAAGGTGTCTTATAAGGGGATACTTTTTGTGGGTTTGATGATTGATGAAGATGAGGTTAATGTATTGGAATTCAATGTGCGTTTTGGAGATCCTGAAACTGAAGTGATTTTGCCAAGACTTGAAACCGACTTGTTGGATGTTTTTGAAGCGGTTGTTGAGGAAAAGCTATCGGAAGTTGACCTTGTATATAATGAGACACATACGGTAGGTGTGATTCTTGCCTCAGGAGGCTACCCTGAGTTCTATGAAAAGGGCATCCCGATTTATGGGCTTGAAAAGTGTAAAAATTCTTTGATTTTCCACGCTGGAACAAGTTGGTTAGGCGATGATTATGTCACTTCTGGTGGTCGGGTTCTATGTCTTGTGGGACAGGGGCAGACGCATGAAATTGCGCGTAAAAATGCTTATTTAGACGCTTCACGAATCCAGTTCAACGGGTGTTTTTATCGAAAGGACATTGGTCAGTAAAGAAAAAGAAATTCCGCCTTCAGTATGAAGACGGAATTTTTTTTATAGTGAACGTGTTGCATCTTTTAACCATTTGGCCTCAGACGCCGACAAATAAGGGGATAATTCCTTAAACACTTCTGCGTGATAGGCGTTGAGTTCAAGACGTTCGGTTTCTGTGAGTTGGTTTAAATCGATAGCATTTAGGTCAAATGGACATAAGGTTAAAGTTTTAAATTTATAAAAAGTACCAAATTCATTTTCAAGATGTGGCACGACTGCAAGAACGTTTTCCAGACGTATACCATATGCACCGGATCTGTAAACACCGGGCTCATTGGATAAAATCATTCCTGGAACAAGTGGAACGCTGGAAGGGTTCATACTGACCCGATGAGGGCCCTCGTGAACACCTAACAAATACCCAATGCCATGTCCCGTACCACTTTTGTAATCCATTCCTTCTGCCCACATATGCATTCTGGCTATGGTATCCAGATGCGTTCCGGTAGCCCCTTTCAAGAAAGTCATTCTTGAGAGCGCCATCATGGATTTAAGTGTCAGGGTGTAGTCTGTCATTTCTTGCTGGGTGAGTTTCCCCATTGCAATGGTACGAGTTATATCTGTGGTTCCGTTCATATATTGCCCACCTGAATCTACGAGCAGAAAACCTTCTGGTTTTAACGGGTAGGCAGATTTCGGTTCTGCTTTATAATGCATGATTGCACCATGATCAGCGTATCCCGCAATTGTACTAAAGCTGCGGCCGATGAAAAGAGGGTTTTCAGCACGCTTTTCTGTAATCATTGTATCAATGTCGTATTCAGTGAGTGTTTCTAGGTCTGGGACGGTTGATAGGGCATACATAAATTTAACAACTGCAACACCATCTTGAATGTGACAATTTGTAATATGAGCCAGTTCAATCTCGTTTTTTATCGCTTTTAAACTTGTGCTTGGATTTGGTTTGTTAATGATTTTGCATCGGTTTTTTAAACTACGCCAAATGTAATATGGTGTTGCGGATTTATCTACGAGAATGCCTGTTTCGCAGGATAAGGACTCTAAGTCTTGTGGCAAATCATCGTAATGTTTAATCTTTATTTCTGCAGCGTGCATTGCTTCAACGATTTCATCATTGAGTTTTAAAGGATCAACATACAAAAACGCAGTGTTCAAGGTGATAAACAGGTAGGACATAAAATATGGATTGTGCTTGATATCATTGCCTCTTAAATTTGTAATCCACGCAATGTCATCGAGTTTGGTAAGTAAATGGCTGCTGGCCCCATAGGTTTTCATGGCTTTTCTAATGCGCATAAGTTTTTCTTGTGTAGAGGCGCCCACGTAATTGTCGGGATGTTTATAAACTTTTTCAGCAGGCAGTAAGGGTCGGTCCAACCAAATTTTATCTACGAGATTTGACGTAAAATCATAAGTTACAGATGTATTTTCAAAATGATTTTTAAGGGTTTCAACAAACCCGGCCATCATTTGGAAACCGTTGAATCCAATTTTAAAAGGCGCTTGCAATACTTGGTCAATCCATTCGCCGATTTCAGGGGAATCTGGCAGACCAGCTTTAATAAGTTTGATCGTACTGCCCTCTAATTCTTTTTCAGCCTGAAGGTAATACCGTCCATCTGTCCATAAAGCGGCATCCTTAAGTGTTAACACGAGGGTGCCGGCTGATCCTGAAAAACCAGATGCCCATTCCCTTGATTTGTAGTAATCGGGCAAGTACTCGCTTGCATGTGGGTCACTGGATGGAATGATGTACACATCAATTTTTGCCATTTTCATTTGTTCACGAATGAGTTTAAGCTTTTTCTGAATATGCATTTTTATCCCCTTTGTAAGTATTATTGATGGCCTTCCTCTGGCACAATGCAGATGAATTTAAATACAGAGTTCCCTGTGTTAGAAAATTGGTGCAGGGTGTTATTGGGGATATAAGCGTAGCTACCGGATTCTACTGCGTGCAAAGTATCTCCAATTAAGATGGTTCCATTGCCTTCTATAACATAATTGATATGTGGCCAATCGTGTGCGTGTTTCGGTGTATGGCCACCAGTTTCGACTTCCACAACGCGCATGACATAGCCATCCCACCCTTCATTTGGTGAGATTAAAACTTTCATTGCTGCATCTTGAGCGTCGGGATGGGTAACGGGTTTAGCGGGCAACTTATTGAAATTTCCAACAATCATGACATCCTCCCTATTTCTTTGATGAGTTCATTATATCAGATTATGGAAAATTACAATTATTAAAATGCGTTCACATTTAAAGTTTAGTGTCCCGAAATATTTGAGCCGCGAATGATTTTGTGCTATACTAAATCTATTAAAGACTCAGGAGAAAGAAATGGATTTTCAAAAAAAGAGAGAATTGATTTTAAATGGAAATATGAAGAAAGTCATTTTGACTTTGGCTTTACCTGTAATGCTCAATAATTTCATACACACGCTATACAATTTAACAGATACATTTTTTATCAGTAAAATTGGTGGCAATGAAGTGGCAGGTGTTCAATTTGTTTGGCCAGTTGTTTTTTTAATGTTGTCTTTTGGGATTGGAATGACAACGGCGACTTCAGCCCTTATTTCTCAGTACATTGGTGCTGGTGATCACAAGAAGGCAGGAAACATGGCTGGGCAGGCGATTATTCTTTTGCTCGGGATGTCATTGGTTTTTGGGACTATTGGCTACTTTGCTGCCCCGTATGTTGTTCGATGGATGGGGGCTACAGGTACGCTTTATGAGAATGGCGTTGCCTATTTAAGTGTTATGTTTGCAGGTTTGTTTTCTCAATTTATGATGAATGCGTTTAATGCAATTAAACAAGGTCAGGGAGATACCATGTCACCGCTGATTATTGGCGCGCTTTCAGTAGGACTTAACATTATTTTGGACCCAATTTTTATATTTGTTTTGGACCTAGGAATCACAGGTGCAGCGTTGGCAACGGTTTTATCTACGGCGATATTTGCGATATATGGAATCGTATCGGTTTTTGGAGATCAACAAAGTCTGGCTGTTTCAGTTGCGGATTTAAAACCGAATAAGAAAGCCATTGGTAAGATTGTAGAAATTGGATTGCCATCATCGATGGGCCAAGCAATGGCAGCGTTTGGTTTTACAGTTCTAAATGTTTTCTTGGTTTCATTTGGTGAAATTGTGCTAACAGCCTTTGCAATTGGCAATCGAATTAACTCTCTAATTATGATGCCGGCCATGGGAATTGGCAGCGCACTCGCACCGGTGGTCGGACAAAATTTAGGTGCTGATAACATTGATCGGGCAAAGAATGCGGTTTGGACCAGCGTTAAGTTGTCTACCATTATTTTGATAATCGGTGCTGGAATCATGTTGCCATTTTCTAGAGGCATTGTGGCGCTCTTTTCGACCGATCCAGAAGTTATTGCAAGTGGGACAGAATATCTACGTGTGATACTAATCTCGGTACCCTTGATGGGTTACTTTCAGATATTTGTTGGGACGTTTCAAGGGTCAGGTCATACACTATACGCCATGGTTCTTATGATGGGAAGGCTATGGGCGCTACGAATTCCTATGATTATGTACCTTAGTAATTCCAGCGGTTTTGGTCCTTCCTCCATTTGGTATGCTATGGTTATTAGTAATTTCCTTACTTGTATTGTAGGACTAGGCATATATTTAAGTGGCAAATGGCAAAAGAAAGTGATTAAAACACGTCGTAAAAAAGTACAAGAAGTGGCTGCTTGACAGGTGGTTATGAATCTGCTAAACTGACTATGAAATAATCTTCAGGGCGGGGTGAAAGTCCCCACCGGCGGTATAGCCCGCGAGCCGAAAGGTTGATCTGGTTGAATTCCAGAGCCGACAGTTAAAGTCTGGATGGAAGAAGAGGTTTATGTTTCACGTCTATTTTCCCTGAAGTGACATGCTTTGGGGTTTTTTATTGCGCCAAAGTCATAAACCCGCATATTATTTTGGAGGTAGGCTTATGATTACAAGTGAAAAGAAGAAGTTGTCTGTATCACAGATGACGAAAATTGCCATGCTCAGTGTTTTGGCTTTTGTACTGATGCAAATTGAACTGATTGTACCGATTTTTCCAGCATTTTTAAAAATTGATATCAGTGATCTCCCTGCCTTGATTGGTGCATTTGCTATGGGGCCTTTGGCTGGCGTCGCCATTGAGGCGGTTAAGAATTTGTTGCATTTGTTGCAAACATCAACAGGTGGTGTTGGTGAACTTGCGAATTTTGTAGTTGGAATTGCCATTGTTGTACCTGCGGCAGTGATTTACAAAAGGCATAAAACCAAGAAATCTGCGATTATTGGCCTTGCAGTTGGCACTTTAGTGATGGCAATGGTTGGTGGTTTGGCAAATTACTATGTTATGTTGCCATTTTATTCAAACTTTATGCCGTTAGAGGCTATTATTGGAATGGGGGCTGCCGTTAACAAATCAATCGTTTCAATGGAAACCCTTGTTCTTTATGGAATCGTTCCATTTAATCTTTTTAAAGGGGTTGTTCTTTCGTTTTTAACACTCCTGCTTTACAAACGTATTTCTCCGATTTTACATCGGTAGAACCTTCTATAACTTAAGATTTAGTGATAAAATTGCACGGTGATAGAGCCGTGCTTTTTTGTTTGCTTTGAGTTAAAAAGATTTGATTTACATCCATGTATGTTCTGTTAAAATATTAAGGGAAGCGAAATAAAAATTTACCGGGGTGGGGCATGGTTGGTAGTTTGGAAAACAAAAAAGAGATGCGGATATCAATCTTAAAAATGATTGTTCCGATTATGGCGGCTAATATATTGGAAATGTTGGTGGGAATCGTTTCAATGGCCTTGATTGGCGATTTGGGGTATATTGCCATTGGCGCGATGGGCCTAAGTACCCGTGTTAGAGGGATTATCTGGGCAGCCTATAAAGGGATTGCAATTGGGGTTCAAGTGGTTATCGCACAAGCCTTAGGCGCCCATAATTTTGATCGAATACAAAACGCAATACGTCAAACCATTGGCTCGATTATAATTTTATCAATTATTTTTGTATTGACACTTCTTTTGGTACCTCAATATTGGTTGAAACTCTTTGGTGCAAGTGGTGAACTTCTAGAAACTGGAACAACCTTGCTTCGAATTGTTGGCCTTGGAATGCCATTTTTGGGAACTGTTATTATTACTTCTGGCGCCCTGCAGGGAAAAGGGGATGCCACAACACCTATGATTATAAGTGGGATAATGAATCTTCTAAATGTGGTGTTGGGCTTGATACTGGTACGCGGGTTTTTATTTGTTCCGGCATATGGTCTTTTGGGCGCAGGGATGGCAATGGTGCTTTCTCAAGCAATTGCAGCAGGTATTGCCATTGTGTTTATGCGTAGAAAAGGTGGTATTTTGGAGGGAGTTGGCTTAACTGAATTTTTCAAATTTTCAAAGCCGATTATGAAAGCGGTATATGGGACAGGGATTCCAAGTGCAATAGAATCTTTGTTTTGGCAATTAAGTTCTGTGCTTTTAATTCGTGCCATTTTGACATATGGGGATGATGCGTATGCAGCATACCAGTTGGGCCTTCAAGCGGAGAGTATTGCTTATATGCCTGCTGCTGGGTTTCAAGTTGCGGCGACAGCATATGTTGGTCGGTACTTAGGTGCGGGAGATTTTGAAAATGCCAAACGTTATTTTAGAGAAATTCTAATGTGGGCAATTGTAATGTCTATAATAGGCGGTGGGATTTTGGTCTTTTTTCCTAATTTTATGTTGGGGATTATGACGGATGATATGAGCTTAATTTCTATTGGAACTGTCTATCTGATTTACTGTGGATTGGCTCAAGTGCCACAAAATATGGCGGGTGTAATCGGTGGCGCTCTTAGAGGAGGCGGTTATACAAAAATGCCGATGTATTCGGCAGGTGTTGGCCTCTATTTGGTACGCGTCCCAATTGCGCTCTCAGCAGCTTATCTTTTTCACTTCTCTTTAAATGTTATTTTCCTCGCAATTGCACTTGATATGACTGTGAGGCTGGTCTTAAATAGTTTCTTATACTTTAAAATCAACATCTATGAAAATCCGCGTCTTGTCTAAAAGGATAGGGCAATTTTGCAAAGATAAAAAAGGCCGTGTTGCATTTCTAATTTCTTAGAGTTGCAACATGGCCTTTTATTTATAAGTGATATCTCTTGAGCTCGTTTTTCAGGAACAAGACAACTTTTTCAAGTTCTGAAATGTTTTCAGTTAATGAAGCAATTTCTGAAGAGAAGCTGGTTACATTAGCACTCATTTCCTGAGAGGTTGCTGAATTTTCTTCGGCGATTGCAGCCAATGTATGCATGTTCTCAAAGACTTTGTTGATCTTTTGTGTTTCACTTGACAACTGACTTGAAATTTCGGAAATAGAATCTGAAACCACTTTTATCCGGTTGGAAGCGTTTTTGCTTTCTTCAGTTACATTGGCCATGGTTTGAGTTCCGTTATCAAGCTCGATAAATTGATCGTTTACTTGCTTAACCATGCTGTTTACGCCGTGTGTAAATTGATTTAAACTGTTGTTGATTGTACTTACAGCTTCTTTTGAGTCTTCTGCAAGTTTTCGAATTTCCTCTGCAACCACACTGAATCCTCTACCCATCTCGCCAGCACGGGCTGCCTCAATTGATGCGTTAAGTGCCAAAAGATTTGTTTGTTCAGCGATGCTCTCAACGGTGCTGACAATTGTGATGATGTCTTTCACTTTTTTGCTCAATTCATTGCCTTGTGTGTTCACTTCTGCAAATTTATCTTTTACTTGATTTAGGTTTAAAGAGACCTTTTCGATGTCGTTAAAGGAAAGTTCGATTTTTTCCACTGCTGATTCCAGACTTTCCTTACCCTCTAGTTCGCGTTGGCTGATTTGATTTAATATTTCTATATTATCCGCCAAAATGCTAACGGATCCTTCGGTTTCTGTGGCTTGATGAATGGCACCTTCAGCAACTTCTTGAACAGATTGGGAAATCAAATCCGAAACGTTACCAAGATTTTTAGCAACGACGGAAAACTTGTCTGTGAATGAGTATAAATCATCCATGCCACCTTTAAAATAAGTGAACTCCTCGCGGATGCCATCTTTTGCTTTGGCAATTTCCATATATGATTTTTCAAAAGTGTCTCCAGTTTTCACAACCACGTCTTCTGGGATGTCAATTCGTCTAATCCGATCCAGTTCCTGGTTTATGTCTTCAAGAGGTTTCATGATAGCGCTACCAGTTAAAATACTTGATACTGCAACAACAACAGGTGTTGCAATAAGTAGCGGTATGTTATCTGTACCGTTTAAAATTAAGATTGCACCTACGGAAAGCAGTGTTGGTAAAAGTGTAATTTTAAGTGGTAGATTTTTTATAAACCCTAAAGATAAAACTCTTGAGAATTTGTATTTGCGAACAACCTGTGGTGATTTTTCAAATGTTAGATGGAATTTTCCAACATGGGTGCCATCTGACTCTTTAAATTGTTCCAGGATTTTTACATCAATCTTTTCTTGATAGTGTTCGGAGACACCTTCAAAGAGACCAGCTAGATATTGGAAAAGACCACGTTTTGATTTGTAGGTAATGGTCATTTCTTTTTCCCCAAGTATTTCGGGAATCATGCGTGGTGGTTTGGCCCCTGGGATCATTTTAGTAAGTTGTGTATGGACGCGATCCATCATCATAAGGAAACTCATAGAACAGGATGCGTCGAAGTAAGATGGAAACCAACTGTAAAATGATTGAATATTACGTTGACCAATTTTACGCCAGAGCTCGTCGCTTGTAATGCCATCTTTTTTAGCAAAGGCACTGATTAATGAAAAAATCTTTTGGTCCTCAATTTCCTCAAGTGGTGTTATAAGTTTTCTGGGATCCCAGCCTTCCTGAGTGAGAATGCTGTTTTTGGTATCTTCGCCATAAAGTTTTGAAATGGTATTGAGCCAAATGTTTACAACGGTTCCTTTCATAGATGCACCTTCCTTTATTGATGTTATAAAAATATTATAATAGAATTTTTGATAAAAATCTCATATATTCATGAAATAATGGTGTAAAATAGAGACGGTAGCGTTAATTTGTCTCTTGATCTAAAATTGTCATGAGCGCCGTTACATATTCACGTGTTTGCACTTGTGGTGAAGGGTTTATTTTTGTGTATACGTGCTCTGGTGTAATCCCGCTTGGGAGCACATATTTCTTTTGAAAAATTTCAAGTGTTTTTTCTGTAAGCTCTAGCAAATGTTCCCGAGAAAGTGGTGAAATCGTCCAAATGTGATGCTGGATTCTTTGGAACAGTGCTGGTTGTGATAATACCCCGAAATTTGGATTGTCAATCAAATCATTTGCACCAGAAAAGACAATTAAAGTATTTGGAAGATCACCGGTTGTGGTGAGGTCGACAAGGTATTTTAAGTTTGACAGTGCTGTTGATCGGATATCCGATCTTTCGGTTAAAATAAGATCGGCTTCATCAATTAAAATAACCAGACCTTTATAGTCCATGAGTGTAATCAATTTGACAAAAGCCTTTAAAAAGTCAATGGCATTTTGCCGATCCATAGAACCGATTAAATCAATTTTTTGCTTCATAGCATATGGGATATGTTTTTCGCCGGATAACCAGGCAGATGAAGCCCTAATCGTTTCAAAATCGCCTTTTATTTTTGCCCGTATGTAACTTAAGAAAGCTCTTGAATAGTTTGTGTTGAACCTCGCCAAAGCGTCACAGACCCACAAAATTTCTTTAGATTTTAAAGTGTTGTCAGGAACGTGTTTTAAATTTTCAATCCAAAGGTTGAACAAATCATCAAAAGAAGCAGTTACTTGCGGGAGAGCTTTAAGGGCCAAATTGTGCATAATGGCGTAATAGAATTCTTCTATTTTGTTGAATCTAAACCCACTATTAAGCTGCATTTCAGACACAACAAAATCGTCGTTGAGCGCAATATGCTTGAAGGTTTCAAGTAAAAAGGATTTTCCGGCACCATAGTCTCCAACCATAAATTTGACCATGCCAGTGCCGGTTGAAGTGGTGTCTAATACTGCTTTAAAGTTTTTAATTTCATCCGTTCGGCCTGAAAGAATTGAAACGATGTGTTTTTTTGGTGGTGTTCCGCTGCGAAGCGCATTGAGAATGCCATTGACATCGAGAGCCATATTTTTCTCCTTAAGGGGATTCATGTGTGTATTATATCGTGAAATGAAAAAGAGGTAAACATGATTTATGATGCAATAATAATTGGTGGAGGTGCATCTGGGCTATATCTTGCTGCTCAACTCCCAAATCAGCGTGTTCTAATTTTGGAAAAAAACACAAGACTTGGGTTAAAGCTTCTCATCTCTGGAAATGGTCAGTGTAATCTGACGCATGGTGGTCCTATTGCTGGATTCAAGTCCCATTATGGTGGGCACTGGAAATTTGTTAAGCACGCCCTCAATCGTCATACAAATCAACAGGTTCTTGAAAAATTTGGAAAGATGGGTGTTGAAACTATAGAACGTGAAGATGGAAAGATATTTCCGGTGTCAATGCGATCAAAGGATGTTTTAAATGCCTTGGTTACAAGCATCAAATCTTATGATCAAACAGAGATTAAAACAGGGGTTCAGGTTCTTAGTATCACTGAAAACAATCTTGGTTTTAGTGTTGGTGTAAAGGGGGAATCCTTTACCACGAAATCTGTGGTTTTGGCAACGGGAGGCTATACTTATCCTAAATTGGGAACCACTGGGGACGGGTATTTAATGGCCGATAAACTTGGGCATGAAATTGTAGCGCCTAAACCAGCTTTAGCTGCTGTTTATATCAAATCAGATGCTTTAAAGGAATTACAGGGACTTGTCATTCGAGAGATGAGCTGTACGATAGAACGTCAGAAGAAAAGAATTTACAGTTTTAGTGGCGATATATTATGCACGCATTTTGGGTTAAGTGGTCCTGGAATTTTGGACCATAGCAGGTATATTGAAAAAGGGGATGTGCTCAAACTGAATTGGGCGGGCATAGAAGCAGACAAATTAAATCATATAATTTTAGAGGTGATTGCGTCTCATGGCAGAAACCCACTTTCCTTTTTAATGAATCAACTTAACTTACCAGACCGCGTCAAGCAATTTGTATTAAAAGAAGTTCAGTTGAATGGACTGATGAAATTGGCTGAACTGACAAAGGAAAATCGTAAAAAAATCGTGGATGCGCTAACCGGCTATGAAGTGCGCATAAACCGGTTATCGGATTTAAATGAAGCTATGGTAACTTCTGGTGGTGTCGGACTTAGGCAGATTAATCCTAAAACGATGATGTCCAAAATCATTAATGGCCTATATTTTGTAGGCGAAGTGATGGATGTGGATGGGGATACAGGTGGCTACAACTTGCAGTGGGCTTTTGCGTCAGCGTATGTAGCGGCTGAACAAATTAAACAACTAGATGGAGAAGATGCGTATGCAAAATAAAACAAAAGGTTTAATCAGTGTCACAATTCCTGTTTTGTTCTGGGGAATTTCGTTTGTAAGTACCGAGTATTTATTGGCTTTTTTAGGGCCAATGACCATTGGTGGTATTAGATTTATAATTGCAACGGCAATTATGTATGGCATGATGCGTCTCCACAAACAGCCGTTAAAGATTGATCCTAAAGATCGGATTTTATTTATCTTAGCAGGTGCTATTGGAATTGCCATCTATTTTTATTTTGAAAATTTGGGCATTTATTATATTTCTGCATCACCAGCCTCTTTAATCATTGCTTCTATTCCGATGGTGACTTTAATTTTTGAAGCCATACTCTATAAAAGAAGGATAGGGGCGCTTGATTTTTTTGCCATTGTGATTTCGATTTTGGGTGTTGTTCTGGTTGTAGATATGAAGTTGAAGGATTTTTTCTCTGCTGATGAAGCCATAGGCTACTTGATGATGCTTGGTGCGGTCGTTTCTTGGGTTATTTATTCCATGGCCTCACGTCCGCTCTTTAAAAAATACTCGTATTTGACAATTATCTACTATCAGTTTTTTTACAGTCTGCCACTCTTTATAATTGCCATTCCGTTTGAAAACAATTTATGGCATGACTTAACACTTTCTGGATATGGCCATTTGATATTTTTGTCCATATTTGCTTCGGTATTGGGATTTTACTATTATGCAAAAGCAATGGACTTGTTGGGGATAACCGAATCAGCACTCTTTATTAATTTTTTGCCAATTATAACCATCATATTCAGTTACTTCTATTTAGGAGACCTGATTTCTATGAAGCAAATGGCGGGGGGTGCTTTGATTATGTTATCTTTGACCCTTACAACAGCACGTGAAAAAAAGCGGGTTGTGCCTAACAATTCATAAGATGACCGCCGATAACTTTATATGAGGTGGATGTTATGAAAATTAATGGTTGGATGCAAAATTTAATGGGGAAAAGCACCCCGAAAGAGCTTTCTAATAAGCAGCAGGCCCATCAGCCTGTTGTGACAAAAATTGAATCAAAAGATGAACAAGCCATAAGGCGCTTGTTTGAAAAATACAATCAAAAACCAGATGTTAAGAGTATGGAAATTATCAATCGATTTATGGAAACTGCCGAAGGCACCACAGATGAGAAATTGGAGACCGTTGAAATGGCTTTGGCAAAAGGTATCGATTTGTCTCAAGATAATTTGCAGGCAATTCACATTGCATTGACAGGTGAAATATCTCGTGAAACTGGATTTTTAGAAGTGGAAACACCACTTCCTCAAATGACCCTTAAAGAAGTTGAAGGACTTGTTCGCCATTTGAAAATACCCGAAGAGGTTAAGCAAAAAATTCTTGATACCCTTAAGAATGAAACGCACCTTAAAAAGGCAATTGTTCAAATTGTAAAGGCGCTATCAGAGTTCGTCGGTCAAACGGGTCGTGTGATCTTAGATGAAGACGCATCAATGGACCAATGGATGAGCGCATTGTCAAAAATAATAAGCGAGATACCAGTAGCCAGTAACCATAATTCAACTGATTATGAGCAATCAATTGATCAACATCCGTTAAAGGTAGAAACTCAAACGTCAGACATTAAGCCAGACATTAAGCCAGACATTGCTCCAGAAATTACATCGGAAATACCGGAAGATATGGAAGTTGTTTCAAGTGATGTTGAAGCGCTAGTGATTGCAACTTTAGATCAGATGTCAGTTCTCTTAGACAATCAACTGATGGACGTGAAACAATTTTTAGTTGAGCAAACAACGGAAGCCACAATTGCAGCCTCAAAAACGTTTGAGGTTTATAAAAGTGAGATGTCTCAAGTTTTGGATGTTCCGGAACACATCAAACCTGCTGACTTAACGGATAAAATTATGATGGCCATTGAAAAAACGGATCGTTTGATCCTGCGTAGCAATGTGACCTTATTTACGGATATGTATATGGAAAAAGAACTAATGCATGCCAGTGCAAGACTTGGTGATGCGAAAAATTTTGTGCTTCAGGGGGATGTGGCAAAGGCGGTTCAATTGGTTAAAGAGGTTCAGAAGCAACTTGATGAAATGGTCTTTAAGCCCTCTTTAAAACGTGTGGAGGCCTTTGTGACTCAGAATGGAAAGGCAATCCAACCTTTATTTGAGCGCCCTTTAAGTGATAAAAATCCCCTTCCCAATCGTATTCGGATAGATGCGCAGGCACAAGCTGTGCTTACAGCTTCAAAAGACGCGTCTGGGGTTCGACATGCCAGAGATATTATGGAGATTTTAAGGTTTACAGGTGTAAATCATGAAGCCGAAATTGCGGAAAAAGTGGAGCAAAAGGATTTTCAGAAACATATGGAATGGCAACAAAATAATGTTAAAGAAATACTTTTGAAATTGATGAAAGAGGAAACGGACCAGCGTACTGTCCAAAAATCATTGATGAATTTAACGGGACAACAGATGATGAATCAGCAGAATCAAGATCAAGGCAGGCAAACACACTATTTTAACATGCCTTATGAAGATGGTGAATCGGTTGGCTCTATGAAAGTATATGTAAGTGGTCGAAAGAATGGTATGCGACTGGATGCCGATAATACAGAACTCTATTTTGGCATGGATTCAAGAAAACTTGGTGGGTTGGGAATTCGAGTAACCATACAGGCAGGCAAGGTTTCAGTTAAAGTCATGACAGACGCGCCTGAAAAAATAAAACCAGCATTCGATGGTGTGTTTGAAACCCTAGATGAAATAGGGTATGATAAAGGCACGCTTGAGTGGTCGGATTTTTCAACAAAGACACAGGAAAAACAGCCTAAAGAAACGTTTGAATATCAACCGGAGAAAGGATTTGACTTTAAAATATGAAAACTTCAAAAATAACTCAGGATTATGAACATTTTGATCAAAATGAAGATTTCAGTTCCATGGCTTCTCAAGTTATTGACAAGGCCAATGCCAATGGCCTTTATGTTGATCAGGATCCTAGCAGGGTGAAGCACATGATTCACAATGATTTAAGGGATGTTTTGCCGGCACGTGTTTTGGAACTTGTGGGGAAAATTGTATCCGTTATAGAAGATGCATCCGATGAGGAGGCTTAATCATGAAAGTTGGAAAAACTTCCAAAACCGTAAAATCCGGGAATCAAACGTCGCCTGTAACATCGAAACCGACTGAAAGGCCTAAAATTAGTTTTACGGAGATTTTATCACATAAGGCCTATGATCAGCAAAAAGAAGCACTTCAAAAAGCGCTGGATGAGATTGATGAAAAAGGTCAGGCTCTTGTTGAAAATCGAACGGTTGAAAATCTATTTGCCTACAAAGATCTAATTCGAGGATTTATAGAGGAAACTGTTCATCAAGGTTATGAAATCCGGGAGAAAAGAGGCTTTTCGAAAATGGGCCGCGCCAAAGTACTCCGGACTGTAGCAGAAATTGACGCGAAATTGGTTGAACTAACAAATTTGATTTTGAAGCGAGAACATAAAGAAATCAATGTTTTAAAAAGAGTTGGCGAGATACAAGGTCTGCTTGTCAACTTGACACTTTAATATTTGGAGGCATTGTGAATGGACTTAAATGGACTTAATACCGTACAAAAAGAGGCCGTGTGTGCTGTGGACGGCCCTATTTTAGTTGTGGCAGGCGCCGGATCGGGAAAGACGCGCGTTTTAACGTATAGGATTGCAAATCTAATAGAAACACATGATATTTTCCCGTCTAATATTTTGGCAATCACCTTTACCAATAAAGCAGCAAGTGAAATGAAATCGAGAATAGAATCACTGGTAGGCCCCGTCTCAAATCAAATGTGGATTGGGACATTTCACTCAATATGCGTTAGGATTTTAAGACGCGATGGTGAAAAAATTGGCTATGGCAGTGATTTTGTCATATATGACACAACAGATCAAAAATCTGCTCTAAAATCATGCTACAAAGAGTTGAACATTGATGAAAAAATGACACCGCTTAAAACGTACCAATTTAAAATATCGGGTGCCAAAAATGACATGCTTACCCCTGAAGCTTATGAAGGCCTTTATGGCGGAGACTTTAGAGAGCGCGAGTTCATTAAACTTTATAAACGCTACCAGGCAAAACTCAAACAAAATCAAGCGATGGATTTTGATGATTTACTTCTTAAAACACTTGAACTGTTTCAGAAACATCCAGATGTTCTTCAAATGTACCAAAATAAATTTAAATTTATACATGTGGATGAGTATCAGGATACCAACCGAGCCCAGTATGAATTGGTCAAGTATTTAAGTGGGCGATACCACAACCTTTTTGTTGTAGGTGATGGCGATCAATCCATTTATAGATGGCGCGGTGCTGACATAAGGAACATTCAAGAGTTTGAAAAAGATTATGTGGGGGCTAAAGTATACAAGCTAGAACAAAATTATAGGTCATCACAAAACATTTTGTCTCTGGCGAACAGTGTTATAAAAAACAATCCCAACAGACGCGACAAAATGCTTTGGACTGATGCAGCAGAAGGTGACAAAATTCAGTATTATAAGGCCTATGATGAAAAAGACGAAGCCCGTAATGTCATAGAGCAAATAAAAAAGCAAATTCGAGACTCGGGCTATAGTCTGTCAGATTTTGCAATTCTTTACCGTACCAATGCCCAGTCGCGTGCTTTTGAGGATATGTTTATGCTCGAAGGGATTCAGTATAAAGTTCTTGGAGGCGCGAAGTTTTACGACCGTAAGGAAATTAAGGACCTTATGGCGTATTTAAAGCTTATTGTAAATCATCAAGATGATGTGAGTTTTCTCAGGGTTATCAATGAACCTAAAAGAAGCCTGGGCGATCGAACCATTGAAAAAATACAAATATATGCAAGTGCAAATCAGATGAGTCTTTTCGATGCCTGTGGGCATGCCGTTGAAATTGAAGGTATTTCTGGAAAAGCACTTCAAAACATTCAAGCATTTTATAAAATGATTTCGGGCCTGAGAATGCGCTTGGAATCGGAGTTTGTGACAACACTCTATGATGATCTCATTGAGCAAAGCGGGATTGTACGTGCTTATGAGCTTGAAAAGACAATAGAAGCAGATGGTAGAATTGATAACATTTATGAATTTAGAGTGGTTGTTGAAGAATTTGAGAAGCGTTCTGAAAATCCCAATTTGAGAGATTTTTTGGCAGAAACGTCGCTGGTGAGTGATCAGGACAGTTTGAACGACTCAGACGATGCGGTTCTCCTTATGACCATTCATGCTTCAAAAGGTTTGGAGTTTCCTGTTGTTTTTCTGGTTGGACTTGAAGATCAGTTATTTCCTTCATTTAGATCTATGGATGACGAAGAGGCGTTGGAAGAAGAAAGACGTCTTTGCTATGTGGGGATTACTCGGGCTGAAAAATGTTTGCACGTTTCACATGCAAAAAACAGGAACCACTTTGGACGCTATGAAGCTCGGATCCCAAGTGTCTTCTTAAAGGAAATGGATGCTCAATTGATGGAAGGGAAAGATGGTATGCCAGAAATCAAGACGTATGGCGATAAAAAGACAAAAACCATTTCGTTTTTTGACATTCAGACACCAAAAAAGAAATCAAATTTACGCAGTGCCGCTCCTCAGCGTGTGAAAGCGCCGGAGAACACCGCCGAACATTTTTCGGGATATAAAGCAGGTGATAAGGTTACACATAAAACCTTTGGCTCTGGAATGGTGGTTTCAATGGACCAGGCCAAAGATATGATTACAATTGTTTTTGATGCGCACGGCATTAAAAAACTAAGTGCCAGCATGGCGCCCTTAAAGACAGTAGATTAAAAATTAAGAATATGGAGTGGTATATGAACGCATCTATTCTAGAAGAAATACAAGAAATTAGACAGGTAATTGAAACCTACAATTATGCTTATTATGTAATGGACCAACCTAAGATAACGGATGCCGAGTATGATGCACTAATGAATAGACTCAAAGAACTTGAAACAGCGCATCCTGAATTTGACGACCCTTTATCGCCAACACATAGAGTTGGTGGGTCGGTACTTAGCGTTTTTGAAAAAGTGATTCACCCCGTTCCACTTTTAAGTCTTGATAATGCTTACAACGAACCGGATTTGTTGGCGTTTGACAATCGCATTCAAAAAGAGCTAAATGAAAAGGTTCAATATGTTGTTGAATATAAAATTGATGGTTTGTCAGTGGCAATTCAATACGAAAATGGGCGGTTTAAACGGGGTGCTACCCGTGGGAATGGAACTGAAGGGGAAAATGTAAGTGAAAATGTTAAAACCATTCGCTCGGTACCTTTAAAACTTTCTGAACCCTTTGATTTAGAAGTTCGCGGGGAAGTGTTCATTCCAAAATCAGGATTTGTTAAACTCAATGAACAACAAGTCCTCAGTGGCAAAGAAGGGTTTGCAAATCCTAGAAATGCAGCTGCAGGGTCGTTAAGGCAATTGGACTCGAAAATTGCAGCTTCAAGACCTTTGGATCTTTTTATTTTTGATGTGTTGTCTGGTGCAGAATCAGCTTCTTTAATATCACAAAAAGAAACTTTTGACTGGCTGAATCAGATGGGGTTTAAGACAGCGGCAATGAAAGTGTTTGACTCTATGGAAGCGGTTTACAAATATTGTTTGGAAATGGCTGAAAAAAGACATGATCTATCCTATGAAATTGATGGGTTAGTCGTTAAAGTCAATGCCTTTGACCACCGAAAGAAACTTGGCAACACTGCAAAAAGCCCAAGATGGGCCATTGCTTATAAATTTCCTGCTGAACTGGCAAAAACCCGTATAAAAGCCATAGAAGTTCAAGTTGGCCGAACGGGTGTCGTGACGCCGCTTGCAATTTTTGAACCAGTTAATTTGGCGGGATCCGTTATAGGAAAAGCAACACTTCACAATCAGGATTTTATAAAAGAAAAAGACATTCGCGTTGGGGATGCAGTTTGGATTCAAAAGGCAGGTGATGTAATCCCTGCTGTTGTAAGAGTTGATTTTGATGCAAGGCCTCAGGGGTCATCGCCCTATGTGTTACCATCCAGTTGCCCGGTTTGTGGTTTTGACACCATAAGGCGACCTGGTGAAGCGGCAATACGGTGTACGAATGATGCGTGCCCTGCAAAACTCCACCGCGCAATGACACATTTTGTTTCTAGAACCGCTATGAATATAGATGGGGTTGGTGAAGCGCTTGTGGAAACTTTGATTGAAGAAGGCTTTATAGAGAATATCGCTGACTTGTACACATTGAAAGATCACGAGGCGGCCTTGATTCATTTAGAGGGGTATGGTGAAAAATCTGTATCAAAAATGCTTGCAGCAATTGAAAAAAGCAAATCCAATGATTTGTATCGCCTCTTATCTGGACTTGGAATCCCATTGATTGGTGAAAAGGCGGCCAAAACCTTAGCGGGTGTTTTTGGCTCAATGGAAAACCTGATGCAGGCAAAATATGATGATTTGGTTTCAATTGATGAAATAGGCGATAAAATGGCCGAAAGCATTTTACATTACTTTTCTTTAGAATCCATGCGCGACGTTATTCGTCGAATGGCTATGAATGGCGTTAACATGACCAGTAGTTTGTCTCGGATTTCAGAGGGTGTTTTTGCAGGTAAGACTGTAGTGGTTACAGGAACGCTTGAAAAGTACACAAGAGATGAGATTAAAGCATTAATTGAATCTATGGGTGGGAAAGTCAGTGGAAGCGTCTCTAAAAAAACAGATTTTGTAGTCGCAGGCGAAAAAGCAGGCTCTAAGGCGGATAAAGCCAAACAACTGAATATTGCCATTTTAACAGAATCTGATTTTGAAGACATGATTAAATAATATACTGAAATCACAAGTCAAGAGGTGACATATGAAAACTGGAAAATTAACCAATGAAACGTTGGGACGTGTTGTACTTAACCATATAGATCAAGTCAGAGATGATATTTTAGTTAGGCCAGCTGTGGGTGAAGATTGTGCAGCAATAGAGTTTGGGGACTTGGCCTGCGTAATTACCACAGATCCCATAACAGGCAGCAATTCTAATTTGGGAAATCTAGCTGTAAACGTATGTGTCAATGACATTGCAAGTAGTGGTGCTGTCCCAGCAGGTCTTATGTTGACCGTTCTGTGCCCTGAAGATACGAAAACAGAAGCGATAGAAGCTATTTTACAAGATGCCAATCGTGCGGCAAGTGAGATAGGTGTTGAAATTATTGGGGGGCATACGGAACTTACTTCTGCTGTGAATCGTATTATTGTGTCTGCTACTGCAATTGGAAAAGTTGAAAAAGACAAATTGATTCAAACCAAAGGGGCTGTACCTGGAGATTACCTTTATATGACTAAAGTAGCTGGTTTGGAAGGGACTGCAATTATTGCTTCTGATAAGAGACAGGCACTTTTAGAAGTTTTATCCAATAAAGAACTTAGTACTGCCCAAGAATTTTTTGAGCAGGTGAGTGTGCTAAAAGAGGGGTTAATTGGGGCGGATATAGGCGTTTCAGCCATGCATGATGCAACTGAAGGCGGTGTTTTAGGCGCAATTCATGAACTCTGCACGGCTGGAAATGTTGGGTGTCGTTTGAAAAGTGAAAAAATTAAGATTCACCCAGTGACTCAAAAGATATGCGATCATTTCCACATAGATCCTTTAAAACTCATTGCAAGTGGGTCTATGATTATGGCTGTAAATCCAGAGCGGGCAGGGGATTTAGAGCGCGCATTTAAGGAAGCTGAAGTCTCATTTTCAAAAGTGGGGACCATTACCAAAGAGAAAGAAATGCGTCTGTATTTCGGCGACCCATCTATAGAAGAAGTGTTTGATGTAATTCCAGCACCTGAAGCGGATGAACTCTATAAAGTGATATAGAAAGGAAGAACTATGAACAGAGTATGGCGACATAAACTTACAATTTTATTGGCAATCATCATGCTGGCTGGGCTCATGCCGGTCTCGGGTCCGACCTTTGCAAACAAATATTTGGAGTCTGAAACAGTTGTTCTTACAGATACAACAACTTGGAAGTCTATTGATTATACCGCTGTTTCTTTGATTCTCAAAGGGGAAGACTTGTTTTCAGACACCCCTGGAATTTTAGAGAAAAACAGTTTGGGAGAGTATCGAACTCTGGTGCCTATTTCTGCTGTTTTTAACGCACTTGATGTTCCCTATGAATGGATTGGATCAAGTCGGGAAGTTGCGTTTGTATTAGACGGGAAAAACGTTGTCATTCAAATTGACAATCCCTATGCAAGTGTGGATGGTGAGCGTGTCTATTTGCCCAATGGGATTGCACCTCGAATTTTTAATTATCAAGGGGTTGATCGAACGTACGTACCTGTACGGTTTATAGTGGAATTGATGGGGCTGGATGTGGCCTGGATTCCTGAAACCCGTACGGTGGCCATTAACAATCCGGAGCAAACGTTAACAGGCGGCTATTTAAATTATAAGGGACAATATCCTGAAATTCGATTTAAGATCACTGGAAAAGTAGATGCAACTTCCTATGTTATTCGTGGTACCGACTTAGGTGGACAAGATCAAACGGTGGTGGACATACAGAATACCAAAATGGACATTGGGCAAATGGGAAAAGATTGGACACTTGAAGGCAGTAAGTGGATCTATGACATCTCAGATAATATTTTTGGCATCGACACTGTTGAACTGGCCCAAACAGAAGATAACCCCTATACAACTCGCGTTATTATCAACCAAGAAGTGAGACGTGGTCATGATTTTTTCTATGACTCTGAGACAGGGGAATTTGTAATCCGAATGATCAATACAGTAGATGACGTGATTTATAAGAAAATTTACGCAACAGACACTGTGGTGATAAAAACCAGTGAAAATCCCAGTATCAATCAAAAATTTGATGGCGATAAGATTGTTGTAGATGTATTGGGAAGTTACCTGCATATAAATGATGGGATTGCAGAGAATATAGGTGTTAATCAGGGAAAAATCAGGTCAGTTGCTTATGAACAGATAAAAGTACCAGAGTATGAGAACCTTGAAGATGTGACCCGGCTTACAGTTCAGTTAACAGAGCCCATTGCCCAAGATCAATTTTACGTTGAAATAGAAGGCGGGGATATATATGTGTATGTCACAGAGACGCTAATTAATAATTTTGAATATGTAAAAAATAGCAATGAATCTGCAAGGCTTGATATTAGGTTGTTTGAAGAAACAGCTTATGATTATGTTTATAATGAATCCCAAAGACTGATTACGTTTTCATTACCCCTTTCCACAACAGACCTTGGCAGCTTTGATTATCCGGTAAATGATGCAATTATTGAATCCCTTCAGGTTGTAGAAACGGAAGACAGCTATGATGTCATTATTCGGGTAGGTGAAAATACGGAGGTTTCCAACATTTCCACAAAAGAGTATGTCTCTTTGACTTTTGTAAATACACAAATTCGAGATTCGGAGTTTAAAGAGAAACTTGTGGTTATTGATGCGGGCCATGGGGGTCGTGATCCAGGCGCAGTTGGGAGTTTGGTATATGAAAAAGATGTTAACCTGAAGACAGCCATTATGCTTCAAAGTTCACTAGAACAATTGGGCTTTAAAGTGTATATGACACGGTCTAAAGATGAGTATGTAAATCTTTATGATCGAGCGGGTATGGCCAATGGACTGGGCGCAGATATATTTGTGAGCATTCATGCCAATGCACATACAAAGTCTGCGACAAACGGGGTTGAAGTCCTATATGCAAGTGATGCCATGTCAGCTGGGAAAGGATTGGCAACTGAAATTCAAAATGAGTTAATTAAGTCGCTTGGTGCAGTCAACAGAGGCATTGTGAAGAGGCCAAATCTTGTAGTCTTAAGAGAAACTGCCATGCCTGCTGTTTTGGTTGAACTTGGGTTTTTAACAAATGCTGCAGAGCAACAAAAATTAATGGATGATACCTATCTCAAAAGGGCTGCTGATGCAATTGCAAGAGGGTTGGTTGACTTCCTAGATTAGAAAGAGGCGTATATGCGAATGGATAATAGAGAAAACACTGATTTAAGACCGGTCAAAATAACTCGGCACTATATCTTGCATCCTGCTGGTTCAGTGCTGATTGAAATGGGGCACACAAAAGTAATTTGTACAGCAACAATTGAAGAGAAGGTTCCTGGATTTCTAAAGGGGTCTGGGTCAGGGTGGATTACTGCCGAATATGGGATGCTACCGGGGTCTACAGGTCAGAGGAAATCGAGGAATACAAAGGGCATTGATGGTAGAAGCCAAGAAATACAACGGTTGATAGGTAGGTCATTGAGATCGATTGTGGATCTTAAACAATTGGGTGAACGCACGATTTGGATAGATTGTGATGTGATTCAGGCAGATGGTGGCACAAGAACGGCATCGATTACAGGGGCCTATGTCGCCCTAAAAGATGCCATCCAAACCTTAATAGAAAAAAGTCTTATTTCAGTTAATCCTATTAAGACATCAGTAGCAGCTGTTAGCGTTGGCATTGTAGAGGGAAATGAAATTTTGGATTTGTGTTATGAAGAGGATTCGCGTGCCCATGTGGATATGAACGTTGTTATGACTGGCGCAGGCGAATACATTGAGATTCAAGGTACTGGTGAAGAAAAACCGTTTGATAGGCATCAATTGGATCGCCTTTTGATCTTGGCTGAAAAAGGAATAAAGGACTTAACAGAAGCTCAAAATAGAGTCTTAGAGGAGGCATAGGGGAATGCAGGAAATTATATTGGCTTCGTCTAATCGCCATAAATTAAAAGAAATTCAAGCGATTTTAGCGGATTTTGGATACCGCTTAGTTACGATGAAAGAAGCTGGGCTTGGCGATTTGGAGATAGAAGAAACTGGAAAGACTTTTGAAGAAAATGCCCTCATTAAAGCACAAGCAATTTTTGACCGAACAGGCAAGATTACCTTGGCGGATGATTCGGGACTTGAAGTAGACGCACTTGGTGGTGAACCAGGTGTCTACTCGGCCCGATATGCTGGTGAACCTTCAAACGATGAAAACAACAAGCAAAAATTATTGGTTGAACTGGATCACGTTCAAGATTCAGAGAGAACAGCACGATTTGTATCTGTTATTGCCATGCTCTTTCCAGATGGGCATCGTATTGTTACGAGAGGTGAAGTAGAAGGTATTATTGGCAGAAAGCAGATTGGAACAAATGGGTTTGGTTATGATCCCTTGTTTGTGGTTCCAAATTTAAATAAGACGTTTGCTGAACTGGATGCTACAGAAAAGAATCGCATGAGTCACCGTGCAAATGCGCTTAAAAAGTTGAAAACTGAATTGAGGACTTATCATGAGAATTGTCGTAATCAGTGATACACATGGCAAATCTGAACGTTTAATGGCATATCTTGAACACTATAAGGACACAATTGATGAAATTTGGCATTTGGGGGATTACCATAGAGACACAGAAGACTTTCCCGATGTGCCCCTTTTTTCAGTGCGTGGAAATGGCGATTTGGGTGTGAGGTTAACAGATGCCCTCATTTTAGAACGGTGTGGTCATAGAGTGCTTTTGACCCATGGCCATCTTTACGGTGTAAAAAATACTTTGACAAGACTCTACTACAAGGCTCTTGAAGCGGAGGTGGACATTGTGTGTTTTGGACATACACATAAGCCAATACACCTGGAGTCGTCTGGAATTCACCTCTTTAATCCTGGTAGTCCTACCCACCCATTTCCACACACCCATGCAAGCATTGGAATTATTGAATTTTCTGACAATGAGATGGTTTTAAAACATGTCTATTTATAGGTGGAAAAACAGAAAAAAGTGTTGACTGAACTGCGTGGATACTGTATAATAAAATTCGTCAGTAAACGACGGGGTGTAGCGCAGTTTGGTAGCGCATCTGGTTTGGGACCAGAGGGTCGCGGGTTCAAATCCTGCCACCCCGACCAATATGTGCGTTCGTAGCTCAACTGGATAGAGCATCGCCCTTCTAAGGCGAGGGTTTGGGGTTCGAGTCCCTACGGACGCACCATTGACTGTTTATTGAGTGATATGTATTGTGGCGACTGTCGTCAAGTGGTTAAGACAAAGGACTGTGACTCCTTCATGCGTGGGTTCAAATCCCATCAGTCGCCCCATTTTGTTGGGGATTCGCCAAGCGGTAAGGCACCGGACTTTGACTCCGTTATGCACAGGTTCAAATCCTGTATCCCCAGCCAATAGGATCCATTAGCTCAGTCGGTAGAGCACCTGACTTTTAATCAGGGTGTCCCGCGTTCGAGTCGCGGATGGATCACCATGATTAAGTCACTCGATAGAGTGACTTTTTTCTTACAACTTAATAAGCACCCGTAGCTCAATTGGATAGAGTACCGGACTTCGAATCCGTTGGTTGTGAGTTCGAATCTCGCCGGGTGCACCACAAAAAAAGAGACGCTTAGCGTCTCTTTTTTGATGGTAAATTCTTATTTTTGATGCACTTTAATGAGTTCTAACACCAACTTAGAAGCATTTACGAGGTCTTTAATATGGAGGTGTTCTTCTAAAGTGTGTGGTTTTCTTTCGCCAATTCCAAAATTAATAGCCGTGATGCCATTTGCATTGTAAATGTTGGTATCGCTACCGCCTCCTGATGCTTCAATATGGGGTGTAAGGCCGATATTTTCGCAAGCTTTAACAGCTGAAGCAACAATTGGGTCAGTATCATTTACTGAAAATGCAGAATACATACGAACGACTTTACAGTCTACCTTTGCACCAAACTCTTTAGCAGCTTCTTCAAAACACGCAACCATGTGATCGGATTGGGCTTTGAGTTTGGCGTTGTTTAAACTTCTAGCTTCTGCTTTTATGTTGACTTCTGGTGTTACAATATTGGTTACAGTTCCACCAGAGATTGTCCCAATATTTGCAGTTGTTTCAGAGTCAATTCTAAGCAGTTTCATTCGACTGATGGCAGCGCTTGCAACCATAATGGCACTTATGCCTTCTTCTGGTGCAACACCTGCGTGAGCAGGTCTTCCGATTACTTTAACATCGATTTTATCTTGGGCGGGTCCTTTGGTAATAATCTGTCCAGGCGTACCACCGCTGTCTAAAACAAAGGCTTTTTTAGATTTGAACATAGAATAATCCAAGTTCTTTGCACCGTGTAGGCCGCCTTCTTCATAAATGCTAAAGGCAATCTCTATATCACCATGCGGTAAGTCATTTTCTTGAATAACCCGTATGGCTTCTAGAACTGCTGCAATTCCAGCCTTATCATCACCGCCGAGGACAGTTGTTCCGTCAGAGTAAATTACCCCGTCTCTAATTTCGGGTTTGATATCGATTCCTGGCGAGACAGTGTCCATGTGACAACTGAACAAAATCGGTTCAGCATCTGCGTTGCCTTTAAATTTTGCGATGACGTTTCCTGTGTCACTACCGACTTTCGGACCCGCATCGTCAATTGTAACTTCAAGTCCAAGAGATTTAAGTTCATTTGAGATGAATTTTGCAAATTCGCCTTCCTGTTTGGTTGGGCTTGATATGCGGACGTAGTCCATAAATGCGTTTACAAGTCTCTCTTGATTGATCATAAGCTCCTCCTGTTTTATAAAATGATGAAAGAGACATCCATTAATAGTATAACAGATGTCTCCCGTATTTAAATAATTTGATTTATCTCATAAAAGCGTCCCGAGTTTTGCAGCAAGTTAATACATAGGTATCCCTAGACTAAAGTTATTATAACTAGTCTAGGGATTTTTTATTTTATTTTTCTTTCATATTTTTATAGCGTAAGTTGCTTTATTATGGTATAATTGTAATATATTATAATTTTTGGGAGATGTTATGTACTTAAGGATAGCTAACAATAAAAAGACTGGTAGAACATATTTATCAATAGTCGAAAGTTACTATGATAAGCTTGCTAAGAAATCACGTTCAAAAACAATACAATCATTAGGTTTTATTGATGTTCTAGAAAAGGAGTTTCCAGATCCTATTGCTCACTTTACAAAAGTTGTTGAAGAGATGAAAATTCAAGTTGCTCAAGAAAACTCTAAGATTCAAGTTCTTTTCAATCCTAAGAGCCAACTATCTATCGGCACCAACAACCGTAAAAACTTCGGCTATGCCGCATTTAGTTCTATCTATCACACGCTTGAAATAGACAAGTTTCTTATCAATCGTCAGCG
>NZ_JAFBDT010000015.1 GCF_016908355.1 Fusibacter tunisiensis | reverse complement strand
CTTTCACCCAATGGGTGAAATCGATTGATTTGCCTAAGTATTGATATTTCAACAAATAAAGCAGTTTTTATACTTCCCCATGCAGAATAGGGGTAATATACTGGTTTAAGAGTCGAGAATACTTTATAATTGAATAAGGAAAAAAAGGAGTGTGCCATGCTTAAATTATTACATGTTGCTGATATTCATTTGAATCATATATATGGGCGTTACCCGAAACCTATTTCAGAAAAGTTGAGAAACCATCATGAAAATGCGTTTCAAAACAGCATTTCATATGCACTTGCTCAAGAAGTGGATGCGTTTATAATTGCAGGTGATCTATTGGATCAGGAATATCCAGACTTTCAAATAGAGCGACTTATTATAAATGGAATAAGGCAGCTGTTAAAAAATGAAATTCATGTGTTTTACACACCGGGTAATCATGATTTCTTAGGGGTTGCAAGCTGGGGAAGGGATTTGACTAAGTCTTCATTTTTTCATTACGCCCAAAATCCCATTCCTGAATCATATGAATTTCACACCAAAACTGGTGTGAAAGTTCATCTTACAGCCTGTGGACACAATCAAAAGAATATTCAGACAAATGTTATTTCTCAGTTTCCAGAAAAATCTGACGGAAATATTTGGATTGGTGTGGCTCATGCAAGTGTTGATGCGCATAAACTACATGATCCATACATGCCAGCTGTTCTTAAAGACATACAGGCGCTGAATTATGATTATTTTGCACTTGGTCATATACACAAACGAGAAAAGTTATCTTCAAAGATTGCTTATTCAGGATCTATTCAAGGACTTCATGCCCTTGAAACGGGTTTGAAGGGCGGATATCTTGTTACAGTGGATGCTTACCAAACTCATATTGAGCCTATAAATTTTTCTGAGGTTGTTTGGGAGAACTTGACTTTAAATGTGGCATCATGCAAGGATTCAGAAGCCTTGATTCGTTTAATTGTAACGTCACTTAAGTCAATGCATCAAAGTTCAAAATTCAACCATATGATCCGTATCCAGTTACAAGGTCGAAGCAAAATTTACAATTTAATGCAAGGTGATGTGTTGGATCAAATAAGCGCTGAAATTATGCGCGAATTTGATTGCCTATACTTAGAAATTAAAGGGGAGGGTCTCGAACCAGAACTTGATGTAGAGACTTACAAAAAAGAAAAGACTGTTTTATGTGATCTTTTGGATCAATTAGACAAGTGGCAAGATATTCCGGAACTTAAAGAGAAACTTTTAAATTTGCCGATTTTTCCAACTCATTTTGACAACATTCAAAAAGTTGAGTTTGTGGATGCAAAATTATTTCAGATTCAAAATGAAGTGCTGAATAGGATGGTGAAATAGACGGATGCAAATAAATTGGATTCATTACAAGCATTACGGAAAATTACAAAATAGACGTTTTGATTTTGAGCCGGGATTAAATGTGTTTTGTGGCGAAAATGAAGCGGGGAAATCGACTCTTTTTCATAGTGTGGTAGACTTGATCTATGGATTTGAGCCTGCAAATCGTGACCAAAATCTTTATACCAGTTGGAATGAGAATCGCATAGAATTTAATTCTGAAATTTTTCAAAACGGGGAACTTTTTCATGTTATGCGACGTCTTAAGAGTACCCCCAAATTTACAATCACCGACAACTTAAGTCAACAGGCAAAAGTTGGGCGAAACGAATCATTACCTTGGGTAGATACTGTAGGGCGAAAGTTATATACAAATGTTTTCCATATTACTGCTGAAGCATTGAATTCTTTTGATTCAACTTCCTGGCAAGAAATACAAGACCGACTTATAGGCACTTTTGGCCTCGACTATTTAAATCGGCCAACAGAAGTTTTATCTGAATTGGATAAAGAAATAAATGGACTTTGGCGCAAGGACCGGAAAGGTGCGCCAAAATTAAACAAACTGATGCATCAGAAATCAGATTTGGAACATGAAATCAGAGTTTCTAAGAAGGCTTATATAGATTTGAATAAGCGGGAAGCAGACTTAGAAGAAAAAAAAGAAATTTTGAAACAGAAAATTACAGAAAAACGCAATCAGACAGAAAAGCATAAACTTTACCGCATCTTGTTACCGGTAAAAGCTATTATGGATCAAATGACCTCTATTAGAAAGGAATCCTTGAATCTAAATTATCAGGGTCATTTACTAGATGACTATCAGGCGTGTGCACGTCAAATAGATGCGTTGAAAGACCAAGTTTCAGAAAGTAAGGCAGCCAGCCAATTGATTCTGGGAAAATGTGATAATTTCAGTGATAGGGACCGACTTGTTTTGAACAGCCTAGACGTCATAAAACGGCTTGAATCGTCTGTTAAAAAACAGGATGTTTTGGAGCAGGAAGAACACGAATTATCGAGCAAATTGCTTGAAATTTGGTCAGAAATGGAACGTCAATTTCAACTTGTTTTAAATCAAAGCCCGTCAAAAAAATTAATGGAATCGGTATTAAAAATTCATCCTTTTGAGGTGAAAAACGATGTACAGACCATTATTGATTATGAAAAAAGGAACGCCTATATTGAATTAGGTCATAAAAACAACAAAAAGTTAAAAGTAATTTTAGGTGTTAGTTGTTTAATCACAGGTGGTTTTTTGGTCGGTACGCCTCATAGTTTAAACGGGTTAACATGGCTTGGTATGATTTTGCTGGGGATATCTCTTCCAAATATTTATGGTGCATTTACCCGTAATAAGGAAGCCCTTATTGATACCAGTACTCTAAAAACACAAGTATTGTCTAAAATGAACGGTTTTAATATCCCTGATTATGTGTGGACAGATGCATCTTTTGTATTTTTCCTTAAACTCGAACAACTGTCGGGTTTATGTGTCACCTATAATCAACTTTCTGGTCAACTTGAACACGTAAAAGCGAACACCAAACAAGTCTGTGAAGATATGATAACATCGCTAACTCAATTGGGCATTCAAAGTGAAGGCAATATAAAGCTTTCTGCACAAATGGTACTTATGGATTTTGAAAGACTAGAAAATAGAGCTATTGTTCAAAAACAAGTTGATTTAGAACTTGAGGCTTCAAGACGTGAAACTCAAAAACTTGAAAGTCGAATTTTGGAATTGGCATCTAACTGTCAAAAATTAAGACATCAAATTGCGAGTTATGGTGATGGTGACTTTAAACGTGGGTATAGCCTTGTGGAAACATATTATGACAATCAAAAAATATTAAGACACTATGAGATGGAACTCGCTGATAAAAGTGACGCAATTCGGGAAATTAAAGCCTTGAAAAATGAAACGCTTTTATCAACAAAAGGCATAATTGAACTGGAAATTGAGATTGAACACCTTGAAGGTCAGATTCAAGATTTGATGCTGGAAATTAACAGCGAAACACTGGCAATTGAACATGAAAAGACTAATTATGACATTTTGGGCGTTTCAGAAGACTTGCAAAAGACACTTGAAACAATTGAAGTTACAAAGGAAAAACGCGATGTCCTCATGTTGTCTAGAACTTTTTTAGAATATGCAGACATCACTTTTAGATCTGAAAATCAACCTGAAATTATACAAAAAGTGAGTGCCTACTTAGACACAATGACCAATGGCAAATACAAACGGATTCTTTTGGACGAAACTTCTAGAGAGCTCTCCCTTTTCTTTCAGATGGATGGTGATTTGGTACCATTAACGATGGCTTTTAGCAAGGGGACTTTAAATCAATTGTTTTTAGCCTTTAGACTCGCAGTCATTGATTCTATGGACCCCAATGGCAACCTGCCTATTGTGTTGGATGAAGCTTTAATAAATTGGGATTCGGATCGATTGAAATCTACTGTGTCTGTTTTGAAAGAAGTATCTAAGAATCGACAAGTGATTCTTACAACCTGTCATGACTGGATGGCAAAAATAATTGAATCGATTTCTGGAACAACTTGGATAAAATTGTAGGGGGCATATTGTGAAAAAAGAAGTGCTGGATGAATTGGCTTTTGAAAAAAGCAAACGTGAAATATTAAGGCAAAATCATGAAAAAATGATGCCGAAGCAAGACGAAAGTGGTGAACGGCGATATGCTTGGGAACTTGAACTGGAACAGTATCGGAAATCCAAAAGGTTGAAACGGTATTTGATTTTAGGCGCGACACTGGGCATTATAAGTTTTGTAATGCAAGTGGTCCTCATTTTAATAGAATTTTAAGAGAATCTCTCTTGCATGTTAAGTGATTAACGATATAATGTTTGTGATAACAGTAAACAGAAAGGAGGAACCTATGACGAAATCAAAAGAAGCAGTAATTGAAATACGTGACCTTAGAAAAGTATATCGAATTGGAAATGAAAAGGTTGTCGCCTTGAATAAAATTAATCTAACCATTCAAAAGGGTGAAATATGTTGCGTACTTGGGACATCTGGTTCTGGAAAATCTACGCTTCTCAATATGATGGCTGGGCTTGAAAAACCATCCAAGGGAACAATCATGATTAAGAAGTCACCCATAGAAAAAATGAATGAAAAGAAATTGGCAAAATTTAGACAGAAGCATATTGGTTTTATTTTTCAGTCCTATAATCTACTCCCTGCTTTGACAGCGGTAGAAAATGTCTCTATGCCCCTTATTTTTAGGGGGATGCCTAAGTTTAAACGGCAACACATAGCGACAAAATATTTGGACATGGTTGGACTAAAAGATCGAATTCGACATAAGCCAACCCAGATGAGTGGTGGTCAACAACAACGTGTGGGAATTGCTAGAGCGTTTGTAGGCAACCCAGAGATTATTTTTGCCGATGAACCCACAGGTAATTTAGATACTAAAACGTCTATTGAAGTAATGCACATTATGTGGAAAATGGCGCGCGAAAAGGACCAAACAATTGTCATAGTGACCCATGATCCAGAAGTAGCACTTTATGCAGACAAAGTCATTCATATCCGGGATGGCGATATACAAAGTATAGAAATAAGGGACGAAGATGATGTTCTAGAAAAGTACATCAAACCTTACGAAGAAACGTACGCAAATGATTAGGAGGACTACAAATGAAATCAAAATTAGCAGTATTTATGATTATATGCGTTTTAATGATAACATTACCAAACGCAAGCTATGCACAATATGATGCCTATAAACCCATACTTGGCGTTGTTCAACCAGCTGATGTACAAGTTGTAAGAGTTGGTGAAACCAATACGTTTACTGTTACTGTTAAAAACAGTTCGTCTATGGCGGCCCGTATGGTTCGTGTTTCACTTTCAGGCGACCACCCGTTTAGAAGTGATATTAATGACTTAACTGAGAGTATTACGTATCTAAATCCAAACACGAGTAAAGACGTGACATTTAGTGCGGACTTAAGTCCAACTGTTGCTTCAAGAATATATGACTTTGATATTGTTCTAGAATATTATAATTATTATGATTCTACCTATTCAAAAGTAGAAAAAGGGTATGTAAAGGTGGAAAATGACAATGTGGAGCCAATTATTGGATTGGTTAAAACACCAAATTCAGATCCCGTTATTGAGCCAGACACGGCAGCTTCTGTTGCATTTAAGTTGAAGAATACAGGAACTGTCGCTGCAAAAGACCTTAGAATTACGGCCAGTGGTTTTTCAAATCAAGGTGTTGTGCTCTACAATGATGTAGAAACTAAAGCTGTAAAGGAACTTGGGGCTGATGAAACAAGTTTGGTCTATTTTAATATTATTTCAGGAAAAGATATGCAGTCTGGGACTTTTCCAGTAGACATTGAAGTGGCTTACAATGATGACTTTGGAGGCACGTACACTCAAAAATTCACATCATATCTCACATTGAACGCTCCTGAAGAGGAAGAACTTGATGTGGAGATGGCAATTGAAAATTTGAAGGTTCCGTCAAAAATAATTCCAGGAACTGACACTGAAATTTCATTTGACGTTGTAAATACAGGTGAAGGCATAATTGAAAGAGCTGAATTGACATTGACATATCCAGGTGAATTTATATCTAAATCATCTTCAAAAGTTATTGTTAAGGATTTAGATCCAGGTGAAAAACAGTCTTTTAGCTACAAAATTATGGCGCGTGAAGAAACTGAGACAGAAAGCTACCATGCTTATATTGAATCCGTGTTTTATGGTGAGGATGGGTCTTTTGAAACGGCACAAAGAGCTCAGGAGTATGTAGGTCTTTATGTGGAAAGTGCCAATGAGGGCGCGAGCAAACCAAAACTCATTATTGACAATTACGAATATGGTGGCGAATACGTTTATGCAGGTAATCCATATGTTCTGAATCTTGAGATTAAGAATACAAGCAATTCAACTGGAACGCGAAATATTAAAGTGACTTTGACAAGTGAAGAAAATGTTTTTACACCTGTTGAGTCATCCAGTTCATTTTTCATACCTGCAATTGGTCCTGGCGAAGTTCACCAGCATGCAATTGATTTAAAAACAAAAATTGATGCCAATGTAAAGATTTATTCTCTCACAGTTAAAATGGATTATGAAGATAGTGATGGAAACGCCTATGATCAGAACAAGAATCCATATGAAGAAACTGAATCTTTAAGTGTGGCGGTTGCACAGCCTGTAAGGCTTGAAACATCAGAATTATCGGTTCCATTTGAAATTTATTCTGGACAACCATTTTATATTGAACAAGAGTTTTATAATATGGGAAAATCAACTATGTACAATATGATGGTTAAATTAGAAGATGTCGAAACCAATGAAGGCAGTTATTTCGTGGGGAATTTTGATGCGGGCAGAAGCGATTATTTTTCCGCACAAGTTTATCCAAGTGAAGTGGGTGAATTTAGTGGCACTTTAGTATATAGTTTTGAAGATGCTCTTGGAAATGTAACCACTATGGAAGAACCCTTTACTTATGTTGTAATGGAAGCAATGAATTTTGAAGAACAATATCCGATGGAGCCTATGGAACCAGAAATGCCAATGGAAGAAACAGAAAGTAATATTGGAAAATACATTATTGCAGGCATAGCAATTCTTGCAGTAATTCTATTCTTTGTATGGAAATCTCGTAGAAAGAAAAGACTTGCCCGCGAATTGGAGGCGTTTGATGAATAGTTTGGATTTGGCTTTAATGGGCATCAAGAACCTCTTGCGCCGAAAAGCTAGAACCATCTTAACTGTTCTTGGTGTCATGATTGGCACTGCATCCATTGTGGTGATGGTGTCACTGGGGCTCGGTATGGACCGTGCCTTTGAGCAGCAATTAGAGTCTTATGGTAGCCTGACTTTGATTGATATTTACAATAATATGATGTATGAAATGTCAGGGGATGGTAGCAGTAGCGAAGGTCAACTTTACCTTAATGATGATGCAATTGCACAAATTGAAGCAATGGATCATGTGGAGTTTGCCATTGGCTTTAAGCGATTTGACTCAAAAATTTATTCGGGTAAATATGAAAGCTATACCAATGTTAAAGGTGTGGATTTTGATAAATTGGCTTTAATGGGGATTGACCTAAGTCAGGGCACAATGCCAAGCAAAGAGGGTCAGTATGAAGCTTTATTTGGATTTCAAGTTTCCCAGAATTTTTATGACCCAAATTCAAGAACGCCTTATATGAATCCACCACAGATTGATATCTTTGAATCAAAAATAGAACTTTTACCAACCAGTCAGTATTTTGAAGGGCGTCGTCCAAGAGGCTATGTACTCAATCCAACTGGAATCACTTCGGAAGATGACTGGAATTATGCGTGGGATATTTTCATGGATTATGAGACTTTTGAGAAGCTTAAAGCAGACTTTGATCGGAAAAATCGTACAAATTCTGACACTCAAAATGGCGGGTCTAGACGTAAAGAGGAAGATAAAAATCAATACGATGAAATGAAAGTCAGTGTTGATGAAGTGGATAACGTCCAAGAAGTACAACAACAGATTAAAGATATGGGCTTTGAAGCCTATTCACTGACAGATGCACTTGAAAACATGAATCAAACATCCAGTTTAATTCAAATGATTTTAGGTGGTATTGGGGGTGTGTCACTTTTTGTTGCGGCAATTGGGATTACAAATACAATGGTTATGTCTATTTATGAACGGACTAAAGAAATTGGTGTCATGAAGGTCATTGGTGCGCAACTTAAAGATATTAAAAGACTATTCCTTTTTGAAGCAGCAATGCTTGGCCTTATAGGGGGGTCCTTTGGCATAGGAATCAGCTATGGCATCTCACTTGTCATTAACAAATTGGTGTCAGGTATGGGCGGCGAAATGGGGTATATGGGGGCGTCGATACTGTCCTATATACCAGCTTGGCTTGCACTTGCTGGCCTTGGATTTGCAACGATGATAGGGCTTATTGCTGGCTATTATCCTGCAGTTAGGGCAACAAAGCTCAGTGCATTAGAGGCCATAAGAACTGAATAATAAATTGAACACTGCTCACAGAATTAGAGCAGTGTTTTTTTTATGCAATATGATATACTAGTAAGGAACGGTTTTACTGGAGGTGTAAAATGATGACCCTATATTGGTATAATGGTGATTTAGAATTTGAACAAGAGAAACCCCGCTTTGAAACACCGCCGGTTTATGAAGTTATACGTGTGATAGATGGGGAACCTCTTTTTTTCCAGGAACACATGATTAGGTTGTATCATTCTCTTAAACTTGTGCATTTGATCATTGGCTATGATGAAATCACGTTCTATAAAGCTATAAAAAAACTTGTTGTGAAAACCGAACTTGAGAACAACAATTTTAGGATTGAAATTGGAATAAATAAAACTGGTAACCTAGGCTGTTTAATATTTCCAGTGCCGTCTTTTTATCCAACAGATGAAATGAGAGGGAAAGGTGTGACACTTTCATTGGGAATGGTTGTTAGACAAAATCCACATGCAAAAGTGTTCTATGAAACGTATCAAGATCAAATTAATCAGTTGAAAGCTGAAAAAAATGCCTATGAAATCGTATTGCATGATTCAAGTGGCAAACTTTCTGAAGGCAGCAGGTCCAATATTTTTTTTGTAAAAAATAAGACCCTGTATTCAGCAAAATCAAAAGATATTCTCTTGGGCATTACACGAGAAAAAATTATAGAAGTGTTAAAAACATTGAAATTTGAATTGGTGGAACAAGATATATATGTTAATGAAATAACGCAATTTGATGCTTGTTTTATGTCTGGAACCAGTGTACATGTGTTGCCGATTCGATCGATTGATCATGTTGACTATTTATCTGTCGAAAATCCGGTTATTCAAGCGCTTGTAGATGGTTTTGGTAAAACAGTATCTAGAGATATTGAAACCACAAGGAGGCTTTACAATGACTAAAGTTCATGAACGTTTTTTGAAGTATGTTGCTTTTGATACAGAGTCTGATCCCGATTCTGAATCGTGTCCTTCATCTGAAAAGCAAAAAGACTTGGGATACCATTTACTCGATGAAATGAAGTCCATAGGCATTCAACAGATAGAAATGGATGCTAATGGCTATGTTTACGGGGTGATTCCGGCAAGTGACGGGTGTGAAACCTATCCTAAACTTGCTTTTATTGCACACATGGATACTTCCCCGGATTTATCAGGTGCAAATGTTAAAGCTAGAATTGTTAAAAATTATACTGGTGAGCCCATTGTATTAAATGCTGAAAAAAATATAATATTAGCCCCTGAAGATTTTGAGCATTTGGGGCAGTATGTCGGGGATGATTTAATTGTAACCGATGGGACAACACTTCTTGGTGCAGATAACAAGGCAGGGATTGCTGAAATCTTGACTATGGCTGAAGTTTTGATACAGAGTCCTGACATCAAACATGGTCCAATTAAGATTGCGTTTACACCAGATGAGGAGATTGGTAGGGGTGCAGATCGTTTTGATTTGAACAAATTAGATGCTGATTTTGGCTACACTGTAGATGGTGGCGAATTGGGAGAACTTGAATATGAAAATTTCAATGCAGCAACTGCGAAGATTAAGATAAATGGCAGTAATATTCATCCAGGCTCTGCAAAAGGGAAAATGAAAAACGCTTTATTAATTGGGATGGAATTTCACCAAATGCTTCCAGCATTTGAAAATCCAGCATATACTGAAGCATATGAAGGATTTTCCCATTTGAATGATTTTGGCGGTTCAGTGGAAGAAGCATCCATGCTTTATATTATAAGAGATCATGACCTAGAACTTTTTAATCGGAAAAAGAGTCTTTTTGAATCTGCTGCAACTTTTATCAATCAAAAATATGGGGCTAATACGGTAGAATTAGGCATAACAGACTCTTATTTTAATATGAAGGAAAAAATACTTCCGCACTTCCACCTCATTGAAAATGCACAAAAGGCTATGGAACAGTTGAATATAAAGCCACTTATTGTTCCAGTTAGAGGCGGGACAGATGGTGCACGGTTGTCTTATATGGGACTGCCTTGTCCGAACCTTTTCACAGGGGGACATAATTTTCATGGTAAGTATGAATATATTCCAATTCAGTCAATGGAAAAAGCCGTTTCAGTTTTGATTGAAATTGTAAAAATCTACGCTCAATAAAATAAGGTGATTTATAAAAAAGGAAATCGTTGCTTTAGGATACGATTTCTTTTTTTGCGTAAAAAAACAGGCAATGAAATTTTGAAAATTTCCTTTGCCCGTTAATGATAATATAACACAGAAATGAATTGCAGTCTAGTATTAATGGGTGATTGTTGTAGAATTATAGTATCACTTTAGATGGAGGTCTGTAAATATGCTAAAAAGAATTTACGCAATGAGTTGGCACTATGGGAAGCATCTTATATTAATGAACCTATTGCTTCTCTTAATATATAGCGGTGAAATCGTTATTCCTCTTATTTTTAGTGATTTTATTGACGCGATTACAGGTTGGAACCCCGAAATAACGGACACAAGCTTTATCGGGCGTTCGATTATTAGAATTGGGTTTTTGGCAATTCTAATAATTGTAGCCAAATATATTTATGGCCTTGTTTCTACATATGTAAGTGGAAAGGTTAAGAATGATATGATCAATGCCTTGGATGAGAAAATTGAGAACGCACCACTTGCAGAACTAAAAAAATACAATCCAGCAGCTTTGAATAATCGACTGTTTAACGATGCGATTACATGCATTCAGTTTGCACTTGACAATCTTTTGGTTGCGATAATTAAACTAATTAGCACAGGTGTGCTATTTTATTTGATTTATAAGGTCAGTTATTTGCTTATTTTTGCAGTGGTGGTGGCTTTGGTTGCAAATATTATTGGCATCATCATAACGAATAAGCAGGTATATCGTAAAGGCTATGCAGTAAGAGATCAGACGAACATGTACCATGCAAAACACTACGACAGATTGTCTACAATTAGAGAAACTAAAGTGAATTCTTGGTATGACAGTTCTGGCATCGAAATGAACACCACCTTTAAAGATCTGTTAGACAAAGAAATAGCAATGGCAAAAGTACTGGCTACCATAGAAAATATAGGCGTTTTAACCCATAATCTATCTTTAATGTTGGTTATTTTGATTGGTGGAAATTTAGTTTTAAATGATGGGATTACCATTGGACAATTGATTTTAGTGACGACATACACACATATGTGTATTGGCAACTCTGATTATTTTTTGAAACTTGGGCAGGGGTACCAGCACGCCTTATTGTGCTATAAACGGTTAAAAGAATTTTATGCTATGGAATGCGAGCCTAATGGCAGCGAGGGTATAGATCATATCGTGTCTGTAGATGCTATAGATCTAGGATTTCAATATGTTGAAGGCGCCCCCTTATTTGAAGGGAAAACTTTTTCCTTTAATAAAGGGAAAATCTATTGCATAAAGGGAGAGAACGGCCAAGGGAAAACAACATTGATTGATATTTTGATAGGTATTAATTCTAGATTTAATGGCAACTTATTTTTTAACGCATGTGACATAAGATGTTTAAACATGAGAAGCATTCGGCGTGAAAAGATATCTGTTGTATTACAGGAGCCAATACTTCAAAGAATGTCTGTAAAAAAGAATTTAACGAGAGGGATATCTGAATATGAACTCAATGAATTGCACGCCTTGTGTCAAGCCTTTCATATAGAAGATAGTGTTGCGCATGATGACGTGGATCATTTATCAGGTGGTGAAAAGCAGAAGGTCGCACTGATTCGGGGACTTTTAAAAGAATCTGAAGTGTTGATTCTAGACGAACCTGTTTCTGCGCTAGATTCTGAGGGTGTTGAAACGCTTAAAGAAGAATTGCTTAAGCGTAAACATAAAATGATTACTCTGATTATTAGTCACAATGAAACTTTATTTGATATCGTTGATGAATTTATAGTCTTAAAGTCATAAAAAGGGTGGGGATTTGTAAATCCCCACCCTTACAAGTGTCTTACTGTTTGGTGTAATAGCGTTCTTCAGACTCTTCCTCTTCCTCTTCCTCTTCTTCTACATCCAGTTCAAAATCATAATGGGTTCTTCTTAAGAGGAATAAACCGATTAAAATAAAGGCGGCATAGACTAAAAGATCCAAATCGAAAATACTTAAATGTTCAATAAAAAGGAGCGCAGATATAACGCCGATAATGACACCTGTTCTGTAGTTTTGTTTGCGATTATAACCGAAGTAAGCTTTTTGAAAAGCACCAATTGAAATGCCCAATAAGAGTACAGGAAAGAATAAGTCCTCTAAAAAGTTTGGTAGAAACTGGTGCATTAAAAAATAGGTGCCAATAAAGACCATAATAGGTGCTGTCATAAGTTTACTGCTTCCGCCAATTCCTTGAAAGTAGTCATTTTCAGCCCGAATTCCAATGTAGATGAGGACTAAAGGCCAAAAATCCCATATGTTAATATGTACAAGATTGTAGTGATTTAAAATTAATAGACCACCAGTTAAGATTAATAGGATTCCCAAAAAACGATTTTTATGTGTCATAATAATTACCTCCTTTCTTATTATCATTTAAATGGGTTAAGAATACGTTAGAAATTACTTAAAATAGGATTATATTGACACCCCTATTTTAATTCAAAGCAACACCTGTTGACAAGGGGCATTGGATTGATTATAATATAAACAATTTTATAAAAGCCTGTGACAATGAGGAGTAAATGTACTTAAGTAATAGAGAGAAGGGTTCGTCGGCTGTAAGACCCTTTTGCTGGAAGGCATTGAAGGTAGCATTTGAGGCGATTTACTGAACGTATAGTAAGTATAGTAGGTAAATCCGGTTAAAACCGTTATATTTGTCATGAGTGTCAGTTCAAATGAACTGAAATTAGGGTGGTAACGCGGTCCATTCGTCCCTTTGTGGGATGAATGGGCTTTTTTTATGAAAATTTTTGGGAGGACATTATGCAGAGTAAGTACAATCCAAAAGACTTTGAGGACAGAATCTATCAAGCGTGGTTGGATCAAAAGAGTTTTAGCGCAAAAGTGAATCCGGATAAAAAACCGTATACCATTGTGCTGCCACCACCAAATATTACAGGACAATTGCATATGGGACATGCACTTGATCAAACACTTCAAGACATCTTAATACGCTTTAAAAGGTTACAAGGCTATGAAGCCCTTTGGCTTCCAGGAACGGATCACGCAAGTATTGCAACAGAGGTTCGTGTTTTAAAATCAATTGAAGAAAAAGAAGGCATAAAAAAAGAAGCACTTGGTCGAGAAGCATTTTTAGAGCGGGCTTGGCAATGGCGTGATGATTATGGTCGAATTATTGTAAATCAAATGCAAAAACTAGGGTCTTCCTGTGATTGGGACAAAGAGCGATTTACAATGGATGAGGGCTGTAATGATGCTGTGACAGAAGTTTTTGTAAAGCTCTATGAAAAGGGCTTGATTTACCGGGGAAATAGGCTCATCAACTGGTGTCCAGATTGTAAAACGACTTTATCTGATGCTGAAGTTGAACATGAAGAAAAACCAGGTCATTTTTGGCATATTAAGTACCCAGTGAAAGGGACAAATGAATATCTTGAAATTGCCACTACGAGACCAGAGACGATGTTGGCGGACACGGCAGTTGCTGTAAATCCAAAGGATACGCGATACACCCATTTGGTTGGGAAAATGTGTGTTCTGCCACTTATGAATCGTGAGATCCCAATTGTTGCGGATGATTATGTGGATTTAGAGTTTGGAACAGGGGCTCTAAAAGTAACGCCTGCACATGATCCAAACGATTTTGAAATCGGTCAGAGACATAACCTAGCGCAAATCAATATTTTGAATCCTGATGCGACGATGAATGAAAATGCTGGAAAATATCAGGGATTAGACCGGTATGCTTGCCGGAAAGTACTTGTTGAAGATTTAAAATCTGAAGGGTATTTGGTTTCGGTGAAAGACCATCCACACAATGTAGGTACTTGTTACAGATGTCATACAGTTATTGAGCCAAGAGTATCTGACCAGTGGTTTGTCCAAATGGAACCTCTTGCAAAACCTGCAATTGATGTGGTTCAAAATAAATCCCTTAATATTATTCCGGATCGTTTTACAAAGGTTTATTTAAACTGGCTTGAAAATATAAGAGATTGGTGTATTTCTAGACAACTGTGGTGGGGCCATCGAATTCCAGCTTATTACTGCGAAACATGTGGTGAGATGCATGTTGCCAAAGAAATGCCTGATGTCTGTACAGGGTGTGGGGGGAGCCGATTTAGACAGGATGAAGATGTGCTGGACACTTGGTTTTCTAGTGCTTTATGGCCTTTTTCAACATTGGGATGGCCCAATAAAACACCTGAACTTGACTATTTTTATCCAACCAATGTTTTGGTTACTGGATATGACATTATCTTTTTCTGGGTTATACGGATGGTATTTTCAGGTCTTGAGTTGACAGACAAACTACCATTTGACCATGTGTTTTTACATGGACTTGTTCGTGATGCTTCTGGCAAAAAAATGAGTAAATCACTTGGAAATGGTGTAGATCCCCTTGAAATTATCGATCAATATGGTGCAGATGCTTTAAGATTTATGCTTGCAACTGGAAACAGTCCGGGCAATGACTTAAAGTTTCAAATTGAACGTGTGGAAGGGTCTCGGAATTTTGCAAATAAACTTTGGAACGCTTCTCGGTTTGTAATTATGGGATTGGATAATACCGATACTGATTTTGACGGAACAGAGGTCTTTACTTTGGCAGATAAATGGATATTATCCCGTTTATCAAATGTTGTATCTGAAGTGACGGAAACACTTGAAAAATTTGAACTTGGACTTGCTGCTGGGAAAATATATGAGTTTACATGGAATGAATACTGTGACTGGTATATTGAACTTGCTAAGAAAAGACTTTACGGAGAAGATCCAAATGAAAAACGTACGGTTCAAAAAGTACTTGTTAAAGTTTTAAAAGACATCTTAAGAGCGTTGCATCCGTTTATGCCATTTATAACTGAAGAAATTTGGCGGTTTATGCCAGGCGAAAAAACGCTCTTGGTGACAGACCATTGGCCAGTTTCAGAAGAAAAATGGTTAGACGAAAAAGCAGAATCTGAAATGGCATCTTTGATGGATGCAATTCGAAACATTCGTAATGTCCGTGCGGAAATGGATGTAATACAGTCACGCAAGGCCAAATGTATTGTTAAAGCATCTGACCCTGAAATTGGGGCGCTGTTGGTCGCACAATCTGAGTATTTGATAGCGCTTGCCTCTTGCTCGGATGTTGTTCTTTCTGATGAAGGAAATGCAGTTCCAGAAGAAGCGGTATCGACTGTTATTCACGGCGCTGAATTGTTCTTGCCTTTAGACGATTTGGTGGACTATGTGAAAGAAATGGACCGTCTCACAAAAGAAAAAGTAAAATTAGAAAAAGAAGTTTCAAGAGTGGTTCAAAAGTTAGCCAACGAAGGCTTTGTAAAAAAAGCCCCTGCCCACTTAATTGAGGAAGAAAAAGAAAAGCAACAGAAGTATGAAGAGATGTTAGAAACAGTAAATAATCGTATTGCACAAATTGAAAAGAAGCTATGAGGGATATAAAATGAACTATTCAGAAGCTTTGAACTACATTCATGGAACCTATAAGTTTGGCAGTAAACTGGGACTTGATAACATTAAAGACCTATTGAATCGGCTGGATAATCCTCAAGAGCGGCTTAAGGTTATTCATGTTGCGGGGACAAATGGTAAGGGATCAACTTCTTCGATGATTTCAACAGTTCTTAGGAAATCGGGTTACAAAACTGGCTTGTATACATCTCCATTTATTGAAGTTTTTAATGAACGCATGCAAATTGATGGGACTATGATTTCTGATTTAGAACTGGCCCAACTCACTGAAATTGTAAAAGTTAAGGTTGAAGAAATGGTGTCAGAGGGACGGGCCCATCCTACTGAATTTGAAATTGTAACGGCTATTGGGTTTTTGTATTTTGAAAAAAACAAGTGTGATGTGGTGGTTTTAGAAGTTGGCTTAGGGGGGAGACTTGATGCTACAAATGTAGTGACTTCGCCCGAAGTTGCTGTAATTACCCCGATTGATTTAGACCATGTTGCTTATCTGGGAGACACAATTGAACAAATAGCAGCTGAAAAGGCAGGGATTATTAAAGAAAAATGCCATGTTGTCTCTTACCCACAAAAAGAGTCAGCGATGGCTGTTGTGAAAAGGGTTTGTGAAGGCCGTGGAGCTGTGCTGACTGAAGTTTCGTTTGAAACGCTTAAGAATCGTAACTCTACATTAGAATATCAGCGGTTTGAATTTGAGGGCAAACCTTATCAATTGTCTCTCATTGCACCTTATCAAATTGAAAATGCAGCTGTAGCCATAAAAACCATCGATGTGTTAAGGGAAATTGGGTATTCTATTTCTGATTTGGCTTTACAGCAAGGGCTTAAAGAAGCCAAATGGATGGTACGGATGGAGCGCGTCTCAAGCGACCCTTTGGTTATAATAGATGGTGCTCACAATGTTCATGGTATAATTGGTTTGAGAGAGATGTTGCGGTTGCATGGGAAAGATTATTTTGTTGTAGGGGTTATGGGTGTGTTAGAAGATAAAGATGTGACCCATATGTTGGATATAATTGTCCCAGAACTTCAAGGCATTATAACAACAAAACCAGACAATCCAAGAGCGATGGCTGCAGAAGATTTAAAAAAGATGATTCAAGGTGTACCGGTGCTTGGGGCCTTTGACTCTGTTGAATTAGCGATGGCACTGGCTATGAAAATTGAGGCTGATTATGGAAAACCGCCTTTAATCGTATGTTTTGGTTCTCTGTATATGGTAGGTAGGGCAAGAAAATGGATAATTGAAAAGACCTAATAAAAAGTACACTTTTTTCCCGGTGAAAAAAGTGTACTTTATTTTGTATAAGCGCGAATTGCAATGCTTGAATTTGATCTAAAGTCTTGATTGGAAACCTTATAAGTGTCATACCCAAGATAGCCCTCCTGTGGGGCACTTGTTACGGTATAAGACATGTGGGGATAAGGGGCTTCAATTGGAATAAGGAAAGGTGTTTGTCCCTTAAAAATCACCTTAATATGAAAACGTTGATTGATATCTAAAGCAAGTGGATTCTTGAGTTCAATTGTGTGATATCCAGGAAATCTAATGAAGTGTTTTGAGTCAAATGTGTTTTCGCTGTCTTTTGCAGACTTATGACCTGTATAAATTTCTATATGTGTCGGACCATCTGTGTATAAGCCTATGGCGTATAAATGAGTCGGATGGTGTTTCGACGCGGTATAGGTGTTTGCCGCCCAAACTGTGCTTTGTGCCCCAAACCCATCAAAATGGGTGACGCCAGTTTCATCATAATAATGGACTTGTGACTTGTCTGCAGGCTTTATTTTTGTCAGAGCATAGACTTCAGATAAAACCTGGGCGTCTTCATAAGAAATATAGAAAAGACCTTCTTTCCCCCAGTTGGAACCGAAACTGTTTTGTGCAATAAATGCACCGTTTTGCTTGGGTTTATTTCTGAAATTGTGCCTGCTGTAGGTATCATCCCAGCCAACAAGCAAAACATTATGTGTCATTGGATTATTGGTAGAAGGGTTGTAATAAGCGCTTTCGGGTTCATTGAAAAAACCTGTCCTATTGGGTTCGTAAAAAACCGATGCGATTACACTACCCTGGTTTTGAATGTGCCATTTTATAGCTTGTGGTTGATTGGATATGTTTTCATATGCGCTTAACCAATAGGGCATGTTGCCATCATTGTCAATAGGGCCTGTGTGGTTTAAATAGTAGGTCGACGCGTATTTAAAATGACCACCGGAAGTGTTGGTGACCGGGACTGGGGACGCATCAATTATATGCTGGTCATCTAAATACAAAAGGGTATTAAAATGCTTTTTGACATAAAGGCGAAATGCAGTATTTGCTGCAATAGCCCAGCAATTGCTTGAACTGCCTTGATCTGTCGAGAAGTCTTTGATGTCCACCGTTTCATATGTATTGTAAGTCAAGGGCATATTAAAGTGAGTCGGCATCTGTTTGGGTAAAGTTATTTGCATATTCAAAACGACAACAAAAGTTGCCGTTAGTGTTGCAAGAAATCGATTCATATAAAACTCCATTTAATCTGATGAATCTAGCAATTTATTTAGGATATCTCCATAAAGGTACTGCGCTTTTTTTTGCCAATTGTCGCATATGGTTTTTGCATGTTTGTTTGACACCACGTTTACCTTGATATCCATTAAAGTGTAGATGCCTTCTTTAACGCTCAGATGAACCATGTAATCGTTGTCATCTTCCTTGGTATAATCTGCTGTAATATTAGTTTTTATCACAAATGATTTTTTCTTTGAATCAACACTGTCATTAATCTTGCGTCTAAGAGATTGAGAGACACGATCTGAAAAGAGCTCCAAAGTGTTTTTGCCACTTTCAGTGATGATATAATAGTGTTCGCCTTCGCTGTCTGAATATTCCAACATGGAGGAGTCTACCAAATCAGTAAGGTATTGCTGCAAATCAAAATAATTCATGATATCATGCTCCAGCACAAAATCAGTCATTTGTTGATTGGTTAGGGGCACTGAAAACTGATTGAGAATATAGAGCAATTTAATTTTCGATTTAAGTTGTTGATCTGGACTTATTTTCAAAAATAAATCCCTCCTTTAATTTCTTGCGATTACCTAAAATCTATGGAATAGTATAGCACAATCCATATATAAACACAAAAGAAAACAATGATTCAGGTATGAAAATCACGGATTTGAGGGTATAATAAAAATAACATCTGAAGGGAGGCTGAAAAGTTATGAAAAAGATTTTGCTGGGACTTTTGTTTTTAGTTACATTTGGTGGCCTAATGGGTTGTGCTGCTCAAGTAGAGACTCAAGTGTCAGAAATAGCAAGTGAAAGTCCTCAAGTAACAACTGAAATTACGACAGAACCAGAAACAGAACCGGAAACAGAACCGGAAACAGAACTGGAAACAGAACCTCCAGTGGATTACAAAACCATTAAACCGAATGAATCGGGAGAAATTATGATTGTTATGTATCATAATTTAAGTGAACGCAATTCTGAGTATGCACGTACAGTTGAGTCTTTTAAATCTGATCTTCAAAGATTGTACGATATGGGATTTACAACAATTCCAATGTCAGCTTTTATAAATGGCAGTTATGACGTGCCTGCGGGAAGGACGCCAGTGGTCCTTACCTTTGACGATGGACATAGGACAAATTTCAATTATCTAGAAAAAGAGGGTGAAATAGAAGTTGATCCCAATTGTGTGGTGGCCATTTTGGATGATTTTTATGAAAGAAATCCCGAATTTGGCAGATCAGCTGTATTTTATTTAAATGCTGGGAATCCTTTCGGTCAGCCTGAATACATTGAAGAAAAACTACAGTATCTGTATGACAATGGGTATGAAATTGGAAATCACGCATACGATCATGAAGATTTAAGTGTCCTTAACGCTGAAGGCATTCAGAAGGCTTTAGGTCGAAATGTTCAACATTTTAATCAAATCAATTCACAACTGCAAATGGCTTCTTTAGCCCTTCCATATGGTAAAGCACCCAGTTCGGATTTGTTGAGGCAATATGTTGTAGAAGGCGACTATGAAACGGCTGCGTATCATAATGAAATTGTCTTAAAAGTAGGGTGGAAACCAACGCGACCAATATATTCAAGTGGGTTTGATCCTTCAAGGGTACATCGCGTTCAAAGTGGTGATGGGGACATGCAGTTAACGTGGTGGCTTAATCAATATGAAAAGACGCCTGAAAAACGATTTATAAGTGATGGACTTGCGAACAGAGTTTCTGTACCAAATGCATTTTCAGAGTCTATCAACATGGATAAACTTGGAGAACTTGAACTCTTTTTATATGATCCAGAGTCATAAGGAGGCCTTATGGAATTGCTGAAATTTGAGTGGATTGGAATTATATTTTTTTTCATTGTACTTGTATCGATTCAATACACATTAAACAAAATATTGTTTATTTTAAAAGAAATAAAAAGCGAACTGTATCGCCGAAAATAACTACATAAAAAAAGGCACTTTAGAAACGTCTTCGTTCCTCAAGTGCCAATTTTTTTTATAAAAGAGTGGTTAATAGATATAAATAATGAGCGGAGATGCCGGCCATTACCCCACCGATTGTATGCGATAAAATAGCTTTTGAGGAGAGTTTTCTCACGCCCAGCGCATCCATCATGCCAACATGGGTGGAAAGATAACCACTCCAGCACATGCCCATAGCGGTAAAGACAGCAATATCGCTAGGCCCAATAAGCCCTTTAGCAATGAAATCTTTTACAAGGCCCATAGCTGCACCTACAGAACCCAAAGCTGTAATGGGGAAAGCAATAGCTTCGGCGCTTGTAAAACCAAATAGCGGGTTTAAAATTGGGCTTAAAAGTGCACCGAATTTCGGAAACAATGCAACCCCTTCTTTTTTTGCGCCTGTGTAGACTTCAAGACCTTCTGGTGTTATAGAAGGACCAAAAGTAAATATCATAACCAGTGTACAAATAATGACAACGCCAGGAATAATAGCAAGTCCCAATTCAACACCTGTTTTACCACCTTCAAGTGTTGCGTCAAGGACCCGTTCGAAAATATTACCAACGCGTACTTCTCTTAATTTGTTTAAGTTATCATTTGCCGGAATAATCTCAGTTTTGTTATGTGTCACATCATAAAACTTTTTTGTGTGAACCATCATAATTCGGACACTGAACACACTGCCAATCACTGCACCAACATTTCCCACAAGTACAGGAATGATGTATTCAACACCATCTCCCAATCCAATCATATAGGTGGTTAGAATGAGACCCATTCCAAAAGCGGTCCCTAGATTACATAGGGTTGGCAGTTGGTAGTCTAGGAAATACTTCTTAAACCCCTTGTCCTGAGCCAGTGAAATAATGGCTGGATTATCGGATAGGTAGGTGGTGAGCATTCCTAGAGATGCAGCACCAGGAAGGCCATAAACAGGCTTCATGATTGGAGAAATAATCTTGTTAATCAAAGCAACGACCCCGAATTCAGATAAAAGCGCTGCAAATGCGCCTGCTAAAACTGCAACAGCCATAATAAAAAACACAACGTCAATCAAGAGATAGTGCGCTGTGTTCATAATGGTGTTGAACATCTTATCAACGCCCATTTCAAGTGATAAGTAGACAGCTATAGCCCCAAACAAAAATAGAAAAACAAATGTTTCTAGGGTAATAGCCTTCTTTTGCTTTGTTACGTGTTGCTCCATATATAACCCCCCTTAATACACTTATGATTTCATTTTACTATTTGATGAAGCAACAATGCAATGAGTTTCAATTCTGAAAAATATTAATTTCCCGTAATGGGTTAAGTGTGATTTGAATGCTTGAAAATTGGTATCTTATAAGATAAAATAAAAGTTAAATCAAATAATGTATGGAGGCTAACATGAGTATAGAAAATAAGAAACGAGAAGTACTCCTATCAAAGGAAACAATTGACAAAAGAGTGGCTGAGTTAGGACGTGATTTATCGATTGCTTATCAGGATAAAAATTTGCTTGTTATTTCACTTTTAAAGGGAAGCTTTATTTTTACCGCGGACTTGGTAAGGAAAATTGATCTTCCTGTTCGAGTGGAATTCATGACCACTTCAAGTTATGGACATGGTGAAAAAACCACCGGTAAAGTTAAGATTGTACAAGATATAAACGTAGATTTAACAGAATATGATGTGCTTATCGTGGATGATATAACCGATTCGGCCTTGACCATGACTGGTGTTATAGAAATATTAAGCAAGAGAAATCCTAAAAGCATTAAAGCTTGTGTTCTTTTGGATAAACCGAGCAGACGTAAGGTGGATTATGAACCGGATTATGTTGGCTTTGAGATTCCAGATCAATTTATTGTGGGATATGGGTTGAATTATGGTGATTATTTTAGAAATATCGATCATGTTTTTGCTTTTGTAGATTGATGGTAGACCCTGTTTTCAAATTGAAAGCAGGGTGTTTATTTGAACTGAATGGGGGGCGCAATAGAATGAAATCGCATACTGAACGCTTAACATATGTTAAAACAATGAGACGTACGCTTCATAAGATACCAGAGTTAGGACATGCAGAGTACAAAACATCGGCCTTTATAAAATCTCAACTGGACCAAATGGGCATCCGTTATGAATCTGTTCTTGAAACAGGAATTGTTGCCTTTATTGAAGGCATAAGACCTCAAAAAACTCTAGCCTTTAGAGCAGACATGGACGCCTTGCCAATTGGTGAAGAAACAGGCGAAAGTTTTGAGTCAGAACATCCAGGCATGATGCATGCTTGTGGCCATGATGGACATATGGCAATGCTGCTTGGTCTTGCAAAGTATTTATCAGATCCGGAAGTAAGCGTTATGAATCATATTGTTCTGATTTTTCAGCCTGCAGAAGAAGGACCTGGTGGTGCAGACCCACTCATACAGGCGGGTATTTTTGAGACGTACAAAATTGATGAAATTTACGGCATTCATGTTTACCCAGAATTGGCGCAGGGAAAAGTATCCAGTTGTCCTGGCCCTATGATGGCCATGGTGGGAGAATTTGATCTTAAACTTATTGCTAAATCTGCACATGGTGCCATGCCTAATATGGGATTAGATGCTGTTTTAATTGCATCTGAAATGGTTTTAGGACTTCAGTCTATCGTTTCCAGAAATATTGACCCAATAGAACCTGCAGTGTTAACGGTTGGGAAATTCACTTCAGGGGAACGGAGAAACATTCTTGCAGGAACTGCAAATTTGGAAGGCACCATTAGAGCCTACAATCAGGATGTGTTTCAAGTTATTATAAATCGGATTAAAACATATGTCCAAGGCGTAGCAGCAGCCTACGCGATTGAATACGAACTCGAAATACGAGATTTGTATCCGCCTGTTGTAAATGATGTAAACCTTTATGAGACTTTTAAAAAGGTTAATGGTGATCTTGCAACCATTCAAAAGCCCCAAATGATCAGTGAAGATTTTTCATATTATCAGAAAAAAGTGCCTGGACTCTTTTATTTCTTAGGTGTACGAAATGAAGAAAAGGGGTTTGTATATCCCTTACACCATCCAAAATTCAATTTGGATGAACAGGCTTTAATGGATGGCATCGAAAGTTATATTCGGTTGCTAAAGTACACGAATAGCATAAAAGATGAGAGGTAGGTGAGGAAGTGAACACGAATCATTTTAAAATTAGTGAAGCCAATCTGCTTTTTCTTGTGTTGGCTTTTGTGTTTCTGACATTGGGTGCTTATGTTCAAAGTGTGGATACAATTATTGGACTGATTATTACCGAATATGGCATATTGCTCTTACCCATTTTAATTTATGCATGGGCAACTAAAAAAGACATAAAGCGTGTTTTTAGACTTAAAAAGATTCCCTTTAAAGTCGCTATTTTGATAGTGGTTATGGCACTTTTTCTAGTTCCAGTAATTGCACTGGTGAATTTGCTTGCTTTGTTTATTATTGAATTGTTCAGTACATCTGTGGCAGTGCCGATTCCAACAGCCACAAGTTTAGGCGATTTGATCCTCTATCTTTTTGTTATTTCTTTTACCGCGGGTGTTTGTGAGGAATTCTTTTTTAGAGGCATGGTGTTAAACGCTTATGAGAATGAAGTTGATATGAAACGTGCGGTAATTTTTAGCGCGGTATTATTTGGTGTCTTTCATTTTAATCCTCAAAATCTATTGGGACCCATTACACTTGGCCTAATATTCGGTTACTTGGTTCAACTGACAGGTTCTATTTGGGCCGGGGTAATTGCCCATGCAGCCAACAATGCCGTTGCAGTTATTATTGGATTTGTTGTGAACCTTAGCAGCAACGGTGTATCATCAGAATATGTGGAAGGCTTCCAGTCAGATCCTGTTTTAGATGCACCCGAAGTGATTTTAGGCGTCATTGTATTTTATGCTATTTTATCAATTGCTTCTTTTGTAGGTGTTAAGGCAATGCTTTCAAGAATAATGCGGTATTATCCAAGATATGAAGTAGGAGATACCTTGCTTGTTAAAGCGAAACCCTATGAAATAATTACTGTTGAAGATGAGACCCTTCATATTGAGCCTAGGTTTACAACCTCTGGTCCAATTGTACCAATGGTTACAGATCTTCAACGTTTAAAAGAGGTTAAAGCAGTTTCCAAGTATAAGATTTGGCGTGGTGATGGCATACGTGTAAATGCGATGAAGTTGTTGCCATTGGCTGTGACCCTTATTTTTTACGGGTATGTGATTTATAGTGTGTATGTGGTGGGGGTGTAGCATGAGTGTGCCGTATGATAAGTTTGCGTTTGTATATGACATCATGCAGTATGATGTGGACTACACCGCTTGGGCAGACCGGTTAAACGACAAAATTAAAGCGCTAAAACCCAACAGCCGCAAACTTTTGGAATTGGCAACAGGTACAGGCAATTTGGCAATTGAATTGTCTAAAAGGTCTTATATTTTAGAAGGATTAGATCTGTCTGAAGAGATGCTTGCTGTTGCCTCTCAAAAAACTTCTGAAGCAGGTCTCAGAATAAGATTTTATAATCAAGACATGAAAACGTTTAACACAAAGAAAAACTATGATGTTATCTTCTCAGTTTGCGATGGAATGAATTATTTGGTCGAAACAGAAGATTTTAGAAGTATGCTGGATTCAGCTGCATCTCACCTGAATCCCGAGGGCCTCCTTATATTTGATTTAAGTTCGGAATATAAATTTAAACAAGTTATTGGCAATTCTACTTTTGCCGAAACTTTTGAAAACGCTGCCTATATTTGGGAAAATGAATATGATGCCAACTTAAAACAGTTGAGTTTTTTATTGACACTTTTTGTTGAGAGTTCGGCAGGTTATTCCAGATATGAGGAGTATCATTTGCAGCGGGCTTATGGGATTGACGAAATTAAAGACTTGCTTTACAATCAGTTTGAACTGTTAGAAATTTTGGATGGTGATAGTTTTAAACCGGTGCATCCAGAATCGCATCGCATTTGTTTTATTGCAAAAAGAAAGGAACAAATTTAATGACAGGAAATTTATTAACAGGGATGTCCACCAATCGAGAAGTTCGAATTTATGTTGCAGAAACTTCGGAAATGGTGGCTTCTGCTCAAAAAACACATGATTTGTCACCAATGTCTACTGCTGCTTTGGGACGGACGATAACTGGCGCAGCGATGATGGGAATGATGAGTAAAATAGAAAAAGAAAAGCTGACATTGCAAATTAAGGGTTCTGGAGAGATTCAGTTGATGGTGGCAGTTGCTGACACCAAGGGACATGTAAAAGCCTATACATCGGAACCCCATGCAAGCCTCCAAACCAATGATTTGGGAAAGATTGCTGTGGGGCAAGCTGTTGGCAAAGAAGGCCAAGTTGTTGTAATCCGTGATATGGGGATGAAAGATCCGTTTATTGGTCAGTCTGATTTGGTTTCAGGTGAAATTGCGGAAGACTTAACTTATTATTTTGGTCAATCTGAGCAACAGGCAACGGCAATTGGCCTTGGTGTTTTTTTAACACCAGATGCTAGGGTTAAATCGGCTGGTGGATTTTTGGTGCAGTTGCTTCCTGAGGCTTCAGAGGCAACCATTGAGCAACTGGAGTCTAATTTAAGCGGCATGAAATCCATTACCCAGTTGTTTGAAGAAGGCTTAACAATAGAACAAATTGCAGGTCAAGTCTTTGCTGGACTCGGTCTTGATGAACTTGAAAGATATCCACTTTATTATCAGTGCGATTGCTCAAAAGAAAAAATGGGTGCGGGCTTAAAATCGCTTGGCAAATCCACACTTACAGAAATATTGACAGAAGATGGGGGTGCTGAACTCACTTGCCATTTCTGCAATACAAAATATCAATTTAGCAGGAATGACCTAAAGACACTAATAGAAAGTATGGCGTAAAGAAGATGAAATTATTGATTTTGGCAATAGTGGGTGCGCTTATTGGTTGGATGACAAATGTAATTGCAATTAAACTTCTCTTTAGACCAGTAAAACCAGTACACATTATGGGTAACTTTTTGGTGATCCAAGGCATGATTCCCAAAAGAAAAACTGAAATTGCAAAAACGATAGGTGATGTTGTTGCTGAAGAACTCTTATCCATCGAGCAAATAGTTGATGATTTTGTGGAAGACTTAGACAAAAGGCGGGTTGTTTCCATTATTAAAGATAAGGTTGTGGCACTTGCCGACGCAAAAATGCCTGCCATGGTCCCTTCAATGTTTAAAGGTATGATCTTACAAAATATCGAAAAAATTATTGATGAAAATGGCGACCAGCTGGTGGTTGAAATGGCTGAAAAATTAAGTCATGAAGCTGTTAAGTCCATAGATATCAGTCAAATGGTTGAATCGAAGATTAACGGGTATGATTTTAAAGAAATTGAACGGTTGACATTACGCATTGCAAAACGAGAACTTAAACACATTGAATTATTGGGTGGCCTTATAGGATTTGCTATTGGCCTAATTCAAGGATTCTTTGTTTTACATTTGTTTTAAAAGAATTCATAAATGACCCGTTGACAAAAATGACATTTTGAATTATCATTGTTTTAATATTTAATAATTTTGCGATTATAAAGAAGAGTACTTCAACAGAGGCATTTAGAGAGTTCTTCACGTGGCTGAAATGGAGAATATGTTTAATTTGGAGGAAAACTAACTTTTAGCATTTCTGTGAGTAGCCCATGAAAGCAGAACGCTTACCGCGTTAAAAGTATCGAGTGGTCAAATTGACTACTAGGGTGGAACCGCGAGCAACTCTCGTCCCTAGCAAATATGCTAGAGATGAGAGTTTTTTTATTTCTTAAAAGGAGGCGTTAATATGAAGCGTGTTCAAGTAACATTAAAAGATGGTTCAGTTAGAGATTATGATCAAGGCACAACAGTTTATGAAGTTGCCAAATCCATTTCAGGTAGATTGGCAAAAGAAGCAATTGTGGGTGAAATTAATGGAAGAACAGTTGATCTTTCTTATCCAATTATGGAAGATTCTACTTTGAGTTTGTTTAAGTTTGAAGATGAAGCAGGTGCACATGCCTTTAGACATACCAGTTCGCATATTATGGCTCAGGCTGTTAAAAGATTGTTTCCAGGAACAAAACTTGCGATAGGTCCTGCAATTGATAACGGGTTTTACTATGATTTTGACACAGACCATAAGTTTGTTCCAGAAGATTTAGAACGCATAGAAGCAGAAATGCAAAAAATCATCAAAGAGAATTTGGTGCTCGAGCGATTTGAGCTGCCAAGGAATGAAGCCATTGCATTTATGGCTGAAAAAGGCGAAACTTACAAAGTTGAACTTATAAATGACTTGCCAGAAGATGAAATTATTTCATTTTACAAGCAAGGTGAATTTGTGGATTTGTGTGCGGGATGTCATGTTCAGTCCACAAAAGAAGTTAAAAGTATCAAACTTTTAAGCTTGGCGGGTGCCTATTGGCGAGGTGATGAAAAAAATAAAATGCTACAGCGGATTTACGGAACTTCTTTCCCAAAAGCATCTTTGATGGAAGCACATTTGACAATGCTTGAAGAAGCAAAAAAACGCGATCATAGAAAATTAGGTAAGGAACTCAAATTATTTGCTTTAATGGAAGAAGGGCCTGGTTTTCCGTTTATGCTACCAAACGGTATGGTGGTTAAAAATGAACTGCTTAAATATTGGCGAGAAGTACATGAGCGTGCCGAATACGTTGAGGTTGAAACCCCAATGATTCTAAATAGACACTTGTGGGAAACGTCTGGCCACTGGTTTCACTATAAAGAAAATATGTATTCTTTGAGAATTGATGAAGAAGATTATGCCATCAAGCCGATGAATTGTCCAGGGGGCATGTTGGTCTATAAAACAGATTTAAGATCTTATAAAGATCTGCCTATGCGGGTTGGTGAAATTGGCAGGGTACACCGTCATGAATTGTCTGGAGCCCTTCACGGTTTAATGCGGGTTCGGGCTTTTACACAAGATGATGCGCATATTTTCATGTTGCCTGAGCAGATTAAAGACGAAATTATTGGCGTTGTTAACTTGATTGATGAAGTCTACAAAAAATTTGGTTTCAGTTATCATATAGAGTTGTCTACACGTCCTGAAAAATCAATGGGTTCTGATGAAGATTGGAAACATGCTGAAGATTCCTTACAGGCTGCTCTAGAGGAACTGGAGATGCCATATAAATTGAATCCCGGTGATGGGGCGTTTTATGGCCCGAAAATTGATTTCCACTTAAAAGATTCACTGGGCAGAACTTGGCAATGTGGTACCATTCAATTGGATATGCAACTGCCACAAAGATTTGAACTTTCCTATATTGGGAAAGATGGTGAAAAGCATCAACCCATTGTTATTCACAGAGTTGCTTTTGGTAGCGTAGAAAGATTTATGGGCATTTTGATTGAAGAGTTTGCTGGGAAATTTCCAACTTGGCTTGCGCCAATTCAAGTTAAGGTTCTTACAATTGCAGACAGACACATTCCACATGCTAAAGAAGTAGCCAGCCGCCTTAAGGGGATGGGCATACGTGTCAACCTTGATGACCGGGCCGAAAAAATTGGATTTAAAATTAGGGAAGCTCAACTTGAGAAAAACCCATATATGTTGATTATCGGGGATAAAGAAGCTGAAGAGAATAGAGTTTCAGTTCGGTCAAGAGACATTGGTGAATTGGGAAGTCTTGAATTGGAAGTGTTTGCAAAATCCTTATTGGATGAAATTTCAGAACGTGGGTTAAAATCTTTTTTCAATAAAAATGAAGAACAATAGTTGACAACTTACTATAGAGATGGTATATTTATTGAGTCAATGTGACAGGAAGAAGAAGTCCGCTTCTCACCATATAACAATTGCGTTCATATGGTTAATACGATTTTTGATTTGTATGTTTATCATGCATTGATAAAGACGACTTGCGGCGGATGAATTCTCATCTGCCGTTTTTATTTTTCTATCGTACACAGGGGGTGTATATTATCAAAACAGCTGAAATTAATGAACAGATTCGCGACGCGGAAGTAAGAGTTATTGGAGATGATGGTGAGCAATTAGGACTTATGTCTGCAAAAGAGGCTTATAAAATTGCACTTGACCATAAGTTGGATCTTGTGAAAATTGCGCCAAATGCGAAACCACCGGTTTGCAAAGTCATGGACTACGGTAAATTCAGATATGAACAGCAAAAGCGTGACAAGGAAGCGCGTAAGAAGCAAAAGAGCGCTGCTGTTAAGGAAATACGCTTAGGACTGAACATTGAAAAAAATGATTTGGAAACCAAAGCCAAAAACGCTTCCAAGTTCTTGCAAAGTGGGGACAAAGTGAAAGTTTCATTAAGATTCAAAGGTCGAGAAATGGGCTATACACAACAAGGGTATGAAGTCATAAAGCGATTCATAGAAGTGCTAGATGAAGTTGGAACTGTAGAAACCCCGGCAAAAATGGAAGGTAGAAGCATGGTAGCAACCATTGCGCCTAAAAAATAATTAGAGATCACCGGAAGGAGGAACATCATTATGCCAAAAATGAAAACACATCGTGGTGCTGCTAAAAGAGTTAAAAAGACAGGTAGCGGTAAACTTAAAAGAAGTAAGGCCTTTACAAGCCATATCTTAACTAAGAAGTCTTCTAAGAGAAAAAGAGGATTGAGACAGTCTACAGTAGTTAGCGCTTCAGATATGAAGCGTGTAAAAACATTATTGCCTTATTTATAGGAAGAAATTTTAGGAGGTATCGGAAATGGCTAGAGTAAAAGGCGCCGTAAACGCCAAGAAAAAACATAAAAAAGTACTGAAACTCGCAAAGGGTTTTTATGGACAAAAAAGTCTTGTATTTAGAGCTGCTAATCCAGCAGTTATGCGTTCTTTGAGATCATCTTATGTTGGTAGAAAACTTAGAAAAAGAGATTTTAGAAAATTATGGATTGCACGTATCAATGCAGCTTCTAGACAAAATGGTTTAAGCTATTCTAAATTCATGAATGGACTTAAAAAAGCGAATATAGACATGAATAGAAAAGTTTTGTCAGAAATGGCAATTCATCATCCAGAGGACTTTGCTAAATTGGTTGAAGTGGCAAAGACACACATCTAGTTTAAGCATCTGTTATATGTATGTTTGGTCGGCGGTTAACCGTCGACTTTTTTATTGCCTTTACAGACCACTTGGGCTTTGTTAAACTGAATGTACTCGAAGTATATGATTTGGAGGCGTTGTATGTATGTAATAATTGTGGGTGCTGGAAAATTGGGTTATCAATTGTCAGAACTCTTTTCACTTAAAGACAATAATGTTGCCCTAATTGACATTAACAATGAGGCCCTTCTCAAAGCAAGTGCACACTTGGATCTTTTAACGGTAAATGACAATGGCCTTAATTTGTCGAGTTTACAAGAAATCAACGTTGAAAAAGCAGATGTCTTAATTGCAGTGACCAGTAGCGACGAACTCAATATGCTTATTGCTACATTGGCAAAAAAACTTGGGTGTAAAAAAGTGATTTCTAGAATTCGTAATCCAGAACATATGGATCAATTGGAATTTTTAAAACAAAATTTGAACATAGATTATGTTTCAAATCCTGAATTTGAAGTAGCCAAGGAAATCTTTAAGACACTCTTTAAAAAAGAAGGTGTAAACACAGAGGACTTTGCCAAAGGTAAGGTTATTATGAGTGATATGAAGGTGGTTGACAAATCAGCTTTGATTGATCAACCGCTTAAAGGAATTGATTTGCCCCATAAAGTATTGATCATTGGTATTTTAAGAAGTGGCGTTATGATTATTCCACATGGAAATACAATTGTTTTGAAAGAGGATATCCTATATGTTATAGGTGTAAAAGATGAGGTTCATGAGTTTATAAAGCAAAATGGTATTTCTGTGGCACAAAAGTCTGCCAAACGCGTCATGATTATTGGCGGTGGGAAGGCAGCGTTTTATTTGGCAAAAAAATTATTAAAGACAGATGTTTCGGTTAAGATTATTGAGCGCGATAAAGAGCGCTGCAAGTACTTGGCTCAAGAACTGAAAAGAGTTCTCGTCATCCATGGCGATGCCACAGACATCAATTTACTTATAGAAGAAGGTATTGGAGACATGGATGCTGTCGTCACCTTAACAGGGTTTGATGAGGAAAACATACTTCTGTCAATGGTTGCTAAAAAGAACAGTGTTCCTAAAGTTGTAACAAAAGTGAGCAAGTCAAATTATGTTGATATTATTGAGCAATTAGGAACAGAGCATGTGATCAACCCAATTTTAGTAACTGCTTCAGGTATTATGAGAAATATTTATGGGGGCAAAATTCTATCGATTGCCATGCTTTTAGGGGGCCAAGCTGAAGTCGTTGAAATTATTGTAAATGAAAAGTCCTTGGTGGTTAACCAGCCTTTGTATTCTGTAAACCTACCAGAGGGCATTATTGTTGGTTCAGTTGTGAAAAATGGAAAAGTATATATACCAAACGGTGAAACAGTTATTGAACCTGGAAATCGTGTGATTGTTTTCTGCTTAAAGGAAGAAACACATCGTTTGGAAGAGTTTTTCTATGGAACGAAGAGAGGGTTCATTAATGAATTATGGCATGGTAAATAGGGTCTTAGGAAATTTGTTGATGTTTGAGGCAGCAGCCTTATTGCCCTCATTAGGGATTTCTTTTTTCTATGGTCAACACGATTTTAATGCGTTTTTAATGACCATTGTATTGATTTTGACATTTGGCTATGCCATGTCAAAGCTACCAGTTCGATCCAAAAGAATTAAAACAAAAGAGGCCATTACAATTGTGACAATGGGTTGGATTGTGGTAAGTGCTTTTGGCGCTTTACCATTTGTTCTATCTGGCGCGCTTCCCAATTATGTGGACGCTTTTTTTGAAACAGTTTCAGGCCTTACAACGACTGGTGCCACTGTGATAGATGATATTGAAGTGTTGCCTTATGGCATTCTGTTTTGGCGGTCTCTCCTTCATTGGTTGGGGGGGATGGGAATTCTTGTCCTGGCACTTGCTATCATGCCAACACTTGGCGTAGGGGCATTCCAAATCTTTAAAGCCGAAAGTCCGGGACCAATATCGGACAAATTGGTTCCTAAAATGAAAGATACTGCAAAAATACTTTATATTGCCTACCTAGGGATTACGGTTATAGAGACTCTTTTGTTAATGGTTGGCGGCATGAATTTATATGAAGCGTTGATTCATACATTTGGGACTGTAGGAACAGGTGGATTTTCAACGCGGAATGCAAGCATTGCAGCTTTCAACAGTAGGTATATTTACACTGTAATTACATTTTTTATGGTGGCTTCTGGTGTGAATTTTGCCTTGTATTATGAATTGTATCGTGGCAGAATTGGGAATATTTTTAAGAATATTGAATTTAAAGTCTATATCTCTATTTTTTTAGCGATTTCGACGTTAATGTCCATAAGTCTTTTGGGGTATTATGATTCAATTATTGATGCCATACAACATGGTTTTTTTCAAGTGGCTTCTATTATGACAACTACAGGCTATGCCACTGCAGATTTTGACTTATGGCCCAATTTTAGTAAGGCTCTACTCTTTTTTGTCATGTTTATTGGTGGTAGTGCGGGGTCAACTGGTGGGTCTATTAAGGTAATTCGGTTGGTTATCTTGTACAAGTTAGTAAAGCGTGAATTTGTAAAGCTGATGCATCCACGTGCCGTGGTCCCTGTTGAATTAAATGGTAAGATGCTGTCATCCGATGTGATTGCCAATATAACTGGTTTTTTCTTTTTGTATGTTCTTTTGTTTATTTCGGGGACTTTGTTTATTTCCATTGAGGGTGTAGACTTCGTAAGTGCTGCAAGTGCATCGGCAGCTTCTCTTGGCAATATTGGCCCGGGATTTGGACGTCTTGGTCCGACACAAACCTATGCTTTTTTATCGTCGCCCAGTAAGATTGTTTTATCTGTGTTAATGCTTTTCGGCCGATTGGAGTTATTTACAATCTTTTTACTGTTTACACCAAATCACTGGCGGAAAGATTAATAATCTGTATCTTGTATACACAGGTGCTTTATCATATAATTAAGGTGCAAATAATTGATAAGGAGAGTGTAACATGGCTTTTTTAGACAAGGTAATTGAAATTGCAAAAAAAGATGTTCAAACAATTGTACTTCCAGAGGCTTTTGACCCGAGAACAATTGAAGCAACACACAAAATTTTGGAACAAGGGATTGCCGATGTAATATTGGTTGGTAATAAGACGGAAATTTTGAGTGGCTCTGGCGAGTGGAATATTGAAAATGCAACTTTCATCAATCCTGAAACATTTGAGGAATTGGATGCGTATGCTGCAGCTTTAGCGGAGCTCAGAAAAAGTAAAGGAATGACCCAAGAAGAGGCTCGAAAACTTCTGCTGGAGAATGCCTTATACTTTGGTGTCATGCTTGTTAAAATGGGACGCGCTGGTGGTATGGTTGCAGGCGCTGCAAATTCAACTGCAAATGTTTTAAGACCTGCACTTCAGATTTTAAAAACTGCTCCAGGGACAAAACTGGTATCTGCTGTTTTCTTAATGGAAGTGCCAAATTGTGACCTGGGAGAAGAAGGGATTTTTATATTTGGGGATTGTGCCCTTAATCCAAATCCAACGTCTGAAGAACTGGCACATATTGCCATTAGTTCTGCAAAAACATTTGAGTCCTTGGTACATAAAGAGGCGAAAGTTGCCATGCTCTCTTTTTCTTCAAAGGGATCTGCTGCGCATCCGGATGTTGATAAGGTAATTGAAGCTGGAAAAATTGCACAAAACTTGGCACCTGACCTTCAACTGGATGCGGAACTTCAATTGGATGCAGCCATTGTTCCAAAAGTAGGCAAAAGTAAAGCACCGGAATCTAAAGTTGCTGGGCAAGCCAATGTTATTATTTTTCCTGACTTAGATGCAGGCAATATCGGTTATAAACTTGTTCAAAGACTGGCTGGTGCAAATGCTTATGGCCCTGTATGTCAAGGACTTTCAATGCCTGTAAATGATTTGTCTAGAGGATGCTATGCTGATGATATCGTTGGAACTGTAGCCCTTACCGCTTTACAAGCGCAAATGCAATCAAAATAGTATTAAATGGATCGGCGTATATTTGCGAAGTCTAAATACGTCGATTTTTTAACATGCTAACCCATTGACACCCCGCCTACAGGGGGGTATACTTGTTCTTGTAATTTTATTTTGAGAGGTGATAATAGAATGGGTAGAAAAGTTGCAAGAATTGACCATGGAAGGTGTGATCGATCACCATTTTGTCCTGTAAAGCGGGTTTGTCCTGTTAAAGCTGTTACAGGATCTATGTTTCAAGCCCCTACAGTATCTGAAGAAGACTGTACAGGATGTGGAAAGTGTTTGAATTATTGTCCAATGGGTGCTGTTACCATGATAAATGTATAATGAAAATCGGACTGTAATTTCAGTCCGATTTTTTGCTTTAAAAGTAAATGGAGATTTGATACAATTAAACGTATGAAATGAAGACATAAGGAGAGCCTATGAACGTATCATTAAATCCAAATAAAGCATTAAAGCCTGCACAAGTTATCGTATTTAGTTTTTTGTCGGTTATTGCGATTGGCACTGTTCTATTGATGCTCCCAATGAGTACAGTAAATGGCAATTCCGCAGGTTTTGTAAATTCCTTGTTTACGTCAACATCTGCTGTTTGTGTGACTGGGCTTGTGGTTGTGGATACTGGAACCTACTGGAGTGTCTTTGGGAAAACAATTATTTTACTTTTAATTCAAGTTGGTGGACTTGGCTTAATGACTTTAACAACAACAGTGGCTATTTTACTGGGAAAAAAAATCGGACTGAGAAATCGAATTTTAATGCAGGAAGCCTTTAATCAGTTTTCAATTGCAGGGGTTATTCGTTTAACCAAATATGTTTTTATCTCTACAATGGTGTTTGAATCTTTAGGGGCTTTGCTTTTGAGTTTTAGATTTATTCCACAAATGGGCATTAAAAATGGCATTTACTACGCTATATTTCACTCGGTTTCTGCCTTTTGTAATGCTGGATTTGATATTATGGGAAATGGTGCAAGTCTAACCGGTTATGTAGGGGATCCACTTGTGAATTTTGTAATTATTGGACTAATCATTACGGGGGGTCTGGGATTTGCGGTTATGGTGGACCTATTTAGAACGCAAAAATTTTCAAAGCTTACGTTACATTCCAAGTTGGTTTTAAAAATCACAGGGGTGCTTCTTGGGGTTGCCTTTGTTTTATTCTTCATTTTTGAGTATAACAATCCAGCGACCATTGGGAATATGCCTATTTTCGAGAAGTTAACCGCCATTTCTTTTCAGGCCGTCACGCCTAGAACGGCTGGTTTTAACACCCTAGATATGGCTTCGCTTACAACGCCCAGCAAAGTTTTAACAATGTTACTGATGTTTATTGGTGGGTCTCCAGGGTCTACTGCAGGTGGTGTAAAGACAACCACCATCGGTCTCATGTTTTTAACAATCCTTGCAGTGGCAAGAGGGGTGGATGATATTGAATTTTCCAAAAGAAGAATTTCAAAAGGCACTATAAATAAAGCTTTAGCTGTTATTTTTGTTTCAGCAGCTGTTGTATTTGTCATGTTTTTACTCTTGACCTATACTGAAACTGGGCTTGCGTTTGAAGAAATACTTTTTGAAACATTAAGTGCTTTTGGTACCGTTGGTCTTTCATTGGGCATTACTGCGGAATTAAGTACAGTCGGTAGACTTATGATCACGATACTAATGTTCTTTGGACGTCTTGGACCGCTCACCATTGTTTTGGCTTTAAGCCATCCTGGACACATTAAAAAGCAACTGATTCGGTATCCAGAAGGTAAAATCATAGTCGGATAAGGAGATAAGAATGGGAAAACAATTTGTAGTTATAGGGTGTGGGAGATTTGGAGAAAGCTTAGCTGTAAAGTTAGCTGAAATGGGGAGTGAAGTAATGGCGGTGGATGCAAGTGCCGAAATTATACAGAACATTTCCGATAAAGTGACATACGCGGTTCAAGCAGATGTAACAGATGAAAATGCCATTAAGGCGCTTGGAATTCGAAATTTTGACGTTGCAATTATTTCGATTGGGTCTGACATACAAGCATCCATTTTAGTGACCCTAATGGTTAAAGAGATGGGCATTAAGCATATTGTGGCAAAAGCACAAAACACGATGCACGCAAAAGTACTTTATAAAATTGGTGCCAATCGAGTTGTTTTTCCTGAAAAAGAAATGGGCATTAAGGTAGCAAAGAGCTTAATTTCTAGTAATGTTCTGGAACTTATAGATTTAGCACCTGATTACAGCATTCTTGAAATTAACATGAATGATGAGTGGATTGGAAAAACATTGGTTGAAATTAATATGAGAAGGCGGTATTCCATTTCTGTAATTGCCATTCGCAGAGGGGACGAAATGGACATCAATGTTGAGCCGGATCAAGTCTTATTGAAAGATGATATTCTTGTTGTTGTAGGACATAATAAAGATTTAGAAAAAATTGAAAAGAGGTAAAAGTGATTGAAATTGCTTCTTCAAAAAATCCCCAAGTGAAATTTTTGAAATCTCTACATCAAAAGAAGCACAGAGAGCGTGAGTCTAAATTCATTGTTGAAGGCATCAAGACCTTGGAATTGGCTATAAAAGCTGGTATAACCTGTTATGGGGTCTATCTGACTGAAAAAGGGTTAGAAAGTTTAAGAAGCCAATTGCCAGAACTTTTCGAAAAAGTTAATCGTGTGCATTTGATTTCAGAGGCTGTTCTTAAAGAAGTTACCAGCACAGAAACGCCTCAAGGTGTTATTGGCGTTCTGGAAATGCCACTTAAAATGAAGCAGGAACAACTTTTTGATCGAATTCAGATAGAAACGCGTATGGGCTCTATTTTAATGCTGGATAGAATTCAAGATCCTGGGAACATGGGAACCATTATCCGAACTGCCGAGGCGGCCGGAATTCAAGATATCGTCCTTGTCAAAGGGTGTGTTGATATTTTTAACGATAAAGTTATGCGCAGTACAATGGGGTCTATTTTTAATGTTTCTTTTTACGAAGTGGAAGATCCGGTAGCGTTTGTCACTGCTTTATCAGAATTTGGCTATTTGATTGTTGCTTCTGCCCTTGAAAATGCTGTAGCGTATTCGAGGAATTCTGTTTTTTCCAAACGCAATTGCTTGATTATTGGAAATGAGGGAAATGGTATATCGGATATGCTTCTACAGGCGTCTGATATTCGGGTTAAAATTCCAATCAGAGGTGTGGCGGAGTCACTTAACGCAGGTGTCGCCGCTGGTATTCTAATATATAAAATGCTTGAGTCTGATTTGAATTTGTGATATTATTGCTGTATTGAAAATAAATGTCGAAGATGGAGAGAGTAGGCTTGGCGGTTTTTTTAGAGAGAAAAGCAGGGGTGAAAGCTTTTTAAAACCAATCAGTTGAAGTTCACTCTGGAGATGCGCTTTTGATATGTAGGGAGCGCCGTGTGCCGCGTTAAGGCTTTGAGAGGACTCAGCTGAGTCAAAATGGGTGGTACCGCGGATAAACTTCGTCCCTTTCAGGGATGCGGTTTTTTTATTTTTTTGTAAAGGAGAGAAATTTAAATGAAAGAGATTTTGAACCAGTTGCTGAAAAGTGCAACAGAAGAAATCCATTCGGCGCCGGGGCTGAAAGAACTTGAAGAGATTCGGGTTAAATATCTGGGAAAAAAAGGTGAAATTACGTCAGTTTTAAAAAATATGAAGGATCTGTCTGCTGAAGAACGCCCTGCAATTGGGAAAGTGGCAAATTCCGTACGTGAAGAAATTGAAATTATATTGGAACAGGTAAAAGAAGAAAAAAAGAAAGTGGAAATGGATGCGCAACTTGAAAAGGAAGGCATCGATGTGACGATGCCGTCTAAAAAACATGAAAGGGGACATAAACACCCGTTAAATGTAGCCTTAGATGAAATTATGGATATATTTCTAGGTATGGGGTTTAAAATTGCAGAAGGGCCTGAAGTGGATACAGTTTATCACAATTTTGATGCCCTAAATGCACCTATTGATCACCCTTCAAGAAGCTTATCCGATACGTTTTATATTACTGAAGATCTATTGCTTAGAACGCAAACATCACCCATTCAAGTGCGGACAATGAAACAACAAAAACCACCAATAAGGATTATTGCACCTGGAAGATGTTTTAGAAATGATGAGATAGATGCAACGCATTCTCCAATGTTTCATCAAATTGAAGGGTTGGTCGTCGATGAAAATGTAACAATGGCGGATCTAAAAGGGACATTGGATATGTTTGCGAAACGTCTTTTTGGGAACCAGACCAAGACTAAGTTTAGACCCCATTATTTTCCATTTACTGAGCCGAGTGGTGAAGTGGATGTGTCCTGTTTTAAATGCGGTGGGGAAGGCTGTCGGTTTTGTAGTGGCAGCGGTTGGATTGAAATTTTGGGGTGTGGTATGGTGCATCCAAACGTTCTTGAAGAATGTGGTATTGATTCTGAAAAGTACACAGGCTTTGCATTTGGAATGGGTTTGGACCGTATTACAATGTTAAAATATGAAATAGATGACATTCGCATTCTGTTTGAAAACGATGTGCGATTGATTAAGCAATTTTAGGAGGCAGTAATGAGAGTACCTGTAGAATGGCTGAAAGATTATGTCAATATAGATGGAATTGAAACAAAGACATTGGTGGACCGATTGGTGTTGACTGGTTCAAACAATGAAGGCATAACGGATTTCACACGGCAAATTGAAAATGTTGTTGTGGGTAAAATTCTTGAAATCAAGCAACACCCGAATGCAGATAAACTGGTGGTATGCCAAGTTGATGTAGGGGCAGAAGTGATTCAAATCGTTACAGGTGCAACCAATATATCCGAAATGGACTATATACCTGTTGCGTTACACGGCTCGACAATAGCAGGTGGCGTTAAAATCAAAAAAGGGAAATTGCGTGGAGAAGTATCTAATGGTATGCTTTGTTCTTTTGACGAACTTGGGTTTGATGGTTCGGTTATACCAAAAGAATTTGACGATGGCATTTTAATTTTGGATCAAGCATACCCGCTGGGCATGCCCTTCCTTGAAACTTTAAAATTGAGTGATCCTATTATAGACTTTGAAATTACGCCAAATCGATCAGACTGTTTGAGTATGATTGGGATGGCAAGAGAAGTTGCCGCGTCATTTGATCAAACGCTTGTACACCCTAAAGTATATGAAGACAAGGCTTCTTCAGAGATTGAAAAATATGCTTCTGTTGTCATAGAAGATCCGGATTTATGTCCAAGATATACTGCAAAAGTCGTACAGGATATTAAAATTGAAAACTCACCAATGTGGCTTCAAATTAGATTGATGCAGGCTGGTATGCGTCCAATTAATAACATCGTAGACATTACAAATTATGTTATGTTGGAATATGGCCAACCGATTCATGCGTTTGATCTTGACAGTGTGGATGAAGGTAAAATCATTGTAAGACGTGTAAAACCAAACGAAACAATTGTGACACTAGATGATAAAGAACGGGCTCTTGAAGAGGATATGCTTGTAATTGCAGACCCTAAGAAGGCAATTGCCCTTGCAGGCGTAATGGGTGGTGCCAATACAGAAGTTACACCTGAGACCAAACGTGTACTTTTGGAAGTGGCAACATTTGATAAAACGTCCATCCGAAAAACATCCAAAGAAATTGGCCTTAGATCTGAAGCTTCATCCAGATATGAAAAAGGTGTGAGTGACCAACTCCCCTTAATCGTAGTCAATCGAATTTGTCATTTAATTGAAGCCTTAGGTGCTGGAAAAGTTGTCCCTGGTTTAATTGATGTCTATCCAAACCCAAAAGATAAGGTCCGTATTCCATTTAGGATAAGCAGAATTAATCAAGTGATTGGGTCGGATTTAACAGAAGAAGACGTCATAGGTTTTCTTAAAAAATTAGATATTCGTGTGGAAAGAGAAGATGGCCTTGTTGCTGTACCACCACATTACAGATTAGACCTTGATAAAGAAATTGATTTGGTTGAAGAAGTAGCCCGCTTATATGGGTATGATAAGATTCAAATGACACTTCCCAAAGCGGCAACATGGGGGGCTTTAACCAATGGTCAGAGGATTGAAAAAACGGCTAAGACAGAATTACTTGCCTCAGGGGTTAATGAGATATTAACGTATTCCTTTGTTTCAAAGAGAGATTTGGACAGAATTCGACTTGGCGAAAACAGTTATCTTAGAAATCAAGTTGAACTAATTAATCCTTTGGGTGAAGAGTTTAGTGTTATGCGAAGCTCTTTGGTGCCAAATGTACTTGAAGTCCTTTCAAGAAATTACAACCGTAAAAATCAGTCGGTTAGAATATTTGAAATGGGCAGTGTCTTTTTGCCAAGAGAAAATGACCTTCCAATTGAACGGAAAATGCTGACAATTGGAATTTTCGGTGAACAAGAAGATTTTTATAGCTTAAAAGGTATTGTTGAGAGTTTATTGGATGGCATGCATGTAAAGGACTATTTCTTTGAGAAAGAAGCCAATGCGCCAACTTATCATAAAGGAAGATGTGCCAATTTGTTTGTGGGTAAGCACTTGGTTGGTACACTGGGCGAAATCCATCCCCTTGTGCAAGAAGAATACAGCATCGGTGTACGGTCTTATGTTGCAGATTTAGATTTTAATTTACTCATGCAAATGACCACTGAAGATGTACTGTTTACGCCAATTCCAAAGTATCCTGCGGTGGAAAGGGATATGGCAGTTTTGGTAAGGGACGAGGTGACTTCACGCCAAATTGAGACAATTGTAAGGCGTGTTGGGGGAAAATTATTAGAATCTATAAGAATGTTTGATATGTATAAAGGCAAACAAATTTCGGAAGGTCATAAATCAGTGGCCTATGCTTTAATATTTAGAGCAGAAGATCGCACTTTGTCAGATGATGAGGTGAATGGTGTGTTCTCGAAAATTTTAAAAGAATTAGAGGCTGAACTGGGTGCACAATTGCGCTAGAACAAAGTGCTTTACTTGTTTGAATCGAGTAAAGCACTTTTTCTTCTGTAGCAGAAAGGTTCAAATTATGCGGACATAAATGAAACGAGGCTAAGAAATGATTCGAATTGATGAACAGACAAACGTTGTTAAAATGGCTATACCAATTTTTATTGAAGTATTGCTGTTTATGATTATGGGAAATGTAGATACAATGATGCTCAGTCGTTTTTCTGATATTGCAGTTGCAGCGGTGGGTAATGCCAACCAAATTTTAAACACTGTACTCATTGTATTTAATGTGACGTCAGCCGCAACTGGAATTATGGTTACACAATATTTAGGTGCTCGGAAAAATGAAGTGCTTAATCAGATTTATGCCATGGCATTTGGGTTTAATGTGCTTTTGGCGGGCGCAATTGCTTTGTTACTATATTTTTTTCAAGTTGCAATTTTTGGTTGGATTCATATGCCGCAGGAATTGTATTCAGATACTGCAGCATACTTAAATGTTACTTTAGGATTTTTGTTTGTACCAGCACTTTTTACGGTGTCCTCTGTGATATTAAAGAGTCACGGTCAAACAAAAGTAACGATGTTTTTGGCAATTGGTATGAATCTTCTAAATGTTGTGGGAAATGCTGTGTTTTTATTTGGGCCATTTGGCTTGCCAATTCTTGGTGTTCGTGGCGTTGCTATTTCAACAGTAGTCAGTAGGAGTTTTGCGCTTGTGGTGATGTTGTATATTTTAATTCGCCATTATAGAATTCGAATTAAATTAAAACATTATTTTGAGTTGTCGAAAGCAGAAGTTCTTAAGTTTGTAAAATTGGGTCTACCGTCTGCAGGTGAGCCCATGTCGTATCAGTTTTCTCAAATGGTTATTTTTTCTATGATCAATTTAATGGGGACAACGGCTGTGACGACAAAAATATATGTTCAAATACTGGTATGGTTTACCTATTTGGCCAGTCTGGCACTTGCTCAGGCCAATGCCATTATAGTAGGACATTTAATTGGGGCGGGAAAAGAAGATGCTGCTTATCGGTTGACACTCCGATCTTTAAGATACTCTGTGATCATTACATTGACCATGTCTTTTGTTTTTATTCTGTTTAGAAAACCTTTGATTTCAATTTTCACTTCAGATCCTGAGATTATTGCAATGGGGGCGACTATTTTGCTTGTGGACATTTTTGTAGAACTGGGTCGAATTTTTAATTTAGTGATTATAAACGCTTTTAAGTCAGCTGGGGATGTGTATTTTCCTGTAATTATTGGGATATTTTCCATGTGGGGTGTCAGCACATTAGGGGCTTATATACTTGGCGTACACTTGGGATTTGGTCTTGTGGGAATCTGGGTTGCCATGGCAGCAGATGAAATTTTAAGAGGGATTATTATGTTTGTTAGATTGATGCGTGGAAATTGGCGTGGCAAACAAATTGTAGAGAATCATTAACTTTTCTTTACAACCATTGTGATTATTTTTATTCATGATATAATTTGTAGTTGAGTGTTCCAATAGGATTTTGATTGAAAGGCGGTTATGACGTGATACAAGTAACCAATTTAGGACTTCGGTTTAGTGATCGAAAGTTATTTGATGAAGTGAATTTAAAGTTTACACCTGGCAATTGTTATGGTGTTATTGGTGCCAATGGTGCTGGAAAGTCAACATTTCTAAAGATATTATCTGGAGAAATTGATGCAACGGATGGGGAAGTGTTCATGACACCGGGAGAACGTCTTGCGGTATTGAGGCAGGATCATTTCCAATTTGATGCTTTTACAGTTATAGACACTGTAATTATGGGGCATAAAAGGCTATATGAAGTTATGAAAGAAAAAGATGCCTTATATATGAAAGAAGACTTCAGTGAAGCAGATGGCATGAAAGCTGCTGAATTGGAAGGTGAATTTGCAGAAATGGAAGGCTGGGACGCTGAGTCCAATGCCGAAAAATTGCTGAATGGCTTGGGCGTCCACAACTCAAACTTTAGTCGAAAAATGGCAGATGTTCAGCCTGATGATAAGGTGAAAATTTTGCTGGCTCAGGCACTTTTTGGTGCACCAGATATTTTGCTTTTGGATGAGCCAACCAACCATTTGGATTTTAGAGCGATTGCTTGGTTGGAAGAGTTTTTGATTACTTATGATAAAACTGTTATTGTGGTATCACACGATAGACATTTTCTAAATAAAGTTTGTACGCATATGGTTGATATTGATTTTGGAAAAGCAAAAATGTTTGTTGGTAACTATGATTTTTGGTATGAATCCAGTCAACTGATGTCGAGATTGATCAAAGAACAAAACAAGAAAAAAGAAGAAAAGGTCAAGGAACTGCAAGACTTTATTGCACGGTTTAGTTCCAATGCATCAAAGGCAAAACAAGCAACTTCTCGAAAAAAAATGCTTGAAAAAATCAATATTGAAGACATACAGCCTTCTTCGAGACGTTATCCTTTTGTAGGTTTTACGCCTGAGAGAGAGGCGGGCAAAGACATTTTGCTTGTGGAAGGTATTTCTAAGACCGTTGATGGTGAAAAAATTCTTGATAATGTTTCTTTTACGATTAATAAAGGAGATAAGGTTGTTTTTTTGAGCCGTAACGACAATGCGAAGACAATACTTTTTAAAATTCTGATGGGTGAAGAAGAGCCAGATGAAGGGTCTTTTAAATGGGGTGTTACAACATCTCAAGCCTATTTACCAAAAGACAATTCAGAGTATTTTGATGGTGTAGAATACAATTTGATTGACTGGCTGAGACAGTTTTCTGAAGAAAAGACAGAAACGTTTATCCGAGGTTTTTTAGGCAAAATGCTTTTCTCAGGTGATGAGCCTCTTAAAAAATGTGATGTCTTATCTGGTGGTGAAAAAGTCAGATGTATGTTCTCAAAATTAATGCTATCAAAAGCAAATGTCTTGCTATTGGATGACCCAACAAATCATTTGGATCTAGAATCCATTGAAGCAGTGAACAATGGCCTGATTGCTTTCAAGGGTACCATGTTATTCACGTCACATGATCACAAGTTTATCGAAACTTTAGCAAATCGTGTTATTGAGATTACACCGACAGGTATTTTTGATAAAGAAATTGATTTTGACGTTTTCCTTGAGTCTGAAGAAATACAATTGCAGATTGATGGAATGTATCCAAACACTTAAAAACCCTTGCAAACTCGATGCAAAAAGTGTATTATTAAGACGTACCTTAGATCCACAAGAAAAAAAGATTAATTTAAAAGTTAGGAAAGCCAGATTCTTTTTAGAGTTTTAGCTTCCAGGATTTTATTAATATTTTTTCTATCAGGTTTTTAAGGAAATATTAAAATTTGGAGGCACGTCATGATGAACGGCACTGTAAAATGGTTTAACTCAGAAAAAGGATTTGGATTTATCACTGGAGAAGACGGAAAAGATGTTTTCGTACACTTCTCACAAATCAACAAAGAAGGTTTTAAGTCTTTGGAAGAAGGCGAAGCTGTTACTTTTGAAATCGCTGAAGGTCCTAAAGGTCCTCAAGCTGAGAACGTAACACCAATCAGATAGTTAAGCCAAAGCCTCGGCATAGCCGAGGCTTTTTTAAATGAATGACGTGAAAGGATAAAATTATGATCCAAATTGGAAAAATACAAAAATTATATGTCAATCGAATTTCAAATTATGGTATTTTTTTAAGCGATGAGATTAATGGCGAAAATGAAATATTACTTCCTGCTAAAGGAATAGATCAAAATTTGAAACAAGATTCTGAAATTTCGGTTTTTGTTTACAAAGACATAGAACAAGGCATTGTTGCAACCACATCTGTTCCCAAACTACAGCTGGGTGAAATCGGAATGCTCCCTGTAACTGGAAGTATTAAATCTGGAACATTTCTTGATATGGGTGTCGGGCAAGACTTATTTATGCCATTCAACGAAACCAAAGGAAACCCACAAAAAGGCCAGAAATGTTTGGTTAGAATTGAGATAGATTCAGAACAAAAATTGTTTGGAACCATGAAGATTTATAACCATTTAACTGTACAAGAAAATATGAAAGTGGGTGACCATGTTAAGGGAACCGTTTATGAACTTTCAAATGAAATGGGTGCGTTTGTAGCCGTAGAGAATCAGTTTCATGGCATGATTCCAAAACATGAAATTTATAAAGAAATTAAAGAAGGTGCCCAAATTACGGCCCGAATTACAAAAATTAGAGAAGATGGGAAAATAAATTTAAGCATACGCGAAAGGGCGCAGATTCAAATCAACGACGATGTTCAATTGATTTTAGATGCACTTGAGTCATCTGAAGGTATTTTGTACCTCAACGATGATACCCCGCCGGAAATTATTAAAAAGAGACTAAACATTAGTAAAAGAGCCTTTAAGAGAGCCGTTGGAAAGCTTTTGAAAGAAGGAAAAATCGAACTTTTTGAAGATGGAATCCGATTAATCTCATAATTTCTTCAAATAGTTGTGTCATACTTGTTATTTTTTAGTATAATAAAAAGAGGATGACAAAAGTTCAAGGAGTATTCTTATGACGCAAAAAAACAAAGTCACAGTTAAAATTATGGATAGGGACTATACACTGGTCAGTGATGATTCCAGAGAGCATATGCAGAAGGTTGCAAATTATGTGGATGACAAAATGCGTGAAATTTTTGACGGCAATAAAAAATTAAGCACATCTATGATAGGTGTTTTGACAGCATTAAATGTGGCGGATGAATACCATAAAATCAAATCAGAAAAAGAAGAACTTGAACGTCGAATTAATTCGCCTCAATATGAACTAAAAAGTGCTAGAGATGAGTTAGATGCTGTCGTTACTGAGTTTGAAAGACGCAGTCAGGCGTATGAAAAAATGGTGAAAGAGTTTTCAAAATTGATTGACAGTTCTAGTATTTATGAAACAGGGGTTTCGCAACTGAGACGTAGAATGGAAAAGTTGGATTACGATCTTAAACAGAAAGAGGAGAACCTTAAAAAGTCACGCGATGAAGTCCTTGAATTGGAAAAAGAAATTTCGTCGACTGACATGCACGTTGGTATGATAGATTTTGAAGAAGAATCAGATGAATAGTCCGGAGCAAAAGTGCCTGTTTTGGGCACTTTTTTTATAGCTATAATTGGTTTCAATTGATTGGAGGGAATGCACATGAAAGAACGTACTTTGCGCGTATTGGAATATACTAAAATAATGACTATGCTTTCCGGAAAAGCAACTTCTACCCTGGGAAAGACTCTATGTGAAACTTTAAAGCCAGAAAAAGCGATTGACTCTATTCGCGAAATGCAAAATGAAACCAGTGAAGCAGTAGATATGATGATTCAGTTTGGAACGCCACCAATTGGCCCGATCTATAATCAAGAAAATTCGCTTAAAATGGCGCGAATTGGAGGCGTTTTGTCTCCCAAACAACTTATGGAAATTGGAGACAGTTTAAGAACGGCAAGAGTCCTAAAAAAATATATGACGACACATGCTAATTATGCTGAGAAATATAGTATTTTATCAAATTATGGGTCTTCTTTACATGTTTTATCTGAACTTGAAAAGGAAATTGAGCGTTGTATTGTATCTGAAACTGAAGTTTCAGACCATGCTTCGCCAGAATTGAAACGGATTAGACGGACCATTGAAAGCAAGAATGCCAGCATAAGAAGCAAGCTTGAATCTATGATTACTTCTGCAACTTATCAAAAATATTTACAAGATACTTTAGTAACCATCAGACAAGATCGGTTTGTGATTCCAGTAAAAAGTGAGCACAAAAATCAAGTAAAGGGCTTGGTACATGATCAGTCTGCCAAAGGAAGTACGGTTTATATTGAGCCAATTGCAGTGGTTGAACTTAATAATGAGCTGAGGAATCTAAAACTTGATGAAGCAAAAGAAATTGAGCGTATTTTAAGAGTTTTAACAGGATTTGTCGCAGATAATGCCGTTAACCTCGAGCTGAATATGAGGACATTGGGACAACTGGATTTTATTTTTGCGAAAGGCAAGTTGTCTTTGGAAATGAAAGCGGTAAAACCTGAACTATCCAATAAACTTAGCTTTAGAATCAAAAATGGGCGGCATCCTCTTTTGCCAAAAGATGAAGTTGTGCCTTCAAATGTATGGCTAGGGGATCAATTTAACACTTTGCTGATTACTGGGCCAAATACAGGCGGGAAAACCGTAACACTTAAAACGGTTGGCTTGTTAACCCTAATGGCTCAGGCTGGTCTCCATGTTCCTGCAGACTATGGGACGGAAATTGCAGTATTTGATCAAATTTTTGCAGATATTGGTGATGAACAGAGTATCGAACAGAGTTTGAGTACTTTTTCATCCCACATGACAAATATTGTTTCGATTTTAAAAGAAATCACACCTGAATCGCTGGTCCTTTTTGATGAACTGGGTGCTGGAACGGATCCCACAGAAGGTGCAGCTCTTGCAATGGCTATATTGGATGAACTTGGTAAGCGCAAAATACGAACCCTAGCAACCACGCACTATTCTGAACTGAAAACATATGCCATCTCAAACAGTTGGATTGAAAATGCCAGTGTTGAATTTGATGTAGAATCTTTAAGTCCAACCTATAAACTTTTAATTGGGATTCCCGGAAAATCCAATGCATTTGAAATTTCGAGAAAATTGGGTTTGGGAAATGGCCTTATTGAGCAGGCAAAGGCATATGTACATCAAGATAATATCGAGTTTGAGGACATTATTGCCAGTATTGAAAAGAGTCGAAAGATTGCAGAGGCTGAACGTAATGAAGCGACTCGGTTAAAATTAGAAGTTGAAAAACTCAAGTCTTCTTTATCGGATAAAGAAGACAAGTGGTTATTGAAACGAGACGAAATGATGCGAAAAGCGCGTGAAGAAGCAAAAGATATTCTTAGAAATGCAAAGAATGAAGTGGATGAAATTGTAAAAAGTATGCGTGAAATTAAAAAAACCAATGCAAATGACAAAAATAAAGAGATAGAGCGCATGCGAAAAAGGCTACAAGATCAGCTTGGGAATGTGGCAGATCAGGTAATAGATGCAGATGCAGAAAGCGATATGGCGCCTGAAAATGTCATTGTTGGCGATTCAGTGCGCGTTCTCAGCATTAATCAAGAAGGAACAGTATTAACACTTCCAAATGAAAAGGGCGAGTTGACTGTACAAGTTGGACTGATGAAAATGGGGGTCAATATAAAACAATTGGTTCTCATATCTAAGAAAAAGAAAGACGCTTCTGTTTATAATAAGTTAAAACAAGCACGGGCTTCCAGTATGAGCATTCATCCTGAGATCGATGTTAGAGGTGAAAATCTAGAAGATGCGATTTTAAAGGTGGACAAGTATTTAGATGATGCAGCACTTTCAAGTCTAAGTCATGTTCGTATTATACATGGTAAGGGAACGGGTGTTTTGAGAAAAGGACTGCAGGATCATTTTAGAGGACACCCTCATGTGAAACATTATGAATTTGCTGCTTATAATGAGGGTGGAAATGGGGCTACAGTCATTGAACTGAAATAGGGGGACGCTATGATTGATTTAAACGCCGATCTGGGGGAAAGTTTTGGTATATATCAATTGGGAAACGATGAACTTTTAATACCATTTATTACGTCTGCTAATGTTGCATGTGGATTTCATGCAGGGGATTCAAATGTAATGTATCATACGGTCAAACTTTGTAAAGAAAATCGGGTTCGGGTTGGTGCACACCCGGGGTATATGGGTTTACAAGGTTTTGGTAGACGGAAAATACAGTTAACAATTGACGAGATGGTAAATAGTGTTTTGTACCAAGTGGGGGCACTAAAGGGTATCTGTACGTTTTTATCTGTACCATTGACCCATGTAAAACCACATGGTGCACTTTATACGGATTTGGCAAGGGATTTTAAAGCTTCCAAAGCGCTTGCCATAGCCCTACATAAGCTAGATCCGAATATAATATTGTATGGGTTATCAGGGAGTGAAATGCAAGTGGCAGCAGAAAGGATTGGCATACAATTCTACGCTGAAGTCTTTTCGGATCGGGGCTATGATTCAAGTGGCCACCTTGTTAAAAGGTCACTTGAAGGCGCTTTTGTGACCTCGGTAGATGAGGCAGTGAATCGAATGATACACTTAATAAAAACAGGCACAATTGAAAGTGTCGATGGGCAAATTATTACATTAAAAGCAGACACAGTCTGTTTGCATGGTGATGGTGTACATGCCTTAGAATTAGCCAAACGATTAAATAATGCTTTGATTGAGAAAAACATATGAAGTGGTATTGGAAGTTAATGGGGGATTCGGCCCTTACAATTTATTTAGAAGATCATATAGACCCTATGATGAATGCACATGTTGTTTTGCTTAAAGATAATTTGCTAAAGCAGGATATAAAAGGGGTTAGAGCAATTGTTTCAACGTATCATTCAGTGAGTGTGTTTTTTTACCCAACTGTTTTTAGGAGAGAAGAATTACTAGCATTTGTCCATTCATTTTTTAGTAGAGATCATTTAATTGATTTGACAACCAAGGAGATTGTGGAGATTCCTGTTGACTATTGTGGTGAGGACATGGAATTTGTGTCAAAACATACAGGACTTTCTGTTGAAGAAATTATTTTAAAGCATACAGCACCGATTTATAGAATTTATATGATAGGGTTTACACCTGGATTTCCATATCTAGGTGGTATGGATCCTAAACTTGCAACGCCTAGACGAAAAACGCCAAGATTAAAAGTAGCTGCAGGCTCTGTTGGGATTGCAGATCATCAAACTGGGATTTACTCAGTAGATTCACCCGGAGGATGGCAAATAATAGGGAAAACAAAGGTCAAACTTTTCGATGCAGAGTCGAAAAATCCGTTTTATTTGCGAGCAGGTCAATGGGTAAAATTTAGTTCTATATAGGGCAGTGGGGTGTGGAAAGATGGCGATAACGATTATTAAACCTGGTTTTTCTAGCACGATACAGGATGAAGGACGTTTTCAGGGGTTGGATCAAGGTGTTTCTCAAGCAGGGGTAATGGATGCATACGCTTATTTTGCCGCCAATAGTTTAGCTGGAAATGATTGCCATACACCAGTAATTGAAGTTGTTGGGGGACACTTTGAGTTTCGTGCGGACAAGCCGATTCAAATTGCGATAACGGGTGGAAATGCAGAAATATATATCAATTCGGTTTCGGTTAAAGGTTGGACATCCTATCCGTTAAAAAGAGGTGATAAGGTTTCGATTGGCAGCATGATTACTGGACTTAGAATTTATCTTGCAATTCATGGAATTTGGCAGAATTTAAGTTGGTTTTTGGGCTCGTGTGCAACTGATCAAAAATCAAAACTTGGTGGGATTGATGGAAAAGCGCTCAGTTCAGGCATGCAAATAGAAGTAGAGACCAATACCAATACCAATATATATCCATTTAAGGGGCGTTTATTGAACCCATACAGACGCTATTTTGAAATGTTGGACAGTTCAATAAAAAAGATTCGAGTTATAAAAGGGCCGCAGGACACTTATTTTTCGGTAGAGGCACTTAAGCTTTTTGTGAATCAGGTTTATACGGTGAAAAATGAGAGCAACAGAATGGGAATTAGGCTAGAAGGGGATCCTTTGAAACACCTAAAGGGACCAGACATCTTGTCGGATGCCATCGCTTTTGGAAGTGTCCAGATTCCAGGTGATGGACACCCCATAATTATGATGGCAGATCGACAAACCACAGGTGGGTATACAAAAATTGGGACGATACTATCAGCAGATTTGCCCATTATGGCTCAAGTAAAGCCACACGATCAAATCCAATTCCAGTGGGTTGACCATGCGTTTGCGATGCCTTTTCCTGAAGTCGAAAAAAAAGACTTGATTGCCTTTGAGGACCTGCGCATCCAAGTAAATGGCATGACGTATAATACCCGCGTAGAGGAAATCAAGTTATAATTTTATGGGTTTAAAGCATCTTTGATTAATTTTAAGTCATCTAATTCAGGAAATTTATCAATACCTTGATCAATGTAACGATGCGCAGTTTTTATGTGTCCAACGGAATAATGATAATAAGCTGCGCTGGCAAAAGTTTCTGGTTTACGCCTTTGAATACCAGTCGCAATGGTAACAGGCACTAATAAAATTAGAACGACGGCAATTTGAAGAGGGATTCTTTTTTTAGATTTCATGGATTCATGGCGCAACCCTAGGGCAAATGCAGTTGTAAAGCCGCCAATTAATCCGCCGACATGGCCCGCCATATCTATGTTTGGTCTAATCAATCCTAAAATCAGATTAAGACCAATCAGGACTAAAAAGTCAGTGCCATAAATACGCTTGTAGACAGTTGGATTGATTTTATACAGGAATAAATTTGCACCCATTAGACCAAAGATAGCACCTGAAGCCCCAACTGAAACATTGCTTACAAGCAGGTAACTAAATGCAGATCCAATTAGACCTGAAACAAAATACAAAATTAGAAACTTTGTTTTTCCAAAGAAACGTTCAATATCCTTTCCAAGAATATAAAGCGCAAGCATGTTAAAAATTAAATGCATCAAGTCAGCGTGAAGAAACATGGATGTAAGTAAGCGCCAAAATTCGCCCATACCAATGAGAAAGTTCACTTTTGCGCCCAATTTAATAAGTGCGCCACCTGAAGTGAAATCAATGACTTGTGTCAGCAAGAACATGAAAATGTTTATGCCAATGAGCCATTCTGTCAATGTTAAGTGTTTGAGTTTGGATTTGTAATAATTTAAATTTGCCATATAGTAGCTCCTTTTAAGTGATAGTAGTATTATAACGGATATTGAATGCGATTATAACAAATTCATAAAAACTTTACACAAATGGTTGAAAACGTTAATTTGTTATGCTAAAATTAATTTCAAATTCATATGTATTCTATGATTGGAACAGTAGCACTTAAATTCCTTAATAGCGAGTCGAAGACGGTGGAAGTTCGATAATATTTATTTGTGAAGAGAGCCCATGAGAATTCTTTGGCCCTGGTTGAAGAACGGTTAACCGACGTTATACGGTCTTAAGTGGAAATTAATTTCAATTAGAGTGGTACCGCGGATTATTCGTCTCTTGTCAATCAAGAGGCGTTTTTATTTTTTTGATAAAAGGAGGACATTATGATCGATTATAAAATGAGTATTGCTGAACTGCTACACCCTTTAGTGCCAAGTATGACACTGGAGGAAATTCGAAATCTAGTAGAACATCCCAAAAACACAGATATGGGTGACTATGCTTTTCCTTGTTTTAAACTTTCGAAGGAAATGAGACAAGCGCCACAAGTTATTGCACAGACATTTGTGGATCAAATTAATTTGCCAGATACACTGGCGTCAGTTGAAGCTATTTCTGGGTTTTTAAATTTTAAAGTAAGTACAAGTCACTTTGCACAAAATATTTTAGAAGCGGTTATGGCACAAAAAGAGTATTATGGCAGTTCTGATGTCGGGGAAGATAAAAAAACAATTATTGAGTATTCATCTGTAAATATTGCAAAGCCATTTCATATGGGCCATATTCGAAGTACTATGATTGGTGAGTCGCTCAGAAGAATTTATGATTTTCTAGGATACGATACGGTTGCCATTAATCATTTGGGAGATTATGGAACTCAATTTGGAAAACTAATTGTCGCTTTTAAACTTTGGGGAGATCGAGAGACCATTGAAAAAGATCCAATTCCTGAACTGCTTAAGATTTATGTGAAGTTTCACCAGGAAGCTGAAGAAAACCCAGAACTTGAAGATGAAGCGAGAAGTTGGTTTACAAAATTAGAGAATAACGATCCAGAAGCTGTTGAGCTTTGGACACTTTTTAAAGAAATGTCTTTGAAAGTATTCAATCGGGTTTACGATAAGCTAGGCGTTACTTTTGACTCTTATGCTGGGGAAAGCTTTTACTCAGATAAAATGCAGGCCATTTTGGATGAACTTAGGGAAAAGAAAATTGTTCAAAAATCAGAGGGAGCAGAAATTGTTGACCTTGAACCCTATGGTATGCCACCAGCTTTAATTACTAAGAAAGATGGCTCAACCCTATACATGACAAGGGACCTTGCAGCAGCAAAATATAGGAAAGACACTTATGATTTTGATAAAAACATATATGTGGTTGGCAGTGCTCAAAAACTTCATTTTCAGCAGTGGATCAAAATTGTTGAACTGATGGGACATGCTTGGAGTAAAGATTGTGTTCATGTTGAATTTGGAATGGTATCCTTAGAAGAAGGGTCCCTTTCCACACGTAAAGGAAATGTTGTGTTTTTAGAAGATGTTTTAGACAAAGCAGTTGAGAAGACACTTGAGATAATTAATGAAAAAAATCCAGACTTGTCTGATAAAGCATCGGTGGCTAAATCTATTGGCATTGGGGCTGTTGTCTTCCAAGAATTGTATACTTCGAGAACAAAAGACTATGCGTTTAGCTTAGATAAAACGTTATCTTTTGAAGGGGAAACGGGACCTTATGTGCAATATACACATGCACGTGCCTGCAGTGTTTTGAGAAAAGCTGAGTTTGATCCTCTTTCAGATATAGAGTATGGTGTTTTGTCAGACCCTGCTTCAAAAGAAGTTGTTAGAATTTTGGCGAAGTTCAATGAAATTGTTGTGCTGGCACATAAGAACTATGAACCGCATACTGTGGCGCGATATGCAGTGGATCTTGCTCAAGCCTTTAACCGTTTTTATCATGACAACTCAATACTTGTGGAAGATAAAGCACTAAGAAATGCAAGATTGGCACTTGTTTATAGCAGTAAAATTGTCTTAAAGAATGCGTTGCATTTGGTTTGCCTTGATGCACCTGAACAAATGTAAGAAAAACACCAACCTATAATTTTGGAATAGGTTGGTGTTTTTTTATAGTCTTCTGAGACACCGGTTCAAAGTATCTTTGGTTAGATTTTCTTTGAGGATAAAATCACTAAAATCTAAATTTTTCAAGCGATGGGTAACGTCTTTTACCTCGCTTGATGTAATAATGACAACAGGAATTTTTGGGTGGGCTAGGTGTTTGAGCTTTTCTAGCAATTCTTCTGCACTACCGTCTGTTAATTCCATACCAGTGAATATGACATCGTATTGATTTTCAACCAGAAGTTTCTTTAATGAGTCAATTGTGTCAGTGCCGGTATAGTCATGTCCTTGATTGGTAATCATATCGTGGATGACTCTTCTAAAAAAGACACTGTACTCAAAATGAAGTATTTTCATTTCCACCCCCTGTTTTTAAAATTCAATATCCTCTCTTAATACTTCAGGATCTTTTTTGGTGTAGACGCGGTCAGAATGACGCATAATATCTTTGATGCTCTCTAAGACGCAGTCTACAGAGCCGTCGAGGACTTTTAAGTCTTCTTTGCTAATATTGTAGTACAAATAAAGGTCTTCGAACAATCTGACCAGTTTGGTCAAGTGATTGTCTATTTCAATAAATTGTTTAAAATTCGATGAATTCATTGCGTTTCTAAATTGTTCAACATCAACACGGATAATGTCGACGATATCTTCCTCGTACTGAAAGTCTCCAATACTCAATAAATAGGGTTTGATTCTCTCAACGAAGAAGGTATTGTCTTCATTTAAATGGTAGGCATACGTAATACGATTGCCACCAAGATCGAATTTCACTAAAAACATAATGCCCTGGATGTCTATAACTCGAGCACCCATTTTTTGAAATTCTTCTTTGCAGATCTCGTGTCGGATGAGTCTTGAAGACATAATTGCCATAAAATACCTCCTGCTTATATATTTAAAGTATAACATATTATTTTATCGTGTCATAATGAAATTATAAATTCCAGTCACTTGAATCTCATGTTATACTTGATTAAGGAAAGGAAGCGAATATGAAAATACTTTTAATGACCTTAAATTCAAAATATATACATTCAAATTTAGCCATACACTCTATTTATAGATATTGGGTTCAAAACCTTAAAAAACCTGACTCAAATGTGACAATTGACGTGAGAGAATTTACAATTAACAACGATATGGATCCAGTTTTATCAGAGATGCATAGGGGGCGATATGACGTCGTATTTGTTTCTGCTTATATATGGAATATTGAACTTCTGACAGTTTTAATTGAAAACTATAACAGATTGAATCCCGAAACTTTGATTTTTTTGGGAGGGCCTGAAGTTTCGTATAATCCCTTTGAACAAATGTCTAATTTACCCGCTATACATGGGGTCTTTTGTGGTGAAGGTGAAGAAAGTTTTACGGCTGCAGTGAGACATTTTTTAAGTGGCAATGCTCTGGATACATTACATCATATTCCCGGTATTGCAACTCGATATTCAGTAGTGGCGCCAACACCAGTAATTGTTTCTGATTTGGACAGTCTTCCTTTTCCGTATGAGAGTATGGATGCATTTTCAAATAGAATTGTCTATTATGAAAGCACAAGAGGATGCCCTTATTCATGTTCATATTGTTTATCGTCTTCACTTAAAGGGGTCAGACGGTTATCGCTTGAACGTGTGTACAGTGATATGAAAAAGTTCCTAGAGTGGCAAGTCCCTCAAGTTAAATTTGTGGATCGCACATTTAACCTTGATAAAAAACATGCACTTTCTATTATGCAGTATCTCGTAGACCATGATAATGGGGTTACCAATTTTCATTTTGAGATCAATGGCAATTTGTTGGACTCTGATTATTTTGCGCTTGTTTCAAAAGGCCGAAAAGGATTGTTCCAATTTGAAATTGGCATTCAAAGCACATGTACATCAACACTAACAGCGATTAATAGAAATATACCTTTTGAACAGTTGAAGGAAAATATTCAAGAACTCATAAAAACTCAAAAAACACATGTTCATGTGGACTTGATTGCAGGCTTGCCTCTAGAGTCTTACAAACGGTTTTTAAAATCTTTTGATGATGCTTATAATTTAGGCGCAAATCAACTGCAACTTGGTTTTTTAAAGGTGCTTAAAGGGACTGCTCTATATGGTCAAAAAGACAGGTATGGTTACAAAGTTCGTAGAGAGACACCTTATGAAGTGTTGGAAAATAACTATATTTCTTTTGATGATCTTGCTGTCTTGAAAGAAGTGGAAAAATTGGTGGAGTGGTATCATAATTCTGAACGGTTTAAGGTCTCTTTTAAATGGTTATTAATGAAAACGGGAAATAAACCCAGTGAACTTTTTCTTTCTTTAAGAAAATGGTTTTTTAGCAGAGGATTGTTAAATGTACCTATTTCAACATTTAACTTATACCTCTATCTAGACGCTTATTACAAATCCGTGGTGGATTCTGGAGATGAGCAGGTATTTAACGACTTATTGAAATATGATTATTATGCTTCTGGACTGAGAGGCCAGAGGGACTTATTCCATTATCCCGATATTCCCAGATTCAACAAACGACGTATTGAAATATTGGATATGCAAGACGTTAAAAATCATTTTGTAGATGAAGATGACCCTGTGACGCCAAAAGAAATGCTGAAATATTTGGAGTTTGTCGTTTTTAAACACGATGTGGTCGGATGGATTTCAGAGACTTCATCCCTTATTCCGGAGACGAATTCTGTTGTTGTATTCAACATGAAAAAACCTTACGCATTTTTAAAATTGGGAATTCAGTTATTTAAAGGAGATGCCTCATGAAACGAATTTTAATACATTCAAATAGTAGGCCAATATCCATACAGGTAAAGAATCAGTTGGTACCTTTGCTTGAAAAAAGCGGTAAAATGATTGTCAGAGAGAATCCTGATGTGATTGTTGTAATTGGCGGTGATGGGACTATGTTAAGTGCCATTAGACGGTATAAGCATTTTAAGACACCTTTTGTTGGTATTGACACAGGAACTTTAGGATTTTTGACAACGATTATGCCAGATCGAATCGATCAGATTTTTGAAGTGCTAGATGGGAAAAACTATCGGGTTGTAGAATACCCACTTCTTATTGTAAATTCCAGAACTTTGAGCGGTGAAGTCTATACAGACTATGCGTTTAATGAAATAATTATTAAACATGTTGAGCCTAAATTGATGGAAGCTAAAGTTTATTTTAACTCAAGGGCATTTAATTATTTTACTGGGGATGGGTTTATTATATCTACACCTATAGGTGCAACTGGATATGCAATTTGGGCTGGTGGTGCTGTTATGCACACAGATTTACCTGTGTTTCAGATTACGCCATTAACACCAAATGATAACAGCGTGAACCGTCCTATGGGCTCAACTATGATTCTTCCTGAGGACACTTACATTGATATCAAGGTTGTAAATGCACATAAAAGAAAAGTTATCGTAGCGTGTGATGGCAACAAATTGTCTGATGAGTATATAGAAGACATTCATGTGAAAGTAGCAGATGATGTGAAAGTTCATGTTATTAAATCTGATGCGTTTGATTACTTTGATCTTTTTAAACGTAAAATTATTGATAAGAATATTAGACGAGTTTTAGAATAAAGGAGATTGAAATGGCTTCGTACAAAGCATATCAACAAAAATTTCTAGAAAAGCAACTTGACCGTATCGTTTTCATAGAGCTAAAATCAGATTCTCATATACAGGTGGGGACCATGATGTTAGATCCAGAAATTCCGCTGCCAGTTAGTGTTGAAGATCTAGCATCAAATATAAAAAGCCAGTCATACGAACAGATACCTCCTGTGGCTCTCATCAAAGGGATTGTTATTTATTTGGGTGTAGGAAAAGATGAAAAGACATTTGTACCCTACTATGGAAAATTAATACAGGCACTGGATGTGAATGTTTTAGGTTTGATCTTAAATGATGCAGTGCTCTATGCCGAAAATGAAGCGTATGAATTGGCCATAATGTATTTTAATGCTGTGCTTGCAATTGATCCGATTAATTTAGATGCACTTTTCAATATTGGGCGATGCTATATGGATTTATCGTTCAAGAAAGAATCGGAAGAACTCCAGCGTATGGCTAAGGTATATTTTGAACAAACAGTTGATAACCATCCAAATTTTTACGATGCGTATTATCATCTGGGATTTTGCTATTATAATGAAGCTTCTTTTTTAAAGGCTGAAGCAGCATGGCGCAAAGCATTAGGGGGCGACATAAGCGTCGATAGGCGGTCTGAAATCGTAGAGGCAATGGGACGTGTTAGAGATAAAGCCCTATTTGAAAATGGCCGAAATTTGATTTTGGCACAAAGGCTTGAAGAAGGGTTAGAACTCCTAAAAACACTTGAGGAAGATCATGATGATTGGTGGGAACTAAATTTTTTCATAGGCGTTGCTTATCGCATGAAAGAACTATATGACGATGCAATTCCTTACTTTTTGAAAGTGCTCACATTAAATACTGGCCATGTACAGAGTATGAATGAGGTTGGTATTTGTTTCCTTTCAGTTGGTGATTTTAAAATGGCCAGATCCTATTTCGAAGAAGCACATCGTATAGCACCAAATAGTTCGGAGTTTATTGTGAATATAGGCATTGTCGATTTTACAATAGGTGAAATAGATGCAGCAAGAGCATGGTTTAATCAAGCTTTGGAAATCAATTCTAATGATGATGTTGCTAAAATGTGGTTGAATCACCTTAACAGTCAGTTGAATTAAAGGGTTATAATCCCAGAGTCAGGTATGTGATTCTGGGATTTTAAATTTTGACATAGTTTTAACAGCTCCATCTATTGATGTGTGCCTAATTATAGTGTAAAATGAATTGAGTTTCAAAAAAAAGTTGAACACATACAAAATATTTTAAGAAGGTGTGGTGTCTATGATTAAAAGTGTCAGTGATCTATTGAACGCGGCTAAAACCGGAGAGACCATGACTCTTGTAGTCGCAGCTGCTCAAGATGCAGATGTGCTTTATGCTGTTTGTAAAGCAGCTGAAGAAGGGTTGGTCAAACCAATACTCGTAGGAGATGCGGGGGCAATTCAGCAAATTGCAAAAGAACAGTCATTGCGTATTGATTCTTATGAACTTTTGAACGAACCAGATTTAGTGGAGGCTGCTAGAAAATCAGTAAAATTGGTTTCCGATGGCGTAGGCGATTTTCTAATGAAAGGCCTTATTGATACATCTATCCTTTTAAAGGCAGTTTTAGATAAGGAAATTGGCTTAAGAACAGACCGGTTACTAAGCCATGTTATGATTTATGAAGTGCCTCACTATCATAAACTCTTATTCTTGACAGATGGTGGCATGAATATTGAACCGGGATTTGATGAAAAGGTTAAAATCACTCAAAATGCTATAGATGCTTGTAGAGCTATGGGGACTCAAGTGGTTAAGGTGGCAGCTTTGGCGGCCAAAGAAAAAGTTAACGAGAAGATGCTGGCAACAGTGGATGCACGTAAACTTCAAGATCTTTCAAGAGAAGGTTACTTTGGCGAGGGTGTTATTATAGAAGGTCCTTTGGCAATGGATTTGGCTGTGTCAAGAGAAGCAGCTCAAATTAAAAATTTTAAAAGTGAAATTGCTGGAGACACAGATGTTTTGGTGGTACCGACAATTGAAGTTGGCAATGGTATTGGAAAAACTTTGACTTATTTGGCTGGGGCTGAATCTGCAGGTGTTATTATGGGGGCAAAGGTACCTGTAGTCTTGGTTTCTAGAGCAGATAGTTATGAAGCGAAATTGAATTCCATTGCTTTGGGCAGTGTGATTGCGGCGAATTCTAAGTAAATGGATCAAAAGATAAGGAGAATAATAACATGAAGCATTTAATGACAGGGAATGAGGCGGTTGCAAGAGGTGCTTATGAAGCAGGTGTATCATATGCCAGTGCATATCCTGGAACGCCAAGTACAGAGATTTTGGAAAATATGGCTCAATACAAAGATGTATTGACTGCGGAATGGGCGAATAATGAAAAAGTTGCCCTAGAAACGGCAATTGGGGCATCAATGGCAGGTGTAAGAACTTTGGCTGCTATGAAGCATGTTGGGGTGAATGTTGCTGCAGATCCGCTGTTTACAATTGGTTATACAGGTATTACGGGAGGCCTAGTTTTGGTTTCTGCTGATGATCCAGGATGCCACAGCTCACAAAATGAGCAAGACAACAGATACTATGCTAAATTTGCAAAAATTGCATGTGTGGAGCCTAGTGACTCTCAAGAATCAAAAGATTTCATGAAGTCGGCTTTTGAAATATCCGAAAAATTTGACGTTCCAGTATTGTTTAGAATGACCACACGTGTTTGTCACTCTAAAGGCCTTGTGGATTTTGAAGAACGTCAAGAGGTACCGATTATACCTTATGTAAAAAAACCACAAAAATTTATAGCAGCGCCTGCCCATGCTAGAATTCTTCATCCTATTGTTGAAGATAAATTGAAAGCAATGGAAGCATTTTCAAATGAGACACCACTAAATCGAATTGAATGGGGCAGTAAAAAAATTGGTATTGTAACATCTGGTGTTGCTTATACTTATGCACGTGAAGTGTTTGGTGAAAGTGCGTCCTACTTGAAACTTGGCTTTACGCATCCATTGCCAATGGATAAAATTAGGTCATTTGCAAAAGAGGTTGAAACACTTTATGTAATTGAAGAACTCGAACCTTACATTGAAGAGCAAATGAAAGCAGCTGGGATTTCTTGTATCGGTAAAGATAAAGTGCCAAGAGTTGGCGAACTTAATCCAGATATTGTTGCTAAAGCACTTCTAGGTGAAGAACGTGAAACAGTTCATCCAAACGACGATTTGATTGTGGGAAGACCACCTACTTTGTGTGCGGGTTGTCCACATCGAGGCTTTTTCTTTACACTGAGTAAAAAGAAAAATGTTGTTATCACCGGTGATATCGGATGTTATACTTTGGGCTCATCAGAACCTTTAAATGCAACAGATTCTGTTATTTGTATGGGTGCCTCCATTTCAATGGGGCATGGTGCTAAAAAAGCATTTGAACGCCATAACGTGGACAAACGTGTGGTTTCTGTAATTGGAGATTCAACATTTTTCCATACTGGCGTAAATTCTCTGATCAATACCGCCTATAACGGTGGAAATACTGTCAATGTGATTTTAGATAATAGAATTACTGGCATGACAGGACATCAGGAAAACCCAGGTTCTGGATATACATTGGAAGGAGACGCTACAAATCCAATTGATATTCCAGCACTTGTTAAAGCGATTGGAATCAAACATGTGGTGACAGTAAATCCGCTTAAATTAGATGAAATGAACCAAGCGATAGATGATGCCTTTGAGTTTGAAGGTCCTTCTGTGATCATTACACGTTGGCCATGTGTTCTAAAATCATTTTCACCAGAAGACTTAAAAGAATTTGATTTATCGAAAAAACTTTGTCATGTTGTCGAAGACAAATGTCGCGGATGCAAAATTTGCACAAAAACAGGTTGTCCAGCGATTAGTTTTGACAATGAAACAAAAAAAGCGAAAATCGATAAGTATATGTGCGTTGGATGTGAAGTTTGTCTTCAAGCTTGTCCGTTTGATGCAATCGAAAGGGTTGGTGAATAAAGATGAGTGATAATAAGAACATTTTATTGTGCGGCGTAGGGGGTCAAGGTATTATTTTGGCTTCTAAAATATTGGCAACAGGTTTAATTAAAGCGGGATACGATGTAAAAATGAGTGAAGTTCATGGTATGGCGCAAAGAGGTGGAAGTGTTACGACTCAGGTTAGGTATGGCGAAAAAGTACACTCACCTATTATAGGTAAGGGACAAGCAGATGTACTTGTTTCGTTTGAAACAATGGAAACATCTAGATGGCTTGAATATATTAAACCGGAAGGTCATGTTGTAATGAATGCATATCAGATTCCATCAGCGCCAATTTTAACTGGAGCTGTGAATTATCCAAAAGGTGTGATTGAGGATATTTCAGGGAAATTAAAAACAACTGTCTTTAAAGCAGCAGAACTTGCTGAAGAACTTGGAAATGTTAAAACAATGAATGTTATAGTTGTTGGTGCATTGTTAAAGGCTATGGATCTTCAAGATGTTGTAAACTGGGAAGAAGTCATTAAAGAAACGGTTAAAGAGAAGTTTATTGACATTAATATAAAAGCGTTAAAATTAGGTATGGCTCAAGTTTAATGTTGAAAAAATCACCGCGTCCGGATTAGGGCGCGTTTTTTTTTTTAGGTGAATTATCAGAATAATATTACTTTTTTAAGAAGTATTGACTTGATGAAAGAAGGGTGTTATTATCTTAAAGCACCATACGTTTCCAAGTAAACTTCTTGTAAAAACAATGTGAAAAAAGTTTGGTTAAGACGTTTAAAACATCTTGACATTGAAAATGAATGGTGGTATTATAAATGAGTCGCCGCAACACATATGAGGCGATTGTATTTTCAAAAAGAGAACCTTGAAAATTGAACAGCTTAAATGAAAAAAACCAAACGCAATTCAGTTGAGGGAAACTTCAAAAGAAAAGTGATAACGGGTTTCG
>NZ_JAFBDT010000014.1 GCF_016908355.1 Fusibacter tunisiensis | reverse complement strand
TCTTTCACCCATTGGGTGAAAGAATGGTTTTGGCTTAACGATTATAAATACTTGCTTAAAGGGTTATATGAGTAGATTGCACGTAGAATCTAGGTATACCTATTGTACAACAGTTCTAGGTTTTGGGCAAAAAAAAATAGGCACGCATATACGTGCCTCGAATTGACGATTTACACTTATAAAAAAGGGGGATAAATGTAAACTACCATGCAATTCAACTTTACCTGTCAACGAAATCAATACTAACAAAAGTCATTCAATCCGTCAATAGATGTGATTTTAACATTCTTTAATATCTTTTTAAATTAATTTAATTCTTCCGCCTTTTTAACTTTTTCTTGGTTTAATACTAATCTTTCCCCTCTATACTTAAGCTATAACCTAGACAAAAGGAGGTAATTATGAAATCTTTAAAAATCAAACCCAAAAAAACACACTGGATTCATATGGCAATTCCGACATTTTATCCAAACTTAATGGATTTCAATTTTTTTAGAAAATAATGGGATTGAAAATTCTATCCAAATTCTAACCATTCTTTGGTTCAGTGTTAAATTTAGTCCAGTATAGTGTACTTAAACAACAAATAAATTTAAGGAGGCAATATAATGTCAGTCAGTTTAGAAAAAATCGACATGCTCATGGAAAGAGCCAATATAAGTTACAAAGAGGCAAAAGAGGCCCTCGAAAGACACGACGGCGATATGGTTGAGGCGTTAATTGAACTTGAATCTACCCATAAAACAGCCCGTCCTAAAACCGGAAAATCTGTTAGAATTAACGTTCAATCTAAAAAATCTCATCAGAGAAGACCTGAAAATGATTTCTTTGACGAAGTTGGCAAATTCTTTGCAAAATTGCATAAAACAAGCTTCATCATTGGAAAGAAAGGCCATAAAGTATTAGATTTACCTCTAACCATTGCAGGCCTTATCATACTTTTCACAATGCCGATTTCCTTGTTCCTTCTCATTTTGCCATATCTCTTCGGTTATAAAATCATCTTATTAGATGCTGAAGGGAAGAAAGTTAAATTTGAAAATACATTTAATGACTTTAAAAACACACCTGAAGAAGAAACAAAAGAAGATGAAGATCGCATGGCATAAAACCAAACCCAAACTTTGGACATAATACCTCCAAAGTTTGGGTTTCTTTTGCAATCTCACATCTCTAGTGCTATATTATTACATATAATACATAAATTAAGGAGGCAGTTTATGCATACTATTCTAGTCATAGAAGACGATATTAAAATAGCACGTTTTATTGAATTAGAACTCCAACATGAAGGGTTTACGGTGCAAACAGCAAATGATGGCCGGACGGGACTTGACTTAGCGCTTGAAGGCAATTTTGATTTGGTAATTTTAGACATTATGCTCCCTGGTCTAAATGGTATGGAAGTGTGCAGAAGGGTACGTCTTAATTCAGACATACCAATTATCATGCTTACAGCCAAAGATGATACGATGGACAAAGTTATGGGATTGGACTTTGGAGCTGATGATTATATGACAAAACCATTTGCAATTGAAGAACTGTTGGCACGCATCCGTCGTGTTTTTAGAAAACCTACGCAAGCACCTCAAAGTCAAGCACATTTGTTTGTTTCAGGAAATCTAACCATTGACTACAATCAATATACTGCTTCTTATGATGGTCACCCCATAGAACTTACAAAAACGGAATTCGACCTCCTTCACTATCTGGCTGAAAATCGTAATATTGCATTGTCCAGAGAGCAGATCCTCGATAAAGTGTGGGGCTACGACTATTTTGGAGAAACAAAAATTGTAGACGTTTACATACGGTACTTAAGAAGTAAAATCGATGATTACTTCGATACCAAATTCATTCATACTGTTAGAGGGGTAGGGTATTTGTTTAAAGATGAAAATCATCAGTAAAGATTCGGTAGAAATTCAAAAAACGGTTCAGCGGGCGAAACCTCGGCATCGAACTTCAACAGAACCAAAATTATCAAAAAAATCAATTGTCATAACAGATGCAACCGACCCTATCGCAAAGCGAAAGGCTCATTTGCAACGCGAAAAATTACGGCGTGAAGTCATACGCAATAAAAAAAAGAAGCCACTTATAAAAGAAAAAAAGCCATTCATGGAAGGCCAATTGGATCAGTTCATGTCATTAATTCGGTTCAATATAACCTTTAAATTGACATTAGGCTATACATTCAGATTGGTGGGCATTATACTTTTTCTTTTTATTGGCGTTTATCTGGCCTTTTCATATTTTTTGTTTCACAACGCCCAATTACAGTTAAATGAAAACGCCAGTTTCATTGAAACTTATCTTTCAAATGAATCAGATCAGGAAACAGAACTCCTAAAGCAATACCTTGATAGTGAATCTGTTCATCTCTATCTTTTTGATGACTCAAAAACAATGACTTATGCGTCTTCTGGCCAATCAATAGACTACGCAACAGCTACCCAAACCACTGGCTATGATTTCAGGACTTTCCCAAGCTTTCAAAACTTGTTTACCTATGGTCTATATCAGAATGAAAATGCACAAACAGGATACTACACTTTAGAGAAGGAGATGACTTCTTATAAAAATGTAATTGAAGCAACTTTCCCAATTGGCATCGTACTCTGTATTGTCCTGATTCTATCTTCTATTATATCTGCTGGCAAAATGTCCAACAAACATCTCCGCCCTATTCACACCATGACTGAACAAGTAAAGGATATGTCTGCAAATAATTTAAGCACGAGACTTAACTTAGGTGGCACAAAAGATGAATTAAAAGACTTGGCACATACATTTAACAAAATGCTGGATGACATTCAAAAAAGTTACGAACGTGAAAAGCAGTTTGTATCCGACGCTTCCCATGAGTTGAGAACACCTATTGCAGTTATAAAAGGTTACGCTGGCATGCTTAACCGTTGGGGAAAAGATGACCCTGATATCCTTGAAGAGAGCATTCAAGCCATAATGGGAGAAACTGACAACATGCAGAGTTTGGTTGAAAGTCTACTCTTTATCGCTCGAAATGATAAAGGGACTTTAAAGATGGATTTGGAAACATTCAATCTATCCGATCTCCTACACGAAGTGGTTAAGGAGACGCGAATGATTGACTCTCAGCATAAAATTCAAGATCAAATTGAAGACGCGCTCATGGTCTATGGGTCACTGGATAAATTAAAGCAAGCCTTTCGAATATTTATAGACAACAGCATTAAGTACACCTTGGATGACGGTGAAATCAAAATTACTCTAAAATCTTCTGCCAGACATCACATTATTATTTTTGAAGATAACGGTATTGGAATTTCTGAAGAAGACCTCCCCCATGTATTTGATCGCTTTTATCGTGCAGATAAATCCAGAACAAAAATGAAAGCAAACCAGCACGGAGGTACTGGTTTGGGTTTGTCTATCGCTAAAATTATCATTGAACAACATGGTGGGCGTATACAAGTTGACAGCACCCTTAATATCGGAACACGTTTCTCCCTATTTATACCGAAAATTTTAGAAGAAGCTAGGGATTGATTGTTTCCTGTGGATACTGACCAATCTGGTATCCATGCATGTAACGCACCATAAAAAGCGGATATTCAGATTGACTTAACGCTTCATTGAGATTATAAATTTCAGTTTCTCCGGACTGATTCGTACAGTAAACCTGCTTGCCATCTTTGATTTCAAGCAGGTTTTTTAAGCCCGTCAGCCGACTGCCCTGTTCAGAATAAGGCACTACTAAAAAATCACACGTCACAGTCTCGCCAGTTTCCAGTGGTTCTGTAAGGCAACACCAAACATCACGACCATAAACCTTAGCATAATCATATACCTTCGTGTGATTCATGCGTTCGTGCATGACAACAACCGCATGCGTTTTGAGTTCTTTCGACAATCGATCCCAATCCATCTGGGCCATAGTGTCCACATACCCATTGAGGCCTTCTATTTCCAAATTTTCTGACCCTTTGCCAACATATTGAATCGTTACAGTATAACCATAGTGTTTAAAAAGGTTTGCCATTTTCAGGGTCAATGGCTCTAAGTCATACCCAATCATTAGAATATTGTTCATACACGCCTCACATTTCAAAAATTTTAGTCAAGTCCACTCGGTTGTTCCAGTTATTTACAATATAAAATCCTCTGTTTAGTTTATTATCTTCCAAATAGTCAATTGGGGCATCATTGAGTTTTCTTAATATGCCTCCCGACTCACTGACAATGCATTCCATTGCGCAGGTATCCCATTTCATAGACAATCCAAAATTATAATACACATCATAGGTCCCATCTGCAATCAAGCACCCTTTAATGGAACTGCCCATTTCTGTAACACTGGCAATCATCTCTGCATTTTCAGCCAGAAACAGCTGGGTTTTTTGGGACGGATGCGAACGGCTAATCAGCAAGCGATAAGGTTTTAAACGTTTAGATACCTGAATGCTCTCAATAGAGTTGTCTTTTAAAGACTTTTTATAAGCACCCTTTCCTTTGGAGGCGTAATAAAGAAGATCCCAATCTGGAATATAAATCACACCTACGACAACTTCTCCACCATCAACCAAGCCTATATTAATTGAAAATTCGCCATTTTTCTTTATAAACTCTTTTGTACCGTCCAACGGGTCCACAACCCAAAAACGTTTTTGTGTAAACCGGCTCTCATCATCTTCGCTTTCTTCAGAAAGAATCCCATCCTTAGGGAATGACGCTTGTAGTTTTTCCAATATAATGTGATTCGCCCCGATGTCCGCACTTGTTACCGGTGACTCATCTGACTTGTAGGACACTTCAAAGGATGCCATATATATTTTCATAATCTCTCTACCAGCAGTTTCAGCTGCTTCAATTGCACAATTCAATTCTTTTTCATACATAGGGTCAGCTCCTTTTAACGGGGTAAACCGCATTTGAATCCAAATAGTAAATATAGGCTTCTTTCACGGGTTTTTCCGTAAGAATTTCTAGCGCTTGCCTATAAAAGTCAATTTGGAATACATGTTTCTGTGAAAGCTCTTCTAAAGTTTGCGTCCCAACATAGTCTGTTTTGTAATCCACCAAAACAAGTCCATCAGCTTCTTCAAAATAGAGATCAATAACACCTTGAACCAATTGCCCATCTTGTACCATGACAAATGGCGTCTCTTTTTTCACCTGTAATCCACTTGCTATCCTTATACCCAATTTTGATTGAAGGAACGAGAGAATTTTATTTAAATCCAGTAATTTTAACGCTTCCTCTGACAGAATATCCAGTTGAGCAATTGCTTCTTTTAAAGATGACAGTGTATAGGCTTTAGAAAAATCAAGATGTTCGAGCACCTTATGCACAAGTGTCCCTTTTTCAGCCCCTGCAATTGGTTTATCTGCTTTTAAGAACTCTGGCATGTCAATAAGATCAGGTGGTTGAAAGGCTTGGTTCCGCTTCAAATCTGTAACAGATACTTTAAGGGGTTTAAATTGAGAATCAATACCATCCAATGTCAAGTTCAGTCTCTGAATCACATCTGGATTTGCCGCGTAATCCGATTCTATAATTTCTGCAAGTTTTTCTTGTCTAGATTCTGTTTCTACTTCTTCAGTTGTAACCTGCGAAATTAAATCTGGCTCATATAAAACATTGAGTTCAATTGCTTCCAATTGATATACCGTTGGCATGACCCAGTCCAAAAATGTCCCTGCTGAAGACAGCATATAAGCGTCAATTTCTCGATTCCACATACTGGCCTTGGCCCCATAGTCTTTCACCGTACCGAAAAGAATCAACCGGTCTACTGGCCTTGTAAGCCCAACATATAAGACGCGCATTTCTTCAGAAAGCGTCTCGCCTTTTACAACCTCTTTCATAACCATTTGTGGCAGCGTTTTGGATTTAATTCGCAGTTCAGGATTTACATACGCAAGCGCTGTTCCAAGATGTTTATGAGGAATCATATCCCCATATGTGTCCATAAAATTAAACTTTTTACCAAGTCCCCCAATGATTACCACTGGAAATTCCAATCCTTTTGACTTGTGGATGCTCATTAGTCGAACCACATCTTCTTCTTCACCAATATTGCTTGCCACACCCATATCCCCACTTGATTTTTCCATCTGTTCAATAAAACTTATAAAGTGGGCTAAAGTGTAGAGTCTTGAGTTTTTCAGTTCACTCGCACGGTCAACTAAAATTTTGAGATTGGCCTGCCTAGAACTACCGCCAGGCATCGCTGATGCATACGCATAAAATCCAGAGGCTTGCATGATACGCCAAATAAAATCATCCAAAGGCATATAAGCCGCTTCTTCACGCCACGTATTCAATTGGTCAATGAAATTTCTAAGCCTTGGATCCCTAAAAGACTCTTGATTTAAGCTGGCCAATAACCGATTGTAATAAAAATCACTGTCATGATTTACTTTAAGTTCTGTCAATTCTTCAATAGAAAGTCCCACAATAGGGGATCTAAGCACTGTTAAAAGCGCTAAATCTTGATAAGGGTTGTCAATTATCCTTAAGAGATCCATCATAATTTTAATTTCTAAGGTATCGAAATAACCAGTTTGGCTATCTGCATAAAACGGGATACCCTGTTCCAAAAACACGGACTCAAAAGCTGGAATCCAGCTTCTAGTGCTCCGAAGTAAAATTACAATGTCTTTATAAGTACACGGTTTCATCTCACCTGATTTCGGATGATAAACCGGTTTTCCAACAAGCCTTTTAATACGCGATGCTATGGCACGGGCTTCAATTTCATCTGTTTTCAAATCAGCCAAAACATCAGACCCTTCCTCTCCATCTCCCTGATCTTTTGAGATTACATTCATTTCAACATAAGGCGCACCTGATGGTTCAAATGGCATCAACCCATTTAATCGCGCATGTGTGTCATATGCGACATCGCCCATTTTTTCTGACATAATGCGTGAGAAAATACCATTTACCTGGTCTAAAATGTCTCGACGTGTCCTAAAATTGTTTTTAAGGTCAATTCGAAGGCCATTTTTTCCATCCCCTATATCTTTTGAATCCCCATAGACATCGTACAGATGGTATTTTTCCAAAAATAGCTCTGGATCGGCCATTCTAAACTTATAGATACTCTGCTTCACATCCCCTACCATAAACCGATTCCCATGCCTACAAATTCGATTAATGATGGTTTCTTGAATTGCACTTGCATCTTGATATTCATCTACAAAAATGTGGTTAAACTGGTCTCTGTAAAACGCACATACTGTTGAATCTTCTAAAATTTCTATGGCATAATGCTCTAAATCATTGAAATCCAGAAGATTTTTATCTAACTTCATTTGTAGAAATCGATTGGAAAAATCTTGAGTAAGTTTGGTCAAATACGACAGCCTATTGCTGAGTTCAGGCAATTCTTTCCAGTACTGGTCCATTGTTTTGTAATTGAAAATTGACTGTAACTTTGATAAAATTTGTCCTTTTAAAAATTTGGTCCGAATCACATCTTTAACCTCGGCCACAAGTGCTTGATCATAAAGGTCTTTTTCATCTTTCTTGAGTGTCGCTATTCGATCGAGTGACACGTTTGAAAGCCTTGATTCAAATGCTTCCAACCCTTCATGCGCACTCTTTTCCAAATTTTCAAACACAAGTCTATCCGACTGAAGTGTTTTTATATAAGGCTCAGGACCACCTGGCATCTGACACAATTCAATGCCTCTATCAATTAACGAAAGGCCACCAGATACAAGGGCCCTAACCTGTTCAATTAAAATACTTTCCCATTTTTTTCGAAGTGGATGGTCCGGCAACGCATAAGGGTCATGTTGGGATGACAACCACTCAGAAGGATAGGGTTGGCTCATTGAAAAAACATAGAGTTGTTTGATCATTTCCCTCAACTTATAATCATCTCTGTTTCCCGTATAAGATTCAACAAGTTCCACAAATCCCAAATCTTGGTCTTTATAAGCCGCTTCCAACGTCTCATCCAGTGCTTCTTCCATCAATATCAATCGCTCTGAATCCCGGATTAACTTGAAATTTGGGTCTAAATCCGCTTTCAAAAAATGTGTCCGAATCACATCTAAACAAAAAGCATGAAAGGTCTTAATCTGTGCGCGATTTAACTTTTTGATTTGTTGGTTCAAAAGAGATCCCCGCTCTGGGTAAGCTTCTATAGCACTTGAAAGCGCTGATTCTATACGGCTTCTCATTTCACCTGCAGCGGCATTTGTATACGTTACAACAAGCATTCGATCTACATCAGATAAACCTTCAACAATCATTCGCGTTATGCGTTCAACCAAAACAGCTGTTTTACCAGACCCAGCTGCCGCAGATACAAGCAAATTCACATTACGTATTTCAATAGCTGCCAATTGTTCATTTGTCCATTTAGTCATCTTGTCCTCCTGCCTTGATACACGCAATTGCTTCTTCATCCGATAATTTCGTCAGGCTCCGATATTGATTGCCGAAAAATTTGGGGTCAAATTGGCACAAGGCCTTGTACTGGCAGTAATCACAGCTGGCTCTCCCAGCTACTTTTGCAGGACTAACAGAAATTTCTCCTTGTGTTATGGCATTCCCTATGGTCTTCATTTTATTGGTAACCCAACTTGTGATACTCTGAAAATCTTCTTGCGTTAGGGCGCCTGATGATTTGGATAGTGTTCCGTCCTTTTTAACTTTAACAGAGACCACGCTGCTTTGAGACTTGCTTTCAAAATCAGAGTCAAACGCTTTAATGATTTCCATATCATTTAATATAAGCCCATCCAATTTCAAATGGTTATAAATATCTGCTTCAATTGCTTCTCGATCGTTCAAAACTTTTTCAATTATAGGATCATCAATTTTAAAATAGAAAGCCCCAGCTGGAATTAACTCTTTGACTTTAAAATAATCCGGATGTTCAAGGCATGCATTTAGATACACCATCAATTGCATTTGAAGGCCGTGATAAACATCTGATAAAGACATTTCCTTCATCCCTGATTTATAATCAATAATCTTTACATAATGCTTACCATCGCGTTCAAGCAAATCGATGCGGTCAATTACGCCACGTACAAAAAGTTTGCGATCCCCTTCCAAAGGAATAACGATCGGCGGTACACCAGCTGGCCCATCCGAGAAAATCAATTCAAAGGCCTGTGTTTTAAACAATCCAACTTCTAAATGATGAGACAAAGTATCCACAGATCGTTTTGCCACACGTTTTAATTTCCGAATCATATATAGGTATTGGTATTTAGAATCAAACAACTCCTTGTCAAGGCTTGTTTCTAAAATAGCATCCAGAACTTGATTTTTTTCATCTAAACTTAAATCTGACCAGTTCATTTGCGAGGTGAACATCCATTTTCCAAATGCTTCTAAGATTGCATGGAGCAAAATCCCCATATCTGGATATTTCAACTCATAAACATTAGGAATATAAGGTTTTAACCCAGTCGAAACAAAATATTTAAAAGGACAATTAACGAACTCTTCCAATCTTGAAACACTTGTTTTTACAGGATTATCATAAATTTTAGACACCAAATTCCAAGACAATCGCTCCACCGAGTTGTCATAAAATAAAGCTGAAGTCAATTGTTTGACTTTTAATGGCGAGTCAATTGCAAACCATTTTAAGACACTAAACCATGCCACGTGCATTGGCATACCGTCCAAAAACCGTCTTAGTTCCACGGCCAAGTGATCCCACGTAGGCGTTGGCAACGTAATGGTGCTAGGAATCACATTAGGGTCCATATTCTCAACAATACCTTCTTCAGAATACCAAAGGTCTACACATACCTTTCGCCCTTTAGAAATCAAATATGAAGGGCGTAATGCACGGCCTTCTGAATCAGATTTTGCATAATACAAGTATAGCCTTTCTGCTGGACGTGTAATTGCAACATATATGTTAAAAGTTTCTTTATTGATAAACATGTTACTGTCCGATAAAATTCGAATTTGCCCTTGGTTTAAAACGTCTTTTTCCATTTCCGATATTAATTGGTGTGGACTACCTGCCTCAGGTAAAATGCCATCATTGACCCCTAAAACAAATAAGACCTTTATATCATGAGCTCTTGATCGGTCAAGACTTCCAACAAGGATTCGATTTTCATTAAGGGGCAAAACCCCTACTTCCATATTTTCAAAGCCCGCTTCCATTAATTGGCCCAAATCTTTTACCGTCAATATTTCAGAATCCATTACTGCCACCATTTGATCGAACAAAGAAAGCGTTTTATTCCAAATTTGAGAGAAAATTTGTGCTTCTTCAAAATTTTGATTTTCTATAAAATAATCTATATTTTCCTGAATCTTAAGATACAAATCATTTTGCACAATAAACCCATACAAAATCTCCACATATGCTTTAGTTGTCATTTGTTTCAAGTTAGAAATGGCTTCTAATAAGCCCCATAATGACTTCCGTATGGCCTCTAAAGCGTCCATGTCCAACCCGCGGTCAGATTCTCTGCTAAATGGTCGCTTTAAATGATAGGGCTTAATTGCCTTTGACTTTACATAAAGTTCAAACAAATGCACTTGATCCGAGCTGAACGGTAAGTAACCTGTTTTTAGGAGTTGAATCACATGTGCCATCTGGGTCGGTTCGCTGATTATCCGAACAGTTGCCAGAACAAATCTAACAAATGGATTGGCAAGAACACTGTGTTTCACATCCATAAAAAAAGGCAAACCGTATTGATTAAACACACGCCTGATGGCAGAATCATACTCTGAAATACCATTGGTTACCACAGCAATATCCCGCCAACGCATGCCCTCATCCCGAACCAATTTTATAATTTCAATGGCACAGGTTTCAATTTCAGATGCTCTACTGTTTGCAGCATGCATCCGAATGTCACCCTCACTTTTGGTAAAAGTGGCATATGGATAGTTGAGCAAATGATCTGAAAACATGGAAATTGAAGCACTCAAATAGGATTCTGTCAAATGTATCTGCTCAAACATGTCCTCACCGAGTTGTTCTTTTGTAGCTTTCTTAATCCGGTCTACCATCACCTTTGTATGGTCAAATTGGTCACTTTCATCCCATGTTGCGGTTAGTGTGACATCATTGGCGCAAAGCATCAATTTTTCCAAAATGGCATATTCCTGCATTGAAAAACTATCAAATCCATCCACCCAAATATTGGCCTCTCGAATCAAATTGGATGTTTCTGCTTTTTCAATAAACAAATCATAATACGCTTCATCATCAAAAAAAAGAGTCTCCTTCTCTTTCCAATACGCTGAATAAACCCGATGTATATCTTTCATTTTCATACGCAACACATCATGACTTGAAAGTTCATTCTCTAAGTCTTCTAAAATTTCTGGTGTAATGCCTGTTTGACGCAACTCCTGAATCAAGGCATTAAACTTTTGAAGAAAACCCGGTTTCTGATAGGCTTTTCCATAGTAAACCAGTTCTGATTCCATGCTGCGAAACAACTTTCGCAAAAGGAGCATACGGCCCATGTCTCCTATTAACACTTTCTCGTCCAAATCTATAACCTTTTGACAAAGACGTTTAAAACTCAAGATTTCAATGCCAATAAACCCGTTGGAAGCTGTATGCTCTATATATTTCTTTTCCGCTTCAAGTGTGAACTGTTCCGGCACAATCATAATAACAGCGTTTTTTTTATCTGTATTCTGTAAAGTCTGGATTTCTTCAAAAACACGGGTTGTCTTTCCAGTTTTTGCTTTACCAGTTATAAGCCTAATCATACAAACCTCCATCTGTCCATTGTAGATGCTTTATTTTATCATTTTGGTATTGCCCTTTCAAGAATGTCACAGATTCGACTATTTATTATAAAATATTTATTTATTAACCCTTGAGGTGTATAATCATAGCATCACATCAAGGAGGCTTTATGAAAAACATTCAAAAAATACTGATTCTAATTTTAGGCATTTCACTATCCCTCAGCTTATTTCTTTTGATATTTGAAAGCTATGCGTTCAACGAACACTATTTTGCTGAAAACTTTTTAGACCTTAACGTAGCGGAGCAAATAGGCGTTTCTGAAGAAGATCTCCTTAACGTTACACATGAACTGGTGACCCACATAGACACTGGAGAAGGCAACCTCTATGTTTCTGCTGAAGTTCATGGACGGCGGGTCATCTTTTTCAATCACAAAGAACGCGTTCACCTAAACGATATTTTTATTCTTGCTGAATCTGGGCGACAATTTTTGTTCTACATCCAAGTGGTTACAATTGTTTCCATACTTGGTTTGTTTTTCACCTCAGGCGGCAGAATGAAGCCTTTCCTAAGTGTTTTAGGAACGACCCTCATCACAAGTTTGCTTTTTCTAGGATCACTTGTTGTGCTGTATTTTGTTGATTTTACCAAAGCTTTCCATCAATTTCATGAGCTGTTCTTTTCTAACGATTATTGGCTCTTAGATCCTTCTAAAGATAGACTCATCCAGATGATGCCACTTCAGTTTTTTATCAATTTTACAAGCCAGTGGTTACGCAACACAGCACTTGCACATCTGGCAATTTTAATACTCTATGTCATTGGGAAAAAACACATAAAAAAACCGTCAGCAGAGGCATAACACCTTTGCTGGCGGTTTTGGATTTTAAGGTAACCCTTTCCCTGAATCTGTCAATTCTATTAATTCAACTGGAAATAAGTCGAAAATCCGCTGCGTCTTTAAATAGGGCTCATCAAACCGTATAACCCATGCTTTAATTAACATAAGAACTGTTGAAAATGGAATTTTGCGATTTTGATAAAGGGCCAGTTGGTCCAGAAAAAAGGCCTTTTCATGATCCGAAAGGTCTTTTTTAAAATAACCAAACAAATGCAAGAGCATATTCGTATTTTTACCATGTGAAGGCGCTGCGTTATAAATAAAAGGCAGTAATGCCCCATATTGGCTCAGTACGTCTTCTAAAGATAAATGGTCGTGATTGGCCAAAACGCGCCCCATCTCTGTAAGCGTTTTTTGTTGATAAGCCATGAACAAATACTTGTGTCTTGTATGAAATTCTACCAACGCTTTAAGCTTACCGGTTGATTTAACCCGATCAGACACTTCCCTAAATTCAGCTTGAATAAAAATCGACATTAAAAATTGTTCTCTAATATTATAATGCTTCAATCTGCCATCATCTTCAACGGGTATCCCTTTAAATTTTTCAGAAACCACTCTGCCAAAATAGCCTTCAGTCTTGCCGGGATTTGCCCCCATTTTTCCAACACCAGGATATGTTTTCGCGTCTTTCAACCCACATGTAGGTGATTTACACTTCATTATAACACCATCAATGGGGGTCTTCAGCGACTTGAAAAAAGTATCTATAAAGGCATCCATTTCTTCCGTGTGATCTGTGCCTGAATAGGATTCAACAAAGCGAATAGAATCCCCTATTTGGATCAAACGCACAGCTTCTCTAGGAATTGGCAGTCCAATACCAACCTCTGGACAAACCTCAATAAAATCCACATACTCAACTAACTTTTCAATTAATGTGCTGGGAACAACACTGCCGTCATAACGGCATTTATTAAATTCCAAGCATGCACTTATCAAAATTTTGGGTCTGGCCAAATCATTTTGCATATTCTCTCACTTTGAATCCTTTTTCTTCTAACCTTTTTACAATTCGATCTGGATCTTTAGTGTCCAGACGTATAGATATCTCTTGAAGCCCCATGACTTCAGTATCTATCAATGCAATATTTTTGATATTGCCATCATTTTTAGAAATAATCTCAGCAATCCGGCTAAGGACACCCTTAAAGTCATCTGTATAAATTGAAATCTTTGTGCGTTTTAAACCGTAAATTTTTGTAATAACGCCAAACAATGCTTTTTGAGTTACAATCCCCATAAACTGATCATTTGCGTCCACAACTGGAATAAAGCGTACATTTTTATTAAAGAAAATATCTGCTGCTTCTTCCACCATCAAGTCTGGTGTAACCGGTTCTACACGGTTATGAATAAAGGTTATAACTGGACGCGACAAAAACTCTTCCATGCTTGGGTGGTCTTCTTTAAAAAAAGTGTCATAAATAAATTGTTTGGATAAAAAGCCTACAAATTTCTTCCCATCCGCAACAGGTAATGACAAAAATCCATTTTGGTCTATTAATTCTACTGCCTCTTTTGCTGTGTCCGTAGGTTTTAAAACTGTCAGTTCCTTAACAGGAACCATAATTGCTCTTACTTTCATATAGTGCTCCTTTCAAAGTAAATTATTTGTCACTCCATATATATCCAAAAACAATAACAACACAACAAAAAAGGTTATCTTTTTTAATATTAGCACTCTTTTCGGTCGAGTGCTAATTGACGCTTGACTTTTTGATGCCCCAACAGTATCATAATTTTATAGAAAATAATGAGGAGTGAGTAAATATGAATCAACAAAAAGGTAACTTGTCAATTCACAGTGAAAATATTTTTCCAATCATTAAAAAATGGCTGTATTCAGACCATGATATCTTTGTTAGAGAACTGGTCTCCAACGCCAGTGATGCAATTACCAAACTTAAAAAGCTTTCAACAATGAAAGAAGTGGCGTTGGATTCAGAAGAATCCTTTAAAATCGAAGTGCGTTTAAATGAAGCAGACAAAACCATTGTGTTTTCTGACAATGGTATTGGCATGACAGATGAAGAGATTAAAAAGTATATCAACCAAATCGCATTTTCCGGTGCTGAAGACTTCTTGAACACCTACAAAGATAAATCCGATAAAGATCAAATCATCGGTCATTTTGGGCTCGGCTTTTATTCTGCGTTTATGGTTGCTGAAAAAGTGGAAATACACACAAAATCCTATTTGCCAAACACTGATCCAGTTCTTTGGACATGCGATGGTGGGACAACATTTGAAATGGAAACGGGATCGCGAGAACATCGCGGAACTGACATTACCCTTTTCATTGGGGATGAAGGCAAATCATTTTTAAACGCATACACCTTACGTCAGACCTTGGATAAATATTGCTCTTTTATGCCTTACGAGATTTATTTAACAGTTGAAGGCGAAGAAGCAAAAGAAGACGCCGAACCCCAAGAAGCAAAACCACTCAACACAACGACACCCCTATATATGAAAATGCCTTCAGAATGTACAGATGAAGACTACAAAGATTTTTATCAAGCAACATTTAAGGATTTCAAAGAACCTCTTTTTTGGATCCACCTAAACATGGATTATCCATTTAACCTTAAAGGCATTCTTTATTTCCCAAAATTAAATACAGAATTTGATACCATTGAAGGACAAATCAAATTGTATAATTCACAAGTTTTTGTTGCCGACAACATTAAAGAAGTTATTCCAGAATTTCTTCTACTGTTAAAAGGGGTCATTGATTGTCCTGACCTTCCCCTCAATGTCTCACGTAGTTTTCTTCAAAACGATGGTTTTGTCCGAAAGATATCCACCTACATCAGCAAAAAGGTAGCGGATAAACTCAACGGTTTGTTTAAAACCGAACGTGAAAGCTACGAAGGTTTTTGGGAAGACATCAATCCATTTATAAAGTTTGGAACCCTTAAAGATGAGAAATTCTTTGAGAATGTGGAAAAATCAATTTTATTCAAAACCATTCAAGACCAATATGTTACCCTTGATGAATATCTAGCTGAGGCCCTTGACAAGCACGAAAACAAAGTGTTTTACGTTACAGATCATATTCAACAAGCCCAATACATCAATCTTTTTGAGGCACATGATCTAAATGCAGTCCTTTTAGAACATACAATCGATGCACCTTTTATTTCCATGTTGGAATCAAAAAAAGAAAATCTTTCGTTTGCAAGAGTTGACTCAGATCTTAATGAATTCTTTAAAGAAGCAGGCGACGCAGAATCAGACGCAGAAAAAACAAAAAATGAGGAAAAACTTCAAACGCTTTTTAGGGATGTTTTAGAAAACGAAAAACTGGAAGTTAAACTTGAGAGAATGAAAAACAACGATTTATCAAGTATGATTATACTTTCAGAAGAGTCCCGTAGAATGCAAGATATGATGCGGATGTATGGCAGTGCTGGACTTGATCCCAAAATGTTTGAAACCAATGGGACGCTTATTTTAAATGCCAACCATGTATTGGTCTCCAATTTAATTACAAATGAGACATTGGAGTCATCAACTCGGGATATGATTTGCGCACACCTTTACGATTTAGCAATGCTCAGTCACACACAACTCTCTCCAGAGGCAATGACGCGATTTGTAAGTAGGAGCAACCTGCTATTGACGCGGTTAATTTCATGAAACTTATATTCCAATTTGGAATATTAATGGGGATCTGGATCACGGGCGAGGTCATAAGCCACGTGATTAGACCCCTTCTCTCTATTCCAGGGCCTATATCCGGTATGCTTTTACTCTTCCTTCTTCTCACTTTAGGCATCTTAAAGGAGGAACAAATAAAAGATATTGCCGATTTTTTACTCTCTAACATCGCCTTCTTTTTCGTTCCAGCAAGCGTTGGCATTATGGCACTTTCAAACTTAGACGCTGCCACCCTCCCCCTTATGATTGTAATTGCGCTTGTGTCAACTGGTATAACACTCGTTGTAACCATTACAGTTACAAACTTGCTCACACGTAAAAGGAGGGAAAATGGCTGATATTATTCTAACCACACCTGCATTTGGAATTGTGCTTACAATCCTAGCCTATCAATTTGGGCTATGGGTTAGACGCAAAACCAATTCTGACCTTGCAAATCCATTATTAGTGGCTTTAATTTCAATTATAACCCTACTCGTTGTTACTGGAATTCCTTATGAATCGTATAAATTAGGCGGTGATGGCATTCATTTTTTCTTAAGCCCACTTACCGTCGCACTAGGGATTATGCTTTATCGCCAACGCAACTTAATTTTCAAACATTTTCTAAGCTTAATCATTGGAATCACTTCCGGTGTGTTGGCATCTTTTGGATCTATTTTAATCATGGGGCATTTTTTCAATTTATCAGAAGACATCTTGTTGTCAATGCTTCCTAAGTCCATTACCACGCCAATGGCCTTGGCGTTGACAGACATTATCGGTGGCATTCCTTCGATAACTGTCATTATGGTCATTATTACAGGAATTGGTGGGGCTTTTATGGCACCATTGGTTTTAAAAGTTTTACGCATCAACAACCCCATCGCAGTTGGAACTGGCATAGGAACTGCCGCACACGCAGTAGGTACTTCAAAAGCCCTTGAAATAGGCGAAAAAGAAGGGGCACTCAGCAGTGCTGCAATAGGCCTTGCTGGCCTTATAACAGTTCTGCTAATCCCCTTCCTGATTTCATTTTTTTAAGTTAACCGATCCAACAAAGTATCGATATCCGCTGGTTTTCTATCAATTGAAACCAGCGGTTTTTTCATATGCGGTATCCGTGATAAAAAATCTGGTTTTGGATTCGAATAAATAATCCCAATCGGTATTCCCGCGTCACCATACTTTAACGCCATCTCATAAGCTGCGTTCTCATCTGTAGGGTCATAAGACGTATCTAATTCGTAAACGCGGTCCTTATACCATTTAAAAGTATTGATTTTATTAAACGAAATACAAGGTTGAAGCACATCAATCAAGGCATACCCCTTATGCGCCATAGCCGCTTTTATCATTGCCTTTAAGTGTGGTAAATTTCCAGAAAAACTACGGGCGACAAAAGAACACTTAAGCGCTACAGCCATAGCCACTGGATTTAAAGCATCTGACCGCATGCCCTCTACCTGAAGTCTTGTCTTTTGACCCAGCGGGGTAGTTGGCGATCCCTGTCCTTTTGTTAAACCATATACTTGATTGTTATGCACAATGTGAACCAGGTCCAAATTGCGCCGAACATTGTGCAAGAAATGATTTCCCCCTTCACCATAAGTGTCACCGTCGCCCGAATTGACAATTACTTTAAGGGCAGAATTGGCTACATGAGCCCCTAAGGCAGCTGGCAATGCACGTCCATGAAGGGTGTTAAATCCGTTTGCATTTATATAGTGCGGCAATTTGGCTGCTTGTCCAATTCCAGATACCATCAAAACGTCTTGAGGTTTTATTCCCATTTCAAACAAGCTCTGATTTAAGGCCTCTAAAATGCCAAAATTACCACACCCTGGACACCAAGTTGTGCCTTTTTCCGAAACAAAAGGATTTTCATTTATTTCAATTTGATTCAAAAGGATCCCTCCTCATAAGCTTCCACAATCCACTGACCTGTAAATGGCCTGCCATCATATCGGTTAATGGTGCCGTCATAAGCAACACCAGTCTCAAGTCTTAACAATTTTCCAAATTGATTGAAAGCATTCCCCTCAACATTTATCACCTTAATATTGGGTTTTATATAGGGTTTCATACAGGCTTCATTTAAAGGATAGACATCCGTAAAAGCAAGCAAAGCTATCCTGTGCCCCTTTGCATTTAAAAGATCAACAGCCTCTCTTAAAGCACCATAGGTAGATCCCCAGCAAACAAACAGGGTTTCGTAAGCACTGTCTCCATAAAATAGAGGGGGTTTTGCTTGTCTTCTAAGCGCTTCCATCTTTTTGATGAATTTATGTTTTAAGGCCACTGTATCTTCACTGGTTTCTGAAACACGGCCATGACTTGTGTGTATGTGTGAATCTGTCATAATTAAAGACTGAGTTAACCCTGGTATTCGGCGTCTACCCTCTATCTGATTGAAGTCATATCTTTCATAGACCTCCGTATCTTTCGTATCCAAATACCGATTAACCTCAAGTGTTGATGTATCAAAGCGATCAATCCCTTTTACTGTGTCCGCTAGGAGTTGATCTGTCAAAAGAATAACTGGAATTTGATATTGGTCTGCAACATTAAAAGCTCTAAAAGAAGTTTCAAAAGCATCTTCAACATCAATCGGCGCCATAACCGCCCTAGCAAACTCACCTTGAGAGGCATTGACTACAAATGATAAATCTGCTTGTTCCGTACGTGTCGGGAGACCTGTTGCAGGACCGGGCCTTTGTACATTGCACATCACCAATGGGACTTCGGCAACTGCAGCAAATCCCAAGGCTTCCACCATTAATGAAAAGCCACCACCTGAAGTCCCTGTCATAGCCCTAACCCCACACGTTGACGCGCCAATCGCCGCCATTGCCGCAGCAATTTCATCTTCAACTTGTTCAACAACAATGCCAAGAGTCTTTTCCTGACTTGAGAGATAGTTCATAATCCCAGTTGAAGGTGCCATTGGATAGGCAGCATAAAAACCCAAACCTGCAGCCAAAGCACCCAGTGCAGTGGCTTGATTGCCACTCACCAATATCCGGTCTTCCGTCCGTTTATAGTCATAAACACCATCCGCTGCATCATAGCCAAATTCCAGCAACTGAGCATTTTCTTTTTGAACAGACGCATCCCATGTGGCATGTGTAATGCCTTGAAGCTGGCCCTTCGATAGGCCAAAGTACTTAAGAATCCAACCGACAGCATACATTCCAATGCCCATTTTGATTTTGGATATTTCTTTCAGTTGTTTTTCTGAAACCCAGATGACGCGACCAGAAAATGCACATACCTCTTTGAAAACATCCAAACCTAAAAGGATACCATCTTGTTTAAGTAAAGTACCAGCCTCTTTTACAGCATCTGAATTAAGCGCAACCAATAAATCAACCTTATCTTCCACAGCAAATACTGTGTCGTCAGAAAGGGTAATTAGGGCATAATTAAAGCCCCCCCTTACTCTAGACATGTAATTTTTATAAGAGATCAAAGCATAACCTTGACGTTTAAGGTTCTTTTCAAGAAAGCTTTGGACCGTGTTGATGCCCTCGCCTGCCGCACCCGCTATACCAATTGTTTTTCGCATAAGCCACCTTTTTATATTACAAAATTACCCTCTTTAAAAATCAGAATCTCACGACCTTGCCCATCAATTCCCTTAACGGATAAATCAGCCGTTCCAATCATAAAATCTTCATGTGTTATGGAGCGGTTAATGCCATGTGCATCTAAAGTGTCTGCATCCATGTGTTCTCCACCTTCGACACATACTGGATAGGCTTCGCCCAGCGCCAAATGACACGCCGCATTTTCATCAAAAAGTGTGTTATAAAACAAAATGCCTGTATTGGAAATTGGTGAATCATATGGAACCAGAGCCACTTCACCAAGGAATTTTGACCCTTCATCTGTTTCGATTAACATTTTCAACTGCTCTTCGCCTTCTTCTGCACGATAGGAAACAACGGCGCCGTTTTTGAATTCAAGCTCAAAATTTCGAATCAAACTGCCATTAAAGTTTAGTGGCATAGACGCGACAACTTTGCCATTTACACCTGTTTTAAGGGGTGCTGTAAACACTTCCTCTGTTGGCATGTTTGCAATAAATTCATGCCCATCTGGTGTAAAATCAGAACCGCCCATCCAAAGATGTCCTTCAGGCAATTCAATATGAAGGTCTGTACCAAGAGAATTTGTAAAATGTAGTTTTTTTAATTTAAAATTATTTAATTTTGCAACATTTCCCTTAAGATTCTCCTTATGAATTTCCCAAGCCTCTACTGGATTTGATTCATAGACACGGGTTGCACTTAAAATAGCATCCCACAATTTGGAAACTGCCGCTTCTGAACCCACATTTGGAAAAACCTTCTTCGCCCATGCTTCTGTTGGCACAGAGGCCACACACCAGACATTTTCATTGTTCATCATACGCTTTCGGTATTCTGCAATTGCTTCACTGCTTACTCTTGAATAGCGTTGCATTCTTTCGGGATTGACCCCTTTCATTGCCTCCGGATTAGATGCTGAAATTGAAAGAAATGCAGCATCCTTTCTGGCATAAGACAGAAAAAATTCTTTTTGCCAAGAAGGAAAAGTATCAAAAATTTCATCCGGCCCATAAAGGTAACGAATCTTTGCTGCGATTTCATCTGACCACATAAAAGCCACATCACCCGCACCAGCTTTAAAAGCCACTTCTGAAACAATTCTGGCAAATTCTGCACATTCTATAGGTGTTCGAATCACAAGAATTTGTCCTTTTTTTAAATTAATACCTGTTTTTACCAATAACGTTGCATATTTTTCTAGATTTATACGATTCATAATTCCCCCTAAAAAAAAATTAGGACTATTCAGACCTAATTTCAGATTATCAAATTTTTTGATGTTGTACAAATATTTTTCTACGCGTCAAATGATGCATTCACAATTGCCAACATCTCAGTTACATGATGTTGCAATTCCGCTACTTTTTCATCAGACAAGTTTTCAAGTTTTTCTGATAACATGGCCTCGACATAAGCTCTGTGCTTCTCTACCTGCTTTTTCCCAGCAGTGGTTATGGAAATATGCACCACACGTCTATCTTTTTTAGAAGGTTGACGCTTCAAATAATTGAGTTTAATTAACTTATCCACTAATGGCGTTAAATTTGAATTAATCACATGAATTTCCCGACTAATTTCAGACATTGTCATTTGCTTATTGTTTGTTAAAAGCAACAAAATCTGGATGTGGGATGGATATAACCCTTCTGATTTAAACAGTTCCTCTTCCCTCAAAAATCGTTTGTTGAGTAACGGCATTAATTCCAAGGCGTCATACATTAATTGATGAATCGCTTCATTTCTCATTTTTTTATTACCCCTTTCCGTTTGTTTTCTTATATATACCATAATATCCTTTATTCAGCAATAATATTCAATTTTTTTGAAAAAAAACGAAAAAAATTCCGATTTGTATAAATCCTCTAAACAAATCGGATTGCAGTGGGGATTCCGCCTATATTTAAAACAATTTCTTTGTGGATAAGTTTCAGCACTTCATTCTTTTTTATGTTTTTTTGTATTGGAGAGGTCATTTCCCACTGAAAATTGCACCTGTTCACAATGCCCCACACCGAGAAATCTTTTGGATGTTGTACAATTTCACCTATTAAAGGATCAAAAGTACCTTTCAAGGGCATTAGGTGGTGTAAAAAAATTTTGGTGTCAAACTGAATTTTAAAGGTCCCGTTTCCAGAACAAATTTCAATGCCCGACTTATTTTCACACCCACAAATTGGACAATGACCTATATAAGAAACACCACACACAAAGCAATACGCCAATTTGCGTTTTTGATCAATTGTATACTGATTGAGGGTCTCTTTATTAACTGTGCCGAAGTCATATGGCTCAAAAAAACTTTGAATCAAAGCCAACCGCTCTGCCTCCGTCCCCAGACGACACATAAAATGTATTTCTTGTGTCCGCTCATCTAAAAACAAACGTTTAATGGAGAGTTCTGTCTGGCTGTAAGCATTCTTCCAATTGCCTATAGCAATCCTCTGTGCAATTTCTATTTTTTTATGCATTAAAGCACCCGCCAGCAATTCAGATACAGGTCTCCAATGAGATGGGTAATCCGCCGTAACAATACATGGATTGTCACAAATTACCTCAGCATTGGTCTTGCAATTCAATGGCCGATAAACAATCCCACTTGCATCATCCTTGGAATAAGATTCTGCGATTTCAAGTGCTTTCGTTAAATGATTTTCTAAATCATCCGGATTTTCAACGCTTGCCATGGCCCTATAAAACTTAGTTTCATCTATGATGCCACTTGGATACGCGTTTGTAACCCCATCTGAAAAAAGCCCTGCAAAAACCACCTGACGTTCCTCTTGAATATAGCCAATGCGCACAGCCAACCACGCATCTTGCATCGCTAAGGAGTCTGTTTCACCACCCATCCGTTCAATTTCAGAAATGGGATAAATTACCGCACCATCCTCTAAAACAACAACACTACGTCCATCTCCCAATTGCAGAAAATATAAGGCCTCTTCACACCAAACCGCCACGAGCAAGGTACATCCAAACGGTTCGGGATTAAACTCAACTTTTTCAAGCCATTTGTCACAAACTGCAAGACTAAACGTGTTTTCAAAATAGACCAGACGCTTATCCAGAGATGGAAGCGCCACAATTTCTTCCCATAAAGCCTCAAGACACTCAACCACACTTTCAATTGCTAAATTCGCCCCCTCTTTACTGCGATGGTGTTTTTCACCACCATGTCCATCTGCCAAGACCATAAATTGGTGGTGGCCAGTACATCCAAGAACAGCATCTTGATTAGGCGTACCCTGCAGTACATGTCGTTTTCCAGTGACTGATGCAGAAGCCATAACAGCCATAGGGTCTACCAATCCCAATCCATTTCATTTGGATCTTCATTTTTTGGCACTGTGGGTGGTAAAGGCACTTTTCCAACAGATGGGTTAATTGAAGCTTGGGATACAGCAGTTGATGCCCAACGGATATAATTTCTTAACTCTATCGCATTTTTTGCAAGAAGGGGCTTAAGTTCGCCTCCAAAACTGTCTCCTATAAAATCCTGCAAGACATCCATATCCGTATCTCCACCTATGGCAATGGCAATTCTAAGCGCTTTTGATCCCCAATACGTGTCAGTCAATTTTTTGAGCCCAGCTTCATAGTCATCTGTTGGCAAACCATCCGACAATAGAATCATAACAGGTTGATACCCTCTCGCTTTTTCGAATCCAGTTTCCAAACTATCAGCCAAAACTTCAAAACCACGCCCCATATCCGTTACGCCTTTTGTTTTGACATCTTCCCAAATGAAATTCTCAATATCTACATGATTATAAATCCAACGTGCGCCTGTGGAAAATGTCAATGCATGTACTTTTATTGAGCCTTCTGCCTCACGCGCAATTTCCCGAATGTGGGGAATGGATTCCCGAATTGCATTGTTTAGAGTCTCAACTTTACCACCATAGCTCATAGAATCTGATGCATCAATTAAAAAAAACAAATGTAAGTCCCGTGTTCCCATATTTCCAAGTCGATCTAGCATTTTATGCCTCCTTCTTATAACTTGCAGCCAAACGTATTTGTCCGGTCACATCGCCAAAATTTAGTTTCATATGGTGCATTAAAGGTACAATATCACCCGGCTTAACTTCTCTGATAAATTCATCGCCAACCATGGCATACCAATTTGATTTGCTTGTATTTCTTATGCCCCAAATCTCTGGACTGTCTGGTTTTTGCTGGACTACACCCACACTTTCATCACTAAACAAATCAAAATCATCGACAATCTGATTCTTATAGATAACTCTGCCTGGAATCAAAATTAAAACCTGATGATCGACCTTCAGTCTTGGTGGAATCACCCCAATTTCTTGGCCACAATATGGGCAAATGGATGCAGGTGTCATAACGCCTGGCTCATAAAACAGCTGACCATCACACTGCACACAATTAAATAGCCTTGCCTGAAGTCGCGTCAATTTCTTTTGCCAGACACTCTCTCGCACCCGCATTTCAGGTGCACAAAGGCCTTTGGTAAAAGAATCGACAAACAGGTCTTTGAACCAATTTGGGTAAAGGGACCAAAAGAAAACCCCAATATCTTTTCGCCCTTCAACAGGTCTATTTGTCGTGTTTTCAGGGTCAAAAATAAAAACAGGATTGTCTCCATAAAGTGACCTTAAAGCTGCCTCGTCTACAATTGGCAATTCAAATTCCAACCGACCTTGAAGCGGGTGTTGAAAATGAAGCAATCTAAATATAACCACTGCAAGGGCATACAAATCTGTGTAAGTACTCGGTGGTTTTTCACCGCGCATCCATTCCGGTGCCATAAACCCAACTGTGCCCCAAGTATTTTCCAATTTATCGACTTTATCTATAGAGATATTGTCCGTGTCACAAATTAGAATATTCCCAGAACTGAAATCCACAAAAACATTGGCAAATGACAAGTCAGTGTAGCAATACCCTCGAAGATGTAGTTCATAAAAACTCTGCGTCAGTTGTTTACAGATTTCTATCACCAAATGTAAATCCGGTATTTCCTTAGGCTTGCCAAAATAAACGGACAGCTTCTCATATTTAGCGGTGTCAATTAATGGCATCACATATCCAAAATGATCAGGGGACTGACCTTCAACAATTTCTTCTGGCCAAATAAAGTGTTCCCCGGGCACACCTGTTTCAATAAGATGCTCAACTGCTTCATACCGTTCAGGTGTTGCCGTCGTTTGCTTGTACCACTTCAAAGCCAAATACCTGTCGCCATCTGTAACTTTATAAACAGCCCCCTGTCCACCCATTCCAATCTCTTTAAGAATTTCATAACTTGATGTTTGCGATACAACTTTATCCCCAATAGTCAATAAATCCGACATGCCTGCCTCCTAAATGAATTTTTGTACCAAAATCTGCATCATCACAAAAATTAAAAATGTGACGCCATAAGATCTAACGGCCACCTTGAATTTAAACCGTGTCCCCCTGCCAAACCCGGTCCATAAAATTGGGATATATGCCAGCAACAAGGTTAACCAAATGGCCAATTGTATTTGTCCGTAAAGAGGCCTCTGCGCCGAATATAGGCCGGATATAACCAGTTGTCCACCTAGAAAAATTAGGGGCAACCAAACCATTCCTTTTGGAATTGCAAGAATTGAAATTGCGCCAATTACAATGCCAACAGGCCAATAAATCGTTTGAAAGAGCGTATACCCATCGCGTGAAATATCAAGGACAAACCACAAGTAAAACAGTTGACTTATAAGCAAAACAAATCCCAAAGTCACTTCAATTCGGTTTCGAGTTCCAGTGGATTTCTTTTTAATTTCTTGACCTTGCTTACACAGAGACGCTGGTTCAAGCGTATTAAAATGGCCCATATGTGTTTTTGTAAAATTCCCTACAAATTTCTCCTCAGGCTGGCTTTCAGTTTCAATGCCTTTACCACCAATTGCTTCTAAAACCAAATTAACAGTTTCTATTACCACGCCATATTCAAAACCATAGTTTCTCGAAAACTTTTGTGCCTCTTTTTCAATTTTGTTTAGACGATTTTGAGACGACTTCGTCCACTGAAAGATTTTTTCCAAAAACCCAGATTGTCCCATAATTTCAAGCCGAGTCTTAAGCCCAATCTGATTTGGTATGTAATCAGCCAGCAGTCCTTTAAACTGTTTGGTGGCAAATCCAGTTATATCACATCTCGAAAACACACGCTTAAGGTGTTCGACAGTTTGTTTTCTTCGCATGATGCCTCCTTGTATCTACCTTAAGCATATAAAAAACCCGGGCTTATCTCCACCCGGGTTTGTTTAGTATTCCTTTAATATTCTCTAATTCAATTCTAACGCAATTTTAATTCAACTGCTTGAGGTTAAAATACAGTCCACCGTCAAACAGACCAAGTTCAAGTGGCATCTGATCTTCCGGTAAGTGAATGACACGTGTGCGGTTGATATAATCCATTTCCAAAGTGTCCCCAGAAGCTGGATAAATTACAAGAACTTCTACGCCTCTAGCCACTGCAGCACCCGTCATTTGATAGAATAAATCCTTCTCCAAAGGATCTTTAAACCTTTGAGGATCTGATACTATAAAAATCAGTGGTTTACCATCAACAGCTTTTAGAGCTGTCATAATTTGTGTCCACTGGCGTCCACCAGTGTCTTTAAACGTCTGTTTGCTGTTGTCTAACGCAACAGTTGTAATCCGGTCAGAAAGCGCCTCTAAATTTTCAAGCGCCAATGCCATACGCTCACTTTCAAGGACTGTTTGCGGAATCGATGCCTTCATAACATCCGCATAACGGGTAATGGGCTCTGGAACGTCCATTTCAAAAGCGCTAGACACAGTGGCTTTTAAATCGTCTAAATAGATGCCCCCCTTATCCTTTATAAGCGGGTCTGTTTCCACAAGATAAATTCGGTCCAAGGTCAACGGCCCTTCTAAATCACTTGGAATATCAGCAGTGACTTCTTGATAGCCTTCCCAATCAAGTGTCCTTGCAAAAGTGATGTTATAAGGCGTTCCCTGGCCATCGAAGACTCGACCTCTCAGCCAATGTCCATTTCCACCACCAGCATTTACGGAAAGGGTTAATTGGGTAGTGCCTTCAGGCAAAATCACAGGGGTATTAAAATTCATATAGGCAGCTCGTGTAACTTCAGTCTCAGTAAAATCATAAGTTAGCATACCGCCACTCGACCCCTTAAGGCCCAAGCCTCTAATTTCTAAAAAGTTTCCTGAAACGTCTGACGGATAACTTGAAAAAGTTCCCGTTGACGATTCAAAATCTGCCAACACCACTTTTCCAATACCGATACCTGCAGGCACATAATCTGTTAAACCTGCATACTTGAATTCCCAAATCGCTTCTGTTACAGAGTCACCTGCTGTAAAAATGCCTGTTTCAGAATTGAATATGCCCAGCTTATCAGATATTGATGTTTCAATCACACTTGCCGGAATCGCCACTTTATTTCCATATTCTGTGATGACAGAAAAATGTAATTGAACAGATTCTCCTGGACTTAAATTAACCGATGTGGGAGATACATTAAGTTCAAGTGGCATGTCGCTCACCGCAAACTCAAAGGTCGATTTTTTTCCCTGATAAGTTGCAATTAAAACGCCGTTTCCAGTACTTTCTGGAACAAACGCATTGTTTTCAAATCGCCCTTCAACACCTGCCACCTTATACTGGACAATACCATCATTCATTAAAGTTTTGGTGTAATTGGAATCAATCGCTTGAACTTTAATTTGGGATGATACACCTAGAAGCAATTGATCTGATGCCATTGTCGCCTTGATATATTTAAGTTCAGGCGATTCTATTGGAGCCTTTGCCACACCAATTCCTGTAAAAATTCTTCTTTCAGATTGGTCTGAAGGTGCGTTTAAAATAGACATCGTTCCCAACCACGGTGATTTTCCCATCATTTGCGTCGACCCACCACCATCAAAATTTATGGCTTCGTATGCGCCAAGCTCTAGCATCAGCTTCGCAAGTTCTGTTTGGCTAAGGCCTCTAAAAGATGCCGTTCGTCCGTCTACAGCAACCAAAATCAATTCATTGCGATCTGCATTAATCCCAAGCGCAGATCTTGGATGTAAGCCAGAGACATTTAGTGAAAACGGACTTACAACCTGACCTTCTTTAACAAGTTGTGCACCACCACCAAGGCTTAATTTAAGCCCTGTCACATAATCATCTGCATTAAATTCAACTTCAGTTCCAACACTTAAACGGTATTCTATGTCAAAAATACGATTTCCTGTTGCTGCAATCACGTAAGCGCCTTCTTTAAGATCAAAGGGCGCACCACTCCGCCTGGTTTCCACCACAACACCATCTTCTACCAGCACTTCATGAACAGGCGTCCCAATTGTATTTCCAAAGGACTTTTCTCCCCAATAGTGCGTGTATAAAGCCAGTGTATCACCGGATAAATGTGGTTTGTTAATGTGGTCTAAAACAAAGGTCCACCACTTCGCTTTTAGGGTATGAACCGGCTCAGGAAGATAACTGATCATGGGAACGTTGTTTTGATCCAGATTAAAAGATCCAAATTCATAACCACCAACACTGGTAGTTACAACTTCACCGTCTTTAACAATACCACCTATCGTCGCTGCCCCAAAAAAGTCCGTGTTTAGTCCACCCACAATGAGATCAGACTGATCATTTGCTTCAATCATTTTTGACAAGGTCTCTCGCTCAGATAAGTAAGGGGCCGTTAATGGAACAATTTCTGCACCAGAATCCAATGCAACACGTATAATATTTACATTGATCCAGCCTTCATCTGTAAACCGTTGTAAGGTTTGATGCACCACACCATCTGCAAGATTTTCCGTTTTCGAATACCGTTCGTATAGGGTCGTATACGCACCAAATGTAATGGCAGATGTGCCAGCCCATATCACAACGATCCCAAGCATTAATACCAAATATTTTTGAAAACGCTTTGCCGTTTTATCAATTCGTCTATTTCTCATAAGTCGATCCCACACTCTCTCTAGTCATTTGACTCATTAAAAGCATCCATAGCATCATTCAAATACGTATCAATTACATCTTGAACATGTGAATCCTTAAGAATAATGCCAATTTCGATGCGTCTATTTTTTGCATAAGCCGCTTCTGTTTGTCTGTCATCTACAGGCCTGTATTCAGAATAAGTACTGGCCATAAAGTAATCTGAATATGTGCTTTCCAAATTCGGATTCGATTGCATTAGAAAATTAACAACCGATGTCGAACGCATGGCACCAAGTTCGCGGTTATAATCCCCTTCACCCCGTTCATCCGTATGGCCTTGAATGTTAATGGCATCTATACTGGCTCTGGTTTCGGAGTCGTCCAAGACAGCTTCAAACGCCAATGCCAATTGTGCAAGCAATTTTTCACCATCGGGCTTAATGGTATAGGAAGCCCGATCAAATAGGACCCCTTCGTTAATGACAATACTCCCATTATCACTGATTAAAACCAAGGGCTCTCCCGCTTGATTGGTTTTCCCAAGGACCGATTCGACCGAATCCTTAACGGCATTTAAAACATCTAATCTCAAAATCGCAATTCCCTGGAGTTTTGATCTAAGGTTGCCCAGTTCTTCATTGCTGTTGGCAATAATATCTCTTTGTTCTTCGATTTCTTCTCTTGACAAAGTAAGTGCCAATTGGCCTGCTTCCACTTCAGCCATGGTTTGATCCAGTTCCGTTTCCAGTAGCCTCAAGTTTTTTTCCGCTTGACTGATTTCAAGTCTACTGGCCTCCAGCCGTCGATCCGTATCCTGCAGTTCCTTTCTTAAAAATTCAAGGTCCTTGCCTGCAATAATGTTGTTGATATACATTAAAAACATTAGAAAAAACAGGATTATGGCTATGGTTGAAATCATGTCGGTAAAGGAAGGCCAAAAATTTTCAGGTTCCGTGTGTATGTCTCTTCTCTTACGACTCTTCATCTATGCCTCCTCACGATTGTGTTTTGTTTTCGCGTATATCTGTGGTTAAGTCGTCGAAAGCCAAAGACATTCTCTGAATGTTGTTTTTAAGTTGGTGGTTAAATTCTGAAAAATCCCTTGTGTTTTCAGAAAAAGTCTTTACTGAGGTGTCAAATAAAACCAAACTCTTTTCTATGCTTTCAGCTGTATCTTTCATGCTGTTTGAGGCCACTGTCAGTCTATAACTCATGGCCTCGGATACAGACTGTAAATCTCCAGAAAGACGTTCGCCCAATTGCTCAAATGCAATTTCAAGTGGCGTTCTACCGGATTCATCAATTAGGGTTAAATCAGAGGTTTTGTGGCCAAGCACATTGTCCAAATACTCTTCTGCAACAGAAATATATTGGGCTCTGGATTCAGATGTCCCAACCAAAATGGTTAACACATTCACCACAATTGATGCACTGATGCCAAATAGAGATGTGGCAAAAGCAACGGACATGCCATTAATCGAACTCAGCAAACCGCCAGTAATTAAGTTTACATCTCCAACAACCGCTTCATTGGTGGACGACAATAAGTTTACAAGCTCTGATATGGATAAGGTTAAGCCAAAAAAAGTACCCACTAGACCTAGGATAATCATAAGTCCGGATGCTTTGGCTACAAACCGTTCTGCAATAAGTGTTCCAGACAAAAACGTCTGCATATTCTTATCAATAATTGCAGGTGTATTAATTTCTGTTATTCTAAGATCTACAGCCGTTTTAAAGTCATCTGAAACTGCATTGTTCACCGGAAATTTAAACAATCTGCTTTTTCGATTGGCATCGTCTAAAACATCGTAGACCAAATTTACATACTTTGCTTTGATTTTAAACATAGCCACCAAAGTGCCCAATAATACCAATAAAATCAAAACGATAATCACTTGACCAATAGGGTTCATTCTCAATAAAAGTTCAATCATGCATGCCTCCTTAAAATGTGATCTATTTTGCTATCATCATAACATAAGAATGTTTCAAAACTGTTACTGTAAAACACTTTTAATAATATTGTTCATTAAATTGTAATTTTTATTTTAGAAAACGGCTAGGATGTTATAATAGAATAGGCATAGCATAAATAGAGAGGTTTAAATATGAAGATAAAAACGAAGTTCATCATCGCCATTGCGCTACTGGTCCTTTTGCCTACCGCTTTTACAGTTGCTGTTACAAGCAATATTTTAGACGACAATTTGGACTTTGTACATTTTTTTGACACCTATTTTGACATATTCAATACATTTACTGTTATTGCAGAGGATTTTGATACTGTAATAGAAGAGAAGTCGGCAAATCCAACCTATTTTCTAACGGATGCCTTTACACAAAAAATTGCCCAAGACTTTGACAACAAAATCCTATACATTGAAATTTTTGAGAACTCAAACTTAAGGTATTCCTCACATTTGGACACACTAGAGGATCTAACCCCTGTGGAAACCTTTTTAGCATCCCGCATCTCCCCCACCTTGGTTCAAAAAGGATACACTTTGAAACAGCACCACTTTAAACTTGAAGATGCTTCTGTAATTGATGTGCGCCTCAACATCGATACGTTAAGACTTGAACTTGCCTATCAATCCTTTGAAGTCATATTCTTTCTGTTCTTTGGCGCATTTAATTTAATTGTACTTTCTTTGCTAATTGCATGGATATCCAACCCCATTAAACGCAGCTTAAGGCGACTTTCCTACGCAACAAACGAAATTGGAAAAGGTAACCTCAACATTGAGCTGTCTTACAACGAAAATGATGATTTTGAACCCTTGGCAGAGAGCATAGAGTCTATGCGTCAATCCTTAAAACGCTCTGTCGCAAGGCAACAGCAAGTTGAACTGGAAAAAAAGGAACTCATCGCCAACATTTCCCACGACCTCCGCACACCTGTAACCTCCATCCGTGGTTATGTTCAAGGACTGAAAGATGGCGTGGCAAGGACACGCGATACCCAACAAGAGTATCTTGAAATTATTGAATCTAAAACTTATATGTTGGAAAGTCTTGTAAATGACCTTTCAGAAATCACTGGCTATGATACCAATGCCATAAAACTCAACAAACAGTCAATTGACTTAAGGCATTTCCTATTCGATTGCGTGGATGAACTTGAGAAAGATGTCAGCCGGGCAGGTGGAAAAATTCACCTCCATTACATCATTAAAGATACGGTGATCACTGTAGACCCTGAAAAATTGATGCGGGTCTTTATCAACATTATAGAAAATGCCATTAAGTATAAAAGTGCAGCCCCTTTGGAGATTGTTATCTTGGCAAATCGTGATGATGATGGTGTTTTCATCAACATTTCTGACAACGGCATAGGTGTTCCCGAGTCTGATCTGGATAAAATTTTTAACCGCTTTTTCCGGTCGGACAAATCCAGAAATTTGGACATTGGCGGCAGTGGTATAGGGCTTAGCATCTGTAGGGAAATTATTCAGGCGCATGGTGGCAGAATCACTGCCACTACAGGCACAAGCGGAGGACTTACACTCTCCATACGTCTAAGCGCAACACAAAATGATACGGAGGAACTTTATGGAACGCATACTGATTATTGAAGACGATCAAAGTATCGCCAGACTGCAAAAAGATTATTTGGAAATCAACGGCTACGAAGCCATCGTTGAGCACACAGGGGACCTTTCCAAAATCATGCCCCTTATTGACGGGGTTTCCTTAATTGTTTTGGACTTAATGCTCCCAAAAGGAGATGGCATTGAAATTCTGAAAAAACTACAGACCTTGGTAGATGTGCCGATTATTATTGTCTCCGCTAAAAACCAAGACCTTGATATCGTTCTCGGTCTTGGTGTTGGAGCAGATGATTATCTCACAAAACCATTTAGCACAAATGAATTTATTGCCAGAGTCAAGGCTCAGCTTCGCAGATATACCAAAATGAAACAAGCGGGCACAGACGGGTATGACGATTCAAACATTACCATTCGAAATGCCATTATCAATGAAATGACTAAAATTTTTACCCTAGATGGAATTCCAGTTGAGCTCACACCAAAAGAATTTGACATTATCTTATTGCTGGCCAAAAACAGGGGCCGGGTTTTTCCAAAAGAAGAAATCTATGAACGTGTTTGGAAATATGATTCTTTAGGCGATGCCTTCACTGTAACGGTCCACGTTAAACGCATCCGAGAAAAATTAGAAAAAATAAGCCCCAATGCAAATCTCATTGAGACCGTTTGGGGCGTTGGTTATAAAATTATTTAATGCGTTCCATAATAAGGTTGTGTGTAAATCAGATCGAAGATCGTACCTGTTAGGTCAATGTCTTCGATCTTTTTATGCCGTTCAACAGCTCCTTTTGTAACTTTGATTTCAGCTGTATAACTGGGCCCAATCCGAACATCATCCCAAGATAAGGTAGGTGCTGTTACAGGCAGATTGTATTCATAAAGCCATACCCCCGGTTCATTTTCCACCAAAAAAACTGGAAAAGCAATGTCTGCTTCAAACTCATCGGTATATTTGTAGAGGTTGCCAAACCCATCTCGATAGGTCATGGCTTTGAGCCCTTCTGACAGATCCAGCTTAATTTCATCGGGATTGCCTTGAACAAAAGCTGTAAACCGGACTTTTTCTAGTCCCAAAAACCGATGTGGGTTTAAGGTCAAAGTTTTACCATCCAAATCCCCTTGTCCCCGCCAATGATTCCAATACCCAGTCACGTCAAAGGACAAAATTTTTAGAACAATGACCTGCTTCATAACCAAATGAGAAGCCTCATTGCCAGAAGCCGTTTGCGCATAAAACTTGAACCTGTATTGGTCTTCCACTACCCCATCACCCACTTCAAAGTCAGCTTCCCAGATGGATTCACCCGATGGTTGTGTCCCAATCTGTGCCAACTGAACATGGTGTTCATAAGGGGTTCCTTCAAATACCTTCGCATAGACCGTTTTTGCATATTGGCCTGCAACCGCGCGCACCACACCAGTTTCACCTGCAATAAGTTCTGATACTTGTCCTTGAACAGATATTGGGGTTTGAATTGTAAATGGCAAATCCAATGCCACCCGTCCAGAAATCAACCGCATGTAATAGGCCCCATCACTTAAACCCTCTGAAAGCTTGGTTGCAATAGCATTCCAATTGTGCTTACTTCCATCAACGCTTCGGTGGCTATAATCGGTTTCACCGTAATCACACACCTCTTTTATCCAAACCCCTCCTGCACCCATCAGGTCAATTTTAAGACCATGTGGCAAATGATACTTGGTTTCAATGTCATATAGGGTGACCTTTTCTGAAGCCGGCAGTGTTTTAGGCGTGAGTTTTCCCTTGAGCTCAAGTTCTGGGACATCCTCTAGCACAATCCTCTCCACAAACGGATCACTCCAAACCCCTTCAATGTCTTTTACAATGTAACGGATTTCGTAGTTGCCAGGGGCAAGGTTATCGGGAATGGCATAAATCCATTGGTTGTCCCCATCTGTTTTTCGGTACATAATCTGCCGGTCCCTAATCCCCCTTTCAGGATCTGTGTGTTGATGGTCTTTGTCATAAGACAAGTCTACCCAAGTGGTCTTGTAGGTTTGTACGTCTGGATTGTAGTCCCAATCTAATGCAAACTCTGCTATGGGCTTTCTGTGGACGTAAACATCAAGTGCCGGTGTGTTGGATACCTTGTTAAAGTCCGGTTTTCCACTTGGCCTGTCCTCAATAAGTCTATAAATGGTGTACTTGCCGGACTTTGAAAATCTGTCTTTCATATCCGGTGTAAAGTCTGTTTGGGTGTAGACGAGGTTTGTGCCCAATTCTTGGCCCATTGAATTGTCAAAGTAAGTCGGCTCATGGATGTACTGAAACCCTATTTCTGTTAAGGGATCGCCTTCCATATCAAAATTTGCCACATTGGTTTCAAACGTTTGGTTAACCAAAAGAAGTTTCCTGTTGTCTACTGGATTGTTTTCGGAAATTATTTTATTTACTTCTTTCATCACATCCTTAAGAGGTTTTGAAGCGTCTATCCAGTAATCGTGTGGGAATTGACTTCTTGCCCCTGATGTGGATACTAAAATCAAACTGGAATCCGCCTTGTTTAGGACATATTGCAAGTCTGTTTTGTTTGTTATATTCGAATTTGTAAAATAAACTACATATTTGTCAGATCCATTTCTCAAATTAGGGATATAAGACGCTTTCTCGTATTTGTAAACTGTTCCGCTATAGTAACCTGTGTAGTTGTCATACCAAGTCACATCCTTAACATAGACTTGTTCTGATTTCGTAACTGTTCCAGAATATGTCGCATATCTGCTCCAATGGAATTTCCAATCTGATTCAACGCCATCTTCTACAACAGGCCACCAGTCATAGCTGTAGGAATCTTGAGACAAAGTTCCAGAATATCCTCCAGAAGAATAAGCAATACTGGAAGGAAGTGTGTTGTCTTTGAGAGGTGGCGATGTTCCGCTATCAGATCTGGAATCTGTTTCTGTCCTTGAATCCTCCACTGTTTTCCAGTAACTGTTGTCCACTTTATATTCGTTGTTTTCGTAATCATACCTAGAAAGAGTGCCGCTATACCCTCCTGAAGAGTAATGTATGGTAGAAGGCGGAGAAGAACTTCCGGTGTTTCTAGATCTAGAAACTGTTTCCGAATATTCATAAGTGTAAAGATCCCAATTTTCAATCCAAGCGTCGACACCCAATTGTCTCATGCTGTTTATCCAATTGACTCTTTCTGAAGCTATAGCATTGTTCTTTTCTCTGGTTAAAGACTCGTCCTTTAAAACCATTACATCTACTTTTGGAAAATTGTATTCTAAATCTGTGTAAATTTTAGTCATTGGCGCAATGTTTTCTACAAAAAATTCTCTTTCTATTGTGAAAGATTTTTTATCTGCATCTGTTACAAATTGAGAAAGTGTTGGCTCTCCAAACTCTTCTTTTGCATAAAATACAATTTTATAATTGCCTAGATTAGAAGGTTTAAACTCGGTATAATCTTCAAAATCACCTTGTTTTATTAGGCTATTTGGGATTCCGTTACCCGTTGTATCGTAATATATTTTGTATGTGTCTATTGCTATCGAATCTCCATCGATACTCTCTGCTTCGTAAGTGAAATTTAGAGCTTCGTTTCTTGTCAGAACACCATTCCAAATATTTGCAATTAGTGCAGGTTTGTGGTCTTCTAAAACAAGTATTCTGTTTTCATATTCGTCAGAAAAATGATAGCCAGATGGTATGTCGCTTCTCTCTATTTTAGAAGGGTTTATAGTTGCTCTTACTTTCATTTTCAAAGAAAGCTCCGCTTGATCTTTTACAATAAACGATTTTTTTGTGTCATTATTTGTGCCATATTTTATCAAGGTATTCGAGCCAGAGTTATTGTTTACTGTGAAATATTCTGTAGTAAATGTCGAATTGGACATTAGGTAATCTGAATTTAAAGAAATATCTCTAGTCGCTTCTAGCAGCCTGTTTTCTTTCAAGGTCCCTGTGATAAAAAACTGGGCTGTTGGTTTTGTGGTATGCACCAACACATAGCTGAAATACTCATGGACTTTTCCTTCCATGTTTGTGTACAGAATTCTATAGTTGTAAATTTTATCTCTTCCGATCAAAGGGAATAAGTGGTTTCCATTTAAAAAATTCTCTGCTTCTGACTCTGAAAGTTTTTCAGATCCAACATATACTTCAATCATCATTTCTTCATACATGACACTATTGTCTGTGATTTCAAATCTTTCCGTATCTAGCATAACCTTGATTGCGGAAATGTCAAAATTAAAGGTGGGCGTAGGCTCCTCTATTTCAGGTGGCTCTATAATTGGCATTTCTATTACAATTTCCTTATCGGGAATTTTGCCTTCTTCTATTGGTGCAGATGGATCAACTCCGTCTTGTGTTGTTGCGTACCCAATTCCTTTATCTCCAGTATGGTAATTTACTGTAGCTGTTCCATCTAAAACGATTTCAAGGTTTTGATTGTCTTTGGAGATCATGTTTTTATACTTACTGTAAGGGATTGTTATTTCAAATTCTGCTTCGCCTATGTTTAAAGTCCCTCTTCCTCCATTGATAGTTTTTGTATTTCCTGTTATTTGATCTTTAATGTCAAAAGACCACGTTTTAATATCTTCTCTGTTGTAATAAGCACTCCTTAAAACTTCATCGGGGACACCTTCATTTACTCCGTCATATAGGTAATCGTCCATAAGTTTACCTCGAATAACACCCCTAAGCGTTACCCCTCCAGAGCCTTCAAAAACCTCTTCTTTTATATCTGTTATGTGAATTTCAGCCTGAACAAGCGTTGACGCCTTTTCTTCTATTTTTGAAAGTGTAAAACTTTGATGCCAAAAACTTTCACGACTTGTGCCGGCATTGCTAACATGCCACATCATAACTTCTCCCGGATACAAAGAAGTTGGTCTTGTTTTCACATGTGCATAATTGTAAGCACTCTTATCGCTGTTGGTGCTGCTTTCTATCTGAAAGGGCATTCCGTTTTTAATCCATTCTCTAACTTCATTGGACCCATTCTCGTTTAAAATAGCGGTATAATTGTAATCGCTAATTTCTCCGATAAGTGGGTCCGAATTGCTTCCTGTTGCGTAAGGTTTAGTTTTATCCCAAGGCCTGTAAATCCAGTTTTTCTCTGTTGGCTGACGGTTAGATGATTTGTCTGGCGGGAAATTGCTGTTGCTGTAGGGGTTCCCTTCTGCGTCAAATCCATGGTATCTGTACTCGCCACTGTTGTTTCTATAGTAACCCTTGTTTGGAACGGTAGTCCCGTTTACCCTCGTTTCGTTTTTAAAGTCATTTCTAGGGACATCTTCATAGTCTCCATAAACGATTATTTGTTTGTCTTCCCAGTGTTCCATCGAAAAAGCGTAACCGTTTTTGTTTACTCTTTTTACTTCAAAGGGAATTCCATAAAGGTCTTTATAGTTTTCCCAAGTTCGTCCGCCTATTTCTTCAGCTTCAAAAAATCTTGGGTTGTCATAAAGACTTGGAGAATTTGTGCTCGCAAAACTTTGAAAAGTTACGCCCGAAAAACACTGCATAAAAATTAAAAAAGTTAAAACGAGACTTATTTTTTTATTCATGTTCTACCCCCTTTTATTTTTTTAAAGAAATGTAAAGAGTGAGGCCTCCCGAATCATATCTGAAATGAATATCTCTATTTCCTATTTCTAAATCTTCAGATTTTCTCTCTTGCCCAGTGTAAAAAATTGCATTTTCGAAAGCCGCCCAATATTCTTCAAAATCTTCTTCAAAAATAACTTTAAATAAAGTTTCTAGTTTCTCCCTGTGTGTTTTATTGAAATAATTTTTAAAAGATGTTTCTGGAAGCATGTTTGAAGATTTTTTCCAGTAAACCATATTGTAAGGAGATTGGTCATTGTTTAAATTTACAAGGTCCACTGAAAAGGAATAATCTTTTCTTTCAGCTGCTATAAACCCTTTTTCCATATCGCTTACTGGAAGTTCTTGGATGGAATCTAAGTATTCTTTAGATTTATAACCGCTGCTACCAATAATAGAACTAAAAGAGTTGTAAGACAAACTAGTGTAATTAGAGTCCGTAATGCTTTCAAAATCTCTTAACAACGTAATGACATCTATAACTTCATTTACAGGCTCTCCGTTGCGAATAGGGGCGTAAATTTCTACCATTCTTTTTTGACGCGAAAAAGATGGGTCTTTGGGATCGTACGAAACAACTTCGTTTCCGTCTTTGTCAGCAGAATACTCGACCTCAAAAACTACTTTTTTAGCATCTTCATTTTTATAAGGCGTTCTTGAAGATGGGTTTAGAAAATTAATTAGAACTTTGGAAGCTTCTGCCCTTGTGGCCAAACCTTCTGGTCTGAAAGTTTTGTCGGGGTAGCCTGAAATAATGCCAAATTTGTAACTCTCAACGACATTTTGCTTGTAATAGTCATCAACCAAGTGATAATCTTTAAAACTGTTAATAACATAATCGTCAATAGAGTTTGGTAAAAGTTCTTCTGATAAAGCGATTGCGTTGACAATAACAGATGCCATTTGCTGCCTTGTGATAAAGGCTGTGTATTGTGGAAATTCTTTATCTTCAATAACCCCAAGTTCAATGGCCTTGTCAACATAAGGCTTGGCCCAATCCGAGCTTTTAGACTCTAAATGATAACCAATTCCCCTTAAGGTCATGGCCAGAAACTCATTGACCCTAACATTGTCCTCTGGTTTAAACGTCCCATCTGGATACCCACTGATAATCTCACGTCCAAATAAGTCCTCAATATGCCCCCTTGCCCAATGGCTCGCTGACAGGTCTGAAAACACCTTGTCCCCCTCTGCAAACGCCATGCTCGATGCAATTAAAAGTGCCAGTGCTAGTAAAATCATTGTTTTTTTCATATTATTCCTCCAGATGTTTTTGTCAGTATAACAAGTTTTACATAATTTTACAAGTCCCATTTGGAATAGTATTGACACCTTATGTAAAATTGAGTACAATTTAATTGTACATACAAGATTTAGGAGGTCCCCATGTCACATAAATACGATGCCCTTTTATTAAAAAATCAACTGTGCTTTCCACTTTACGCTGTTTCAAAAGAAATCATCCGATTGTATAAACCTTTTCTAGACCCATTAAACCTCACCTATACCCAATACATTACAATGATGGTCCTTTGGGAAACAGACAATTTAATGGTTAAAGAATTGGGCGAGCGCCTTTATCTGGATTCTGGCACATTGACGCCGGTCTTAAAAAAACTGGAAGTACAAGGGTACATCACCAGAAACAGAGGCACAGAAAACGAACGCAATGTCTACATCCAAGTCACAAAAAGCGGATGGCAACTTCGTGAATCGGCACTTAGTGTTCCGGAGGGTATCCTCAAGTGCCTAGACCTCAATATAGAAGATGCCAAAACCCTATATGGCCTTTTGTATAAAATACTGAATGCATCCCCAAAAACCTAAAAAACTGATGAAAATCTAGTAATTTCTAGATGTTCATCAGTTTCTTTTTTGCCTTATTTTAAAACTTTTTTAATCCATCCCAATCGGTTGCCATAAGGCGGATAAAGCAGTTTCATATCATATTTGGATGACCTGTATAGAACACTCTTCTCATGCGAAAAGGTCTTAAAGGAATCAAAACCATGGTAGGCCCCCATTCCAGAATTCCCCACGCCACCAAAAGGCATATCCGGTGAAATCAAATGTGAAATGGTATCGTTGACACAGCCACCCCCAAATGACACGTTTTCAATTAAATGTGCCTGAACCGTTTCACTTTCGCTGAACACATAAAAGGCAAGGGGTTTTGGCCTTTGTCGAATGGCCTCAATCACTGCTTCTAAATCTGAGTAGGTCATTACCGGCAGAATGGGACCAAAAATTTCACCCGCCATCACCTGATCTTCCCACGTAACACCCTTCATAACCGTGGGCGCCATATACCGGCTTGAAACATCATACTGGCCACCACTTATCACTTTTGAATGGTCCAACAAGTCCGCCAACCGCTCAACGGATGCTTCATTTACAATCCGGCCATAGTCCGGGCTTTTTTGGGGAAGGCCACCAAAAAAGTCAACAAGCGTCTGACCAACATACTCTAAAAATTTATGCTCTACTGCTTCATGGACATACACATAGTCTGGGGCAATACACGTTTGTCCAGCATTTAAAAATTTTCCCCACACAATCCGCCTTGCAGCCAGTTCAAGTTCAGCATCCTCATGAACAATTACTGGACTTTTACCCCCTAATTCCAAGGTCACCGGTACCAAATGCTCTGCTGCTGCCCGCATGACAATTCTGCCAACCGTATCACTTCCTGTAAAAAATATATGATCAAATGGGGCGTGAATCAGTTCATTCATAACCGTTCTATCCCCTGTTACAACTGCAACATATGATTTTGGAAAAGTCTCGCTCATGATTTTTTGAACAATGGCTTCTGTGTTCGGTGTGCGTTCGGATGGTTTTAAAACAACTGTGTTTCCAGCTGCAATAGCCCCAATTAAGGGTTCAATTAAAAGCTGGAAAGGATAATTAAAGGGGGCTACTACCAACACCTTCCCCAGGGGCTCCCATTTCACAACACCCTTTGAAAATGGCAAGAAAAGCGGGGTTTTAACCTTTCGGTCTTGGGCCCATGACTTCACATTTTTAATGGTATGTCGGATGCTGCTTAGGACATAGCCCACTTCCGTGGCATAGCCTTCAAATGCACTTTTCCCAAGATCTTTATAAAGAGCCTCTAAAATCAAGGCCTCATTGGCCTCAATAGCCGATTTTAACAGTTCAAGTTGTTGAATTCTAAACGCAACTGGCCGTGTCACACCCGTTTCAAAATACTGATTTTGTTCTAAAAGCAATTCTTTTACCATGATACGCCTCCATTCACTTGATTAATTGGGGTCCCCAAAATAAAATGCCTTACATTTTCAACAGCGAGGTTCAAAAGCCTTGCCCGCGTCTCTTTTGGAGCCCATGCAATATGTGGGGTTATGTTTACAGTTTCAAACTGAAACAAATCCGTGTCCGGCTTGGGGGGTTCTTTTGAAAGGACATCCAAACCTGCTGCAAAAACCTTTCCACTTCTTAATGCTTGAACAAGTGCCGTTTCATCAATAAGTGGCCCCCTTGCTGTGTTAATGAGAATAACCCCATCTTTCATTTTTTTAAAGGCTTCTGCATCTATAATGCCACGCGTTGTCTGCGTCAATGGCAAATGCAAACTGATTACATCTGCATCATACAAAAGGTCGTCCAAACTACAAAAGGATAAACGGTCTGTCTGTTTGGAAGGATCGGGCGTCCGCGTGTAAAGTTTAACCGTCATCCCAAAAGCAAGGGCTATCTCTGCTGTTTTCATGCCAATTCGACCACCCCCAACAATCCCCATGGTTTTGCCATAGAGTTCAATAAGGGGCTTTTCCCAATAGCAAAAATCAGCATGTGTGCTCCACTTACCCGCTTTAACACTTTTAGAGTGGAGGGGAATGTGGTGACAAATTTCCAGCAAATGGGCAAAAACAAATTGGGCAACGGCTTCTGTTCCATACGTCGGTATATTGGTCACAACCACACCGTGTGCATCTGCCGCTTCCAAGTCAATCACATTATACCCAGTGGCTAAAACACCAATATATTTTAAATTTGGCAATGCTTCAAAATGCGTCTTCCTAAATTTAATTTTATTGACCAATAAAACTTCGGCTTCATGAGCGTGTTCAATCAATTGGTCTGGCTCAGTTCGTTCATAAATAGTGACATCTCCCAAAGTTTCTAGAGATTTCCAAGACAAATCGCCTGGATTCAGGGCATACCCGTCCAACACCACGATCTTCATATGACTCACTCCTCATCTTTAATATATGTCTATCTTGTCACAGTCCCTATGGCTTTGCAAGCCTTTTATGTGATAGAATAAGCTTGGGAGGTGGCACTATGACATCCATTCAACCCTGTCTGTACCAAACTAAAAATTCAAACACTTTTTATCAGTCAATCTGCGGTGGTATGCTTGAACCTGTATGCCGTACCATTGAGCTTGCCCATAATAAAACCCACATTGAAGTGACAACGCTTTTAATTGATGGCCTCAATACAGACTTAAACGAACTTCATGCGCTATATAAATGGCTTGCAGGAATTGACCCAAAGATTAAAGGCGGCATTGCATCCTCAAGAAATGCAATACCGCCTATATTTATAACCGCTTCACTATTTTTTTAATATTTTCTCAACCATTGGGGCCTTAAGTCTAGCACCTGGATTGAAATTCGAGCCAATTAATGGTCTTGCATACTTGATAAAGGCTTCCGTTACATGGTTGCCTGCTTCATTGATAAATGTATCCGGCATGTGCTTGGTCTTTGCTGCGATTTCTTTAAGATCTACCAATCTGTAATCCACAGCATAATCCCCCTTACGCTCCATGACAACCGAACCATCTTTGTTATCGATTAACGCAAATTGGACTGCTTTTTCAGCAACTTCTCTGGCTTCTTTTTGGTCTGTATCTGACACACAGCCTAGGAATGATCTTTGCATGTAACCAAGCGTATCGGCTCTTACCCTGCCAATACCCAATTTAGCTTTCACTTCAGCCACAAGCAAATCACCAAGCGCACCCGTTCCAGAAAGTTGAACATTTCCGTGGGCATCTCGCTCAACATTTTCTTGAAGTTTGGTCACAATCGCTTCTCCAGATGCATCTTGAATGCCTTCTGAAACGGCTACGATACAACGCCCATACTTGTCATATACTTTTTTAACATCTTCAATGAAGGTGTCAATCTCAAATGGTCTTTCCGGGAAGTAAATTAGATGCGGGCCATCCTCTTCATAAACTCGGCCAAGTGCAGCTGCACCTGTTAAGAATCCTGCATGTCTGCCCATGATAACCCCAATGTAAACACCAGCCAAAGCTCTGTTGTCATAGTTAATTCCTGCAAAAGCTGACGCCACATAGCGGGCAGCTGATCCAAATCCAGGCGTATGGTCGTTAATTACCAAGTCATTGTCCACTGTTTTAGGAATATGAACCGCTCTAAACTCATAATTTTGGCGTTGGGCTTCTTCATTAACAATTCGCACAGTATCCGAAGAATCGTTTCCGCCAATATAGAAGAAAAATCTTATGTTGTGCGCTTTCATAGAGTCGAACATTTTTTTACAAAATTCTGCATCCGGCTTCACACGTGTTGACATAAGCCCTGAAGATGGGGTTGCTGCCACAGCCTCTAAATTTGCCACAGTTTCGCGTGTCAAATCCATAAATTCTTCATTTACAATCCCTTCAACACCGTGAACAGCGCCATAAATACGCTCCACTTGTGCATAGCGTCTCGCTTCCAAAACCACGCCCACCATAGACTGGTTAATCACCGCTGTTGGTCCGCCACCTTGTGCAACCAACAGATTGCCTTTTAATGCTTGATTGTTCATAAAAACCTCCTATTTTAAACCATAAAGTTCTGAATATTTTTGTTCAAGATAATCGCAATAATAAGTTGCATTGAACGCTTCTCCTGTAATTTGTTTCATTAAATCAACCGGTTTTACAAGGCTACCATACTGATGAACCTTGTCATTTAACCAGGCTGTAAGCGGCTTGAAATCGCCATTTTTAAGGCAGGTATCTACATCAAGGTCCTGTTTCATATAGTGCATCAACTGGGCCGCATAAGCGCTTCCTAGTGCATACGTTGGAAAATAGCCAAACATGCCTTCAGACCAATGCACATCCTGAAGCACCCCTTCGCCATCGTGCTTTGGTGTAATGCCCAAATAAGCTTTTACTTTCTCGTTCCACACCCTAGGCAGGTCTGATACCTTAATGGACCCATCAAACAAGCCCAATTCAATTTCATAGCGAATCATAATGTGGAGTGAATACGTGAGTTCATCCGCTTCAATTCGAATTAAAGACGGTTCTACCTTGTTCATCCCCTCATAAAAGGCGAGGTCGCCAATTGATCCCAATTGTTCTGGAAAGTCCGCCTTGAGTTTCAGCAAAAAATAACTCAAAAATGAACGGCTGAGCACAAAATTGTTTTCATAAATTCTTGATTGAGATTCATGAAACCCATTTGAAGTTCCAGTTGCAAGGGGTGTCCCTTGCACTTTTTCAGAAAAATTTTGCTCATAAATGGCATGACCCCCTTCATGGGCACTGCTCAACAAAGCAGATTTCAAGTCATTTTCATAATAATGCGTCGTTAAGCGCACATCATTTACATCCAAACCCATGGTAAACGGATGTACACTTTCCTTAAACCACCCTCGATTCAAATCAAATCCAATGGTTTTAAGCAAGTCTGTTGACACCGTATGTTGTTTGTCCACAGGAAAGGCCTGACCTAAAAAATCTGTGGCCACTTGTTTGCCACTTGCTTGAATCTTCTCTAAAAGCGGTACAATTCTGGCTCTAAGTGTATCAAAGAAGGTATTGAGTTGATCAATTGTCATACCCTCTTCAAAATCATCAATGTAAAGATTGTAGGGATGATTTTGATACCCCCTGTATTCGGCAAATTTCAAGAGGTAAGAGACAATCTCCTCCAGATAGGGTTCAAAAAGCTTGAAATCGGCATTTTCCTTTGCTTCTTCCCAAATCATAGACGCTTTAGAGGTTAAAGCACTGTATTTTTGATAAGCTTCCATTGGAATTTTTGTTAGCTTGTCGTATTCTTTTTTGGTGTCTACCACACGTACGCGATCCACGTCTGATAAGGCATCCAAATGATTTGTCAACAAGTTCAGGTCGGCATCCATCGTCTCATTGACCAATAATTTGTACATAAAGCCACTCATGGTTCCAATAGAAGTGCTGCGTTTGTCCGCGCCACTTTTCGGTGCACCTGTTGATGCATCCCAAAAGAGAATGGATGTGGCATAGTTCATAGCCATCATTTGTTCTTGTGCGGCCTTAAACCGTTCAAGTGCCTGTTCGATTTGCGTGGTGTTTCCCATAATTGAATACTTCCTTTCTCAATGGATTACTTTACCCATGTACCTTAAGATTATAACAAAAAAATAATGAGGTTGAAACCTTTTAATCCCTGTGATAAACTAATTTTTGAAATTCTATATTAAAGGAGGACCCATGTCTTTATACGATCAATGGAATGCCCTTTTAGAGGGTAAAGGTCTTAGCCAAGCGCAGTCGGACGAATTCTGGAACGCCTACCTGGCGCATGAGACTCAAATTTACGAAACCATACTTAAAACCAAAAACGACAAAATTGAAGGCACACTTAAAAGTTTTGGTGAAGCCCATGACCTAGAGCCTCTTTTGGCCCTTGGATTTATTGACGGCATCCACACAAGTCTTATTGAAACCTTAGATTTGGAAACGCTTGAAGAAACTTCAGAATTGAACCACACAATTGATTTTGAAAAATTGTATTTCAATATGCACAAGGCAAAAGCGGAATGGCTTTATTCACTTGATGCATGGGATGACGTGCTCTCCAAAGAGCGCAGAAGAGAAATCAAACAAGAGTATGTCGACACAGTTACCGTTCGTGTTGAAAACAAAATTGGTCGAAATGACCCCTGCCCATGTGGCAGTGGAAAAAAATTCAAAAAATGCTGCATAGACAAAGGCATCTACTAGGAAAAAAATAAGATAGACCCTGGAAAATCAATGGATTGACCAGGGCCTTTTTTTATTCGGACTTGCTATATTTTGATTTATAAAGCCGTCTACGGTCCAAAACAAAAACAGGATCTGTAAACTGTTCATCGTCCATATCCTTAAGGGCTTTATTCATGTCATACATTCTCGCATCGATCATGTCAATGTAGTGAAGAAGTTCACCTTCTGGAATCAAAGGTTTTTTAGGACTCCCAAATTCCGGTTCATAATGGTGGGACAAAATCATATGTTGAATCAAAAGAGACAATTCAGAGTCTACATTGAGTTGCTCTGCAATTCGGTCAATGCGTTTGATGCCCATGATAATATGACCCAGCAATTGACCCTCTTTTGTATAGGTTTCAACAACGCCAGCTTCCGTGGCATCCATTTCATTTATCTTTTCCATATCGTGTAGAATGACACCTGCATAAAGCAAATCTGGGTTTATATTTTTATAAATCCCACTTAAGGCTTCCGCAGACCTGAGCATCCGAATAATATGATACAAAAGCCCCGACTTAATCGCGTGATGATTTGACTTTGCAGCAGGATAGTAAAGCAGTTCAGTTTTATAACTTTCTAAAACTGCAAGCACCAGCTTTTTCATGTCTGCCGAATCCATTTTATTAATATAATACAGAATTTCATTATACATGGTTTCTGCATCTATCGGTGCAGTTGGAATAAAATTATCATAATCCACTTGATCTGAATCCTCAGATTGTCTAATTTTTATAATCTTCAACTGGACGCTTTGCTGCCACTGGGTGACACTCGCTTGAACTTTTACAATCTCACCTGGATTATACAAAGCTTCAAGGTCTCCTTTTGCATCCCAAAGTTTCGCATTTACTTCCCCAGTAATATCCTGAAGCGTAAAATCAATGTATGGTTTGTTGGCACTTGATGTTTTTACATTTTTTGATTTCACCAGATAAAATGCAGTCACTTCTTCGCCAACTTTTAAATCTTTAATGAACATGCGCCTCTCCTTTTATATTTTCTAATTTATATTATACTGGAATCCAAAAGCAATGTCTAATCCACATAAAAAACCCTGTTCCATGTGACATGAAACAGGGCGTCCTTGCTTTACAATTTTTCAATAGTGTATTTTGATTTTAAAGCTTCCACTTTTTCCAAATAAGCTTGGTTTTGTTTTTGAACCAATAATTGTTGCTTAATTTGTGGCATTACAGCTTCTAAAGTCTGAGTTTCAGCCCCTTTTTCAGCCGTTTTAAAAATCAAATGATATCCAAATTGAGTCTGTACAGGTTCAGAGAGTTCTTGAAGATTCAACTTAAACGCAGCTTCTTCAAACTCTGGAACCATTTGGCCTCTTTGGAAAAAGCCAAGACTTCCACCTTGCTGACTTGACGGGCATTTGGAGTATTTTTCAGCAGCTTCAGTGAAAGCAAGCCCTTCGCCTATTTCTTTGGCAATTTTGTCTGCTTCTTCTTTTGTATCCACTAGAATGTGGGATGCCTCCACTTGAGGTTGTGCTTTAAACATATCTGGATTTTCAGCATAAAACGCTTCTGCTTCCGAATCTTCTACTGAAACGCTTTCAATCAATTGTTTGATGTTAAATTGCTTTAAAAGACTTTCTTTCATGAGTTCCAGTTCATTTTGAAATGCTTCTGTTTCTTCAACTTTTGATTCAAGTGCTTCTGCATAAAACAATTCTTGATAAATCAATTCATCCAACAGGCGTTGCATACCCGCTTCCCCTTGAAATTGTGCCTGAACCTGTTGTCCAAGCGATGCAAAAAAATTATTGAAATCAGTTTCTGTGATTTCGCGTCCATTGACTTTAGCCAATACTTTTGAAGTCATATCATTCTCCTTTCACTTTTTGGCTGAAAAACAGCCATCCGATGTCTATCATAACAAAATATCCACCCGATGGCTACCAATTACACAATTGTTTTTAAATTTTCAACAAATTGTTCAAGTTTATCATCTGATATCGCCAAGGCCGACACCACATCTTCATTAATTGGCTTATGATACAGGTCGTAGTCCATAACTTCCCAAGCAAAATAATTTGCCAGATGAACAGCAAGGACCAATTCCCTATTAATAACCATAGGATTTAGAGGGTCGTGGTGCATGAGCGCAGCCTCAACCACTGGCACTGGAAACCCCCAAAGATCTAGTAAATAACCGCCTAGTTCTTCATGAGAAAATCCAACAATTTCCTTTTCAAGCATTGAAATATGACCTGTTTGCGTCGTCTGTTCCCACTCGACAATTTTTTTAAATTCTACCGGATAATTGGCCATCATCACCACACTCCCAATGTCGTGCAAAAGACCCACAGAGGCAATGTTGTTATTGAGTTTTTTACCCAGAAGTTCCACATAAAGCGCGTTTAATATCTTATTGGTCAACCGAACGTGCTTCCAATGAATGTCTCTTATTTTAGGGTCAATTCCAGTATTGCCAAAAACCGCATTGGTCAAAATAATATTCTTCACATTAATAAGTCCAATAAACATAATCGCTTGGCGAATGGACCCAGTATTCGCATTATAAAAAGCAGTATTGGCCATTTTTATAATATTTGATGAGATTGCCGGGTCGCTCTCCAGTTTATCCGCAATATCTTCAACAGAAGCATTGTTTCGAATCATATGGCTCAACTCAAAGTAAATATTGGGAATGGTTGGAATATTTTTAAGTGTAGACATTAAACTCATCAATTCACGATTTTTAAGTTTGGAATCAATATCAAAAACTTTGTCAACCAATGACCAAATTTCAGTGGCAGAATGCGTCTTATTCAAATTTAGTTGTGCAATGCCCTCAAAAGCAGGCATGTGGTTTTCACATGTGGTCCTAAGATCATTTAAGGTCATTCGAATGATATTGGGATATGTCTGTTTAATATAATCCAGCATGGACTCATTATAATTGCCAATCGACACATCCAATATAAAAAGTTCCACCGATTTATGGCTTGCAAGCCAAGCATGTACTTTTTGCTGATCGTTGAAACTGTAAAGTACAAACTTCTCCGGGTTCATCCGGCGGCGAAACATATTGATAAAAACTTCATCTCGTGTCAGCAAAACAATTTCTTTCATGGCTTCCTCCATGGTGTCCTTAATTGTATAGTTGTCTTATACCCAAATCCCCGAGTAGGTCACGCAAAAATTGAAGAGAATTCACTTGATGCGTTATTTAGCTTATGTTAAAATTAGAATCAAATGATGACAGAATCGCATTGCACCTCCCTCTGTTTTATCCCTGTGTTGCAATGTGACTGTTGAATCATTCCTTATACTAGAGTCCCAACTCTAGTATTTTTTTATGCCTGAAAACGCCTATACACATGTACGATTGCCACTAAAGCCAAACACGATAAAACGAGACTAAGCCCTGCAAGCCATAGCGTTTTAAAAGCAAGTGTTAAAATGCCCGTGCTCACGCCACATAAAATCAATAGCCCCATTATAAAGAGCACACCTTTAGGTGTCAATTGAAAATTCCCCATAATTTACCTCCTTTACCTTACTCTTATCATACGTTATTTGAGTTTATTTTTCCATACTGATCTGTGAAATCATTAACTTAATTGAAACATGTTTTCATCTACGCTATAATAAATGAAAGTTTAAAGAAAGAGGTTCTATTATGTTTTTGCAAGTAAATCATTGGACTGCATTTACTGCAGGGATTTTGTCTTTTTTTACCCCCTGTCTCTTGCCCTTAGTCCCGGCATATATCATGTACCTAACCGGATCGTATGACAGCAATGATGTCAAATCAAAACGCAGTTATGCTTTAATTCAAACCTTTGGGTTCATCCTTGGCTTTACCATTATCTTTATGATTCTAGGCGTTTCTGCAAGTGCTATCGGTCAAATTTTCGCCCAAAACAAGGCACTCTTGTCAAAACTAAGTGGCCTTGCCATAATACTCTTTGGCGTCTATATGACTGGACTTGTTAAAATTCCATTTTTATCAAAAGATTATCGTAAAACCAAACCCAGAACCAAAACAACTTTTTTATCTGCAATTGGAATGGGGATGGCTTTTGCCTTTGGATGGACACCCTGTTTCGGGCCTATTCTTGGTGCAATCTTAGCGTCCACTGCCTTTATTAGCAAAAACGTCTCTGAAGGTGTTGGCCTTCTTTTTGTCTACTCAATGGGCATGGCTGTTCCCTTTATACTAACCGCACTTTTTATGGACTTATTTGACCGCTATGTGGCATCACTTGGCAAATACTCGAAAAAGCTCAATGTTATTGCAGGATTTGTCATGATTGTTTTTGGTATTCTTATTTTTACAGACAAGCTCATTGACATATCCAACTGGCTTTTACAACTTACTGAATAGGAGGGTCTTATGACACACAAATTGCGTATTGCAACACTTGGTATTTTACTTTTAACAGCACTTATTACAGGCTGCACAACCACTGCCGAAATCAAAACACCAGAAGCAACAGAAGTCACAACAACACAGCAGGCCCAACAACAACCTGAAACAGAAGCGGAAACAGAAGCAGAAGTTGAAGCCTATTATATGGATGATTTAGACTTAACCATGCTTGACGGGTCAGAAACTTCGTTATATGCTTATGAAGGTAAAATCATTATTCTAAACTTTTGGGCAACATGGTGCAAATATTGTGTTCAGGAAATGCCCCTTCTTGATGAAATCAACACGCGTGATGACGTTGTCGTCCTCGCATTAAGTACAGGGGAAGATTCAGAAACCGTTAAAGATTACATTGATAAATATGGGTATGCTTTTGATGTTTTTGTAGATGAAGCAGGCACCCTGTCTAGCGCTTTTGGAATCTCGGGACTTCCAACCACTTTTTTCATTGCACCGGATATGGAATTGCTCCATGTTCAACCAGGCATGGTAACAGAAGAATCCTTGGATCAAATCATGACTGCAATTGAAGACTTGCTCGAAAGTAAATCCAACCAATAATGGAGGCAAAAATGCAAGCAAACAAAACGTATGTATTGGAACTTTTAAAGGATTTACTTATGACAGACAGCCCAAGTGGCTATACATCAGCTGCCATGGCGAAACTTTCAAACTGGGCAAAAGAACTGGGGTATAACCTTGAAACAACGCCTAAGGGAACTGGTATTATCACACTTGAAGGTGAAGACAACTCTCGCACCATTGGATTATCCGCTCACGTCGACACACTTGGCGCTATGGTTCGTAGCATTACATCAAAAGGCACACTTAAGTTCACATTAGTAGGTGGCCCCATTGCAGCAACTTTAGATGGTGAATACTGTACCATTCACACAAGAGATGGCAGCTTGATTTCAGGAACCTTTCTCAGTACTGCCCCATCCTCTCATGTCAATAAGGATGCACATACGCAGGCAAGAACCCCTGATACAATGGAAATCCGTTTGGATGCGCCAGTTCATAACAAACAAGATGTTCTGGATTTAGGCATATCTGTGGGCGATTTTATTTGTATAGATCCCAAAACGACACTTATCAACGACTTTGTCAAATCCAGATTTATTGATGATAAGGCTTCTGTTGCCTGCCTATATGGTGTTATGGCCTACTTATCTGAAAATAAACTCAAACCAAAATATAAAACTAAAATTATCCTCTCTGTTTATGAGGAAGTTGGACACGGCGCTTCCTATCTCCCAAGTGATATAGAAGAGCTCCTAGCTGTGGATATGGGTTGCATCGGCGAAGACCTAACGTGTACTGAATTTGACGTTTCCATATGCGCAAAAGATTCTTCAGGCCCTTATGATTATGGCATGGTTTCCAAACTCATTGACCTTTCAAAAGCGCATGATCTTAAATATGCCGTCGACATTTATCCATTTTACGGATCGGATGTCAGCGCTGCACTTCGGTCTGGCAACAACATAAAAGGTGGCCTTATAGGACCTGGTGTTCACGCCTCTCACGGAATGGAACGCACACATTACAGCGCACTTGAAAATACCATGAAACTTGTATATGCCTATTTAATAGGCTAGAACAATCTACCCATCAGGAAGGATGATTCATTTCATCCTTCTTTTTTTTGTCGCTAAAGGTTTTAACAACATAAGTTATGGGTAACAATAAAAAAATGTGTGAAAGAAGGTGATTTTATTAAACGTATCGTCTATTATGGTCAACTTGTAGCCCTCTTTTCCCTATTTTGGGTTGTACTTTTTGAGAGTTTGTCTTTTTGGGTTCTCATTTCCGCACCAATTATTTCTATTCTTTCATTGATCCTCTCTGAAAAATACCTCTTGAAGGCCAACTATTACGACCTCTACTACTTTAATATTTTTTGGCTTCTAAAATATACCGTTGTTTTATTTACTGAAATCTATAAATCCGGTTTTTCCATTATTCCCAATATCCTGTCGGGCCACGCCAATCCAGGAATCGTGGATATTACAACTGAGGTTGATACCAATATTGGCATTGCTCTGATTGCCAATTCCATAACCCTTACACCAGGAACGATAACCATGGATGTTTCAGGACAAAAATTAAAAGTCCTCTGGATTGATCCCGAAACATACAACCCAACCATGGCAGGCCTGATTATCAAAGGACGTTTGGAAAAACTATTTTAGGAGGATTCATGGCAATCGCTATTTTTTTATTGATGATTTTTTCACTGTTGAGTGCTCTTAGAGTTATCATTGGGCCCACAATATGGGACAAACTCCTTGGTCTCAACTTGGTTACTGCAAAGCTCATTGTCATTATTGTTTTGGTTGCCAGTATGCAATCAAAAACTTATCTTTTGGACCTAGCTTTGGTTTATGCCCTTCTAAGCTTTATAGGCATTGTTTTTATGTCTTACTACCTTCAAAGAAAGGGGCGATTCTAATGCGAGATTTAATTGGTAATATTATTATTTTTGCAGGTGTTGGCTTTGCCGGCTTGGGAATTTTAGGCATATTTCGGTTTAAAAACTTTTATTCACGGGTTCTTGTCTCTTCAAAGGTGGACACTGTTGGATTTATCACCATACTTTTAGGGGTTTCTGTGAAGCATGGTCTATCCTTTTTCACATTAAAAGTCCTTTTTATCATGGCAATGGCCCTAATTATCAACCCTCTAATTACACATTCTATTGTTAGATCTGCTTATATTAGCGGATATAAGACCAGAAAGGAGTAACAATGCTTGAACTGACGCTTATTTTACTGATTATTTTAGCCATAGCTGCCATGCAGACGCGTTCCATGCGCAACGCAGTTATTTATCTAGGTGTCTTTTCACTTGCCATTTCTTTTGTCTACTTAGCTTTAAATGCCCCTGATGTCGCCATTGCCGAAGCCGTTATCGGGAGTACAATTGCAACGATACTCTATTTGGTTGCCCTTCAAAAATATAAGATATTTACCATCTACTATCGCTTACAGGATGCAGAAATAAAAGACGAACATTTTTACGCCTCCTATAAGATGCAATTGGTAAAATCTCTTGAAAAGTTTTGTACCAAACAAGAATTGGAGGCTCAAATTATCTACACACATGAGCAATTGGCCGATATCCTCATTAAGCACCAATATGCATTGATTGTTGAAGAACACGACGATTTTTTTTCAATCTATGCACATCACGAAAACTATATGTTGGATAAATTGGAAGTCTTTCTGGAACATGAGCCACCGTTCAAACTGCCATTTAGAATTATTAAATTAGAAGAAATGGAGAGCGAGGTGATTGAATGAGACGAAAACTCATTGCAATCTTACTGGTGGGAATTGGCCTATTTACACTTGTTCAAAGCCAGAACATGCCAGCGATAGATGCCTTGCCACTAAGTGCTTATTATGCTGAAAATGCTTACCCAGTAACTGGATCTGTAAATGTTGTCACATCCATTTACTTGTTTTTTAGGGTATATGACACACTTTTTGAAGCCCTTATGCTTCTTTTTAGCATAATTGGCGTCATCTATATGTCGATTCACGAGGGAGAAACACACGATGACTGAACATTCTTCATTACTTTCAAGAACACTGGGAATCACTTTCCCGTTCATCATTCTTTTTTCAATTTATATGATTTTAAACGGCCACATAACGCCAGGCGGTGGGTTTCAAGGAGGTGCTGTTATGGCGTCCATCTTTATTGCCAAATACCTCATTGTACCCGTGAAAGACATCCGGCTGGTTGGTGTGCAATTTGTTGAAAAAATTGCCCTCCTCTTAATTCTTTTGTTCGCAACTGCCTTTGTAATATCCGGTTTGAACATAATTTTTCCAAGTTTTTCGCAGGTTTATATGGTGGTGATGAACGTTTTAATCGGCTTAAAAGTCGCATGTGGCATGACCATCATATTCTATCGATTTGTATACTATGAGTCCAGGTGAATCTATGATTTCTAAAATAATCTCTCCAGAAAACGTCAGCATTGTCCTTTTTTTCATAGGTGTTTATGGGGTAACTGCAAGGCGAAATATATTCAAAACCATTATGGGACTTAGCATTATGCAGGCCGCGCTTATTTTATTTTTCCTGTCCATGCATGCAGAAAATGCCATTTCAGCACCAATTGGCATTGGACTAGACGCCACACAAATAGCAGACCCGGTCCCCCAAGCACTTATGATCACAGCAATTGTCGTGGGTATTTCCACAACTGCTGTGAGCCTGACCATGTTTGTAACCCTTTATCATAAATACGGCACAACCAACTGGAATAAAGTAAAGAAAAAGCGAGGTGAAATGGATTGACCCCACATTTGATTGGATTTATACTGCTCCCAATTGTCGCAAGCTTGACACTTTATATTTTTAAAAACACAAAATTCAGGGTCATTTCAGTGGCAATTGAACTTTTTCTTTTTCTCGTATCTGTAAGTTTTATACAAACAGGTTCACATTTTGATTTGCTTGTAAATGTGCCACTCCCCTATGGTATGGCCCTAAAACTCGATTCACTTTCTGGCGCTATGCTACTTTTAAACAATTTTCTATTTTTAGCCATGACAGTTTATAGCATTAAAAGGCCCTATGCCAATCAACTGTTTATGTTTATTTTTTTGAGCCTACAAGGCTTAATTAACGCCTTGTTTTTGTCTACAGATTTTTTCAATGTCTATATTTTAATTGAAGTGGCTACAATAGCGGTTAGCATTTTGATTATGTATAAAAAAGACAGCCAATCCATGTATGACGGCATGATCTATTTGTTGGTCAATATGGTGGCCATGGCTTTTTTCCTATTCGGGATTGGGTTTTTGTACAAGCAATACGGCGTTCTTGATTTTGTCACAATCGGGGCCCTGATTGAAAAGAGTAATACGCCAGAAACCCTCTATTTACCCTACGCCTTGCTCATTACCGGTGTTTCTCTTAAAGCTGCACTTATGCCCCTTTTCAGTTGGCTTCCCAAAGCCCACGGTACAGCCAGTGCCCCTGCAGTTGTTTCAGCTATACTGTCCGGTATTTTTGTAAAAGTTGGCGTCTACATGCTAATCAGACTTCAAATCCTGTTTAATCCAGCAATTGATATTCAGAGTTTCTTTTTGTTTCTCGGATTTCTAACCGCCATAGCAGGTTTTGTCTTTGCGATTTCACACACAGATATAAAACTCATTTTAGCCTATCACACGGTGTCACAAATTGGTCTAATTCTAATTGGAATTAGCGGTTCTTCTGAACTAAACTTTCTTGGCGGAACCTATCATATTCTAAGTCATGGTGTGTTTAAGTCCCTATTCTTTCTCAGCAGTGGCCTCTTGGTCCAACATTATAAAACGCGAAAAATCAAACACATGACGGGGCTATGGCAGTCCTCAAAGTGGTTGTCACTTGTCCTTATGTCTGCAATATTAAGCATCACTGGCGCCCCATTTTTCAGCGGAGGTTACGCCAAATATTTTATATCTTATGGGTACCAAGGTCTTGCTTATGACGCCCTCTTCTTGGTCATTAATTTAGGGACTATGGTTTCTTTTATTAAATTCATTCATGTTATTTTTTCTAAAAATGAAAATCCTGAACCTGTTGTCATTGATCCATTTCAAAGAACTGTTATTACAATAATGGGACTTACCTGTTTCATACTCGGTACATTTGGACCCTTCTTATCAAATGCCATATTTGGGATTTCTGGACAAATGACCCTTACAGATCAAATTGGCAAACTGCCTACTTATTTGCTAACTTACGCCCTTGCGTATGGCATATACGCCCTTATTTCTAAGCAAAAGGTGGTCCTTAGAAAAATACGCTCATTAGAACTGAGTTTCAACAGCATTAATCTAGCCGTTGTTTCTTTCTTCTTTGCCACTTTGGCTTATCTCACCTATCTGCATTAAAAAACGCATTTGGCCCTGTCTGAAGCCAAATGCGTTTTTCTTTCCTATTTAAAATAAACCAAGCCTAAAGCGCCTTCTCCTGTATGCGTTCCAACAACAGACCCAATTTCACTTACATGAATCTCTTTCACGTTAAAAGTCTGTAAAATTAAGCCTTTAAAAACCTCTAGCTTATCCGGCGCATTGGCATGTGCAATTCCAATGGTATCAATTTCACCCTCTGGATAAGACGCAGCAAGTTGATCCAGCATCCATTGCATGCCTTTCTTCCCACCTCTTACCTTTGTGGCAACACCTACTTTTCCATCTACAATTTCAATAATTGGTTTTAGATTCAACATCTTGCCAATCATGGCACTGCTTGACGATAACCTACCACCTTTTTTTAAATTTTCAAGTGTGTCCAGCATCCCATAAAGTTGCGTATGATTTATGTGAGAGTCCATTCGATTAATCAAGTCATCAAGTTCTAAGTCCATCTCTATATAGGCCGTGAGCTTTTGGAGTAGAAGTCCCAATCCAAAACTCGTTGTTCTTGAATCTAAAAGAATAATTGCGTCTGATCCAATCATCTCCTTTGCAATCACAGCAGACTGGTAAGTGCCACTTAATTCTGACGACAAAAAGAGTCCAATGACTGTATCACCTGCTTGAAGAATCTTCATAAAAATATCATGAAACTCATTGGGATTAACTTGAGAAGTCGTTGGCAAAACGTCTGAATTTTTCATTTTCTGATAAAATTCTGGATTGGTCAAATCTTGCTTATCAACATATTCCCCATCCTGAAACAACACCTTTAAGGGTGCATACTGAACGCCTTTTGATTTTAAAATCTCTGGTGCAATATCACATGTACTATCTGTAACCACAACTATAGCCATTTTATACGCCTCACTTTTCATTAAAATTTAAAATGCTTTGAAATTCAATATTTTTGATATTCAAACTATTTGCTTAAAAATTTTTATGTGTACTTTTCCGCAAAATAATCCGTTATTTTTGAAAGCGCTTTTGTTAAAACATCACTCTCTTCATCAGACAAAGAAGCCATCGTATACTCAATCATTTCGTTGTGAAAGATTTCGTGGTGCTTATGGGCATCAACCCCCAGATCTGTCAATTGAATCAAAACAACCCGGCGATCTGTTTCACTCCGTTCCCGCATAACATAACCTTTCCGCACCAGATTATTAATCGCTATTGTAAGGGTTCCTACAGTCACATAAAGTTTGGCTGCTATTACTGACATTGGCGAAGGCCCTTCCTTCCCAATTGCTTCAATCACATGCAGCTCACTTATGGTTAGATTTTTGTAAGGCCCTGTTTTAAGCGCTTTTTCTTCGATATGAAGAATGTTATTAAAAAGCGTTACCAGTACTCGGTTTATCACTTCTCTTTTAGAATCCAAAACATCACCTCTTTTTACTTTGAACATCAAAATATTCTGTGTTTAGTATAGGCTGTCCCCTTATTTTTGTCAAGTTTTTCAAGTAGGAATTTTTGACCCAACACCATTGGAAAGGATATCCAACATAAAAAAGCATATGGTGCATATGCGCCAGCACCCACACCAGTAATGGCTAAAATAATTAATGCGTTTACATTCCATGGCATTAATGGCGCCAAAGCTGTTCCACTATTTGAAATCACCATCGCTAGGTCTTCATTTGCCAAATTTTCACTTGCATATGTGTGTTTAAGGTATTTGCCAGGAATTAAAATGCCAACTGTCTGATCACAAGTCAAAGCATTTAATGCGACAGAAAGTCCCCCTGTCTTTCCATAAAGGGCCGTTTGAGTCCTCGTTCCCCTTTGAACAAAGTCTACAACAGGCTCAATCCACCCACAGGCTTCATAGATTCGGCTAATGGACACACCCCCCATAATAATCAATACCACTTCCAACATACTCAAAGCCCCGCCAATTTGTAGCGACTGTATAAAACTGCTCTTAGAAACTGTTTCAAACCCATACAATGCAAACTGTATTAATTCCAAAACAGAATACCCTTGTGACAGAACACCAATCATCCCACCAAGCCCTATGCCCAACAAGAGCACATGAAGGGTCTTCACCCCCCTAAAACTGCTCATTAAGATCGCCAAAGGCACGCCCAAATAATAGAGTGAAATCTTAAAAACATCTTGCAAGTCTGTCCTATAAAGCAAAATTTGATCCAACGAAATGGTATTGTTCAGCGTACGTCCTAAAACACCATAAATAACACCCGTTAAAATAAATGCCGGCAACATCCAAACACCGGTCTTTCTAAAATAACGCTTAAATGTCACGCCAACCGTTGCCGTTGTAAAATTCACAAGTGCCGAGATTGGGGACAGACGATCTGCCACATAAGCACCCGACAACAAAGCGCCCACCAAAAGAGGTTTTGGCAGACCCACACTTGCACCAAGAGAAAACAAAGCAACCCCTATGGTACTCAAAGTCCCAAGTCCAGTTCCAAGAAAAAACGAAACCACTGCAGCCAACAAAAATGACACTAAAATGAAATTCACCTGTCCCATAACATCAAAGCCGTAGTAAATTAAAGTTGGAACAATCCCAGAAGCAATCCAAATTGAAACATTGACACCAATCAATAAAATAACCCAATAAATTGACCAAATGCTCCTAACACCTTCCCAAATCCATTTAAGGGTCAAGCCAACGGCCACCCCCTGCCCATTTAATATCAAAGTCGTAATCACAAGCGTCCCCACCAACCCATAAGCCAGCGAAACACCCTTATATAAACACAGCAAAATACTAACTGTAAACACACTTGCAATCACAATTCCCCATTTATTTGACACCTGATTCATATAGCCTCCAATTTTACTCACTTGACTCTATTGTAGACTATTTTTCAAAAATCAACCATTGCTTTTTTATGTAAAAACAATTAAAATAGGTTTAGGTTTTGGGGATATAGCTCAGCTGGGAGAGTACCAGACTGGCAGTCTGGGTGTCGAGGGTTCGAGTCCCTTTATCTCCACCAAGGATTTAATAAAAAATGGCTTCCAAATAGGAAGCCATTTTTTATTAATATCCCCCGACGTAGTGTTTATTTATAAACACAGGAGGGTTTGTAAATAAGTTTAACGCACCGAAGGTGCATTTCCCCACGGCGTTAGCCGTAATTCACGCGACGCTAGTCGCACTAAACATGGCGCAGCCATACTCCACGAGGCGTAGCCTCACTTTCACTCAAACACATACCGTCCTGCAAACGCATAGCCCTCTGGTATCGAATCGTCACGCAACCCTTCGTCTAGATTCCAGCTGCCTCTAAAGCCACTATCCTTAAGTCCAACTTCCAAATAAAACATCGCAATTCCTGCATCCAAGCACTGGATTGTCCCAGAAATTTTATCAGACGTTTCTACAATCAAATCAATGCCAGAATTACGAATTAAAAACATCCAAGGTTGCCTATTCCCATAAGAAGGTGCCAACCGCATGTAAAATAAAGCTTCATGTAATCCCAGTTTTTCAAGATTTTCTAGTTCTGGCGTCACGCCCCATTCATTTAAATAAACAAACGCCATAATGGTTTTTCGGTCTCGTGTAGGTGCTTGAGAAAAATCTGCTGTAATGTTTGGATAGCCCATATCCGTTAAAGAAGATAAACTGTTTTGCCCCATGTTGGCATATATCGAAGACATTTGATGTTCCTTTTTAGGGTAGCCAAATGCAATCATAGCAACAGCCTCATCATCTGTATTCAATTCCAAAATACGTTTGACATTGACACTGTCCAACACTTCAATCCAGCAAGCGCCAAGTTCGTGCTTTAGAGCGTTTAAAACGAGCCACTCACCAATATATCCAGCAGTTTTTCGGCACAGCTTGCCCTGTGTGCATGTCAAAACAATATACTGTGGCGCCTCTATCATATTTCCAAAATATCCTGCATAACCACTTAATTTTGGCGCTAGTTCAGAGCCATTTTGCACCAAAACCATCTTAAGGCCGGAATCATTTGAAAAAACGGGTGCTTCTTCAATAAGTTGCTTCAAAACAGACAAATCTGATCCACTCAAGGCCTTGGTTTTATAAGAACGAATTGAGTGTCTTTTTTCAGCCAGTTTAAAAGATAACATTTCTTCACCTCCAATAGGTTTTTTATTTCTATTGGATTTCTACCCGAAAATCGCAACTGGCAATCACAATCCCCGATACTGATTTTTAGGCTTATTTTTTGACATAATTGATATTGCTGCAGTTGGACAATGGTTCACACATCTATAACACAAGGTGCACTTGCCATGCTGTTTTATAATGCCATCTGCCATATACAAATTCTGTGTTGGGCACTCTTCCACACACAAGCCACAGAGTGTACATCTTTCACGATCAATCTTTACATTCTTCGACAATTTTCGTTCCATTTTTGAAAATGGAATCCTTTGAAATGCACCCAAAAGCATTGACCAAAAAGAATTGCCAATTTTTACAGTTTTGCCGTTTTTATAATCCAGAACAAAAAGTTCAATCTGCTGATTCAATCGTCTTTTTATGGTGTCATTTTGACCACCATTTTTTATCGGTATTAGACGTACATCCGATAAGTTATTGTTAATTTTAAAATGTTCAATCCCAATTACATCCATATTGCATTTTTTAAGAATACGGGCCAAATACGCACCACCATCACCTGAAAAAAACCATTGTGTTGCCAAAACAACGCCTTTTTTTCCATCGAACAAAGCAGCATTTTTGCGCACAAACTCCCAAACAAACATTGGTGCCATAGACCCATGAACGGGATAGGCAAAAAACAATACATCCGCTCCTTTGACAATTTCTTCGCCAGCATCATCAAAAGTTTCCATGTTCAAAAGCGCAGCATCTAGATCATGACTTTTGAGTTGGTTTGTAACCTCATTTACAACATAGGCTGTATTCCCAGTCCCACTAAAATACAGTATTGCGATTTTTTCTTTTGACACTTCCATCTTTAAATCTCCATTTCTATGTTACTGCTGTTTTCTATTTCGAACATATTTTAAACTCACACTTGGGTTGTTGGTTTTTCTTGAGCGAATTTCAAAATGCTTTAAAGATGAAACCAACGGTGTTAATTTTGAATACCCATAATTTCGAGTGTCAAAATCAGGATATCTTTTGTTCAAAACACTCCCCACTTCTCCAAGAAAAGCCCAGCCATCTTCATCGGATATTTCATTAATAATGTTTTCAATGACCATAACCAAAGCTGTTTTCTTAATAATGCCAGATTTGCTTGAATTTGAATTCTCTTCTTTTATATTTCCCGTTGTTTCCATAGCAGATGGTGAAGATGCCAAAACTTCCAAATATTTAAACTTTTCACAAGCAGATATAAAAGGTGTCGGTGTTTTTTTCTCACCCATTCCTAAGACATACATGCCCGCTTCTCTCAATCTTGAAGCCAACCTTGTAAAATCACTGTCACTGGATACAATACAGAAGCCATCCACATTATTTGAATATAAAATATCCATAGCGTCAATAATTAAGGCTGCATCAGTGGCATTTTTACCAGTTGTATAACTGTATTGCTGAATTGGTGAAATCGAGTAATTTAAAAGGACATTTTTCCATGATGCCAATTGTGGTTTTGTCCAATCCCCATAAATTCTCTTATAAGTTGGTGTGCCGTGATTTGAAATTTCGTCAATAATATATTTGATATACTTATCAGATACATTATCCGCATCAATTAAGATGGCAATTTTTTTATCGTGGTTCGAATTCTTATCCATATAACAACTCCTATAATTTCTTCTTATCTCCTATTATACACGACTCAAAGCCGATTAGAATCTTATTCTTGAATAAATTTTAACGTTTTGTTAAATGATAGCGATTTTCATTTACATTTTTAGTCATCTTTGCTATACTACACCCAGGCATAAATTATCGCGGCGAAATTTATGATTAGGAGTGAGTTAAGCATGGCTAGAATGAGAGGCCCGCGATTCAAACAGTGCCGCAGGTTGGACTTAAATGTCTGCGGACACCCGAAAGCTATGAAAAGAGCTGGGAACGGACAATCCAGAGCATCTGGAAAACTGTCTTCATATGGGAGACAACTTTTAGAAAAACAAAGACTTCGAGGCTATTATGAAGTGATGGAAAAACAATTTAAACGGTATGTCAAGAACGCTATGGCTGATTCTGAGCAAACAGGACACGCGCTTTTAAAAACACTTGAAACCCGCTTGGACAATTCAGTCTACCGATTGGGATTTGCAAGTTCTATAAGGCAAGCCCGACAAATGGTGGTCCATGGTCATTTTTTAGTAAATGACCACAAAGTTGATATTCCGTCCTATGCTGTAAAACCAGGTGATACAATTGTTTTGAGAGAAAAATCCAGAGCAAACACACATTTTAAAACAAATTTGGCGCAACGTGCGCTGTCAAAACCACCGTATTATTCAATTTCAGAAGACACCTTTACGGGTGAACTGGTTCGTATGCCAGATGCCCAGGAGATTCCAATTGAAATTGATGTCCATCTGGTGGTTGAATATTATTCTAAAATCAGTTAATATTTCTTCTTACCGCACATTTTGTGCGGTTTTTTTATTTGTTGAAAAATGAATTGATTGAATCTCTTGAATCTATGGCTGCAATCAGCGAGCAATCCGCTGCATCTACAGAAGAAATCAATGCTTCAACCGAAGAACAATTGTCACGCGTTACTGAAATTGCAGAGGCAATTGACTCCTTGAATCAAGACATTGCTAAGCTATCAAATGAAATGAACAAATTTAACGCTTAGTCCCATAATTTGAAGAAATACAATACGCGGAATCTTCCGCGTATTTCTTTTTGAATTCTTTATGAAATTCATGTATAATAACTTCATATTTGTGACATACTCCCACCACTTAAGAAGTGGGGGCTTCTCGTTCGAATAGCCTAATGGCTACAGCATAAGCGAGCTATCCCCGTGTGCCCCACGGTT
>NZ_JAFBDT010000013.1 GCF_016908355.1 Fusibacter tunisiensis | reverse complement strand
TTGAAAGTCTTAAAAAATGCACTTGTACCAACGTGGACCAGAACTACTACTTATTCGATTATTATGATGAGGTATTAGAAGACATCGGACAAGCTACAGACATTGATTTTTCAACAAAGATAAGAACTTTACAACAGATCAAAAAAAATATTTCAGAAACTAAAATTTAGACCTGTTACCCTACAAAAAAACGTAAAAAAAGAAACCCTTGAAACACACTATTTCCAGTGGGTTCAAGGGTGTTTTTTTGTAGTTTTGCTGCAAAAGCTAAGATGAAACTCCTTTTGCATAAATTTTTTTTACATTATACCATATTTAATAAAAGGTTAGGGTGCAGATGTGTTATAATAATACAATAAAACGTGAAGGAGTCTGCCATGCCAAGTCTTAGCAGAATAACAAATATAAGTTTAACTGTTGTTGTTTTGATTGCTGTCATAACAGCGGGCATCAATTTTATTTTTGTGCCTCAAATCAAAGTTTATTCGGATGAAAATAGGGTTATAGAAGAGGCTATTGTAACCCAAAGGGCAGAACTAGACCTTCCAATAAGGGTTCTTAATAATGTAAAGATGCAGATTGATAAAGCAGAAGATACTTTGGTGAGTGAGTCTTTAGAGTCTGCTTTTGAGACGCATCAGATGAATTTGGTAACCTCTGCGTCAAACTTAGTGCCTGAATTTAATAAAATGTCAAAAAACTGGAACGATATTGCCAAGTGGAGTTTGTGGCGCCATCGTAAAAATGTTGACAATTTGGATAGGCAGATTGCAATACTCATTCAAGATGCCCTTGAGATAAGAAATATTAGTTTTAGCTTTTCAATTTATACAATGGAGCTCGAAGCGTTAAATCAGGCCGTTGAAAAATTTGATCAAGATTACAACCAAATGATAGAAAGTCACAGATCTTTAAGTGATTCTGTTGTCAAAGATATAAATTTCTTGGCCAATCTCATTATAATACTTTTGCTTGTCATTGCCATTGGTTATAGTTACGGCATGCGTTATTTGATTAATAAGGAATTTAAATACGTCCATGATTCCTTTAAAGCAATCTCTGATTCTAGGATTCAGAATACTGAACTCCCAAAAATTAAGCCGTATTTTTCTGAAGAAATGCAAATGAATGACTACATTCAAACCCTGTATAACGAGCGCAAGTTAATTTCTGAAATTAGAGAAATTTTAATTAGCCATTATATTGTAGAAGACTTTATAGATGCCCTTTTTGAAAAAATCAAACCAATTTTAGACATAGATAGGATTGGACTTGCCTTTGTAGATTATGAAAAAAATATATTGGTTGCGGAATATGGTGTTGCCTCGTATGAAGACATGTTTTTAGGACCTGGCTTTGAGACAAGTTTTGAAGAAACGCGGTTGTCAAAAATATTAGCACACAAGAAGACGATGGTTACGCCTGACCTTGAGCTTGATTTTGAAAGAAGGCCTGAAAGTAAAACGCTTGAACTCATCGTAGATGAAGGCGTAAAATCCAATATGATTTTACCAATGGAGATGAATGGTACTGTATTTGGTATGGTTTTTTTAAGTTCAAAGAAAAAGAACCACTTCACTTCAAAGCACCAGGAATTGGCTGAAAAAATCATCAATGAAATAAAAGGGTTGTTGAATCGGGCTTATTTCACAAAAGTTGTTTTCGCTAAAATTACTGGAAGCTTTTCTGAACTTGTTGATCAAAAAGACAATGAAACGGGTGGTCATATTCTGAGAATGGTTGCGTATAGTGTTGTTATTGCAGAGGGCATACGTCAAAAGAAAATCCCAGGGTATGAAGTGGACAGGCGTTTTGTTTTGGAAATAGAGCGTAATGCCGCTTCACATGACATAGGTAAGGTGGGAATACCGGATCAAATCTTAAAAAAACCTGGAAAATTAGATCCAGAGGAATGGCATGTTATGAAAACCCATGCCGGGATTGGCGCAGATATTTTTAGAGATTTACGTGACGGTTTAAGGGTGTTTGACCCTGAATTCTATAAAATGGCTGAAGAAATTTCCAGATACCATCATGAGCGATGGGACGGGAGTGGTTATCCTGAAGGGCTTAAAGGTGAAGCGATACCACTTTCTGCACGAATTGTTGCCATAGCGGATGTGTTTGATGCATTGACGTCTAAACGCGTTTATAAAGAGGCATTTGATCTGGACCGCGCATTAAATATACTAATCGACTCAAAAGGGACGCATCTCGATCCAGTACTTGTTGATGTTTTTATGGAGAATTTATCTGAAATTGAACGGATTATGACACAAAGTCATCCAGATAATTTAGAATAGTTTTACAATTTGAATGGAAATATGGAAAGCAAATCTGTATAATGGAATTAATTAAGTGCCAATGGGGAGGATCTTTGATGCAATTGTTTTTAAAATCTAAAAAAGAAAAAGTGAAGAAACCACGCGAAAAAAAAGAAAAAATCAAGAAAGAGAAAGTTAAAAAAGAAAAGGTTAAAAAGGAAAAAGTAAAAAAAGAAAAGAGATCGAAGAAGTTAAAACCTAAAAAAAACATGAAACGGTTTGCTTTGATATCAAATATGAAGATTCGGACTAAAATCATGGGTGGGTTTTTAGTGGTTATTATAGCGCTTATTTATTCAACCATTAACTCCTACACCTTTATTGGAGAAATTGTAAATGATTACATTCCGGTTATTGAAGCACAACACACCATAGGCGAAGCTGTTCAATCTATGAATGTGGCACAAAGGGATTTCATCATTATTGATCGAACCAATGAAGATTTTTTCAAGGCCGCTTCAGAACTGGGTGAAGGGGAACTGTACCCAACGGATCGGACGGTGGCTTTTAACACGGAGTATGCAGCTGTATCCGAAACTTTACAGACTATTGGGAATGCATCTCTTGTAAAAGGCAATTCAGAACTTGAAGAAAAGTTAAGTGCACTTGAAAGCAAACTTAATGCTTATCATCAGACGTTTGAAGAAATGCATCTTCAGATACAGCATCGAGGCTATGCGACTTACGGTGTAATTGGCGAAATTGACAAACTTAAAAAGCAATTGAGCATTAAACTGGCTGCCTTGCCTCAAGATGGCAACCTTGACAAAGCAATTGCCAATCTGGATTTGGCACATATTAATTACTTATACACACAAGAAGAAAGGTTTCAAAAGCAAATTGCCGACCGCTTAGGTTATCCAAATACTCAGGTAGCTCTTGGAAATTATTCTCAAGAGTACAAGGATGAGTATAGGGAAATTGCAACGGGTTATACCGATAAATTTGCTGAATTGGTTGAACTGGACAATGTCATTGGTAGAAATCAATCTGAAGGGTTGTTCTTGACGCTAAACACACTCAGTGATGAAGTTGCGGCATTGACAGTAGCGTTAAGTGAAAGTGTTGCAGACCGTCTTCAAAATGAAATTGCTTCATTGCTCTTTAAATTGCTTATTACTGTAGCTGTTATAGCAATTGGCGCGATACTTTTTGCAATTGTTATTGCCAATGTTATTTCTAGGCCAATCACAAATGTAAATGTGATGCTTAAAGACATTTCAGAAGGCGAAGGCGATTTAACCAAAGAACTGCCAGTACAGACAAAAGAAGAAATGGGAACCCTGGCAAAATTATTTAACCAATTTGTTTCAAAAATTAGGGCTGTGGTTATAAATGTTAAAGAAAATGCCAATTCTTTAAGTACGTATACAGAAGAAATTCACAATGCAATTGAGCAGACAAATGAAAGCCTTGAAGCGGTAAATCACGAAGTTCAAACTATGGTAGATGGTCTTCAGAGCAGTGCCAGTGTTGTGGAGCAAACTACAGCGAGTATTCAGGAACTTTCCAGCAGTGCTCAAATGATTTCAAAAGAAGCTGAAACTGTGGTTGTGGATTCAAAAGAAATGCTGAATGCCTCTAAAACAGGTGTTGGAAAATTAGAGAAGGTTGCAGATAGTATTGGTCAAGTTAAGGTATCTTCTGAATCTATGGCAGGTGTTATTGGAGCGCTCAAACTTTCTTCAGAAGAAATTGTGGACATCGTCAACATGATTAACGCCATTGCGGATCAAACATCGTTGCTGGCTTTAAACGCTTCTATAGAAGCGGCAAGAGCCGGTGAACATGGCAGAGGCTTCTCTGTTGTTGCAGAAGAAGTTCGAAAATTGGCAGAGCAAAGTAAAGATTCCGCTTTTAAAATTAACGACATTATTACTCAGATTACAACAGATATTCAAGGTGCCAGTGAAACCATTGAAAAAGAACAAACTTTGGTTAAGACAAGTGTGGAAGAAGCAAATGAGACAAGCAATAACTTCCAGCAAATTTTAAAATTAATAGAAGGCATTACGGAACGGATGACAAAAATCAGTGAGGGTGCAGGTCAGCAATCTGACATTTCTGAAGAAATGGCCAAGGCCATTGACAATCTTTCACATATTATGCAAGAAAATGTACAGTCGTCTGAAAGAATTGGAGAGAATGTGGAGACACAGGTGGCGACGTTTGAAGAAATTGCAGCGAGTATATCAGAACTGAAAAACATGGCAACTGTTCTTCAGTCGGAAACAGATAAATTTATAGTTGAATAAGAAGAATGATAATGGGGCAATTCTTTAGATTTATAAGGATTGCCCTGTCATTTGTATGGGAGAAGCGTATATGGAAATCAAAGCGTGCTATTTACATGTTTTGGATTTTGTTGGAAGTACTAGGATCTATTCAGAACGTCCGATGGAATTAGATGCAGATATTGAGGCATATGTTGTAACTCGAATTCAAGGTTTTTTTGATGGATATGATGTATTTGAGGTCCCTTTGGTGGAGAGTGCCCCACTTTTCGGATTAATGGAAAAGAGTAAAACGGTTGGCTTTAAAAATCTTGGGCTCGGTGTTGCAGATTTGTTTTATGAAGCGATGGAACGATCTGAAGACATCAAGCCCTGTGACTTGATTTGCGCCCATATCGAAGAAGAGGGTGTCGAATTTTTTGCTTTTGTTAAATTGAATTTTAAGACCTCTTATGTTCATTTGGTTGAAACAGAAGATCAATCCGTGATCAATCGAATTGTGCGCCATGTTTCGACATTGCCTCAAAAAACGCAAGCCCCAGATGAGGGATTTGTGGTGGATTGGGCAGGGGGAAAAGTATTGGTCAAAGACAAGCAAGTTACTTTGGACGGGCGTCGCGTTTCATATATTTCAGACCTATTTTTAGGGGGCAGTTACAAACCTTCTCCTAAAAAAGCGATGGATGTTTTGGTTAAGACGGCTGAAAAAGTAGCTCAGAATTTTCAATCAGAGGGTCTTGTCCAGACCAGTCGTGTGAGAGCGGCGATTCAAGATTTGGTGGAAACTTCTGAGGCAATTGAACCAAACCAAGTAGCTCAGGCATGTTTTGAAACTTATGAAGAGCGAGAGGCTTATAGAGAGGCAATTGCAGACAAAGGCTTAGAAGATGCAGCGTTAACAATTGGAGAAACACATCGAAAAAAGATGAAACGGACTCAAAAAATTAAAACAGCAAGTGGTGTTGAAATCACTTTGCCTTATGCTTACGTGGCTGAAGGTGATAATTTTGAGATGACGACAAATCCAGATGGTACAGTTTCAATCCAACTTAAGAACTTAGGAGCGTTATTATGAGAATTAATAAATACCTCGCAGAATCTGGTGTGTGTTCAAGGCGAGAGGCAGATCGATTGATTGAAGCTGGAAAAGTAACCATTAATGGAGAGTTGGCAACACTAGGATCTCAAGTGAATGAGGGCGACCAAGTTACGTTTGAAGGTAAACCCGTTGAACCAAAAGATCAAAAGGTTTACCTTGCATTTTATAAACCCCTTGGCGTTGAGTGCACAGCAAATCCCAAAGTGAAAAACAACATTATTGAGTATATAAATTATCCGGTTCGAATTTTTCCAGTTGGGAGATTGGATAAAAATTCGGAAGGACTGATTTTGCTTACAAATGATGGGGAACTTTCTAATGGGATTCTAAAAGCGCGTTACCATCATGAAAAAGAATATGTTGTAAGAGTGAACCAAGAGTTGACAGATGCGTTTTTAAATCAGATGGCTTCAGGTGTTGAAATTTTAGACACAAAAACCCGTCCTTGCAAAGTTGAAAAAATATCAGCCACTGTTTTTAAGATTATTTTAACCCAAGGCCTCAATCGACAAATTCGACGTATGTGTGATGCGCTAGGCTACAAGGTGGTTAAGTTAAAGAGAATTCGGGTATTGAATATTGTATTGGGGGACTTGGCAATTGGCAAGTGGCGACATCTCGATGACAAAGAACTCAGTGAACTGCGCCAAGTGGTGTACGCTAAAGGTACACAGTAAATACGCCGATAAATAGGGTAACTGATATGAGAATGGAGTGAAAAAAATGCTCAATAACATTTTTATTGCTGCAGCGCTTACGTTTGCGATTTACTTTTTGGTAGAATTTTACAAAAGCGTCCGGCAATTCTTAATATTTAATCGCATAAGACAGTCTTTGTTGGTATCCACATTTAACTACTTAAAAAAAACACCACAGCGTATGGTGGATTTAAACAGTCTTAGAGCTTTACTGCTTGAGAAATTAAAGGATCAAAAAATGGCGATGTGGGTAGATGATATTAAAATATCTTGGCATACCATGGATGCGATTCAATTTGTTTTTATATTCAAGTTTGAAAAGTTAAGGCCTAAATATCGATTTGTAATTGGTTTAAAAGATGTAGAAGACATGATGAAAAGGATGTGACACAAGATGAAGAAAATAGTGGTCGCTGTACTTATAATTGCAATTTTGATATTGATTTATAGTGCTTATGAAAAGTCACAGAGGCCTGCACCGATATTGTCCTACGACTTTAATTTTGAGGAACCTCTGGACCGAGAGTTTTGGATGATAGCGGGGTGGGAGTCTGTGCGTCATTCAAATGAACTTCTCGTGCAAGCAGGTGGGATCCTTAAACTTTCTATGGACGATACAGGTGTGATGCCTTATATGCTTTCAAAACCGATAGAAATCCGTCAAGGGGATGTTGTAACCATGCGCCGGAAGGTGCGTATTAAACATGGGAATGACACATTTTCTGGTGGTGTTGCCATGTACCAAACGTCAGATGTGGCACTTGAACCGGAGCCAACTTCGGGAAGTTGGCAAACTTCATTTGGCGATGGTGTTTTTTTGGTGGAATATGCCTATGACCTAATCTATGAGCAAGAGCGACCTGGACGAGATGTGTTTCGGTTTTTAGCAGCAGATTGGGCATACAATGACAATTATGTTTTAGTACCATCTGTATACGATCAGTGGGTGGAAGAGGTGTTTACCTATGACACGAGAAACAATCAAATTTCCTATACAATAGACGACGACACCTACAAACTTTCCAGTTATAAACTAGACCTTGGAAATGTGAGATTTATGATGCATCCATTTGGGACAGGTAGAGGAAATTCTGTTGAAATTAAGGAAATAACCATAACAGTTGAAAATAAAAATATACGGTAATTGTGAGGGGAAAGTGAGTCAAAAAGAGTATGAAAAATGGCTGAATTACGCACTGTATCTTTTGACACTTAAGATGCGTACCGAAGCTGAAGTGAAACGAAAATTAAATGAAAAACAAGTCGAGGTGGAAACACAACGACTTGTTTTGGCTTTTTTAAATGACAATGGCCTTTTAGACGATGTGGCCTTTGCAAGGCTCTATATTGAGGCCAATGCCAACCGGTATGGCGCGTATCGCTTAAGAGCATATCTCAATCGGAAAGGGGTCAGTGAACGTGATCAGGAGGCAGCTTTTGAGTCGGCTGACATTGAAGCGTCACCAGAGGCGCGTGCCAGACATGTTTTGAGCCGAAAAGTTGAATCCCTTAATATTGACTGGAATCAAGTATCAAATGATTACGCTTATAGAAATAAGGTTTACGGAAAACTGGCCCGATTCTTAGCTGGTCGCGGGTTTTCCAGTGATATTGTTAAAACGGTGGTCCGAGAGCGGTTGTCCCATGAATTCTTCGATGAATTTTGAGTTTTGATTAAAGGCGCCATTGACAAATTCGCAGTGGAGCAATTCAAAATTATAGCGAGCCCTTGTGATGCCAACGTAGAATAGGCGACGTTCTTCTTCCAGAGCGTCGTTTTCAGTTTGCCTCAAGCCAGGAAACAGTTTAGGGTTTACATCAATCATATATACTGTATCAAATTCAAGTCCTTTTGAGCCATGAATTGTAGACAAAGTAATTTTACTGGATGTCTGCATATGCTCTTGAATTAGAGCGTCTAATTCTTGAACACGTTGAATCAATTCAACGGTTGTTTTTAAGGGTTTGGCAAGTGCTTTATAAGCATCTAAACGTGTTCTTGAATAGTGCATTGAAGTGCTGAGTCTTTCCGAATTCTTTTTTAGATAGTCCAGGTAGCCGAGCTCAGTTTCTATGAAATGAATGGCATCAAAAGGCCTTAGTTTAGCAAGGGCTTCAAAATTGGACTTAAGTTGTTCTTGCGTCCGGGTCTGATAGTCTTCAAGAAAAGGTGCTTGAATCAAGCAATCAAAAATATTGCGTCCTCTGTGATTGTCTTTGACGTACTGTAACATTTCTCTAGATATAAACCCATTCGTTTTAAAGGCAATGCGTTCAAAACTTTCCAAATCTTGAGGAATCATTGCAAGTGTTATAAAAGCAAGAATATCTTTAATCAGCCAATGGTTGAGTTCGCTTATAGGTGGGTCTTTAATGCTGAAATCAATGCCATTTCGAATAAGTTCATCCATAATGCTCAAAGCAGATATTTTGTTTCTGTATAAGACAGCTGCTGTTTGTCCATCTCCTTTTAATGCGTTTGCGAGGTAATGATTTCTAGTGTATAAGTCATCAAACCATACAACAGAAGGTAAATTAACAGAGGGGTTGTGGGCTGACATGGATTTGTGGTATCTGTTTTGATTTTTATCAATTATGCCAGACGCAACGGTAACAATATTTCCGTCAGATCTGAAATTTGTACTGAGATGGTACAACTTGGCTTTTGGATACTTTTGAGGAAATTCCAATAAGTATTGGGGATAAGCCCCTCGAAACCCGTAAATGGATTGGTCATCGTCTGCCACTAAAAAAAGATTTTCAGAAGGCCCGGCTAAAAGTTCAATCAATTCAAATTGAAGTTTAGAGGTGTCTTGAGCTTCATCAACTTGGATGTACGGGTATTTTTTATGAATAGACGCCAGAATCGTGGGGTTGTTTTTTAAGAGCTTAATGGCATAGTAGAGCATGTCGTCAAAATCGAAAAGATGGTTCCGATGCTTATAGAGATGATACGCTTCTGCCATCTTAAAAATAGAGTGCCATGTAAAATTGGGCAAATGCGCATCTGTTCGTTTGAGTTTTAAATTATAGATCAAGCTGATTTCACTTGAAAGAGATTCAAAAAAATCATCTGTTAGGAAGTCGTCTTCGTAGTGACGAAAAATTCCCGCCAGCAGTCGATATTTTTCAGACCCATCCTCTAAAAGCCTTTTACTTATATTTTTGGTTTTCAAGTAATGCGTATACAAGCGATAGGCAAATTTGTGGATGGTCATAAAGTCAAATTTTTCGGCTAAATTAGAGTCAATTTGGGCTTGGCACCGGGTTTTCATATCCGTCGCGGATGCTTTCGAAAAAGTTACAGTAAGAATTTCACCAGGGGAGACGCCATGGGTTTCAACGAGTTTTTTGAGTCTGTGGATTAAGACTGTTGTTTTTCCACTCCCGGGTATGGCTAGGGTTAAAGCTGGGCCTAGAAAATGTGAAACAGCAAGATTTTGTTCTGGTGTCAGATTGTTTTGAGTCATAAATTAGCGCCTCTTTCGATTGTTAAAATTTGTAAGATGTAAACGGATTGTGAATAGTTTAAAACAAATGTTTAATTTTTGCAAGTTGGGGTTGTTTAGAAGGGGTTTTAAGGTATAATGATAGTGGTTTTTTCTATTAAACTTTACTTTTTTGGCTAAATAAGGTACTATTATTTGGTTAATGCACTTATTTTGAATATTACTGGTGTGACCAGTAGAAATAGTTGGGAGGCAAAATCATGAGTTATGAGATTTTAAAGAAAGAAAACAGCCAAGTAACACTCAAAGTTGCAGTTTCTGAAGAAGCATTTCAAAAGGCTGTTCAGCAAGCGTACAACAAGAGTAAGAGCAAATTTTCAATCCCTGGATTCAGAAAAGGGAAAGCACCTAAAGGTATTATTGAGAAGCATTATGGGAAAGGTGTCTTCTTTGAAGATGCTATAAACGCTTTATTACCAGAATACTATGAAAAAGCACTCGAAGAATTGAATGTAGAACCTGTTGCAAGACCTGATATTGACATTGAAGAGATTGAAGATGGTCAAGGTATGGTGTTCACAGCAGTTGTTACTGTAGCACCTGAGTTTGAACTTAAAGGCTATAAAGGCATAGAAGTTGAAAAAGTTAGCACAGAAGTTACAGATGAAATGGTTGAAGAAGAAGTTGAAAAAACAAGAAATATGAACGCACGCTTGGTTGAAGTAGACAGACCTGTTCAAGATGGAGATACAACACTTATTGATTACAAAGGATTTGTAGGAGAAACTCAATTTGAAGGGGGAACTGCAGATAACCAAGAACTTGTTATAGGATCAAACAGCTTTATTCCTGGATTTGAAGCACAACTTATTGGTGCATCAGTAGGGGATGACGTGAAAGTGGCAGTAACTTTCCCAGAGACTTATCATTCAGAAGATCTTGCTGGCAAAGATGCTGTATTTATGGTAAAAATCAATGCGGTTAAAGTAAAAGAAATGCCAGAGCTGGATGATGAATTTGCGAAAGATGTGTCTGAATTTGATACATTAGCAGAATACAAAGAAAACTTAAAGAAAGAATTGGAAGTTTCAACGAAAGAGAGTGCTGAAGCGGCACAAAGGGATCGTGTTATTGAAGCGGTATGCAAACTTTTGGAAGTAGAGATTCCTGAAAAAATGATTGATGCTGAAGTAGATGGCATGCTTAGAGATTTTGATCAACAACTTCAATATCAAGGACTTAGCCTTGATCAATATGTTCAATTTACAGGCGGAAAGATAGACGATCTCAAGACGCAAATGCGTGGCGATGCAATTGAACGTGTTAAAACAAGTCTTGTGATTGAAAAAGTTGTTGAACAAGAAGCGATTGAAGTATCTGACGCTGATGTGGATGCAGAAATCGAGAGAATTGCTGAATCACAAAAAAGATCCGCAGATGAAGTTAAAAAACTTTTTGCTTCAGATGATTTTGAGTACTTAAAAACAAACTTGAAATCAAAGAAAGCAGTTGACTTTTTAGTAGCTGAAGCAAAACTTGTATAGACACCAGGAGGTGGGAAATGCCCAGTTATGTCCCTTATGTCATAGAACAAACCAGTAAAGGTGAGCGTTCTTATGATATTTATTCAAGACTTTTAAAAGACAGAATTATCTTTATTAGTGGTGAAATAGATGACTATATGTCAAATGTAGTCATTGCGCAATTGCTGTTCTTAGAATCAGAAGATCCAGATAAAGACATTAGTTTGTATATCAACAGCCCAGGGGGTTCTATAACTGCTGGGATGGCAATTTTTGATACAATGGAGTATATAAAACCAGACGTGTCCACAATTTGTGTGGGGATGGCTGCAAGTATGGGTGCATTTTTGCTTGCTGCAGGAGAAAAAGGCAAACGGTATGCACTCCCTAATGCTGAAGTTATGATTCATCAACCCTTAGGTGGTGCCCGAGGACAGGCTTCAGATATTAAAATTCAAGCAGATCGAATTTTAAAAATGAGAAAAGACTTGAATCGAATTTTGAGCGAAAAAACTGGTAAGTCTTTAAAGCAAATTGAAAAAGATACCGATCGTGATTTCTTCATGACATCAGAAGAAGCTGTTGCCTATGGATTAATTGATCAGGTTTTTGCTAAGCGAAAATAGTTGTGGAAATGAGGTAAAGGATGGAAAAACCGACTTTGAAGTGTTCCTTTTGCGGAAAAAGTCAAGAACAAGTGAAACGATTGATTGCTGGTCCAAATGTTTATATTTGTGATGAGTGCATTGAACTGTGCAATGAAATCTTAGAAGAGGAGTTAACCTTATACAAGGATGAAGCCTCAAATGATTGGATGATTGATGAATTACCTAAACCTTCGGAAATTAAGGAGATTCTAGACAGTTATGTCATTGGGCAGGAAAAAGCCAAGAAGACACTTTCAGTTGCCATGTACAATCACTATAAACGTATACAAACTGAGACTGGTGATGACGATGTGGAATTGCAAAAAAGCAATGTTCTTTTGATTGGACCAACAGGTTCAGGAAAGACACTTTTGGCACAAACTATGGCAAAAATTCTCAATGTGCCATTTGCCATAGCAGATGCAACGACTCTAACAGAGGCAGGTTATGTCGGTGAGGACGTTGAAAACATCATCCTAAAGCTTGTTCAGGCTGCAGATTACGATATTGAGAAAGCTCAAAAAGGGATTATTTATATTGACGAAATTGATAAAATAACGCGTAAGTCGGAAAACCCATCTATTACACGGGATGTTTCTGGAGAAGGCGTTCAACAAGCACTTCTAAAAATTATTGAAGGAACGGTTGCAAATGTGCCACCTCAAGGGGGCCGAAAGCATCCGCATCAAGAGTTTTTGCAAGTAGATACATCGGATATACTTTTTATTGTGGGCGGTGCCTTTGATGGCATGGCGTCGATTATAAATTCAAGAATTGGTGAAAAGGCCATGGGATTTGGTGCAAGTGTTCAAAGCAAGAAGAACTTGCCACTTGGCGAATTGTTTGACAAAATTGAACCTAAAGACCTTTTGAAATTTGGGCTGATTCCGGAATTTGTAGGTCGTGTTCCAGTGGTTGTATCCCTTCATGAATTAGATGAAGAAGCATTGGTTCGAATTCTTAAAGAGCCGAAAAATGCCATTGTAAAGCAGTATCAAAAAATGCTTGAAATGGATGATGTGGAACTGGAATTTGACGATGAAGCTTTGATAGAAGTTGCACGATTGGCAGTTGAACGTAAATCAGGTGCGCGCGGTCTTAGATCTATACTGGAAAGTATTATGATGGAAATAATGTATGAGATTCCTTCAAGGAAAGATATAAAAAAATGCATTGTGACAAAAGAAACCATCCGTAATCATCAAACGCCTACCTTGGTTTTGGTTGAATCCAAAAAGGAACCTACAAAAGCCAAAACAGATAAAGAAAGTGTTTCATAATAAAAGGAACGGGCGAGAGCTCGTTCTTTCGTTTAATTATATAAAATAGGGTATCTATAAAGAGTAGAAAGAGGTGATTGAATGGAACCGAATCAAAATAACATGAACCTACCCCTGATACCGTTGAGAGGATTGTCTATTTTCCCTTATATGGTTTTACATTTTGATGTGGGTAGAAAAAAGTCAATTAAAGCACTTGAAGCAGCAATGGCCAAAGACCAGAAAATTTTCCTAACGACACAGTTTGATATAGACAACGACGCGCCGGACTCTAAAGATTTTTATAAAATTGGTACGGTTTGTAAAATCAAACAGATGCTAAAGCTTCCAGGAGATGCCATTCGTGTTTTAGTGGAAGGGATTCAACGCGGTGAAGTGGAAACGTTTATTGATGAAACACCATACTTTAGAGCTGAAATTAAACCGTATATAGATGCCACAGAAGTGTCCAAAGAAACAAGAGCATTAATGCGGAGTGCGATTAATGCGTTTGAAAAATATATCTCTATTAGCAATCGCGTTAGTCCAGATGTGATTTTGTCAGTATCTACCATTGATGAACCGGGAAGACTTGCGGACATTATTGCAGCTCAAATTACTTTGAAAACAGATCAAAAGCAGCAGATTATTAATGCGCTTGATGTCAAATCAAGACTTGAACTCTTATTGACCATTATTTTGACTGAAATTGAAATTTTAGAAGTTGAAAAGAACATCAATGATAAGGTGAAAAGCCAAATTAACAAGTCTCAAAAAGAGTATTATTTGAGAGAGCAGATTAAGGCAATTCGAGATGAACTGGGTGAAGAAGAAGCGCAAGAAGATGAAATTGAAGATATGCGGGCTAAGCTTAAAAAATTGAAACTGTCGAAAAAAATCGAAAAGAAAGTTTCAAATGAAATCGATAGATATTCTAGACTTTCACCATCTTCTGCAGAAAGTGGTGTTATTCGATCTTATGTGAACTGGATTTTAGAGTTGCCATGGAAAAAAGAAACCAAAGACGAAATAGATTTGGTGAAAGCTCAAGGCATTTTGGATGAGGATCACTATGGACTTGAATCTGTTAAAGAACGGGTTGTTGAATACTTGGCTGTAAGAGATTTGACTCAGAGTATGAAGGGACCGATTATTTGTTTGGTTGGCCCTCCAGGTGTTGGGAAGACTTCAATTGCGAAATCAATTGCAAGGTCGTTGAACCGAGAATTCGTGCGGATGAGTCTTGGTGGTGTGCGCGATGAGGCGGAAATAAGAGGCCACAGAAGAACTTATATTGGCGCGATTCCAGGACGTATAATCAACGGCATCAAAGAAGCTGGAACTAAAAATCCGGTCTTCCTATTTGATGAAATTGATAAGTTGTCCAGCGATTTTAGAGGCGACCCAGCATCTGCGCTTCTTGAAGTCCTTGATCCGGAGCAAAACAAGGAATTTACAGACCATTATTTAGAAGTCCCATTTGACTTATCTAAAGTCATGTTTTTAACAACAGCAAACTCATTAAATACAATTCCAAGACCACTTCTTGACCGTATGGAAGTGATTCAGGTATCTGGCTATACAGAATTTGAAAAACTAAACATAGCCAAAAAATATCTTGTCCCTAAAAAAATGGAAGAACATGGTCTCAAAAAATCCAATTTAACGGTATCTGATGATGCACTTTTGGAGATTATTCGCAAATATACGAGAGAATCTGGTGTACGTGAACTTGAAAGAAAGATCGCAGATTTGAGCCGAAAAGCGGCTGTACGCATTGCAAAAGGTGAAGTAAAGTGCGTTCGTATAACAGATAAAAATATAGATAAGTACCTTGGCAAATCTAAATACCATTATGATTTGATTGCGGACGAAGACCAAATCGGAATTGTAACAGGTTTGGCTTGGACTGCAGTTGGTGGGGATACACTTTCTATAGAAGTGAATACCATGAAAGGCAAAGGGAAACTTCAACTCACAGGCCAGCTTGGCGATGTGATGAAGGAATCCGCGCAGGCTGGCTTATCCTACATTCGAACTGTTTCGAAAACCTATGGGATCGATGAGAATTTTCATGAAAAATTGGACATGCATGTTCATATCCCAGAAGGTGCAATTCCAAAAGATGGCCCTTCTGCGGGGATAACCATGGCGACGGCTATGATTTCTGCACTTTCTGGAATCCCAGTAGACCGTTATGTAGCGATGACGGGGGAAATAACCCTTAGAGGTCGTGTACTCCCAATTGGTGGGTTTAAAGAAAAAGCACTCGCAGCTAAAAGAGCCGGTATTCATAAGATTTTATTCCCTTATGAAAATTTAAAGGATTTGGAAGATATTCCGGAAACTGTACGTAAAGAAATTGAATTTGTTCCAGTTAAAACCATGGATGAAGTCTTAAAACATGCATTAAGCGGCGAACCGAATCAAGCAGAGGAGAAATCAAATGAAAATTAAAAACAGCAGTTTTGTAATTAGTGCTGTTTCAAAAAAGCAGTATCCGGAAGATGCCCTTCCAGAACTTGCCTTTGCAGGAAGAAGCAATGTTGGAAAATCATCATTAATCAATATGCTTCTGAACAGAAGAGGGCTTGCTAAAACAAGCTCTACACCTGGAAAGACTCAATTGGTTAATTTTTATGATATTGATGGCCTCTTTCGTTTTGTTGACTTACCGGGTTATGGCTTTGCAAAAGTATCAAAAACGCAAAAGGCGTCTTGGGGCAAAATTATTGAAACTTATTTGCAGTCCAGAGAAAATTTGTTGGAAGTTTTTCAGTTGGTTGACATTAGACATAAACCGTCTGGGGAAGACAAGCAAATGTATGACTGGATTAGAAACAGTGGGTTTAGTGGCATCGTTATCGCGACTAAAGCAGACAAGCTGGGCAAACAGCAAATAGCGAAACAGATGAAGGTTATTCGTAATGAACTTCAAATGACGCCTGAGGCTGTCATAATCCCTGTATCCGCATCAGATCGATCTGGGAAATACCAAGTATGGGATTTGATAAATCAAATTTTTGAAGTCAATGCGTTTGACATTCATTTGGAAAGACAAAATACATCTGAATAAGGAGAGTAATTATGGCACAGAATCCAATTGTTCAATTTGAACTTGAAAATGGCAAGCAGATTAAACTTGAGTTATACCCTGAAATTGCACCGAATACTGTGAACAACTTTATTAGTTTGGTCCAAAAAGGGTTTTATGATGGCTTGATTTTTCATCGCGTCATTAGAGGCTTTATGATTCAAGGCGGCTGTCCAGATGGAACTGGGATGGGTGGTCCTGGTTATGGCATTAAAGGTGAGTTTTTAATTAATGGTGTTCAGAACAACTTAAAGCATACAAAGGGCGTTTTATCTATGGCCCGTTCTCAAAATCCAAATTCGGCAGGAAGTCAGTTTTTTATTATGCATGAAGATTCACCGCACTTGGATGGACAATACGCTGCTTTTGGAAAGGTTATCGAAGGCATAGAAGTTGTTGATGAGATTGCAGAGGTTAAAACAGGATATGGGGATAGACCTAATGAAGACCAACGTATTTTAAAAGGTACTGTTGAGACTTTTGGTGAGACATACCCAGAGCCTGAAAAGATGTAGTTAAGAAAATGCATAAAAATAGCTGTTCCCAGTGGGAACAGCTATTTTTTCAGCATTTTTTATTTTTCGTTGCTACCAAGTACGTTTAAAATCTTGTGTTTAACCATACCGTAAATAGCATCTCTAGCAGGACCTAGATATTTTCTTGGGTCGAAGTTGCTTGGGTTTTCAGCAAACTCTTTACGGATGACGCCGGTCATGGCAAGTCTTAAATCCGAATCGATGTTGATTTTGCAAACGCCATATTGTGCAGCTTCTCTAAGCATTGGTTCAGGACATCCTTTTGCGTCTTTTAAGTCGCCACCGAACGCATTACACATTGCCACATATTCTGGAATAACAGAAGAGGCACCGTGTAAAACAAGTGGGAAGTCTGGAATTAGATTGGAGATTTTCTTTAAGCGCTCTATATCGATTTTAGGATCTGAATCTGCTGCGAATTTATAAGCCCCGTGGCTGGTTCCAATTGCAATGGCAAGAGAATCACAACCTGTACGCTTAACAAAGTCTACAGCTTGATCTGGATCGGTATATGTTGCGTCTTCAGCACTAACATTTACAGCATCTTCCACGCCGGCAAGTCTGCCGAGTTCGGCTTCAACAACAACACCTCTTGGGTGTGCGTATTCTACAACTTGCTTTGTAAGTGCAACATTTTCTTCATAGGAAAGATGTGAGCCGTCAATCATAACGGAAGTAAATCCGTCATCGATACACGCTTTACAAATTTCAAAATCTTCACCATGGTCTAAGTGAAGTGCAATGTCGAGTTCTGGATGCTCAATTAATGCAGCTTCCACGAGTTTTTTAAGGTAAACTGGACTTGCGTATTTTCTTGCACCTGCAGAAACTTGAAGGATTACAGGTGATTTTGTTTCAGCAGCAGCTTTAACGATTCCTTGGATGATTTCCATATTGTTTACGTTAAATGCACCAACTGCATATCCGCCTTCATAGGCTTTTTTAAACATTTCTTTAGTCGTTACTAATGGCACTTGATCACTCCTTTTTATGATTTAGTGCAAATCTTGACAACGCGGTATTACCAATATCCTGCTATATATGATATTATATAGCATGTTCATTGAAATTACAATTGGTATAACAGGAGTCTTATATGAAATTACCTATTCCATTTATTGAAAGAATGCAAAAACAGTTGGGGACCGATTTTCCCTTATTTATAGAATCCTATGACAAACCGGTTCACGTTGGACTTCGAGTCAACACATCCAAAATAAGCATAAGTCATTTCATAGAAATATTTCCTTATAAACTTATGCCAATACCATGGGTTACTGGTGGATTTTATTATAACCCCAACGATCCAGTTACAAAACACCCGTACTACCATGCAGGCCTTTATTACGTTCAAGAGCCCTCTGCAATGGCGCCAGCAGAAGTTTTAAATCCATCTGAAGGCAGTACATGCATAGACCTGTGTGCGGCACCTGGAGGCAAATCAACCCAGTTGGCAGTTAAGATAGGGCCCAAAGGTGTATTGGTTTCCAATGATATCAGCGACAAACGCATCAAGGCCATTGTTAGGAATGTAGAAAAATTCGGACTTGGAAATGTGGTTATTTTAAATGAATCGCCAGAACGAATCGCCAGTGTGATGGGAAATCGCTTTAATTATGTTCTAGTTGATGCCCCGTGTTCAGGAGAAGGGATGTTTAAAAAAGATCTTAAAGCTGTTCATGCGTGGGAGAATTTTGGGCCATCTCAATGCCAAATCTTGCAAAGGGAAATTGTTGACACTGTCCCTGATTTGATTCGAAAGAATAGCCGTTTGGTTTATTCAACTTGTACATTTGCCTTAGAAGAAAACGAAACTCAAATGGCATACTTAAAAGCGTCTTATTCGATTTTCAAGCCGGGCAAGTTCCCAGAACTGCCAATTGATATAGAAGGCGAATCTGCGCATATTTGGCCTCATAAACACAAGGGAGAAGGTCATTTTGTTGGATGCCTGGAAACGACAGAAATGGTTAATGAAGTGAAATTAGAGTTTTATGAGGCAAATCAACCGCCAACTCAACTTCAGGCCTTTTTCGACAGTCATATGCAAAAAACTGCGCCGGTTGGACATTTTGAAGTTATTAAAGATAGAGTTTATCTGAAACCTGACCATAAACTCCCTTTATCAGGCTTGAAAATCGCGAGAGAAGGTCTTTTGTTGGGTGAAATTAAGAGGGAAAAATTTATACCCCATCAAGCATTTGCACTTTATTTGAAGGCAGAAGATTTTGAGCCAAGAGTAGATTTCCCTTCAGATTCTTTGGAAGTTATAAAGTATTTAAAAGGAGAGACTTTGATACAAGACTTTAAAACAGATGGATTCCATTTGGTTACAACAGATGGATTTCCGCTTGGATGGGCAAAAATTTCAGGTGGTGTTCTGAAAAATATGTATCCGCCGTCTTGGCGGATGCTTTAGGAGGCGAAAAAAATGGGAGAAATGATTAGACTTGATAAATTGTTATCCAATATGGGGATAGGCTCTAGGAATGAGATGCGTGTTAGATTAAAGCAAGGTGGGGTTTCAGTGAATGGCACCGTTGTGAAATCTGGCAAGGAGAAAGTTGACCCGCAGGTTGACCAGATTCTTTATAATGGTATCCCCGTCGTATATCAGAAATTTGTCACACTTATGCTTAATAAACCAGCGGGTGTAATTAGTGCAACTCAAGATGCAATGCACCAAACAGTGCTGGATCTTTTAGATGAACCTTATGTCAATAGAAATTTATTTCCGGTTGGCCGATTGGATATAGATACAGTTGGGCTTTTGATTCTTACCAATGATGGGGCTTTATCTCATGAGGTATTGTCACCCAAAAAACATGTGCCTAAGCGATATCTGGCTCAAATCAATACACTTGTGACGCCTGAAGATGTTGTGGCATTTGAGTCCGGAATTACACTGGATGATGGCTACATGTGTAAACCAGCCATATTAGATAAGATAGAACCCCAATCAGATGGGACGTGTTTTGTTCAAGTGGTTTTATATGAAGGGAAATTTCATCAAGTAAAACGGATGTTTGAAAGTTTGGAAAAACACGTCATTTACTTGAAAAGAATTCAAATGGGTGGCTTAGAATTAGATCCTTTCTTGCTAGAAGGCCAGTATAGAGTGCTAGAGGACTTCGAAATTGAATTGCTGAAACAAAAATAAAAAAAGCGATTTGAGACGCTTAAAGCATCTCAGATCGCTTTTTAGCGTCCTTGGCCTGCCAATACTTTTATAAGTGTGTCCATATCATCCGTTTTGCTAAGTTTAAAGCTTCCAGACCGAAGTTTACTGTCAAAGCCCATTTGAATTAACCTTTGAACAAATGCGTTCACATCTGTGATGAATCCTTCAGCTTGAAGTTTTTCACCGATGCCATATCCTGTTGCGCCTTCGGGAACTGTAAAGGTCAGGAGTTCAGGTGCATCAGTTGGTGGTTCTGTTTCTGGGACCGTTGTTGCTTCAGTTGATTCTACAGGTTCTGTAGGGTCTGGTGTTACAACAATCACAGGGGATTCAGTGGATGGTGCATCTGAAGAAGATGTTTCGCTTGGCGACGTCATATCCACACTGAGCGTATCCGTAATCTTCCATGAAACAGAATAAAAAATAACGGCAATAATGAGTAGTGATAAAACAATGTCGCTTATGTCATAAAGAAAATCTTTTATTTTTTCGAACATGTTATGTGCCTCCTGAGTTCTTACTATCACTAGAATATCATAAATCATTTCATTCTCAAAGTATTGTTCTTTCCAAACAGATTACTTTCGTGTTACAATTTTATTGAGGTGTGCTATGTTTGGAAAATTGGAAACCAGTGATTTGAATGCAATTGTAAAATACATCAAGACCTATGAAAATGAAGTGGTTTATTTGGAAAAACCCATCGAAGAATTCAAGGCAGGAAATTTAAAAGGGACCTTATATGGTGAAATGCATGAAGGGGATTTAAGAGGTTTGTTTTATTTTTCAGATAAGAAAGTGTTGTGTATGCACTATAGTGATGAAAAGGTCCTTGGAAGTCTGGGCATCTTAAAAGCAGTTAAATTGCACAAACCTAAGTATATCAAAGGAGTTTTGTCGCAAATAGAGGCTATAGATCGATTGCTGTGTAGAGCAGTATCTGAGATGAAGTTGATGCATTCAAAATTGATGATTTGCAAATCATCTGAAAATCTACCCATGATAGAAACAGCCTATGTGTTGGTTGATGGCATGCATCTTACTCAGAAAACCAATGGGTTTATGGAAGAACTGCTTCAAGATTTAAAATTTTTTATTGAGGTGGAACGACATTTTGGACGTCCTGTAAAAGCCGTTAACGACATTTTAAAGGATTTCAAAAAAATGCTTCATTCTCAAAATTATCTATTATACCTTCATCAGAATAAAATTGTTGCACAGGGATTAATTGAAGAGGAGACCGATAGATTTGGAATTCTTGGGGGGATTTATGTCTCCAAAGCATATCGCGGACAAGGTCTTGGCCGTAATGTTTCTTCTTTCTTAACCAATCGTATTTTGGAACGGGGGAAAACGTCTTATTTGTTTGTTGTATCTGAAAATCTAACTGCGATTGGACTTTATGAAAAAATTGGGTATAAATTAGTATGTGATTATGGTGTTTTAACCATTGTTTATTGAAAGAGGCATTCATGAAGAAAATTATCATTAGCGAAAACGAAGCGGAACAGAGATTGGATCGCTTTTTAACGAAATATTTAAACGCCACGACGAGAAGCAATATTTTTAAAATGATTCGAAAAAAAGTTTTTAAGGTAAATGGTGTAAGAGTAAAGGAAGATTATTTTTTGAAGCTTGGAGATGAGCTAGAGATATTTTTGGCAGATGAGACCTTGGAAGGATTGATTAGAGAGGAAGAGATTCCTAGACCCGATCGACTTGGCCTAGATATTGTTTATGAAGATGCATCGCTTTTGATTCTTAACAAACCTAAAGGCATGTTAACGCACCCTGATAAGGATGAGTATAAAAATACACTTGCAACAAGTGTTCAGTTCTATCTTAAGGCCCTATGTACGCGAACATTTAGACCTGCACCAATCCATAGATTGGATAAAAACACAAGTGGTCTTGTGGTCTTTGCAAAAACATATGAAGCCCTTAAAAAGTATAATGAACTTATGCGAGATCGTGCTATTGAAAAATATTATCTGTGCGTCGTGGAAGGACATATAGATCAACCTGGTGAAGTCAAAGGGTACTTGGTTAAAGATCCTGAAAGAAATAAAGTGACGCTTTATAAGTGGGATTCGGATGACTCTAAATTTTGCCATACCAAGTACAAACCCATTCAGCATTTGTCGCATCATACTGTATTGGAAGTGGAACTGCTCACTGGAAGAAGCCATCAGATTAGAGCCAGCTTGGCTTGGATTGGGCATCCCATTGTGGGAGATGTCAAGTATGGTGGCCAGAAAACAAATGCGATAAACGCACAACTTTTACACAGTTATAGAATGGTTTTAGAAGGTGTTTCGTATAGTGCACCATCCAGTGAAATTGATGCATTTATTAAAATGAACCCATAAAGGATGATTAAATGATTTATTCCATGCAAGTGGTAAAAAAATTAATAGAACGGTATGATTATGGTGGGGCATTTGAAGTCTTAAAAGAAGTTGGACTTGAAAAGTCAAACGGAGGGGTAATTATAGATGCGTGCCGGTATGCGGTGAATTTCGATTTTGAAACAGCTCGAAAAAAGCTTAATACCCTTTCAGAAGCCATGATTAAAAATGAGGCATGTACCAAACTAAAAAAGGAATTTGATGCTTTAAATGAAGGCCAACCGGATGCGCTAATGTCCGAATTGCTTGAAAACTTGAAGTTTCAGATTGTTAATGAAGAATATATTGATTTTTTAGGACGGGTTTATCGGTTCAAAGAAGCAATATACAAGTATATGTTTATCCGGTCTCATATGAACAATCGTCCATTTTCTTTTCACATGAAGTTTGTTCAAAAGAAAGAAATTCTAAGAATATTGCGCAACCAATATCGAATCTTCAATGGAAATTTGACGTATGCTCTAAACGCTTATTTCAAAAAGCATGCAAAACCGGACAAAAACATAGATCATGTAATTGATGTCATGAATACTCAAAAGATGAATCAATTGATTGAGCTTAGACATGAATCCTTGGTCGGACATGGATTTAAGGGTGTAAGCATGGAGGAAATTCAACAAATATATGGAAACCCATATAGCATTTTAGATGATTTTAGAGAATGTTTGGAGTCTATGAACATAAAGTTGGATCGATACAAATATTCAAAGATAAACGATATGATTTTAAACTTTCTAGAAGCGGAATTTGAAGAGAAAGGGGGACGTAAACATGATTAAATTGAATCTTAAATCTTATGGCACAGTTGAAGTTGAGGCGGGCACAACCTATCAAGACTTAATAAAGGAGGTTGTTAAGGACAATGCGCCTCAAGTAGTTGCTGTTCGGTGCGGAAATGTGCTTAAAGAGTTGACACAAGAAGTTGAACCCTCTTGTGAAGTGTCGTTTGTGGATTTGAGTGAATCCGATGGGATTCGAATTTATCAAAGGGGCCTTTCTTTTATTATGATTCATGCGGCAATGTCTTGTTTTGATGGGATACGCGTCCGAATTGAACACTCACTGAGTAAAGGCTTATACTGTGAATTTGATTACCATAGACGGTTAACACATGAAGACTATTTTTTAATTAAAGAGAAAATGCAGAGTCTCATTGACCGTGACCTACCCTTTGTAAAGTTTACAAGCACACTTTCCGAAGCCTCTGAAGCATTTAAAAGACAGAATATGCATTCGAAAGTTGAACTTCTTAAATATCGGTCTAAAGATTACATTAGACTTTATGAATTGGAAGGCATTGTTAATTATTTTTATGGTTACATGGTCCCAAGCACTGGCTACATTCAAAATTTTGATCTGATCAAATATGATGAAGGTGTGATTCTAATGCACCCTACAGTACATTCGCCATTTGATTTGCCAGAATTTATTGAATCGCCTAAAATTGCAGACGTTTTCAAAGAATCTGAACGTTGGGCAGATATTATGAATATTGGTTACGTGAGTAATCTCAATGCTTTGATAGATGAAAACCGACATAGAGAATTAATCCAGATTGCAGAGGCCCTCCATGAGAAGAAAATCGCTTACATTGCAGATGAAATTACAAGAATGAATAAGCGGGTTATTCTGATTGCCGGACCATCGTCATCTGGGAAGACGACTTTTGCGAACCGGTTAAGGATACAGCTTAAGGTTAACCATCATGACCCAATTACACTTTCAACCGATAATTATTTTGTCAATCGCGAAAAGACGCCACGAGATGAAAATGGCAACTTTGATTTTGAGTCGTTGGCAGCTGTGGATGTGGACCAATTCAATGCGGATTTGATGGCGCTTTTAGATGGTGATTTGGTAAAATTGCCTGTATTTGATTTTCAAACCGGTACGCGGACTTATCCGAATCCACCCATTCAAATTAGGGAAGACCAGCCGATTATTATTGAAGGCATTCACGGGTTAAACGAGAAACTCACTTCTAAAATATTTAAAAGAGATAAATTTAAAATTTATGTAAGTGCCCTAACGCAACTCAACATTGATGAACACAATAGAGTTCCAACAACGCAAACACGTCTGTTGAGACGCATTGTCAGAGATAACCAATTTAGAGGCCATTCAGCTCGAAAAACCATTGGTATGTGGCCTTCCGTAAGACGGGGTGAAGAGTTATATATTTTTCCATTTCAAGAGATGGCGGATGAAGTTTTTAACACGTCCTTGCCATACGAGTTGGCTGTCCTAAAAAAACACGCGCTGACTTTATTAGAAGATATAAAACCAGATGAGCCGGAGTTTGCTGAAGCCCATATGCTCAGAAAATTTTTAGGCTACTTTCATTCAATTGATGAGGATGCACTTGTCCCTAGAATTTCAATTTTAAAAGAATTTATAGGTGGCAGTGGATTTGATTTGTAAACGGAGGACTTAAATGATTCAGCGCTTAAAGAAAACTCAAATGCATACTGTAGCGGTTTTAGCAGTCATACTTCTTTTGACGCTGAATCAAACGGTCCTTTTTACTGCGTTTGCCCCAGGGTTGACGGAATATCTGGTGACAATGCTTGGGATGGTTATCCTTGCCTTTGGTTTTTTAGTAAACGGACTTTATTTTAACAGTCAGATGGGGATAAAGAAATGGCATCACGTTACAGCCTATTCGACTTTTTTTATGGTCTTTAATTATGTGATTGGCCTTGTGTTTTTAAGTCGAGACAATTTATCAGAGATGGCATATTATCTGAGTATGGCAAGACTTTGGTTTGTAATTGGGAATGCGGTTTGGCTTTATGCGGACCGGCTGTCGCTAACTTTTAAAGACATAAAATACAAACATTTGGGCGTACTGGTCCTCTTGTTGTTGCAATTGATTGTTGTGCTCCTTGGGATGCCTTCTGTATGGGCAATAGAGACTGGCGCATTTTTGGCCGATGCCTTTACGGCTTCAATTCTTTTGATATATGTCCTAAACACTTTTTTTAGGGAAGATATGGCAGTGAGCAGAGGTTATTTTTATGCTTTTGTTGCTTTGTTTGTTGGACAAGTGGTTATGACACTGTCTGCTATGTCTGCTGAAACCCTTATTCAGGGACATTTGCTTTGGATTCTAGGGTCTGCATTTTATTGGAAAGAGATTCATGTTAGCAACTTGTTGGTGCCAAAACAAGAAACATTGCAACTTCAGAATCAATTTAATTTATATGCTAAAAATTTGAAGAAAATAATTGATAAGAAAACATTACAAGTACGCGAAGTTAACAAGAAACTTATAGATGAGTTAGAGTATGCAAAAATTATTCAGCAGTCACTCCTCCCTGATCGAAAGATGAACTATAGGGACGTAACATTTTATTCCGAATATTTCCCCTGTGAGCGCTTAAGTGGAGACTTTTACGACTTGTACCGATTGGATGACGACCACGTTGCACTTTATCTTTTAGATGTATCTGGCCACGGAATTTCAGCGGCATTAATGACAATGTTCAGCAGTAATTATTTAAAATCAAATGACCAGAATCTAATGCGGTATAGAGGGTTTAAACCTGAACGTAACTTGAGGCATTTTTATGATCAATTTAATCATATGAATTTTCCAGATGAGGTCCATATGGTGCTTTTCTATGCGACTTTGAATTTATCGACAAAAGTTTTAACGTATTGTTCCGGTGGAATGAATTGTGCGCCGATTAAATTCAGCAAATCAGGTGATGTACGTTATCTAGATGACTCTGAAGGATTTCCAATTTGCAGACTTGACGGTTTTTTCACACCTGAATTTAAGAGTGAGCAGATTCAACTTGAGAAAGGGGACCGCATTCTGTTCTTTACAGATGGACTAGTAGATATGGAAAAAAATGGGGTTTTTGACACAGATGAGTTGGTGGACTTTTTTAAGGCACATACGGCCCTCTCTGCAAATGAGTTGAACCGCGAAATCACACGCAGAATTGACCCTATAAAAAACCGATTAAATGATGATATCACATACATTCTTATGGAAGTATAGCTGGGACGTTTGTTGACGCAGGTGCGTCAAACGGATATAATGTGAATAGTAAAAATTAAAGAAGAGGATTTGATTATACATGAAAGATGCCATTGTTTTAAAAGACTTAGAACAGATTAAAGCTATTTCTCAACAGTACAGGTTAGATGTCATAGACGCATTTGACAATTTGCCAAAGACCGCAAAACAAGTTGCAGAAATAATGGGAGAACCCCACGGTAGAGTGAATTATCACATTAAAATGCTTGAAAAAGTAGGTATTTTGGAATTGGTAGAGGAAGTTTCTAAGCTAGGTGTTGTTGAGAAATATTATTGCCCTGTAGCCTATAAAATATTGATAGATAGCAGTGCAGTAACACTTGATGATGTTATGGACGACACCATAAGTAAAGTGTCGTTGGCCTTATTTGAATCAGTATCAAAAGACTTTTATGAGTCGATTGAGCTTTATACAGGCAATATATCCCGTAAAATAGCTTACTCTGCAGATTATTTTTTGACTGAAACGGAAGCGAAAACCTTGAATCATGAAATTTCAAGAATTGTCGAAGAATTCTTGAAGGATAAAACTGAGCCTAAGGCAGGCGCTGATCGATATACTGTAGCACACATGTTAATTCCCATGCCTGCCAAGAAAAATGTGGAGAATTCAAAATGAAACGTTTTAAGTGGATGATTTTTATTTTAATTGGTGTGAGCACTTTTCTTTATGGAGGGTGCTCCTCTTTTGATGTCGTAAAAGTTACCACGCCAACTGAAACGGTAGTGGATTCAACTGAACCCACACCTACACCAGTAGAATCTCTACCGCCAGAGATTATTGAAAATCCATCTATGCAAGTGGGAAAGCAAGTGCGTATTGGTGTGGATGGCGTGTCAAACACCATTAACCCTTTGAATCCGGTGGAAGATTTAGAAATTTGGGTTTCGGAGGCTATGTACGAAGGCCTTATTGGTTCAGATCAGTATGGGAAACCAGAACTTAGATTAGCAGAAACTTATTCTACAAGCGAGGATGGGCGAACATATACTTTTGTCTTAAAAGAAGGGCTGACCTATAGCAATGGGGATCGGGTTTTTGCAGACCACTATGTAAAAAGTTTAGAAAAAGCAGTGGAGAATACTTATTTTGAAGCCTATCACCCTTTGATTGAAGCGGTTGAGTCCATTGATGTTTTGGACAACCGAACACTTGAGGTCACTTTTGTCACAAGGAGTGTATACCATATTTGGCTTTTTGCCTATCCAATGTTGTCGGATGAAATGAGTGTCAATGGCCATCCTTTGGGATGTGGCCCATTTGTTGTAGATACCATTTATCTAAATGAAAGCATTGAGTTGCGTAAAAATCCTTTTTATTATCACGAAAACCAAATTAACCGGTTGAAATTTCAAGTTACTGACCCGACACAAAAAATGACTTCTTTAGAAAATGGTACACTAGATCTTATAAAATTGGACCCGCCTGAATCTAATGAAGCAGTTTTTGATTCAGTTTCTTATATCCGTGAACAGGCAGTTCCACAATTGAACTATACTTATATTGGGATGAATCATTTGGATCCCGTTACAGGAGATCTTTTGGTCCGTCAGGCACTTGGATACGCTGTTAAGCGTACAACTTTAATTGACAACGTATGGCATGAAAAGGCACTTCCTCTTGATGGTCCTCTTATGGAGCATCACGGACTATATCCCAAAGAACAAGTTTTAAACGATTATGCCTATGACCTTGAAAAGGCTGCGGCCTTGCTTGAACAATCAGGCTGGATATTGAACGTGGATAAGGGCATTCGAGAGAAGGAAGGCTCTGAGTTAATAATCGAAATTGCTGCGTTAAGCGATGTGGATTGGGCTTATGAGACAGCACTTTTACTGAAGTCGGATTGGGAGACTTTAGGCATTCGAGTTGTAATTAAGTGGATGGATTTTGAAAGTTTAAAAACCTACGCATTTGAAACTCAAGAAGCTCAAGTGTGGTTGATGTCGTGGGATACACCTGTTGACTACGACCAGGGACTTATCTTTCAGACACCTGAGTTTGTAGGTGGATTTAATAACACGCGTGCAAATGAACTTTTTGATAAAATCAGAACCAGTTCAGACCCTGAAGATCAGACTAGGTATTTGGGAGAATGGATAGGACTTGCAAATGAGGAACTTCCTTATATTTTTCTTGTAAATCCTATAGAAACTTGGGGTGTTAATACAAGAATAGAGAAGTTCGAATGGTCGCCTTACAATGGACTGATTCATGCGCTTTTGGATAGTGAAATTGAGGAAATAGAATGACTTCAATTGAAAAAATCTTTTCAAAACTTAAAATTGACTCCTATGGCATTTTAGAATTGACACCTTGTGTAAAAAAAACGATTTATGACCGTGAGGTACAACTCGAAAGTTGGCATCAAAAGCGTAAGATAAGTGAGTTTGAACCAGAAGGCAAAAATAGGTTTTTGGTTTTAAATCGCGACCATCCGGCGCAAACAATTGTGGCGATTGCCATTCCTTTTGATCTTAAGGGGATGGTTGGACAAAACACTCTTGGATGGGTTGATCCTTCTGCATGGGCAAGAGACTATCACGCGGTTTTAAAGCAGTTGCTTTTGGAAATCCACACCCATTTAAAGACAGTACTTAATAGACCACTTGAGACCCCAGAATATTGTGTAGATACAACACCTTATATTGACCGTGAGGTGGCCCTTTATACTGGACTTGGGAAATATGGGAAAAATCACTTTATGATTAATCCAAAACACGGGACACATTTTTATATTGGTTATTTGCTCTACAAGACACCTTTAAGGATAGGCCAAACGTCTCTTGATCTTACCAATATACGCTATGACGGATGTGAAACCTGTGATGCTTGTGTTCACGCATGCCCTAGTCAGATATGTTCGTTTGGAGAAATGGATGTGACCAAGTGTTTATCTGCCATTACACAAACCGGTTTTACAAGAACCGACTCAGACAGAGAGTTGCTTAAAAATCGTCTTTATGGGTGCAATACATGTCAACTTGTGTGCCCTGCAAATAAGGATAAAGGAGTTTATGAAGCACTTCAGATAGAGTCTAAAAACTACATTGATCCCTTTGAATTACTTTGTCAATCCAATAAAATGTTCAAGCGCCAGTATGGTGGACAAGGCTTTGCTTGGCGTCACGGGTGGATTTATAAACGAAATGCCTTAAACATTCTCGGGAATACGGGAGATTTGACAGTCTATAACCGGCTAAAAGAAATGACCTTTATGCGCAATGATGATAAACTTAAGTGGGATTATCAGTGGGCATTGAAAGCACTTGAAAAAGTGATATACTAAATATGAATAATTTTTTAGGAGGCAAAATATGTCTAATGTACATGAACTGAATTACCTGAAAGAACAAGTTCAAGAACTTAAAGATCAAGGTGTTTACCGTGTGTTACCAGTTCTTGAAGCTGCAAATGAAGCTGAAGTGCTACTCGATGGAAAAAAAGTCATCAACTTATCTTCAAATAATTATCTTGGATTTGCAAACCATCCAGAAATGAAAAAAGCTGCTATTGAAGCTGTAGAAAAGTATGGTGTGGGTTCAGGTGCTGTACGAACAATAATTGGAAATATGGATATTCATGAAATGCTTGAAGTGAAATTGGCTGAATTTAAACGCGAAGAAGCTGTCATGGTATTCCAATCCGGTTTTAACTGTAATGCGGGTGCGATACAAGCCATTACAAATAAGGGTGACCTCATCATTTCCGATGAACTTAACCATGCCAGCATTATTGATGGTGTACGTTTATCTAGAGCAGATAAAGCTGTGTTTAAGCATAGTGATATGCAAGATTTAGAGCGTGTACTTTCAGAGAAAAGAGATCATTATACAAACTGCTTAATTATAACAGATGGCGTTTTCAGCATGGATGGTGATATTGCAAAACTTCCTGAAATTGTTGAATTGGCTGAAAAATACAACTGTATGACATATGTAGATGATGCACACGGTTCAGGCGTTTTAGGAGAAAGTGGTCGGGGAACTGTGGATCACTTTGGACTTCATGGAAGAATTGATTTCACAATTGGAACACTTTCAAAAGCGATTGGTGTTATTGGCGGCTATGTGGCTGGTAAAAAAGTAATGAAAGAATGGCTCTTGCATAGAGGAAGACCACTTCTTTTTAGTACATCGCTACCACCAGCTGCAGTGGGTGCAATTACCAAAGCGGTAGAACTTTTAAGTACAACAACTGAGTATACAGACCGTCTATGGGAAAACGCAAAATTCTTCAAGGCTGAATTGGGCAAGTTAGGCTTTGATATTGGTCATTCTGAAACACCAATTACACCTGTAATTATTGGCGATGAAGCCCAGACTGTCGCTTTTTCTAAGCGTATGCTTGAAAAAGGTGTTTTTGTTTCCCCAATTGTATTCCCAACAGTGCCTAAAGGAACAGGCCGTGTTCGATGTATGGTAACTGCTGGACATACAGAAAAACAACTTTTAGATGCTGTTCGCGTGTTTGAAGAAGTAGGTAAGGAAATGGGACTTCTCTAAAAAATGTTTACAGCAAAGGGTCTAAAGGTATAAGGATAATATGATAATAAAATGGAGGATGAAGGATATGGAAAATAAACCGGGCATACTTTTGGAAAGTGGAACAGGCGAAGTGGAAATCCTGCATTTTACAGTAGCAGGTGTTCATTATGCGATTAACGTCGTAAAAGTCAAGGAACTCCTTCAAATTGAAAATATTTCTAAAATTCCAAATGCACACCCTGCAATATCTGGACTGTCTCTCATTCGAGGCGAAATGATATCCGTTGTGGACCTTTTGTATGTGCTTGAGGGTGAGAAAAACCCAAAGGTAAAAAATGGAATGACGCTCGTCTGTGAGTTTAACAAAATAAAAGTTGGATTTGCCATAGAAACGGTTCTTGGAATTAATCGAATTGGCTGGAATATGATTCACAAGCCGGATGATTTGACTTCAAATTCGCTGATTATTGGCAACATCAATTTGAATGATGAGATTATCATGTTATTGGATTTTGAAAAAATTGTTATGGACATTAATCCGAACACAGGCATCAACATAGATCGCATCAAGGATATTGAAGTTAAAGACCGGTCTAAGTTTAAAATTGCCTTGGCAGATGATTCACCAATGATTCGGAAGGTACTCCTAGACACTTTGACAAGAGCTGGCTTTACAAAATTGAAGTTTTTTGATGATGGTATGGAAGCCTTGGATTATTTGTCCATGTTGGTAGAAAAGAAAGCTGATGGGTTTTTGGAGGATGTAAATCTACTGATAACAGATATAGAGATGCCAAGACTTGATGGTCATGCATTAACTCGGCGCATAAAAGAACATCGCCATCTGAAAGAATTGCCGGTTATTATTTTTTCATCATTAATTACCGATGATTTGCTTCATAAAGGAGAAGCAGTGGGCGCAGATGCACAAATGAGTAAACCTGAAATTGAGAATCTTGTGAAATTGATAGATCAAATTTTAGGACAGTCGTAAATACAAACAAACCTTATATAAAATTTTAAAAAGATGTCAGATTTTCATTTGACATCTTTTTCTTTTCATGCCTTGACTGGCCAAATAGGATAAAGTATAATAAATCGAATGAAAAGTTTAGTAATAATAAACTAGCAAGGAGAAATGGTTGTGAATATTGGAGAAAAAATTAAACGTTTAAGATTGGAGAACAACCTCACTCAAGAAGAACTGGCCGATCGTTGCGAATTGTCCAAAGGATTTATTTCACAGTTAGAAAGAGACATGACATCGCCTTCTATAGCAAGTCTTGTTGACATATTGGAGAGTTTAGGCACGAATTTACAGTCTTTTTTTAGTGAGACTGTTGAAGAGAAAATTGTTTTTAAACCGGAAGATTTTTTTGAGAAGGAAGATGAAGTTTCTGGCTTTACTTTGGAATGGATTATCCCAAATGCTCAGAAAAACATGATGGAGCCAATCATGCTGACCTTAGCGCCAGAAGGCATGTATGAAATCCATGATCCGCATGAAGGCGAAGAATTTGGTTATGTTCTATCAGGGGCTGTAATTGTTAAACTGGGGCAAAAAAATTATGTGGCAAAATCTGGAGATACTTTTTACTATAAAGCTAACCGGTATCATCAGATTATCAATAAAGGGAAACGAGAAGCGAAAATCCTCATGGTGGGAACCCCACCAAATTTCTAGCATTGGAGGTAGCATTGAGCGATAAGATTATTAAAGGGGTCAGTGTGACCAAGGAGTACGGTGGTGTTGCCGTTGTAAAAGACATAGATTTTTGGGTCAAAAAGAATCAATTTTTAACCATTCTTGGACCAAGTGGATGCGGTAAAACAACAACACTTAGAATGATTGCCGGATTTGAACGCCCATCTGAAGGGCATATTTATTTTGAAGGCAGAGATATAACAGACTTACCACCATATATGCGTCCAATAAACACTGTGTTTCAGAAATACGCCTTATTTCCACATTTGAATATTTATGAAAACATAGCTTTTGGGCTTAGAATTCAAAAAATGTCTGAAAAGGATATTGAAATCAAAGTCTCAAAAATGTTAGAACTTGTAAATTTAAAAGGGTTCGAAAAAAGAAAAATCAACTCTCTATCAGGTGGGCAACAGCAAAGGATTGCAATAGCCAGAGCCTTGGTTAACGAGCCCAAACTCCTTCTTTTGGATGAACCTTTAGGCGCGCTTGACCTCAAACTTAGAAAAGAAATGCAAATAGAACTAAAAAATATGCAACGTGAGCTTGGCATCACCTTTGTTTATGTCACACATGATCAAGAAGAGGCCCTTACAATGTCTGATAAAATTATTGTTATGAATCAGGGAGAAATTCAGCAAATAGGATCTCCGACAGATATTTATAATGAACCTGAAAATGCCTTTGTGGCTAATTTTATAGGGGAAAGCAATATATTTGATGGACTGATGCATAAAGATTACGATGTTTCATTTAGTGACTATAGATTTGAATGTGTTGATGCTGGGTTTGGTGAAAATAGCCCTGTGGATGTGGTGATCCGCCCAGAAGATGTAAAACTTTCTGCAACTGGTGATGGACAGCTTAGTGGTGTTGTGGAATCGGTGGTTTTTAAAGGTGTACACTATGAAATGATGATTCAAGAGCAAGATCGGTCTTGGATGGTACATTCAACAGATATGTTCCCTGAAGGCAGTGAAGTGGGCATTCAAATTGATCCCGATGACATCCATATTATGTGCAAGGAGGCGTGAAGTGCTTAAAAAAATTGCTTCAGGACCTTATTTGGTATGGATTCTACTGTTTATTTTAATTCCAATTCTAATGATTGCTTTTTTTGGGATGGTTCGCATTGATCCTGAAACAGGAAATTATTTTTTTACAAGCGATAACTTTAAACGTGTTTTTGAAGGGGTTTACTTATCGGTGTGGACAAGATCAATTTTTATTGCACTGAAGGCGACTTTCATTTGTCTTGTTCTTGGTTATCCTATGGCAATGATTCTATCTAGAATGGATGTTAAGTATAGAACCATAGCGGTGATGCTTTTTGTTGTTCCAATGTGGATGAATTTTTTGTTAAGAACTTACGCCTGGATGACCATACTCGGGAAAAATGGTGTCCTAAATAAGATTTTGACTTTTTTTGGCTTGCCACAAATGACATTCCTTTATTCTGAAGGGGCTGTACTTTTAGGAATGGTCTATAATTTTTTGCCTTTTATGGTACTCCCGATCTATACAGTTTTGTCAAAAATGGACAATGGCCTCATTGAAGCCGCAGAAGATCTTGGTGCAAACAAATTTAACAGTTTTAGAAAGGTTATATTGCCACTTTCTATCCCTGGAATTGTCTCGGGAATATCTATGGTGTTTATGCCTGCAGTCAGTACTTTTGTGATTTCTAATTTATTGTACGGTGGCCAGTACATGCTGATTGGAAACTTGATTGAACAACAATTTCTCGTGGTAAATGATTGGCATTTTGGATCAGCGATTTCAATAATTCTTATGATTATTATATTGTTGACAATGGCAATTATGAACCACTTAAGTGGCAATGATCCAGAAGATGGAGGTGCAAATCTATGGTAAACAAGTGGATAAAACGCATTTACACAGCCATGATGTTTATATTCCTTTATGCACCCATTGCGGTATTAATTGTTTTTTCCTTTAATGATTCAAAATCGACAGCCAAATGGGAAGGATTCACTTTTGAATGGTATCAAGCGTTATTTGACAACAGTTATATTATGAAATCTTTGTATTATACGATACTTGTAGCACTTGTGTCGGCTGCCTTAGCGACATTGATTGGAACTTTTGCAGCATTTGGGATATATTACATGAAGGTTTGGAAGCAAAAACTTGTTTTGAATGTGAATTCCATTCCCATGTTGAATCCAGATATTGTAACGGGTGTATCCCTAATGACTTTATTCGTTGCTATGAATATCCAATTGGGACTGATGACAATGATTATTGCGCACGTAACCTTCAACATTCCTTATGTGGTGCTCTCGGTATTGCCAAAGTTTAGGCAGATGCCCGGTGAACTTATGGAAGCGGCACTTGATTTGGGGGCGACCCCTTGGTATGCGTTTAAAAAAGTGATTTTACCTGAAATTAAGCCCGGGATCATTACTGGGGCACTTATTGCCTTTACATTATCTATTGATGATTTTGTCATTAGTTTCTTCACGACTGGAAGTGGGGTTAGCAATTTATCCATCGCAATTTATTCTATGGCGAGACGAGGCATAAAACCTGAAATCAATGCCCTTTCCACCCTAATGTTTGGATCGGTGCTTGTTTTATTATTAATCATTAACAAAAGAACAAAAATAGAAGATATTTAGGAGGGTTTTTAAATGAAAAAGTTAATTTTACTGGCACTTGCTATGATGCTCTTGGTTACAGGGTGTGCAGGCGAAGAAAAAGGACAGGTTCTTAACGTTTACAATTGGGGCGATTATATTGATGAAGATATTTTTGAGATATTTGAATCTGAAACGGGTATTAAAATTAATTATGAAACCTATGCCACGAATGAAGAGATGTATACAAAAATTAAGACGGGCGGCACAAAATACGATATTGCCATTCCATCTGAATACATGATTGAAAAAATGATTCGGGAAGAAATGCTTCAAGAAATTGATTTGAGCAAGATCCCTAATATTAAAAACATCAACGACCGCTTTATGGATCTTTCTTTTGATCCAGGTAACCAATATTCTGTTCCGTACTTTTGGGGAACTGTAGGCATTATATACAATTCTGAAAGTATTCAAGAGCCTATCGATTCTTGGAGCGTACTTTGGGATGAAAAATACAAAGGTGAATTTACAATGATGGATTCACAAAGGGATTCAATAATGGTTGCACTTAAGGAACTTGGGTATTCTATGAATACAAGAAATCTTGATGAACTGGAAGAAGCAAAAGAACTTTTGGTTGCTCAAAAACCCCTTGTTTTAGCTTATGTAGGGGATAATGTTAAGGATATGCTTATTAGTGGAGAAGCTTCAATGGCTGTTGTTTGGTCTGGTGAAGCAAGTGCAGTTATCCAAGAATATCCAGAGTTTAAGTATGCACTTCCTAAAGAAGGTTCAAACCTTTGGTTTGACAATATTGTCATCCCAAAAGATGCTCAAAATAGTGATGCCGCACATGCGTTTATTGACTTCCTTTGTAGAGGGGATATCGGGTTCAAAAATGCAGACTATGTGGGCTATGCAACTGTGAATAATGAGACGATGAAATTACTAGATCCTGACCTCATGGATACAACATATGCTTATCCAAAAGATGAATGGATTGAAAATTTTGAAATTTTCAATGATCCTGGTGACTTTATCACGGAATATGATAGAATATGGACGGAGATTAAAGCAAACTAGAGGTGACTTATGATAATCGACGGAAGAGAGATTGCAAAAAAAATAAAAGAACGTGTAAAAAATTGTTGTGCCAATTGTACGAGAAAACCCAGTGTCGTGGCGATTATGCTAGGAGAAGATCCTTCTGCTGAAGCCTACCTTCGAATGCTGGAAAGAACTTGTAAAAGTGTTGATTTTGACTATACTTTAAAGCGATATGAAACGTCATTAACAGAAGCAGAACTATTAAAGATTATACAGGAAAATAATGAAGATCCTTTAATAGATGGCATAATTGTTCAAATGCCACTGCCGGGCCATATTAGCGAAGAACGCGTGATTATGGCCATTGATCCTAAAAAGGATTTAGACGGTTTTCACCCATTAAATGCTGGGCGGCTCTTTAAGGGGGAAAAGGCAACAAGACCCTGCACACCACTTGCTGTAATGACAATTTTTGACGAACTGGAGATTGACTTGAATGGCAAAGATATTGTCGTGATAGGGCGTAGCAATATTGTAGGAAAACCACTTGCTGTTATGCTAATGCACAAAAATGCAACTGTAACGCTTTGTCACTCACATACGGTGGATCTTGCGTCTCACACTAAAAAGGCGGACATTATCATTGTTGCTGTGGGAATTGCTAATTTTTTAACTTCAGAGATGGTAAGTGAGAAATCTATTGTAATTGATGTGGGCATGAACGAATTGGATGGAAAGCTTGTAGGTGATGTGGATTTTGAAGGTATCAAAGATCAAGTTCAAATGATCACACCAGTTCCAGGCGGCGTTGGGCCTGTAACAAATGCCGTCTTACTGCTCAATTTATTGGAAAATTTCGGGGGAATTTGTCAGTGAATTTTTTAGCGATATTATTAGCAATTGGCTCTGTAGCAGGAGCCATTGCTTTTTTAGGAAAAGACAAAACTGAAAATTCCAGAGATGTGTATGAGGATTATAAAGTAATTCTTGAAGCGATGACTGCCTATAAGGATGCACATAAGCAATATGCCAAATCACTTGACTTGTTAGAGGCTTATGTGGAAGATCAAATGATTACACAATATGCCTATTATCAGCTATCTTTGGATGGAAAATATTTGATTGTAGATGGGCTCACACCTGATGAGGCAAAGCAAATCGTCAACCTTGCAGGTGGAACATCTTATATAAATGGCAAATTGGCTTATTTGACCTTAAGGCGGTTCAATGATGTGAGTCAAGTGGTTCCTGTTGCACATTTTGCCATTAAACCGGATGAGAACATTACAACCACAACGCCATTGACTTATGATATTTCTGGGTGTGTTACAGAAAATAACGAAATTATTGAAAAAAAATGGGAAAATAAAAACCCTGTGTTTTTAGACCCTGGCATGTACACAATTCGTCTTAAGATAAAGGATAAAAATGGAAATTGGTCTGACTTTTATGAAAAGGAAATTCGTGTGATTGAAGAGCAGGGTATCCAAAGTATCAAAGGGTTTGATGGGTCACTTTTTCTTACGTATCGCAACGGACGGTCCCTGTCTTTAGGTAAAAATGAGTATGGTCAACTGGGTATTGGCTCTTTAACACCGGTTCCTGAACTTACATATAGCACAATGTATGATGGCGTTGTTCAAGTCGCTTGTGGAGAGGCGTTTAACGTATTTAGAATGTATGATGGCTCTGTGTATACAGCTGGAGATAACCGGCATGGCGAACTGGCATCAGGGGATAAGTCTGCGCATAAGTTAATGAATCAAATTTGGGGTCTTGAAAACGTCAAACAAGTTTCAGTTGGGAAAAAGTTTGGCGCTGCATTGGACTATAATGGAGATGTTTTTGTTTGGGGCGACAATTCAGATGACCAGCTTATGAATCCTGATTTTTTAGACTCGCCTTATCCCATAAAACTTCAAGGGGTTACTGGTGTTAAAGAAATTGCATGCGGGACAAACTTTGGATTGGCCTTACGCTATGATGGAACTGTTATTGGTTGGGGCGACAATTCTTATGGTCAATTGGCTTTGGGTTATAAAGGGGCCATAACTGAACCGATGATAACCCTATATAAAAATGCAAAACATGTTGCAGCTGGAGACCGGTTTTCTTTGGTTGTTACAGAAACAGGAAAAGTATACGGTGCAGGGAATAATGCCTATGGCCAATTGGGGTCTCGAGGGAAAAATGAATTTTTATTTCCTGAAGAAGTTCTCAAGGTTAAAGAAGTCAGCGAAGTTTCTGCATGTGAATCCCTTGTGGTTGCCTTAACCCAGACAGGAAAGGCACTGATCTGGGGGAATTTCAATGGGCCAAGTACCAAACCCATATATGAAGCTGTAGAAATCCCTGGTGTAATGTACATTAAAGCATTTGCAAATACAGGGAAAAAGTGTTATTTTGTAGATGGTAAATCGGATTTGATTACAGTATCAGATTTATCTGGAAAGTTTGAAAAAAGAAAAATACACGAGAATTTTAGCGAAATTCGTGAATTAATGGCAACGGAAACCGAATAATCCTGTATAATAATGTCAAGACGATTGGCTGGGAGGTTCGTATGAAGGAAAGAAGACGAGACAGTAGAGTACCCTATAATGCGGTGATGACAATTGATGAAGTGTATAATCAGGAAACGTCTCTTAAAGAAGAGCAAGTTGTTCAAATTAAGGTAACAGATATTTCAAAGGGTGGCATGGGGTTTGAAACAGATGCAGAACTGCCGCTTAATTTTTATTTTAATGCAAAAATTGATTTGGGAAATGAACGTTTCTTTTACAGTGTTTTAAGAATTATTCGTAAAAATCCCATTGAAAACGGTTACGATTATGGATGTGAATTTACAGGATTAGCAGATATTTTGTCCTTGTATATTGAAGACTTTGAGGAAGAAGTTCAAAAGAACTAATGAAATCTTGGGGGTGACTGGTTAAATCAGTTACCCTTTTTAATTAGGAGGTGGGTCGGTGAAAGATTTAAGAAATATATCTTTGGCTGAACTGGAAGCGTATATCATTGGCATTGGTGAGAAAAAATTTAGGGCAAAGCAAGTGTTTGATTGGGTGACTAAAGGAATTGCTACTTTTGATGCCATTCATAATTTGCCCCAAGGGTTGGTAAAACGGTTGGAAGAAGATTTTATTTTGGACAATTATAAAATTGTGGATCAATTGGCATCAGAAGACGGCACTTTAAAGGTGTTGGGCGCACTTTATGATGGCAATATAGTAGAATCAGTATTTATGACTTATAAGCATGGACACAGTTTATGCATTTCAACCCAGGTTGGGTGTAAAATGAAATGTTCTTTTTGTGCATCAACTTTAAATGGTGTGGTTCGGAATTTATCTGCTGGTGAGATGATGGGGCAAATTTTTGCACTTCAAAATCTAACGGGTAAGCGCATCGACAATGTCGTTCTTATGGGCAGTGGCGAGCCGCTGGATAATTATGATGAAACATTAAAATTCATACGTTTGGCAACATTTGAAAAAGGGCTGAATTTATCTGGCCGTAGCATTACCCTATCCACTTGTGGCTTAACGGATAAAATTCGGAGGTTGGCTGAAGAAAAACTGCAGATTACCCTGGCCATATCTCTTCATAACGCAATTGAAAGTGAACGTCTTGAGATTATGCCGGTTACACAAAAAAACAGCATACAAGACCTGATGCGCGCAGTAGACTACTATATATCTATGACCAATAGGCGGGTTACATTTGAATACGCTTTAATCCAAGGGGTCAATGATTCTGAAAAGCATGCACATGAGCTGGGGTGTCTATTAAAAGGAAAATTGGTTCACGTCAATTTGATTCCGATAAATGCAGTTCAGGAGTTTAATTTTCATCCGTCTACAAATTATCAAATTAATGGATTCAAAAAGATATTATTGGATAAATATAAAGTAAATACTACAGTTCGTCGTGAGTTGGGTTCGGATATCAACGCAGCATGCGGTCAACTGAGAAACAAACACCTTTAAAACGAATAATAAACCCTAAAAAAAAAATAATGTTTTGAAGGAGTTTGTGTCGTGTACCTAGAATAATACAATAAGTGCATAAAGATGAAGGAGGAGATTCAAATGGTTACACTAATTGCAGGTAAAAAAGGCTCTGGTAAAACAAAAGATATTGTTAAGAAGGCCAATGAAGCGCTGGAGTCCGGTAAAGGCAATATGATTTTTATCGATGATGATAAACGTGCCATGTATGATTTGCATCACGATGTGAGATTTGTCGATTTGTCTGAATTCCCCGTCAAGAGTTCATGTGAGTTTCTAGGGTTTATATGCGGTTTGATATCCAATGATTATGATATTGAAAAGATTTTTGTAGACAGCATTATGAATACTGTTAAAATGACAGAAGAAGAATTAGTAGAATGGTTTAACCGAATTGAAGAAGTTGCAAAAAAATATGAAATTGAATTTGTTGTCACTTTGAATTTTGAATCGGATCTTCCTGAGGCGCTGAACCGATTTAAGAAATGATTGTAAAGGGACTTGATATAGGTGATTTAAGATATGCTCGGCTGTGGTGTGGTTTTGTTTGCAGCCGGGCATTTTTTTGACTGCTAGAAATGCCCAAATACTGTGTTGCAGGATAACATTAAGTTCAGTTACGACGCTAAGGTCGCGCCTTCACTTCCTTTTATCCGCGCCTTGTCTTTGAACATTTCTAGCAGTCAAAATGGAGATAGAAATGCCAAAATACTGTGTTGCAGGATAACATTAACCTACAAATTTCTTGCCAAGGTATTTTAGAATCGTTTCTTGATCTGAAAAATCATCCACAAATATTTCAGTGTCAGTTTCTTCGAAATATACCATGATTTCAGTATTGCCGGCTTTAAAAGTTTTGGCAACAGTGTCTTCGTTGAGTTCCCGAATTTTATTTTTATGATGTTTAATCTTCTCATATTCTTTAACATAAATGGATCCTGTAAGGCCTATAATTTTTGTATATCGATTCATTTGATCTCCTCCTCAATTTATCCTATTATACCGAATCAAATCATTTTTTGAAAGAGATGCATAATAAAAAAAGTTTACGAAATCGATAGAATTTTTTAATTAATTGTGACGGATGTTTTGATATAATAGGGGTGAACTGATGAGAGCGACTGGAAGGAGATTTATATGAAGCGCAAAAAGAGAGTATTGGTGTGTGTCACGCAACAAAAATCGTGTGAACGGCTGATTGAATATGGTGTAAGTCTAGTCAACTCAGAAAAAGATGAATTGCATGTCATTCATGTTGTTAAAGAAAATTGGAAGTATTTTGGTCAATTGGAAGAAAAAGACGCATTGGACTATTTGTTTGAAGTGGCCAAAAAAAATAACGCCATGCTCACAGTATTGAAGGCTAGAGATATTGAAAACACTTTATCAAATTTTACAGCAAAACATAAAATAACAGATGTCGTTATGGGAGAGTCTCTTGAAAAGACAGAACAGCAAAACATGATTCATCGGTTACAGGATCAATTAGAAACAAATGTAAGGTTTAATGTCGTTCCTGTGAATTTAGAAGAACATTCAGACATTGTCGTTTTAGAAAATGTCATGTCATCTTAAATAGACGAATTTAATTAAATGCGGATCTAAAGCATCCCTTTCCACCACGGAAAGGGATGCTTTATTGTGGTGTGTATGATAAAATATAGGGGGCAAAATGACAGGAAATGAGGAATGGACAACATGAAGAAATACATAAGTGGACTAATATTAGTTAGCATAATTGCAATTACAGCAACTGTTTTAGGAGACTGGTTAATGAAGTGGTTTCAACTGGAGGCTTTGACCATAGCCATTATTATTGGCATGCTTGTTCGGAACACCTTAAGTTTACCGGAATCATTAAACCCAGGTATAAAATTTGCACTGAAAAAACTACTGATTTATGGAATTGTACTGTTGGGATTCAAACTAAATTTTGATGCCATTATGAGTCTTGGGTGGTCTGTAATTTTATGGATTGTACTGTATATGATTTTTGTGTTTTTTATGGTATATGTCTTGAATAAACGGTTTCAAATGGGTACTAAACTGGCGACTTTGATAGGTGTTGGATCAAGTGTATGTGGTGCAGCTGCAGTGATTGCTTTAGCACCGAGTATTGAAGCAGACGAAGAGGATGCTGTGATTGCAGTGTCTATTGTGAGTTTTTTAGGCGCAATTGGCGTTGTGGTTTATGCAATGGTTGCGAGCACCACTCAAATTACAGATGCGCAATTTGGTGTATGGTCCGGTATGACCCTTCATGGCGTTGCGCATGCACTTGCAGGTGCATTTTCAAAAAGCAGTCTTGCAGGTGAGATTGGAACTTTTGTTAAAATGACTCGAGTTTTGATGCTTGTCCCTGTTTCCTTGATTTTAGGTACATTTTTCGCAGGCGAAAAGACAACACAGAAACGGGCAAAGGTGCCTGCTTATGTTTGGCTGTTTATTCTTATGGGGGCTTTAAATGCCACTGGCATCGTTCCAATTCGATTTCAAGAAGTGGCAAAAACTTTAAGTGATGTGTTTATTTTGATGGCCATGACAGCAATGGGGCTTGGTGTGAATTTTAGAGATATTAAAGGCAAGGGCGGTAAAGCGGTGGTATTTGGTTTGGTTTTATTTGGAATCACCAGCAGCATTGCTTTTGTAATGATTGCTAAAGGATGGGTGATATGAACTATCTAAAATACAGTGCTTATTTGAAAGAAAAATATGGGGAAAAAGTATATAAAATTCCAATAAATTTGCCCGGAACATGTCCAAATCGTGATGGTGCCTGTGGCACAGGTGGGTGTGCCTTTTGTGGTGAAAGTGGTGCTGGATTTGAAGCTCAGTCTTCGATTCTACCGGTTAGGGAACAGCTTAAACGTAATATTGAGGTAATTTCACCCAAATATAAGGCCAATAAATTTATAGCGTATTTTCAAAATTATACTGGAACTTATATGGAACTTTCAACATTTCAAAAAACTGTAAATGAAGCCTTAATAGAATCGGTTGTAGGGGTCAGTATCTCCACAAGACCCGATTATGTTGGTGAACCATATTTGGAAGTCCTTGATAAAATAAAAGAAAAAGGGATTGACGTGGAAATTGAACTTGGACTTCAATCTATTAATATCAATACTTTAAACCGAATTAATAGGGGACACGGACTCGCTGAATTTATAGAGGCTGTAACCCGGATTAAACGACATGGCTTTACAATTTGTGCCCATCTTATAGGAAATTTACCTTGGGATACAGAGGCTGATTTTATCGAAGCGGGGCGTATCATGTCTGTCCTTGGTATTGACAGCTTAAAAATTCACTCTCTGTATATTTTAGAAGGGACAGAAATGGGTAAATGGTATAAAGAAGGTGCTTTTAATATAATTGACCCTGAAACGTACATTGACCGTGTGATTTATTTTTTAAGGTGCATCGATCCCAATATTGCCATACAAAGACTTTTTGCCAGAGGCCCAGAGGCGGAGACCTTGTTTTGCAATTGGGGGATGAGCTGGCGCAGACTTCAGAATCAATTGGATGCAAAAATGATAGCAGAGAATTATAAACAAGGAGATTTATATAAAATCGGAGGAGGCAATTGATGAAAGTAATTCGAGAATGGAAAACCATGCTGATCCCATATGAACAAGCGGTAGAAGAATTGAAAGTTAAATTAAAAGCAATTCGAAATCAGTATCGTGAATTAAATGAATACTCACCCATTGAATTTGTTACTGGTCGCGTCAAGAAAATTTCAAGTATTATTGAAAAAGCTGAGCGTAGAAATATTCCTTTGGATAACATCGAAGAAGAGATGGAAGATATTGCTGGACTCCGAATTATGTGTCAGTTTATTGATGACATCTATGAAGTTGTAAACTTACTGTATGACCGAAGCGGGAAAGATTTTACGGTTTTGTATGAAAAGGATTACATTAAAAATCCAAAAGAGAGTGGCTATAAGAGTTACCATGTGATTATAAAATATCCAGTTCAAACAGCACTTGGAACAAAAGAGATTTTGGTTGAACTTCAAATCAGAACTTTGGCCATGAATTTTTGGGCCATTATTGAGCACTCACTCAGTTATAAGTACAAGAGCAAAATTCCTGAGGATATTCGGGAAAGACTTAGAAATTCAGCTCTCGCAGCCACGAGGCTAGATGAGGAAATGACTGAAATCAGTAAAGAAGTACGAAATGCACAACTGATGTTTGAGGAAAAATCAAATACTGTGCGAGATATTATTACCAATATCCAACTTTTGTTTTCACAGGGGAAAGAAAAAGAGGCGATGGATTTTCAGAAACGTTTTGATCGAATTAAGAACGAAGACAATATGTTTGAGTTTGATTTGTTACTTTCTGAAATAAAACATGAACTTCCAAGGTATAATTTTTTCGAAAAAGGGAATCTCATATGAACAAATGGGAATCTAATGTTTACCTGAAAAAATTAAGACAAGCTGTAGACCACTTTCAACTGATCAAACCGGGAGATCGAATTTTGGTTGGGGTATCAGGGGGGAAGGACAGTACCCTTCTGCTATATGGACTTAGTCAGTTGCGTAAAGTCCATCCCTATAATTTTGAAGTAGAAGGGTTGATTGTAAATCATGGCATGCTAGGAAACATGGAGACTTACCTAACGTATTGCAAAGATTTGGGCCTTAAGCTCACTGTACATACGGAATTATATGCAGAATCACTCGGAGAAGAAAACGGGTTTTCGCCGTGCTATACCTGTTCGAGGTTAAGAAAAGGAATTGTCAAGCGTATTGCGCTTGAAAAAGAGTTTAATGCCATTGCTTATGGACACACTTTAGAGGATGTTGTGGAGACCTTTTTCATGAACATTGTTAAACAGGGGAAAATAGCGGGTATTCCGGCTCTAAGCCAAGAGTCGGAGTCAGACATCAAATTAATTAGACCTTTGATTCTTCTGGATGAAGTAGCAATTCAAAAAGCGATTGAAATTTTGGGAATTCCACTTATGCACGATACCTGTACCTTTGCACATGGGCGTGTTAGGGACGAGGCGGAAAAGGTTATACAAAGGATTGAAGAAACATATCCAGCCTTTTCTGAACAAGTGGTTAAGGCGTTACAAAATGTAGATTTAAACCGATTATTATAGAAATGGTGAACTATGGCACTTTATGCAATTGGAGATTTACATCTCAGTTTTGGAACAGATAAACCGATGGACAAATTCGGTGAAAATTGGACCTTACACTACGAAAAAATAAAAGCAGATTGGACATCAAGGGTAACGGAAACAGATGTTGTGGTCCTTCCTGGTGACAGTTCATGGGCAATGTCCTTTAGCGCTGCAGAAGCTGATCTGAGATGGGTAGATGGCTTGCCAGGACGTAAAATTATTTTTAAGGGCAATCATGACTATTGGTGGGTTTCAAAAAATAAGATGACAGGCATGTATAACAGCATTGAATTTATACACAATGATTTTGCGGTCTATGAGGATTATGCGATTTGTGGAACAAGAGGATGGATTTGCCCCAATGATGCTGTTTTTACTGAACAGGATGAAAAAATCTATAAACGTGAGGCTTTAAGGCTTGAAAATTCTATTCAGATGGCTCAAAAAGCGGGTTTTCAGAAGATACTGGGTGTTTTACATTATCCACCGACAAATGATTTAAAAGACCCTTCGCTGTTTACAGAACTCTTTGAAAAGTATGGCATAGAAGAAGTGATTTATGGCCATATACATGCGGCTGTAAATTTCAAGTATGGGGTAAAAGGTTGGTTTCGTGGTGTTAATTATCATTTGACGTCTTGTGATTTTTTGGATTTCAAATTGTTTAAATGGCTTTAGAAAGGTGTGACTGTTGAAGCGTGATGAAATTGGGACACTGTGTTTGAAAAGGTTGGAACTGATTGATCGATTGGACAGTGGGGAGTTGGACAAAGAAAATTTTATTTTAGAAAATTATAAAATGATAGCGGCATATGACCGGGTTGGATTTAACGTCTTAAGCGTTGACGAAGGCATAATGAAGTATCATTATTTCAATACACTTGCGAAAAAGAAAATGCTTGAAGCCGATGCGTTAGAATACAAGGATCCGAGACGGTCAAATCAGTTAAAAAACGAAGGCTTTGACTACTATATAAAAAAAGATCGAATTACTTTAAATATGTTGGCACTTGTTGATTATCAAGGGGTTAACGCTTATTATATCCACATGAATTCTAAATCTTTGGAAGGCAGTATCTATGAAATTGACTTTTTGGAATTTGACCGAGTGATTCTGCATTCAAAAGATCGGAAGATACTTCACAAGCTAAAGACAGCAGGCTGTTTTCAAGGTGTTTATCGTGACTCTTGTATTAAGGGGTATGTAAACACGAAAGTATATTAAAGAAGGAGGATGCCAGATGATTGAAATGAATCAAATTAAAGCGGGAATGACAGAAACCATTCAGAAAAGGGTAACGGAGTCGGACACATCCCTGAATTATGGGAGTGGAAAAATCGAGAATTTATTGGCGACGCCAAGGATTGTGTCACTCATGATTGAAGCGAGTTCCATGTTGATTGATCCTTTGCTGCCAGAAGGATTTGTTTCAGTAGGCAAGCATGTGGAGGTAGACCATTATAAGGCCACTTGCCTTGGGGCTACTGTTACAGTTGAAGTGCGTGTTGATTATGCTGCGTCTGGCAAGGTCATTCTTTCAATGAATGCTTATGATGAACATGGCAAGATTGCAGAAGGCAAGCACAGCCGTATGATTGTGAATTATAAAAAGTTGATGGAACGTGCAAATGAACGTGATATGGAGGCAAAAAAAGATTGAAGACACTAAATTTTAAAGACATCAAAGGGGTAATATTTGATTTAGATGGAACCTTAGTGGATTCAATGTGGATTTGGCGGCAAATTGATATTGAGTTTTTGGAAAAACGGGGTATTGACTTGCCCGATGAGTTGCAAAAGGAGATTGAGGGCAAGAGTTTTACAGAAACAGCCCACTATTTTAAAGACCGATTTCAACTGCCTGAAACCATTGAGTCCATTCAAAACGAATGGAATGAAATGGCACGACTGTTTTATAAAGAGCGGATTCCACTAAAAAATGGCGTTTTGGAATTTTTAGAAAAAGTACATTCAAAGGGTCTTTTAATGGGGATAGGCACCAGCAATTCAAGGGAACTTTTGGTTGAAATTTTAAAGTCAAAAGGGATTGAAAAGTACTTTAAGACCATACGGACTTCTTGTGAAGTCCCAAGAGGGAAACCCTATCCTGATATTTTTTTAAAGGTAGCGGAAGATATGGGGCTTGATCCTTCTGAATGTGTCGTATTTGAAGATACCCATGCTGGGGTTACAGCAGCAAAAAGCGCCGGTATGCAGGCAGTTGCCATTTACGACGCTTTGTCTGAGCCTTATACCGACGCTATAAAAGAATCCGCAGATCATTTTATGGATGACTTTATGGTATTTGAGCCACTTTTTTAAATTTAGGATAAATCTTGATTTCTTCATCGAGCATGAGCTTGATGAAGTTTTCTTTTTGTAAAGGCAGGGCATAAAAATAACCTTGAACATAATGAAAATCATCAGAGTTGAGGGATTCAGCTTCTTCTCGCGTTTCAATATTTTTCACAATCACTTGAATGCCAAGTGCGTTTATGATTTCCAAGAGTGAAGCGACAATCCGTTCATTTTCAAAAATAAGCTTGTAGTCAATCTTAATAAAATCCACAGCCATTTTTTTTAGAAAATTAATGGACATAAATTCTGTAGCAAAGTCATCTACAATCAACCGAAGGCCCATAGATTTTAACTTTTCAATTTGCCTTAAGGTGAAATCGTAATTGCTTTCAATGGATGTGCCTTTAATCTCCATACAAATAGAGGAGGGGTCTACAGATTTTTCAGATAAAATTCGATCAATATCATCCACTAAAGTTGGGCTGGTAAGGTCATGCATGTTGAGATTAAAAGTCACTAATATAAAGTCGTCAAGTGGTTTTAAACTCTCTGTTAAGTCACATGTGGCTTCAAAAACAGCCGCATTCAAGTTGGAAACTATGTCCAATTCGTTTGCAAGTCGAATCATTTTGGGTGTGGAAATTCTGTTTGCATCTTCTTCCCAAAATAAGGTGGTTTCTACCATTGCAACCTTTTCAGATTTTCGATTGTATATGGGTTGATAAAGAAAATCCAATTCTTTTTTTGTAACAGCTTCCTGAAGGGTGTTTTTTAAATCAACCAATTGATCTTTAAGCTCTTGAGATTCTTCTTTATAGAAAGCATATTGGCCTTTTCCTTTGCTTTTGGCATGATACATGGCCATATCAGCACAACTTATAATTTCGTCATAAGTGTTTGCATGAATTGGCAAAAGTGAAATGCCCATTGAGAATTTCATTGTAAAAGGATTGTCCATGACTGAAAGTGGGGTTGCAAAATCATCTTTTATCTTTTGTGCTATAAATTCAATGGAGTCCATGTCGCCAACGGTATCCAGAAGAATAATAAATTCATCACTTCCAAAACGATAGGCTTTGCCATAGCCTTCAACAGATTGAGACAGTTTAGAGGCAATGAGGATTAAAAGACCATCTCCAATTGCGTGACCATAATGATCGTTTATGGATTTAAAGTTGTCAAAATCAATAAATAAGACGCCACCTTTAATTATTTTTTTTGAAGGGGCTTCAATTAAATTTTCAAGATCTATTTTAAGTGAATGTCGATTGGGAAGTTTAGTGAGTTCATCATAGTACGCAAATTGCTCAATGTGCGCTTGATGATCTAAAAGTATCTTTTGCTGGTCGTTTAAATTTTTGATGTGCCGTTCTAAATCTAAATTTCTCGACTTTAGGGCTTCTTCTGACTGGACGTGTTTAAGATACAGAAAATTGAGTTCTTCTGTTTGACGTTTCAGAAATTTTTCGTTTTTTTTGCTCTGATAAGTCATCATGATAGCAATTCCCAAAGCAGTTGCTAAAATGGCATAAATTAAAATATCCGTCCCTGAAACCTCCATGGTGTCAGTCCCCCCCGTGATTAATCTTATCTAAAAGATTACCCGAAATAGATGCAATCAATCAGGGGATTTGGTATAATGAAGGGCAAATTAACATGAGGAGAATTGAATTTGAAGCGAAATGAACTTTTGGAAGTGAAAATTGAATATAATAAGTACCCCAATGTAGGAATTGGGACTTATAACAGCAAGAAAATCCATGTAAAAAACGCCATTGAAGGACAATGGGTCAGTGCCAGATACAAAAGGGCAAAAGGTGGGAAAGCCGAAGCAAAATTGGTGGAAGTTTTAGAGCGTAGCCCAATTGAACAGGCTTCTTTTTGTGAGCACTTTGACTTGTGCGGTGGCTGCATGTTGCAAACACTTAATTATGAAAATCAAAAGCAGCTTAAAAAGCGGATGGTAGAAAATCTTTTTCAAGAAGCTGGACTGGATATAACGTTTGAAACAATACACTCAAGTCCAGAAATTTTTGAGTACCGCAATAAGATGGAGTTCTCTTTTGGAGACGCTTACAAAGGTGGACCTTTAACGCTTGGGATGCACCGAAAAGGTAGACACAATGATGTGGTTACAGTAGACCATTGTCACTTGGCAGATGGCGATTATAGAGCAATTATTAGAAGTGTCCTCGATTATTTTTCAGCGTCTAAATATCCAAAATACAATAAGCATACACATGAAGGCTTTTTAAAGCATCTTGTCGTGCGAAAAGCTAAGAAAACCGGTGAAATCATGGTTGCTTTATCGGCGACAACACAGTTTGATTTTGATGGCGCTGAATTTGTGAGAGTGCTTGCTGGGATTCCTTTTGAAGGGACACTAACAAGTGTTTTATATGTAAAAAATGATGGTCTTGGCGATGTGGTTTCTGGGGATGTTGAAGTGTTATATGGACGAGATCATATTTTTGATGAGATTCACGGATTGAAATTTAAGATTACGCTGTATTCGTTTTTTCAGACCAATACACTCGGCGCGGAAATGCTCTATGAACAAGCCCTTGCCTTGATTCCAAATATAGAAGGAAAACTGTGCTTTGATTTGTTTAGTGGTACGGGTACAATTGGTCAAATCATGGCTCAAAGTGCCTCCAAGGTTGTTGGCATTGAAATTGTACCCGATGCAGTGACATCGGCCAACGAAAATGCCAAATTGAATAGGCTCGACAACTGCACCTTCCTTTGTGGGGATGTTTTTAAGGTGCTCGAGACAGTATCAGACAAACCAGATGTAATTGTCGTAGATCCTCCCCGTGTCGGCATGGGTGAAAATGCAGTTTTTAAAGTTGCGTCTTATGGCGTAAATGAAATTGTATATATTTCCTGTAATCCTAAGACTTTACTTGAAGACTTAATTATTTTTGAAAAGCAAGGGTACACTGCTGGGAAAGCAATGTTACTTGACACCTTTCCCTGGACCGGCCATGTAGAGACGGTGGTATTGATGTCAAGGGTGAAAGAGTGAGTGTGTGGAAAGGGCTTGATATAAGGGATTTTCGAGATTTGAGAATAAAAATCTGATGTATAAAATCATATAAATATCGGTTCATGGGAACAAGTCCAGAGGCATGATATTTTAGGTGACAGAGCGATTTGGATGTCGGTGTTTAACGAGTGGTCGATTTAGATAACACGAACTAACGAGTGGTCGATTTAGATGTTTTTTGAATTTGGCAGGGTTGTGTGGTCAGGTTGAATGTTGAAGTTATAAAGTTGTAGAATAGGCTAACCAACATTAGTAAAACATACTCATATGTTTATTAGTCGTGACGCTGAACGGAAGATGAATTCATGTTTATGGGAAATTAAGCAGTTCGACAAACCAGAGTTGAGGAGGAGTATTGATGCTGACAGAAAATAATTTAACTTGGAAAATGCGATTAAGAGAGTTGTTTATTGATTATATTTGCATTCTTATATATTTAATTATACTGTTTGGAATTACTATGGGGATATACTTGGTTGTTCTAAAAGGCATTCCGGAATTTAATGAATTGCAATCACAATTGGTGGCACTTCTCACTTCGGTTATCCCTATTGTTTTAATATTTTCTTTTTGGGATTATTCTAAAGGTAGTATCGGCAAACGAAAAGCAGGACTGGAATTGTATTACGCCAATAAAACCTTTGGTGCAAGTTTGGTACGAAATATTATTAAGTTTTTACCTTGGCAGTTAGGACACATAGGAACAATTCGTGGTATATATACAAACTTTGACACGGTAGCAATCATATTTACAATTTGCAGCATGGTATTGGCTATTGTGCTGTTGGTTATGGGGCTGGTAAGAAGGGATAAACGTCATTTGGGCGATCTAATTGCGGGAACGCAAACACAAGTACGATAAATTCCAATTTGTCAAAGAGTCTGTAATTATGGAGGTGTTGTCGTGGCTGATAATAAAAGAATACACTTTATTCCTCCGTTGCCACAGAAAAGAGAAAAACGAGTTGGCATTTATTGCCGTGTGAGCACGAGCAGTTCGGATCAGTTGAAAAGTCTAACCGCTCAGGTATCGGCACTAACAAGATTAACAGCTGCCAATCCCAAATGGCTATTAGTGGATGTATATATAGATATTGCTTCAAGCAAGACAGGTTCCTCTCGAAAAGAGTTTACCCGTATGCTGCAGGATTGTAAGTCACGTGATATAGAAATTATACTGACCAAGAGCATCAGCAGATTTGGCCGAGATACGGTAGAGATTCTTGATGCGTTGAACCAGCTAAGGGTTCTCGGAGTTCGTGTTATATTTGAACAGGAAGTACTTGATACAGCCGATACAGATAATGACTTGATGATTTCAATTATCGAGGCAGTTGCTCAGGCAGAAAATGAATCCCGCAGCGACAATATTAAATGGGGTATTAAACGACATGCAGCACAAGGCACTTCAAAGCTATATAACAGAAAGTGTTATGGATATATAAATGATGCAGAAGGTAAGCTGGTAATTGATAAGAAAGAAGCAAAAAATGTCCAAATGATATTTAACCTCTATCTTCAGGGTAAGAGTGTTTTAGGTATAGTGAAAGAACTGGAACGGTTGGAGATCAAGTCTCCTACCGGAAAGGCTAAATGGCCTAAGAGAACAATTGACGTTATGCTCAGTAACGAAAAATACACAGGAAATGTTCACTTACTGGATAATGGAAAACACGATGCATACTATCGGGCAGAGAATAACAATCCTGTGATAATATCTAAGGAAACATTCCAAGCGGTGCAGATTGAAAAACAGCACCGCAGCAATGTAATAAAGGGCGAGGAAGGAAGCCGTCGAAAGAGCAAAAAATACAGTTCGAAGCCTTAAAAAACGAAAATAGCCTAATCGAGAATTATTTCTTGAGAGGACAGGATGGATATCAAACCAGCATAAACACAGCATTTTCACTGTATTTATGAGAAAGTGCGAAATAGCCTAAAAACTTCACGTTGAGACGGTAGTATTGATGTCAAGGGTAAAAGAATAAGGGTAATAAGAAGCCTGTAAATAAAGGCTTTCCGGGGGTTTAGAGCAAAAATCTGATTTGTTAGAATCGTGAAAATATCTGTTCGTGGGAACAAGTCCAAAGGTATGATTTTGAACGTGACAGAGCGATTTAGATAACATGGGTTTGCGTGTGGTCGATTTAGATTACATCGGCTTGCAGTGGTCAATTTAGATGTTTTACATATTTACACCTTTGCAGTATGCTTGTTATAAAGGTGGGGGAGAATGGAGGTATTCCTATTGCAATTTTTTGATAGTTTATACAACTTGATTAACATCGATGTCAAAACAACAATTCTCATCTTGTTCTGGGGCAATTTGTTCTTTCTGATGATGGCATTTGCTTTTTTAATAAGCAACACTCACATATCTGAGAAGGAGCTGTTTAAAAAATTTATCTTTTCCAAACTGGTGCAGGCTCTGGGTTGGATTGCTTTCGCATTTCGGGGACAAATCCCTGAAATAGTTTCGGTAAACTTGGGTAATTCACTTCTTTATTTTGGGTTTTATCTTGAGTCCATGGCTTTGATTACGATAACAAAGGACATCACATCAATTATTAATCGGATTCAATTCGGGATAATGTTAGCTGGGGTTGTCACTTTCAATTTTATAGTTATATGTGGTGCATCACCTAGTTATTGGGTGGGTGTAGCGTCAGTAATTATAATATCCATATATCTGATCCCTGCCATTGCCTATGTTTTTAACAAAAACGGCAGCCAGTTCAAACGATTTCTGGGAAGTTTACAACTAATGATATGCATTGCGATGGTGTTCCGAGCAACAATAGGTTTTATGAATAAAAGTGTATCACTATTATCAAACAATTTTGTGCAATCGGTCACATTTTTGATTTTTATATTTTTAATGATGATTAACAGCAGCGGATTCATGTTAATGATATACGAAAGCGTTAATGACCAATTAAAAAAACTTGCCAACATGGATCCCTTGACACATGTAAAAAACCGAAGAAATTTTATGGAAACCGCTTCAACTTATTTTAGTTTTTGCAAGCGTCAGAATTTGCCATTGTCTTTTCTTTTCATCGATATCGACTATTTCAAAAAAATTAATGACCAATTTGGACATCAGGTAGGAGATGAAGCACTAATTCAAACTGCAGAAATTATATCAAAAAACATTCGCGAATCAGATGTTTGCGGCAGATATGGCGGGGAGGAGTTTGTCGTTTTGCTTCCCGATACCGATTGTCAGACGGGAATCGAAGTGGGTAACCGGATTAGAAAAATTATAGAAAATACTCCTTTTCATGAGAAGGACACCATAAAATTCACTGTTAGCATAGGATTGTTTTCTGATATTCCTAAAACAGATGGCGATTTGGATAAATTCATAGCCAACAGCGATAATGCCATGTATAAAGCAAAAAGGACAGGCAGAAACCGCTTGTGCGTCTATGATCCGACTTTTGTGACAGATTGATGATATTTTAAATCCTATGGGATATTAGACAATCAAGTGAAACAATAAAAAAGCTCTGCCGACCGTAATGGTTAGCAGAGTTTCGTGTTATATGGAATTATTACTCAATATCCACCATCAAGCCGGACTTAAATTCCACGGTGAATTTGTCCTCGTAGACAGTGACCTTTTCAATCAGCCGCCTGACAAGCGTCTCGTCATATTGGGCTAGGCCAATTGGTTGCTCCTTAAGAAATGCGCTCATGTCGGTGATACGTTTTTGCATTTCATCCCGGCCGAGGTTCTCGACCTGAGCCTTTTGCTTCTCCTCACGTAGGCGATAGATTTCATCGCCGACCTTCTCGTAGTCAGCCTTTGAGCTGGCGAGCTTCAAGAGCTCTGCTTGAAGTTCTGTAAGCCGTTTATCGATTGCGGTAAGGGTATGACTGTTTTCGTGACAAATTACGGTTTCAATATTTTTCTGCAGCGTGATGAGAAAATGGTCTTTATCACATAATGCTTGATTGATGGCCGTGACCATCACTTGCTCTAAGGTGCTCTCAAGTACCGTTCGGGCCTCGCAGAACAAGCCGGTGTTCTCTAAGCGGCTGACACACCGCCAAACAATTGATTTCTTGCCTCGGTTGTTCCAGTGAACCCTGCGGAACACCTCGCCGCAGCCACCACAGACAATCATGTTAGAGAAACAGTGGATGCAGCTGAAGGTCCTGCTCTTTCCGTTCGGGCTGGTGTGGACGATGCGGCGTTGGATGAGTTCCTCCTGCACCTGCATGAATATTTCACGCGGAATGATGGCCTCATGGCTGTTTTCCACATAATACTGTGGGACGACGCCATGGTTCTTTACTCGTGTCTTTGTGAGGAAGTCGGTGGTGTATGTTTTCTGTAAAAGGGCATCCCCAATATACTTTTCATTTCGTAGGATTTGATTGATATTGCTGGTATGCCATTTTTCATTTCCGGCACCATTAAGAATGCCGTCTGCTTCAAGACCACGCTTAATTGTAAGCGTCAAATAGCAAACACATACCCAGCCGTCATAAGTTTTGAGATAATCAACCCATGGAGGTTGATAAAATATGACTTATAACACAAAATACACAATCGAAGACAAAATTAGAATGGTGTCAGAGCAGAAAAATAGTGGCTTGGTTGCAAAAGACTGGTGCTTGAAAAACAATATAACACATGGTTCTTTTAAGAATTTTTCTCACGATATCAAAAAATACAACAATGCTAATAATGTAAAGACAGAGGCATTTAAAAAAGAAGGATCTTCCAAGGCAGTAACGTGGATCAGCTCGCCAATGATATCGCCAACGCAACCTAAGAATATTGACTTTTCTCAGTCGCAAGAATCTGTTGATTCAAATGTTCACTATACGATAGAGAAGGGGTTTTTCAAGATTCGAGTTCCAGAAGTCATTAAGGCCGAGTCCTTAAAAACCCTTTTGGACGTACTTAGCCGATGTTCTTAAAAGAGCATCACGCTAAACGCGTTCACATTGCATGCGGCTCTACGGACATGCGTTACCATATCAATAGTCTTGCATCAATAGTAAAGTACAAATTTGACCTTGATCCTTTTTCGTGTGAATTATTTGCCTTTTGCAATAAAGAACGCAACAAAATTAAAATACTTGTATGGGATCATAATGGATTTTGGCTTTATTACAAGCGCCTGGAAAAAGGGACCTTCAAATGACCAAAAGTTTCAGAGGCTACTATGTATACCTCTTTTTCTATGCGCCAATTTAACTGGTTGTTAGATGGCTTAGATCCTTTTAAAGTAAAATCACATCATGAAGTTTTCACGCGACAAATGTTTTAAAACTGCTTTTAAATGAGCAGTTTTTTCTTTTTTTGCTCTTCAAAATGTGTTATAATTAAGTATGGCAAAACCACATGAAAACATTGAAAATAAGAGCTTTTCTAACTCTTCTGATTTGGATAACACCGTCGCAAAGCTTCAACACGAGGTTGAAGTATTAAACCAAGAAAACAAGTGGCTGAAAGAGCAACTAGGTCTTTTAAAAAAAGAACAGTATGGTAAATCTAGCGAGAAAGTCAATCCAGATCAAATCAACTTTTTTAACGAAATAGAAGTTGAACAACGCTCAACTATTGAAGAACCTACCCTTGAACAGATTACTTATAAGCGACGCAAAGCAGCTAAGCGTGGCTTAAATCGTGATGCCTATAAAGACCTTCCCGTTGAAATTGAAACCTTTGAACTGCCACAAGAAGATTTAACTTGTGAATGTTGTAAGGGCGAGATGCATTCCATCGGTACGCAGGTCAAATCGACATTGGAGTTTGTTCCGGCGCGTCTTTTTATTAAAGAGGTACATAGGCATAAATATGCTTGTCGCCATTGCCAGATAAACGAAATGCAAACCCCCATTAAAATTGCTAAGGCTCCAGAGCCTTTAATTAAAGGGAGTGTTGTTTCTTCTAGTCTTTTGGCGCAGATTGTGAATCAGAAGTTCAACGGTGGTGTTCCTTTTGATCGACAAGAACGTCTTTATAGTGAAATGGGAATTGAACTCACAAAGCAAAATATGGCCAACTGGTCTATTAAAGTCTCCGAACTGTGGCTAGAACCGTTGTATGATCGGCTGAAATGTTTCTTAGTTAAAGAAAACTTTTTACATGCGGATGAAACGTCTCTTACGGTTTTGGATAAATCCTTTGAAGAGTCTTCAAAAAAAACATTTATGCGGGTATATGGTACGGGAGAGATGAGTCGTTACCGAATTGCTATGTACGACCATTGTATGGGTCGTTCAGGTTCTTTTGCCAAAGCTTTCTTAAAAGGGTTCAGTGGTTATCTACAAACCGATGATTTTGGCGGTTACAACAAAGTTGAAAATGTGATTAGGGTGGGCTGCCATGCACATGCGCGTAGATATTTTTACAAGGCCTACGAGGCGACTAAAAAACATGGCCCGGTTGAAAGCGGACGCGCCTATGAAGCGCTTATGTTTTTTAAAGCGCTCTTTAAGATCGAAGCCACCTTTCAAAAAGAAGGACTAACGGCCTTTGAGCGATATGAAAAACGCCTAGAAATTTCCAAGCCTGTTCTAGAGGCTTTTTTGGTGTGGCTAAAAGAAAACGAAAAAATAACATTGCCGAAAAGTTTGCTCGGCAAAGCAATTGCATATAGTTTGTCCAATTGGGAGCTGCTTACAAATTATCTTTTAGATGGCCAATGTGCGCTTTCAAATAATCGAGCGGAGCGAATTGTAAAACCATTTGTGATTTCAAGAAAGAACTTTTTGTTTTCAAAATCTGCGGTAGGCGCTAAAGCGAGTGCCCTATACTTTACTTTAATAGAAACTGCAAAACTCAACGGTTTAAACCCATATCTATATTTAAAGTACATTTTAGACCATCTTCCAAACACACCTCTTGCCTCTGATGACGCTGTTGATTTTTTACTCCCCTGGAGCGACTCAGTTAAAAGTATGTGTAAAGCCTAATGAGAGTTTGACCGATAGCCCATACATTTTCGATGTGTGGGCTATTTGACGCTTACATAAGCATGTACATGTATCCGGACAACTTAAAAGCGAAAGCGACTTTGTGGCTTTGGGAGCTTAGAGATATTGGAATCATTGGAGTTGGACTCCTGATTCCAAGCGTAATAACAGCAGCCTACGCATTTTTATCCATTCGATTCGAAGACACCAGCATTCTGGATTTCATCCGTTATGCCTGTGCCTTTTTTATTTTCAAACAACAGCTATATGAATGGAGGTTCTAAATTTGAAAAATAATCGACAGAAAGAAAAACAGAAGCAGTCCACAAGAGATCTCATCGGCATCGATGACCTCACGGACTACAGTATCAAAACGGCATACGGAGAGCTGGTTTATTTTATTATTCATCCCACCAATATCTCTGTGCTGTCTGAATCGACTGTCAGCGCAAGGATCTACGCCTTGATGACGGTGCTAAAAGGGATTGAGGTCATTGAAAAGAATGGTCTGCATGGTACGGAAGAAATGAATACAGCATTAGAAGGATCTGACCTTGAGTTGACTCTGGCGATTTTAACTGGATATATCCGGCAAGAACGATTTTGTGATGGACTGTGGGAATCAGCAGTTAAAGACAAAACATTTTTAAAGATTTTGAGAAGGCTTGAGAAGCTGCTGCTGGATGGTAACTAGAAACGTAAGCGTCAAATAGCCCACACATCGAAAATGTATGGGCTATTTGACGCTTACAATTGAAATATGAAAACCAGAAGTAAATAGCCCATGACTCTACAGTAGAGTTGTGGGTTTTCTTTTGTTTGCTGATTATAATAATATTTTAATAACTATTGTTCTTATCAACCAAATGGTTTATAATATTCTTAGCGTAAACTTGGAGGTGCTGTATGACTACGGCAGAAATGATTAAAGAACTGTGTGAGCAAATGAATATAAGTGTTTCCGAACTTGCTAGACGTATTGGCCAGACTCCTCAGAATTTCAATAAGAAATTGAAACGCGAAACGGTAACCTTAGATGAGTTGAAAGCCATTGCTGATGTGCTAGGTGTCAAGTTTGTGCAGGCATTTATTTTACCAGATGGAGAAGAAATAAATATATCTAACGAATAAAGGAGGCAGTCTAATATGATGATTAGTCCGGAAAGTTACTATGAAGAGTATCTCAAAGGAAAGACAAAGGAAGAAATAATGACCGCCATCCGAGGACTTAAGCAAGAAATAGGACGTCTAAAAAGTACACTGGAAAATCCTGACTATGATGATAACGCAATTATTCATCCGGATAAGTTTACCTGCATTTACTGGACTCGTGGGTACTTGGAAAAAGCTAAAGAGACCTTATGAGAGAATATGAAAGGGGCATTCAAATGAAAAAAAAGGATTTGATGCATGAAATTAAAAATCAATATATAGAAAAACAAGGGTATCACGATGTTACTCACACTCATCATCAAGGACATGAGTCAGCTTCACACGCTTCATGTATCACTGTAGTTCCGATCTTTAATCATTTAGAAGGAGAACAGATGGAGGAAATTATGAAAGTAACGAAATCGACCTCTTTTAAAAAGGGTGAAGTAATTTACCGAGAGGGAGATATATCCGACTTGTTATATATTGTAAGTAAAGGGAAAATTCGAATTTACCGTTTGTCTGAATCAGGAAAAGAACAATTAGTGAGAATATTAAATCCAGGCGATTTCACTGGAGAGCTTGCCTTGTTTCGCGAATCAATTCAGGAAGCATATGCAGAAGCAATGAGTGATACCGATGTATGTATGATTAGTAGAAATGATTTGCAAGAATTTTTATTAAAGTACCCTACTATATCTTTGAAGATTTTATCGGAATTCTCTAACCGATTAGAAGCATCAGAAAAACAAACAACGAGATTTGCCACAGAGAAGGTAGATACTAGATTAGCACTGTTTCTTGCAGAATGCATGGAAAGCGGAGATGCTCCAACGGAAATTGAATTGCCAATGAGTAAAAAGGATTTAGCCTCTTATCTAGGAACTACTCCAGAAACTATTAGTAGAAAGTTAGCTGACCTTGAAAATGAAGGATATATAAAACAAAAATCAGGTAGAAAGATTGAGATTTTGGATTTAGATGGATTGTTGTTGGTATAGTAAAACATTTAAAAAAGACTAAACTTGATTTAGATCAATTTAATTTCTTTCAATCTATAGTATTATATAATCAAGATAAAGAAAAAATAAAACAAGAAAGAAGGAAAAAAATATGTCAAGACAATTAAATTTTAATCAAGTAAAGGAAACTCATTTAAAAACATTAGCACAATATGTTCCAGTTGTAGCAAAAGTTCATGGAGGAAATCATCCAGAATTCTACCAGGTTCGTAAAGTATATGATGAACTTGCAAAGAAAGCAAAAGATGCGGGAGTAGAAAAGCCGGACTTAAAAGAGGAGTTTGTAAAATTACGTGAAATCACAGATAATTATACAGTTCCAGGTGATGTATGCGAAAGTTATGAAGCAGTATATAACATGTTAGCAGAATTAGATAAAGCATATGAAGCATAAAAGAAAATAAACAAAGCAATGAAAAGATATAAAAAATCTAATAGGGAGGAGTATGAATATGCAAAAATTTATATTAGGAAGAAAAAACCATATTACAATAGTAAGTGCAATTTTAATAATAATTGCATTTGTCAGTAAATTAGGCTTCGAAAACGAACAAATAGCCATATGGGCATTAGTAATTGCTTCAATTTTGGGAGTTTCACCTATTGCGATTCAAGCGTATCAAGCATTAAAAGTCAAAGTAGTTAGTATTGATGTTTTAGTTACCATTGCAGTTATCGGAGCCTTTATAGTTAGAAACTACGAAGAATCAGCAATTGTTACATTTTTATTTCTATTTGGAGCTTATCTAGAACAAAGGACACTTAATAAAACACGTTCTGCAATTAAAGAATTAACTCAAATGGCACCAGAAAGTGCCTTAAAACAAGTGGAAAATGGTGAGTTTGAAGAAGTAGAAATAGATGAAGTTGATGTAGGAGATATTTTGCTTGTTAAAACGGGTGCAAAAATCCCAGTTGACGGTACAGTGTTAACAGGAGAAGGGCATATTAATGAAGCAAGTATTACAGGAGAAGCGGTTCCTGTAAGTAAAAAGAAAGATTCGGGGGTATATGCCGGAACAATTTTAGAAAATGGAACTATTCAAATCACTGCTGATCGTGTAGGTGAGGATACTACTTTTGGTAAAATCATTGAATTGGTTGAAGAAGCACAGGATTCAAAATCAGAAGCAGAACGTTTCATTGATAGATTTTCTAAATACTACACACCAGCTGTTTTAGTTCTCTCTTTTATTGTATGGATATTTTCAAGGGATATTGAACTTGCAATTACAATATTAGTTTTAGGATGTCCAGGAGCATTGGTAATCGGTGTACCGGTTTCAAACGTCGCGGGGATTGGCAATGGAGCACGTCATGGAGTCCTTCTAAAAGGTAGCGAGGTTATTAGTGACTTTAGCAGACTAGATACCATGGTATTTGACAAAACAGGTACATTAACAATAGGAAATCCCAAAGTAGCTGATAAAGAAATTTATGCAGATAATGTATATGAAGTATTAGGGTATCTAGCAAGTGTTGAAAAGGAATCAGATCATCCATTAGCAAAAGCAGTTGTAGAATATATTGGAGATATAAAATCATATACAGTTGAAAAAACAGATGTTGTAAAAGGTGGAGGAATTGTAGCTCATGTAGAAGGTCATAAAGTTGCAGTCGGTAATGTGGCACTAATGGAGCAAGAAAATATTCTTTTAAGTGAAAAAGCTCGTGCAGATATTGCCAGATTTGAGAAAAATGGAAATTCACTTGTTTTAACATCAGTTGATGGTGAATTAAAAGCATTGATGGGTATTCGTGATCAAATTCGCCCGGGTGTAAAAGATGATCTTAAAAAGTTGAAAAAACTTGGTGTTAAAAATCTAGTAGTTCTTTCTGGTGATAACCAAGGAACAGTTGATTTAGTAGCACGTGAACTAGGACTTACAGAAGCTCATGGACATATGTTGCCAGAAGATAAAGCAACATATATTAAAGAATTACAAGAAAAAGGTCAAATTGTGGCATTTGTTGGAGATGGAGTAAATGATAGTCCTTCACTAGCTCTAGCACAAATTGGAATTGCTATGGGAAATGGAACAGATGTAGCAATCGAAACTTCAGATGTTGTTTTAATGAATTCAGATTTCAGCCGCTTGCCACATGCATTAGGTTTAACAAAAGCAACCGCTAATAACATGCTTCAAAATATTATTATTGCAGTAGGGGTTGTATTAGTCCTTCTTGCCAGCGTATTCTTTAGTGAATGGATGAACATGTCAATCGGTATGTTAGTACATGAAGTAAGTATATTAGTAGTGATTTTAAATGGTATGAGACTTCTTCGCTATAAATTAAGAAAATAAAAATAAATAAAATTCTTGATGTAAATCAATTTATTATAGATAATAATAGTATATAATACAATTAACATAAACTAAAGGAGAGATGAAAAATGCAAAAAGCAACAATTCAATTAGAAACATTAACATGTCCATCATGTATGCAAAAAATAGAAAATGGAGTTAAATCATTAGATGGAGTAGACAAAAAAAGCATAAAGGTGCTATTTAATTCAAGTAAAGTTAGAGTGGAATATGATGATGAAAAAGTATCTATAAAAGACATTGAACATGTTATCGACAAATTAGGTTATGAAGTATTAAAATCCCAGGTCAAAAATATTTAAGTAGCGAACCAATTAAGTTTGTATGGGAGATAGTGTTTGGGAAGCATTTTTTCCTAAGAACTGTATTAGAGGAGCTATGTAATAAATCCATACTTTGACTGATATGTTCTCACATACGAAAGCCCTCTGTGGATATGTTTCCACAGAGGGAATTTTCGATAAAAGCATTTGAGCCAATATTTCTTGACAGCTATGAATTCATCTCAAAACATGTTGAGTGCGTGGTAAAGTTGGAGAAGAGATAGAAGTGAGTAAATAGAGTTGTTGGAAGCCACTGGGTGTTGTGATGACATTTGGTGGTTTTTTGTATAAATAAATCACTAAAAAACGAACGCTTGTTCTTTGAAAGTGAATGAGATATAATAAACAAGATAGATTATCACCTAAATTTTATAATTTTAAATTTATCTCAGCAGAATATAAGACTAGAAAAGTTTTACATAATGCAATTATTAGCAAACAAAGTGGGGAATAAAGCGATGAAAAATAGAAGTGATGTAACAATACATTCATCGGCTGCAGAATATTTAACCTATATTGCAGCGGTTGGAGACAGTGATGAAAGCTTAGAAATGCGTTATGAAAATGAAAATATTTGGCTGACCCAAAAGATGATGGCAGCATTATATGACGTCTCAGTACCAGCGATTAATCAACATTTGAAAACAGTTTTCACTGACTTAGAACTTGATGAGAATGCAGTTATTAAGAAATACTTAATAACTGCTGCAGATGGAAAACAGTACAATACGAAACACTATAATCTACAGGCGATTATTGCTGTAGGTTTTAAAATAAACAACGACCGTGCTGTTCGTTTCCGGAAATGGGCGGGTCAAATCGTCAAGGACTACACAATTCAAGGATGGACGATGGATAAAGATCGGCTGAAAAAAGGCCATATGTTTACAGATGAGTATTTTGAGCGTCAACTACAAAGTATACGAGAAATACGACTCTCCGAACGCAAGTTTTATCAAAAAATTACAGATCTGTATGCGACATCTTTTGATTATGATAAGAATTCAAAGACTACAAGGTTATTTTTCCAAACAGTACAAAACAAAATGCATTGGGCGGTTCACAGACATACTGCTGCTGAATTGATTGTAGAACGAGCGAATGCAGATAAAGAACACATGGGTTTGACGACTTGGGAAACTGCGCCGGACGGAAAAATTGTTAAATCTGATGTTTTAATCGCAAAGAATTATTTAAATGACAAGGAAATATCCTATTTGGAGAGAATTGTTTCGCTATACCTAGACTATGCAGAATTACAGGTAGAGCGAAGAATTCCTATGAGCATGGAGGATTGGGCAAAGCGTCTTGATGGTTTCTTAGAGTTCAATGGTAATGAGTTATTGATTGGAGCTGGTAAAATTAGTGCTGAAGAAGCAAAACTCTATGCAGAAACAGAATTTGAAAAATATCGTATTGTTCAGGACAGGCTTTATAAAAGTGATTTTGATAGATTTTCAGCCCTAGAGTTTGGAAAAGACGATTAGAAAACATCTGAGCGAAAAAAGATTGTTTTCACCAAGGAACCAATGGGTCTTCACGACATCATTTTTGTCTACTCAAGGCACGTTGAAACCGTTATGAAGTTAGAGAAGCGATAAAAAGGAGCAAATGATGAATTTAGAGAGTTTATATTTCGAAGTTCAGAAAATTATAGACCAGGTTAATTTTCATACACTGTGGCGCGGATTTTCACCTAATAAATTCGCGCTTTATAATGATGTAAAATGTGTTTATAATGGAATTTTAACTAAAATAGCCGAGAAGTCCCCCGCCTCTAAGCCACCTTGCTCACGGAGTGAGAGTGCAGGTGGGGGATGAATCGGCTTGTTTTTGACCCTAAAAGATGATATGTCAGAATCGGTGGTAAAATACCCATAATAAACGGTTGAATTTTCCCCACAAACGACGTATATTCCTCTTAGAAAGGGGGAATATACAGGTGA
>NZ_JAFBDT010000012.1 GCF_016908355.1 Fusibacter tunisiensis | reverse complement strand
AACCCCTTTTTACTACTTTTCTTACTATTATTTTACCATATATCGAGTCATAAAAGCTGATAATTTAACATATTTTTGAGCACTTTTCTTTCACCCAATGGGTGAAAGCTGAATTTCGAAGGAACGCATATTTATCAAGGCTTTGATTATGCTTTTTGAAGTACTGACGTAGAATCTAGGTTTTATATATTGTTTTTGGTGTTCCCACAGCAACGATTTCATATGTAATGACTGTTGTTATGAAAGGGGATTCAGATTTAGCCAGCAATATAATTATGACCACAACATTGCTGGCAAATCTTTCAATGACACTATTCGTATTTGTTATGAAAAGTCTAGGGATTATTTAATTTGAGTCTGACGCAAGAAGTTTTGGGTACAGCCTGTCCATTAGCGTTGCCCCTAAAGGCGCTGTAACCAGTATTGCGAGAACGGCAACTGTTAAAATAGTATCTCCTGAAGCAACACCCTGTGCGAGCGGAATAGCGCCAATAGCAGCTTGAACGGTTGCTTTTGGAAGATATGAAATGACACAGAAGATACGCTCTTTTTTTAGAAGCGGTGTTTTTATGAGACTAATCCAAACCCCGATGCTTCTGAATATAAGCGCACAAAGGATTAGGAGAAGTGCGCTAAATCCAATTGAAGGAATATAGCTAAGTTGAACAGCCGCGCCCACAAGGACAAATAAAAGCAATTCAGCTGCTACCCATATCTTTGAGAATTTTCCGGTTAGGCGTTTGGCGAGAACAGGATATGTCTTTAAGAGGCCAGCCCCCAGTGCCATAACTGCAATAAGACCGGAAAATGGAAATACTGTCCCGAGGCTGTTTTCTAATACAACAAGTAAAAATGAAACGCTAAGCAGTATTAGAACCTTTACAGTATCACGCATGTGTTTGTGTTTAAAAAAGCGTGACAGCATAATCCCGCAAAGGCTTCCGACCAATGCGCCAAGGAAAATAGAAATGGGAACTTTAATCAAAGTAAATGGTGTAAAATCACCACCTGCATGGATGTTTAAAAGGGCTGTAAACAACACAATTACAAAAATATCGTCTATGGATGCGCCGGCCATTATCAACTGTGGAATGCGTTTTTTCTTCCCGTGGCCAGATTCCATAAGATGAATCATTCTTGGGACAATAACAGCAGGCGAAACAGCAGCGACAACTGTGCCTAAAATCAAAGCATCAAGCCGTGAAATGCCCATGAGTTTGGGTGCCAACAAACCAATTGCAAGGAGTTCAAAAGCAGCGGGGATAAAACTCATTAAAACAGCAGGTCGTCCAACCGCTTTTAAATCTTTTAAATCAATGGTAAGTCCGGCACGCATAAGAATTACAATTAACGCAATTTCTCTTAAATCACCAGATAGAGTCAAAATTTCAGGTGCTATCAAATCAATTCCATATGGACCTAAAACCATGCCTGTTAGGATCATGCCAATTAGGCCAGGTAGTTTAAAATGATTGAAAATACCACTAAGAGAAAAACCAATTAATAGAATTAATGCGAGACTTAATAACATATGAATCCTCCTGAAAATCAAAAAAAACCGATGGTTCTGTGAACAGTCACAGAAGTCATCAGCTGTACGATGTCATTCCCAATATCGAAATAATAACATATAATAATATAAAAAACAATAATTAAGGAGGCGTTATGGACGTTAACAAGTTAAAAAATGCTTTGCTAGCGGAAGGGTTCTGTGATCTTAGGTATCAAGATTTTACACTCACTTCTATAAAGGGAAGCAAAAGTGAAGTGGACTCCGTTAGTGTTATTCAAAAATCAGGCGGAAACGTTAGGGTTTTAAGCGGTGGGGGCTATGGCACATTTTGCTTTACAGATGAATCTGATGTGACGAAAGCTTTTGAACAAGCAAAAAAATCCAGTGACCTGATTCCGGGTAAAAAACAGTTTGAGCGTATTGAGACCAATCAAGATACCATCAGGATAAATTCTGAAATGGATCCGAGGGCGCTTTCGATTGAAGAAAAGAAAGCATTGCTCCAATCTTATATGGATTTATTTATGGGGTATGAAGCCATTGTGAATTTGGAGTCTGAGTATTATGAACAGTTTACAGATACAGTTATTTTAAACAATCAAGGCACAAATGTCCGTCAAGAAGAATTGATTTGTGGCATGACTTTTAGAATAACAGCAAAAAAAGAGGGTTTAAGTCAGATTACGAGACTTTCTTTTGGGGGAACAGATACATTTAGGCCCATGTTGAATCAAGAAGAAGCAATTCATGAAAAAGCCCATCAGACAATTGGACTTTTAGATGCCAAGCCCATCAAGGGCGGTAATTATGATGTTATCCTTGATAGTGATGTGAGTGGCTTGTTTATCCATGAAGCGTTTGGACACTTAAGTGAATCGGATAATCTTGTGGGAAATCTCGCTTTAGCAAAAACCATGACTTTGGGCTCGGAGTTTGCAGCGCCTATGTTCAATGTTATTGATGATCCTACTCTAAAAGGTCATCCTGGATCTTATATCTATGATCATGAAGGCACACGTGCGAAAAAAACGTATCTTATTAAAAATGGTAAACTGAGTGGTCGTTTGCATTCTATTGAAAGTGCAAATTTTATGAAAGAGACGTTAACCGGTCATGCAAGGGCTAAGAATTTTGGATTTTCACCAATTGTACGTATGGGTAATATTTACATTGATTCAGATAAATATGAATTGGATGAGATGATTGCTTCAATAACAGATGGACTTTACTTATTTGGTTCTGCTGGTGGCCAAACAACTGGCGATACGTTTACCTTTGCGGTACAAGGGGGCTATAAAATCAAGGATGGTAAATTAACAGAAATGGTACGCGATATTGCGCTAACGGGACATTTGTTTACGACGCTTAAAAATATAGAAATGGTAGGCAAGCAAGTTGAATTTTCTAAAGCAGGTGGTTGTGGCAAAGGTGGACAAATTTTAATTCAGTCTGGCAAGGGTGCGGCACCGATTAAGATTAAAAATATGGGAATTGGAGGCAGATAATGAAAACACTATTAAACAAAGCACTAGAAGTTTGTGATGCTGTGGAAATTTATAGAAGAACTGTGTCCAATGTTTCCGTAGATATGAAATTTTCGGAAATACAAAGTGTGGATTCCAGTTTAAAAACTGAAATTGCCTTGCGACTCATTAAGGGCAATCAAATGGGGACCGCTGTTGCCACTTCGCTTGAGGATGAGACACTTATTGAGCGGGCGTTGACCTCGTTAAAACATCAAAATTCTGAAGCTGTAACCTTCTTAAATGAACCTATAACTGAAGTGATGTGTTATTCAGAACCTTTGGAAGCGTTGTCATTGGATGCTATGGTCGCCCTTGTCCATCGGTATAATGCTATATTTAGTGAGCTGGATCAGACAATGGATACAGCTATAGGTCTTGAAAAAACTGCCAAAGAAGTTGAAATTCTAAACAGTAACGGCTTTAATGAAGTTTATAGGTACACCAATCTTGAATCTTCCATAGGCATATTAAATGCACAGGGCTTTAGGAGTGCTTCTCAATCCTTTAGTAAAGGAAATTATTATGAGTTGAACAAATCCGATTTTGAAAGGGTTTATCACTTTCACAAACTTGGTGAAACGCCAATTGAACTTGGGAATGAAAAAATGCCTGTGGTTTTTGATGGCTCAGTCATGGGCGCACTTATGTTAAGAGTTTTGGCTGGGGTCAACGGTGGCAATGTTGTGAAAGGGTTATCCCCACTTACCAATCGACTTGGCGATAAAATATTTTCAAAAATCTTAACCATAAGAGATGATGCAACTTATCCATATGGGTGTAATAGCTTTCGTTTCGATGATGAAGGAACACCTGCTCAAAATACGGTTTTGGTTGAAAAGGGTATCTTGAAAGGCTATCTTTTGAACACAAAACAAGCTGAAAAACTTGGTGGTCTAGCCACTGGGAATTCACAAAAAAGAAATTTGTTTTCAAAAGAAATTGAAGATTCACCTTCTATATACGACACAAATCTTATAGTGGAAGGGGTGTCTATCCCTGATGAAGACTTAATTAGAGGCATAAAACGCGGTTTGTTTATTACAGGTGTTATGGGTGCACATACAGGCAATATAATTCAAGGAGAATTTTCGCTTAATATTTCATCAGGTTTTTTAATTGAAGATGGCGTTTTTAAAGGTAAGGTAAAAGGGGCCATGATTGCAGGAAATATTTATGACTTGTTCCAACATGTAGAAGCTATTGGGACGGATTTGAAAGTTATGAAAAGCATATTCTATAATATGGGATACGCGCCAATGGTTTTGTTTAAGGAAGCTCATATTGTAGGGAAGTAGACAAAAGGATTTATAGAACGCCTAAAAGGGTATTAACAGTATATTAGTATTAAAGAGAGGTGGAACTTATGAATAAAAGATGGTGGCACAACTCTGTGGTATACCAAATATACCCTAGGAGTTTTAAAGATTCAAACGCAGATGGAATAGGTGATTTGCGGGGGATTATTGAAAAACTGGATTATTTAAAAAAACTAGGCATTGATGTAATTTGGCTCAGTCCTGTTTATGAATCTCCAATGGATGACAACGGCTATGACATTTCAGATTATTATGCCATAGCAGACGTTTTTGGCGCCATGGAAGATATGGATGACTTGATTTTACAAGCAAAGGCACGGGGCATTCGAATTGTCATGGATCTGGTTGTGAACCATACAAGTGACGAACACGCATGGTTTATTGAATCAAAAAAGAGTGTGGATAATTCAAAACGCAACTGGTATATATGGAAGGCTCCTGGTCCAAATGGGGAAGCGCCCAATAATTGGGGGTCATGGTTTTCAAGAAGTGCTTGGACTTATGATGAAACAACAAAGGCTTATTATTTACATTTGTTTAGTCCTAAGCAACCAGATTTAAACTGGGAAAATCCAGATGTGCGCGATGCTATATTTGAAATGATGACCTATTGGCTTGAAAAAGGAATTGGTGGTTTTAGAATGGATGTCATTAATCTGATTGGAAAACCACAAGATTATCCTGATGGCGCGCTAACAGGAATCGGTGTTATGGGAATTGATCAATTTGCAAATCACGCATCTGCCCATACTTTTTTAAGAGAAATGAACCGCCGTGTGCTTTCAAAGTATGATTTGCTAACGGTGGGTGAAACGCCAAATGTCACGCCTTATGAAGGAAAACTTTATTCTCATCCAGATCGACATGAACTTGGAATGGTATTTCAGTTTGAACATATGGATGTTGATCGTGACGACTTGTTTTCACCTCAAAAGCCACTTGATTTGCCCAAGTTGAAGCATATTATGAAAAAATGGCAGGAAGAGCTTCATGGGCAAGGGTGGAATAGTCTTTACTGGTCAAATCATGATCAAGCACGAACCGTATCAAGATTTGGGAATGATACAACACCGGAATACCGGATATTAAGTGCCAAAATGTTGGCAACGACCCTTCATTTTATGGAAGGAACACCTTATATTTATCAAGGCGAAGAAATTGGAATGACCAACAGAATTGAGAAATCAATTGATGCGTATGATGATTTATTTGATCATCACCGTTACGATGTGCTGGTGAATGACCGAGGGCTTACAGATTCAGATGCAATGGCAATTATTACACCGTTTTCAAGAGATAATGCACGAACGCCTATGCAATGGGATGATTCTGAAAATGCAGGATTTACAACTGGAAAGCCATGGTTATCATTAAATCCTAACTATCTCGAAATAAATGTTGATGCAGCTCTTTCTGATAAAAATTCAATTTTTTACCATTATCAAAAATTAATTCAACTTAGGAAGGACAGTCCCTATTCCGATGCCATTATATATGGACGACATGAAATGATTCTAGAGTCCGATCCTGTGGTTTTCGCCTATAAACGCATAACACTCAATCAAACGCTTTTAGTGGTTTCTAATTTTTCAGATCAAGACGTAGAACGCGCTTTAGATGAAACGGCTATTCAAGTTGTTATAAGCAATTATGAAGACACGTCATTAAATCTGGTAAGACTTACGTTAAGACCTTACGAGTCAGCAGTTTTTGAGATTGTTTAGAGGAGAGATGTAAATGCCAAACATACAAGAAGCCCATGTTATTAATATTCTTTGGAGTACTGGACTCGCCTTAGTGATTTATGCTGTCAAAAGTATCTTGCTTCGGTTTATTCATAAAAAAATAGCAAATCAGCTTTTGTATTTTAAGGCCAAGCGATTGATTAATTTCATAGCGTTTATGTTGTATATGGTTCTCTTTGCTTTAATTTGGTTTGAAGCTGGAGGTGCTCTGGTGACCTATCTGGGGCTTTTTTCAGCTGGATTGGCACTGGCTTTAAAGGACATTTTGCTCAATATTGCTGGTTGGCTCTATATTCTTTTTAGACAGCCGTTTGATATAGGGGACCGGATTGAAATATCCGGCGTCAAAGGGGATGTAATCGACCAGAACATTTTCAAATTTAGAGTAGTGGAAGTTGGGAACTGGGTACACGCAGAACAAAGTACAGGACGAATTGTACATATTCCCAATTATAAGATTTTTATGGATCCACTTGCAAATTATTCGTTAGGATTTGAGTATATCTGGGATGAAATTCGTGTGATGGTAACCTTTGAAAGCAATTGGCGTAAAGCAAAAGGCATTCTACAAGAAATCATTGGAAAATATTCTGAAGACCTTGAAGAAGATGTTCAAAGAAGATTGCATGAAACCTCGCGAAAGTATATGATTTACTACAATAATTTGACCCCAATTGTCTATACAGATGTTAAAGACAGTGGGGTCCAACTTACCATGCGCTATATTTGCGAACCCAAAATGCGCCGGTTTACAACGGAAAAAATTTGGGAAGCGGTTTTAGATGCTTTTGGTGCTGAAATTGATATTGATATTGCATATCCAACTATGCGCCGGGTTCAGCTGTAAATTTCAGATTGCCTGCAGTAACAGTTATTGATACTTTACCTTGCTTTTCAAGGGTGCTTAAATGTGCTTTGATAACAGAGTGATTTAAACTGTATTGTAGGGGTGTTTCCTCTAATCGATACACTTCTGTTATGTGAGCATGCAGTTCTTCAATTGTATAGGAACCTCGGTGAAGGCGATCAATAAGGTAATTTTGTGTGCGAATTAAAACATTTCGGTTAGAAGCAATTAAGTGATCAATATGTGTGTAGTAACCGCCATGCGCAATGATATAGCCTTTGGCATCTAACTTTTCAAGTTGTTCAAGGGTCTTAAGGTGATCCGCCACGTCATATGTGAAAATAAGAGGATGTTTTTCAATGGCTTCATCTGAAATTAAAGCATCTCCTAAAAAGGCAATTTGATCTGGTGTTACAATGCCCATCATATTTGGTGAATGTCCAGGGAGCTTAAGCAACTGAAAGCGATGGGGTTTGCCATCAAATTCAATTGTAAATGGGCCGCTAGTGTGGAGGTGTTGATGTACTTTTGAGGGTTTGGCCATAGTATATTTGTTTTTCATAAAAGTGAGTGGACAACTGCCATATAGATAAATTGGTTCTAGAACGGGTTGTTCAATAAATGTGGCTTCAAGTTCGGGCGCAAAAGTATGGGCAGTATATTGCTTTTGTATGTAGGCATTGCCACCGCAGTGGTCAGCGTGAGAGTGGGTGTTGAAAATATAGGCAACATCTATATCGGAAAAATCACGAATGGCTTTTCGGACACTAGAGTCATCAAGTCCTGTATCAATAAGTAAAAGTTGATCCTTTACAAGATAGCCACCAATTGATGGCCCTTTAGAAGGGGAAAAATAAGTGTTCCCAGTCAAGTGTTCCATAGGCTTCTCCTTGTGTATATATGTGGGTTAAAGGTTGAATTTAGCATAGCATTTCAATTAAGCAAGGTCAACTTTGAAAATAAATTTGACAGAATTGATTTTTAATGGTATCATTACTTAATGCTCAAAAGAAGTGATTGGAAACAACAAGTTTTACAAAGGGTACAGATTCATCGTATGTCCTAGTTTAAGTTCGTTTGACCAATGATTCAAGAGTAAAAAAAATTAGGAGGTACTATTATGATGAATGGTACAGTAAAATGGTTTAACGCTGATAAAGGATTTGGTTTTATTACAGGAGAAGACGGAAGAGATGTGTTTGCACACTTTTCACAAATCAACTCTGATGGTTTTAGAACTTTAGAAGAAGGACAAAATGTTACTTTTGAAGTAACTCAAGGAACAAAAGGTCCTCAAGCTGAAAATATTTCAGTAGTAAGATAATTTAAACCAATAATTAAACCCGGAAATTCATTTGAATTTCCGGGTTTTTATTTTTTTGTTATATGTTTTTAAGTGCGCGCCTAAACCCTTTTACGATTTCAGAGAGTGCCATTGGAATAAGGGCTATTAATAGAACACGTCCCCAATCTTGAAGTGCAAGCGGACTGACTTTAAATGCATCTGCAAGGAAAGGGATAGAAATCACGCCTACTTGGAGCAATATACCAAGTGCAATGGACCCAATCAAGAGCGGATTTGAAAATAGTCCAACTTGGAAAATGGATTTTTCAAAGTGACGCATTGAAAGCGAATAAAAAAGTTGTGATACTGCTAGGACAACAAAGGCCATTGTTCTTGAGTGTGTCAATAATGCCTCTGGAAGATTTTTGTCTGTCATGGCATATCCGGCACTGTGTATGCTGTAATAGAATGCAAAAAGTGTCAATCCTCCAATTAGAGCACCACCCATTAGGGCTTTTAACCAAGCGCCTTCTGCAAAAAAACTTTCTTTTGGATCTCTTGGTTTTTTGCGCATCACATCGTGGTCTCCCTTGTCGATGCCAAGTGCAATGGCGGGGAGGGAATCTGTGATCAGATTAATCCATAAAATTTGTGTTGGAAGGAGTGGAATTGGCCAAAAGAATAAAATTGAGGTTACAATGGCAATCACTTCCCCAAGATTACAGGAGAGTAAAAAAATCACGGACTTTTTAATATTGTTGTAGATGTTTCGTCCTTCTTCAATTGCATGAATTATGGTTGTAAAGTTATCATCTGTGAGAATCATATCTGCAGCACCTTTTGAGACGTCTGTTCCTGTAATACCCATGGCAACGCCAATGTCTGCAGTTTTTAGTGAAGGTGCATCATTGACACCATCTCCAGTCATCGAAACAATATGTCCATGTGCTTTAAAAGCTTTTACAATTCGAACTTTATGTTCAGGTGAAACTCTTGCAAATATTCGATAATCATGGATTTGATCAATAAGTTCTTTTTCTGTCATGTGGTCCAAATCATGACCTGTGAGACATTGATTAAGTGAATCCGCAATTCCAAGAGCTTTGGCAATTGCAAAAGCAGTGGTTTTATGGTCACCAGTTATCATAATTGGGGTAATACCAGCAGATTTTGCATCATCAACAGCTGCTTTTACCTCTTCACGTGGTGGGTCGATCATGCCCACAAATCCAAGTAAGGTTAAATCGGATTCCATATCATCCGGCTTGATTTGAGTAGATACATCTTTATAAGCAGCACCTAGAACACGGAGTGCGTTTTCAGACATGCTTTCTGCAACTGCCATATAAGCGTCTTTATCTTTTTCAGTCATTTCAACACGGTGACCATCTTGAATTTTATGTGTCGCTACTTTTAAGAGTTGATCCAAAGCGCCTTTGACATGGACACGATAGGATTGATCTTCTTTATTTAGAGTGGACATGAGTTTTCGATCCGAATCAAAGGGTTTTTCATCGACTCTAGGGTGCTTGCTCACCAAATCTGATCGATTCATTTGATTCTCGGCAGCGATAACCACAAGGGCAACTTCAGTAGGGTCACCAGTTGCTTCTCCATTGTCATAAGTTGCATCAGAGCAAAGGACCATGGTACGCATCAAATCATCAAAGCTAGGGTCTGGGTTCTCATTGCTGTTTTCCCAAAGTGTTCCATTGTACATTTTAACGACAGTCATTTTATTTTGAGTCAATGTTCCTGTTTTATCTGAACATACTATATTTACAGACCCAAGGGTTTCTACAGCGGGTAACTTTTTAACAATAGCATTTATTTTTGACATTCGAGTGACACCAAGTGCAAGGACAATCGCTACTATTGCTGCTAAACCTTCTGGGATTGCTGCAACTGCAAGGCTTATGGCAGTTAAAAACATTTCAAAAAGGTCTCTCTTTTGGAAAAAAGCAATTGCAAAGATTAAAACGCATACAGAAATAGCGATAATACCAAGTGTTTTTCCCAATTCTTCAAGTCTCTTTTGAAGGGGGGTAAGTTCATCAAGGTCTTCATCTAGTATTTTTGCAATTTTACCCATTTCAGTTTCCATACCTGTTGCAACGACAACGCCTTCGCCTCGACCATATGTTACAAGTGTTGACATGAATGCCATATTCACTTGATCACCTATAGGTGTCTTTTCTGAATCAAGTGTAATGGAAGCATCCTTTTCAGAAGGGACTGATTCACCAGTAAGTGCCGATTCTTCAATTTGCAGGTTGCTGCTTTCAATTAGTCTTAAATCTGCGGGGATATATCTGCCTGCATCCAACAGAATTATATCTCCTGGTACCAATTCAATGGAATCAATTTCTTTTACTTCTCCGTTCCGCCTAACCAGAGCTTTTGGTGCGCTCATTTTTTGTAAAGCCTCGATGGCTTTTTCTGCTTTAAATTCTTGAAAGACACCAATGGCTGCGTTTAGCAACACAACTGCCAATATTATAATGGCGTCTGTATAGTGGCCAATAATCATTGTTATTGCAGCAGCCCCTAAAAGGACATATATTAGGACATCCTTTAATTGACTCACGAATGATGCCAAGAGACTTTTCTTGGGTTTGCCTTCTAGCTTATTTTGTCCATAGGTTTCACGATTTTTGAGGACGGATTCATCTGATAGTCCTTTTTCTGGTGTTACATTTAAGTCTTGAATACTTGTTTCTATGTTTTTTTTATACCACATTTAAATACCTCATTTCATATAAACTGTTTGTTGAGTCTAGTAAGGCGTTCTGTTGACATCCTTTTCATATTTTCGAAAGGGATCTAGACAAGCGTCTCTGTCTTTTTGTTCAAGTGTCATTTGGGTATTTTCATGCACTCCAGAAAGAACTTCATATAGGTAATTGTCATCAAAACCTATATTTGCAGCATCGTTTCGAGTAGCGCCATATACAACCGTTTTAATTTTTGCCCAATGCGCAGCGCTATAACACATTGGACAGGGCTCACAGGTTGTATATAAAGTACAATCTGACAAGTCAAACCGTTCAAGTTTTCGAGTTGCTGCACGAATCGCTACAATTTCTGCGTGAGCTGTTGGGTCATGAGATGAGATTACACAGTTGTGACCTGTAGCAATGATTTTACCATTTTGTACAATAACGGCACCAAAAGGACCACCGTCTTTATTTTCGATTCCAGTAAACGCCTCTTCGATGGCTCTTTTCATATTATCGTCCATTTTAATCCTCCTTGAGTCTTCTATAATTGATTATACCGAAATAGTCGGGGAATATTCATTGGTAAAATCTACTAAATATATAAAATTCAATCAGACGATACCGTTCTATGAGCGCATAAAATAGTCTTCATTCAGAATGAGAAGCTGTTTGTTATCTTTAAGTTCCAATATACCTTCTTGTGAGAGCGTTGATAGTTTTCGGCTAATTGTTTCCCGTGTTACCCCAACGAAATTAGCCATATCTTCCCTTGTGAGAAGGAATTTAATGAGAACGCCATTTGGAGTGACTTGTCCATTTTGCAGCATCAATCTGTGAATTAAAAATCTAAGTCTAGTGTCTGCATCATTTGTTGCAATTGCACCAACAAGTTTTTCTAAAGATGTAATCTTTTCATGTGCAGACTCTAAAATTGCAAAAATAATTTCAGGATTTTCTTTTAAATAGGCATCAAACGCATTTTTGGGAATTGTGCAAAGGTGACACGCCCTTAAGGCATTGATTTCATAAGGAGAATCCATACTTTTAAGGAGTGATAATTCTCCAAAAGTGTCTCCCTCATTTAAAATGTAAAGAATTTGAGCCTTTCCTTCCTCGTTAAAGGTAGAAACTTTAAGACTACCTTGGTTTACAATATACAAACGATCAAAGGGTAGCCCTAAATGTACAATTGTATCACCCTTTTTATATGACTTCCGCTCTACTAAATTAATGAGGGTATGTAACTGGTCATCACTTAAATTTGAAAAAAGGGATACTTTTTTTGCACATAATTTATGACCACATGATGCACATCCTGTTGGCAAATGAAAGGTATGTTTCAACGGATCACCTCCTTAGTGTTGTATTAAGTATACCATTTTTTTAGTGTTCTCAATACTGTGATATAAATCACAGTATTGAGAATTAAAAGGTGTTAAACTCTACTTAAACAGAGTGTCTCATCATAAGGAGGAAAAAAATGAATACATTAAATTTGAAAATGTCAATTGGTGAAAGTGTGACCCTATATCCAGAACTTGTAAAAGTTTATATGGACTATGGTGTGGATTTTTGTTGTGGTGGTAATCGAAGTGTTAAAGAAGCGATTGAAAGAGATACAGATTATGTTGAAAATTTAATTGTTGATGCTGACAAAGCAATGGCTGCAGCAACTCAATTTTCTGTGGATTCAAAGCAACTGAAACTCTCAGATTTCACAACACATCAGTTGATAGACAGGATTGTAAGAGAACACCATGGCTACTTGAAAATGGAACTACCCATTATTTCAGAACTCATGTTTAAAATTCTGATGGTCCATGGAGAAGCACACCCAGAGCTCTATAAGATTCACCAAATTTTTGGTGGTTTGAAAACTGAGTTGGAAGGGCATCTAGTAAAGGAAGAGGTTTTATTATTTCCAAAGTTAAGTGAAGGGGGCTCAGACTGCAGAGCGCTTATTGAAGAACTTGAAGATGAGCACGATGGCGCAGGTGAGGCGTTGCATGAGTTGACCGATTTAACAGGTCACTTCAAAGTGCCGGAAGATGGATGTGGAACTTATCAACTGGTATATGAAAAACTTAAGATCTTGGTGGCGGATATGTACATGCATGTTCATACAGAAAACAACGTTTTGTTTAAAAGATTTGTTTAGAAAGGAGATTGAAAATGTTTAAAATTAATGACAGAGTCAAATGGTCTTCTACAATCAATAAAGGAATCTTATCTGGCATGGCATCAACGCTTGAAATAATGAAGGGCTTGAAATTCAAAAACAAAAAAGCCGCCGGTTTCGGCAGCTATGGTTGGAGCGGAGAATCTCCTAAACTTATGACAGAAGCCTTGAAAGCGTGTGGCTTTGATGTCTTAGAAGAGGGTTTAGGCGTTTTGTGGCAACCTGATGCAGATGCGCTTGAAAACTGTAGAAAATACGGCGTCGAGCTCGCACAAAAACTATAAACGTTAAGTCCGAGACAAATCGGTAAAGATTCTGCCATCTTTGATTTCTATGATACGATCCGTTTTTTCAGCAATCCGGCGATCATGCGTGATGATGACAAATGTTGTGTTTAAGTCCCTGTTGATATCCCTTAATAGGTCATAGACAACTTCTGTCGTGCCTGAGTCGAGGTTACCTGTGGGCTCATCCGCCAAAATAATTTTTGGGTTGTTGATTAAAGATCGAGCGATGGCAGTTCTTTGCTGTTGTCCGCCGGACATATTACCAGCCAGATTGTTTTTAACTTTTGATAGGCCAACGAGTTCCATAAGTTCATGTGCGCGAGCCTCTAGTTTAGTGTCTATTTTCTTGTTTTTAATATAATAAGGCATTAAGACATTTTCAAAAGCAGTAAATTCTGGAAGTAAATAATGAAATTGAAAAATGAAGCCTATGGTTTCATTTCTTAACATGGCAAGCTGATTTTTATTCATCTGATCGGTGCGATTTCCATTAATGTACACTTCACCCGAAGTTGGTTTATCGAGTGTGCCGACAATGTTGAGGAGGGTACTTTTTCCACTTCCAGACTCGCCAATAATCCCATTGAAAGAGCCTTGACTTATGGCCAAATCCACATCGAAAAGAACTTGCGTTTTAACGGAAGTTCCATATATTTTATTAACCCCGCTTAAATTAATTACACTATCCATTTTTAATCACCTCAATTGGAGAAAGTTTTTTAGATTTTTGTGCTGGAATGATGGAAGCTAAAGTTGATGCTGCAACAGCAATTAGTCCTGACAAACCGATGAATCCATAATTTACAAAGATTGGAACCACAGGTGTTCCATCGGGGTTTAGGGCAAATTTTGTGAAACTCCAAAGGAGGCCTAAACCAAAAATTATACCAAGTATGCCACCTAGTATGCCGAGAATTATACCTTGAAAGAGAAAAACAAAGCTGGATGTTCTATCATTGAGTCCCATTGCTTTAAGAATTCCAAGTTGCCTTGATTTTTGAAGCACTGTTATGGCAAGGACGCTTGCAATGCCTAGGACAACAGATATGACAACAAAAACTTGAATCATGAGACTTGATGTGCTCTGCCCGTTCAAACCACTTAGGAGTTGTTCGTTTTGAACTTTCCAGTTGTCAAATTTTACATCTTTTTGTGTAGACGTAAGTGTCATTTCTTCAGTTAAAAGATCTGCATCAAAAGGTTCTGATATTTGCAACTCAATTGCAGTGCCTTGAGAAGAACTGAAATCGAATATGTCTCTGGCTAAATCAATGGAACCAATAATCCAAGATTGGTTGATAGAGGCAACCTTAAGATCGAAAAATCCCACTATCTTAAGGGCCGAAATCGTACCTTCAGGTGTGATTATGTCATAGGTTTCCCCTATTTTCAAATTGTTGTTTTTTGCCAAATCAACACCTAGAATAACTTCATTTTCCTTTAGTGTATAGGTCCCTTCGGTAATTGCAGCATCGAACTTATAGATTTCATTGGCCTTGTTTAAATCAAAACCTCTAAAAACAACTTGTTCTGTGTTGTCTCCAATTTTTAGGAATCCACCCTGAGTCAATGTAGGTGTTATGGCAGTTATTTCATCATAAGTTTCTGTGAGCCAATTTTCAATATCTTGCAAATCATCGATAGGCGTGTTTTTTTCTTCTGGATTTACTGTTATTTGTGATGCACTTCCAATCGTTGCATCCAAAAGGCTAACTTGTAATCCTTCAATTAAGGAACCAATGAAAATTTGCACAGAAATTCCAACCGCTATACCTATTGCAATAAGTGCTGTTTGTCCTTTGCTTGAAGTTAGGAAGCGTAGTGCAATTTTAAAAGCCAATCTCATAGAAGTGCCTCCTTTATAGAATTTAGGTCCTCAAAAGATGCGGCATAATAGTCTGCACCTAGGATTTCTTTTGCATGTGGTGTGTGTTCAACAGCGTATCCACCAACAACAATTTTATAGGTTTCATCTTTGAAATTGGCATGAATCTGCTCAATCAAGTCTTTTAGCCTTGTGAGATGAAAATAGTTTGTTACACTGACACATACTAAATCTGGTGTCAGTGTTTTCATTGCGTCTAGGATTTCATCTTTAGGTGTGTTGGCACCAATAAAAGTGGCTTTCATTCCTAAAAGTGTCAAAAAATCTGTTGTCATACGTGCGCCCATTTCATGGTATTCTTCTTCTAAACAAAAAACAATTGCGTTTAGTGGCTTGATAGAAGAGGCTTTTGCCTCCTTTAAAACATATGGGAAAGCGATTTCTAAAACAGTACGAACAATACTGCTTTGAACGTGTTCTTCCCAGATTGAAATTTTTTGCTCGGTATCATTGCTTGCAATGCCACTTAATCCTGGCGCAAGAACATAAGTGTATAAATCCACAATGTTGATGGTTTTGGCGTCCAGTGCATCTGTTGTAAGCTGAACTGCCTTTTTTTTGTCCAAACTTCTCAGCGCCTCAGTAAAACTTTGGCTGAGCTTCATTATTTCTTTAGTCATTGTCATCACCTAACCTATAGTATTATATTAAAATAACAGTATAGAAATACCCTTTTGAATAGACGTCAAACAAATTGTGCAAAATCTTTTTTTAGAAAAGACTATATCTTTTAAATTTTTTTATTTAGTATAAAATAAAAGAGAGAAAAAGAGTAACCTAGGTTACAGTTGTGAAATCATTATCAAATAACGTTATTGACATATGTCTTTTAGAGCGTATAATAAAGGTGGAAGGCATATGTCCATTAAGAAAGAGGTGTGAAATGCCAAGACCGGTAAAACACAGAAGGGTATGTGAACTGCCAGATGTAAATTTATTTGGAGCATTGAATCGTCCAGTCCACATGGAGGATGCCATCGTGATGTCCATTGAAGAATTTGAAACCATAAGATTAATGGACCATGAAGGTTTGATGCAGGAAGAATGTGCCACAAGAATGAATGTTGCGCGCACAACTGTTCAAAGAATTTATGTGGATGCAAGAAAAAAAGTTGCAGATGCATTGGTACATGGTCGGGTTCTTAAAATCGAAGGTGGCAATTATGAACTCTGTGATCCTGATACCTGTAATACTGGATGTGGTAGGTGCAGAAGAAGACGGCATCAACGAAGAGGAGATGTCGAATAGGAGGCATTATGAAAATTGCAATACCAGTAGAAGACAAACATTATGAAGGTAACGTGTGTCCTTCATTCGCAAGAGCACCATTTTTTATGGTTTATGATACCGAGACAAAAGAAGCGGAATTTCATGAGAATTCAGCTTCTACTTCACCAGGCGGTGCTGGGGTAAAAGCAGCCCAAATTGTGATTGACTATAAAGTAACGACAGTTTTAACACCACGTATGGGAAAAAACTCAGCAGATGTTTTGGTGCCTGCAGGTATTCAACTTTTTAAAACAGAGGGCACTGGAATCAAAAACAATATAGAAGCCTTTGAAGCAGGAAAACTAAAGACCTTGGGTGAAATTCATGAAGGGTTTCATCATCATGGTGGCAACTAATGAAGGTAGCAGTGTTAAGTGGAAAAGGTGGAACAGGGAAAACTCTTGTAGCCGTCAACTTGGCAGCAGCTGCTGAAAAGTGTACGTATATCGATGCCGATGTGGAAGCACCAAATGGGTATTTGTTTTTTAAACCTACAGAAACGCAGTCTCGCAATGTGACGGTTAAGATTCCTTATGTAGACGATTTAAAGTGTACGGGATGTCGAAAATGTGTTGAATTTTGTAAATTCAATGCACTGGCCTACATCCATAATAGGCTCATGGTATTTGAAGACATCTGTCATTCGTGTGGCGGTTGTCTTTTGGTGTGCCCAGAAAATGCGCTTAATGAAAAGGAAAAGCCTATAGGAGAGATCGTGACAGGGAATTCGCAATCCGTTTCTTTAAAACTTGGTAAAATGAATTTAGGCGAGTCCACAGGTGTGCCTATTATTAAAGCGCTACTTGAGGACATTCAAGATCCTGTTGTGATAGATGGTCCTCCAGGGAGTGCCTGCACAGTTATGGAAACGATTAAAAACGTGGACTACTGCGTGCTCGTAGCAGAACCAACTGAATTTGGCAAACATAATTTAGCCATGGTTCATGAACTTTTAAAAGGATATGGTAAACCTTTTGGTGTTGTTCTCAATAAGACGACGGATCAAGACAACCCATCAAAGGAATACTGTACTGAAGAAAATATACCAATTTTAATGGAAATTCCCTATGATGAAAAATTGGGAAGACTCAATTCAGAGGGGTTGATTGCTGTTCGAGAAGATGTGCATTATAAAACTTTGTTTGAGCAGCTGTATCAAAAGATTGAGATTGGAGGACGTTCATGAAACAGTTATTGGTACTCAGCGGTAAAGGTGGTACCGGCAAAACAACTGTTGCCAGTGCATTTATTGACTTATCAAATGCAAAAGCATATGCAGATTGCGATGTAGACGCGCCAAATTTACACTTGGTGGCGGAACACCACAATAAGACGATATCATATGATTATAAAGGAATGCAGAAAGCTTTAGTGGACCCTGAATTATGTATTGGATGTGGTCTGTGTGCATCACATTGTAGGTTCGATGCCATTGATATGACAGATAAAGCTAAAGTAGACACAAATAGTTGCGAAGGGTGTAGCGTCTGTGAATATGTTTGCCCTGTTGACGCCATAAAAATGGTGGATAATGTGGCCGGCTATGTGGAAGTTTATCAGAATGAAGCTGTTTTTTCCACAGCCAAACTTAAAATGGGTGAGGGAAATTCTGGACTTTTGGTTACAGAAGTAAAAAATCAACTAAAGCCCTATAAGGAAACTGTAGAATTTGCAGTAATTGATGGGTCGCCGGGAATTGGATGTCCAGTTATTTCATCAATTAGTGGTGTTGATTTGATATTGGTCGTTGCAGAACCAACTGTATCCGGTATAAGCGACATGGATCGAATTGTTAAGACTGCTGTGAGAATGGGCGTTAAGACCGCTGTTTGTATTAATAAAGCGGATATAAATTTGGACAACTCAGCACACATTAAAAAGTATTGTGAAAATGTAGGATTGCCTTTTGTAGGTGAAATCCCATATGATGTCAATGCAATTCGATTAATTAATCATGGAAAGTCAGTTGTTTCTGAAAGGTGTCCATCTGGAGAAGCAATTGAAAAAATATATCATGAAGTGAGGAGCGTAATTAAATGAGTGAAAGTTGTAATATGAGTTGCAGTACATGTTCAGTAGAGTGTGAAGAACGTCAAGAACCCAAACATGATTTTACGGAACATCCGCATGAACTCAGCAAAATTAAAAAGGTGATTGGTGTTGTCAGCGGGAAAGGTGGTGTTGGAAAATCTCTCGTGACTTCTTTATTGGCAGTGTCTATGGCGCGAAAAGGCTATGAAACTGCGATTCTTGATGCAGATGTGACAGGCCCTTCAATCCCAAAATCATTTGGCATAACAACAAAAGCAGACGCCAATGAACTGGGAATTTTTCCAGTGAAAAGCAAAATGGGGACGAAAATTATGTCAATCAATTTGCTGTTGGCAAACGATACAGATCCAGTTGTTTGGAGAGGACCAATGATTGCCGGTGCTGTTAAGCAGTTTTGGACAGATGTAATATGGGGCGATGTGGATTATATGTTTATTGATATGCCACCTGGAACAGGCGATGTTTCGTTGACTGTTTTCCAATCTTTAAAAGTAGATGGAATTGTTGTTGTGACTTCACCTCAAGAACTGGTTTCTATGATTGTATCTAAAGCTGTAAAAATGGCTGAAATGATGAATGTTCCGGTTTTGGGTCTTATAGAAAATATGTCCTATTTTAAATGTGATTCATGTGGTAAATCACATGCAATTTTTGGAGAAAGTCATATTGAAAAAGTAGCAAAAGACCACAATGTGAAGGTGCTTGGGAAATTGCCAATTGACCCACGTTTGGCGACAGCGTGTGACCGTGGTGCAATAGAACTTTTTGATGGAGAATGGTTGGATGAAACTGCAGAAATGCTTGAGGAGGTAGGTTTATGAAAATAGCAGTAGCAAGTATGATTGATCAAGTAGCAGGTCATTTTGGACACTGTGAATGTTTTAATGTTTATACAGAAGAAAATGGGAAAATAATCAAAGAAGAATGTGTTGAAAATCCTGGCCATCGTCCTGGATTTCTCCCGAATTTTTTACATGATTTGGGTGTAAATGTGATTATTTCAGGCGGTATGGGTGGCGGTGCCATCGATATTTTTAACGAGAAAAATATCGAAGTGGTTATTGGCATTCAAGGAAAAGCGAAAGATATGGTAGAACTGTATTTAAAAGGCGAGTTAGAATCCACAGGTTCTGTATGTCACAGCCATGATTATCATGATGCATCTTGTGGGGCTCACTCCTAGAATTCGCTTGATTCTAATTGCATTTAATTGTAAGATGGATTTATGAAGACTAAATATGATTATGATGAAAAAGATACCCAAAACTTGAAATTGGTAATTGCATTATCGAGAACGCATTTGGAATTTTCCAGACAGCTTCAGGTTTTTTTGAATGCTTATAAGATGACAGCCCCACAATTTGGCGTGCTTGAGGCCTTGTATCATTTAGGGCCCATGCGAATATCTGAGCTTATATCGAAAACTTTATCCACAAGTGGCAATATGACTGTTGTCATAAAGAATCTTGAAAAGGCTGGTTGGATTGACCGGTTGTTGGACAAAGAGGACAAGAGGGCTTTTAAGATTGTGCTAACTGAGTCGGGGCGTCGATTGATAGCAGATATTTTTGACCAGCATTTGGCCTTTATTGAAACATTTTTTTCCAATCTGGAAGAGGCAGAGAAAGAGAAGCTACGAGACCTTTTGAAAAAACTGAATGGTTTAACAAAAACTACTGCGAAATAGGCGGTAGTTTTTTTGGTGGCCTTTGTAGATTTGTGATATGATAAAATTGATAATCATATTTAGGAGGAGCTTATGAAAGAAAAACGGATTGGCAATTTAATTGAATACGTCAGTCGCTTGGCTCGTGGTGAGGATGGCAAGACACTTTATGATTTGTACCGTTCGGATATTGATTCGGTGGAACCAAATGAAGCTTTTGAGATTTTTCATAATCAGTTGAGCGAAACGCATGAAGCACAAGACGTGTTGATTTATTTAGACAAAGTGATAAATGTTTTTTTCAAATCATTTTCTTCAAAAAAAGTTGATATTCCCGATGATTTTTTGTTTCTTAAATTTTTAGAATCTGAAAATAGTGAACTGCTTAAATTGGTAGAGGCCCTAAAGACGGCACTTTCCAAAGAGGCTTTAGATTCAAAAAAAGCCGCTTGTTTGGAAGTCATTAAAGCGCTAAAACCAATTGAAGTTCATTTTCAAAAAAAAGAGAATATATTATTTCCGTTTTTGGAACGTATTGCGCCTGAATACACAGGGGTAACCATTATGTGGGCTTTACATAATGACATTCGAAATCTGCTAAAAACAGCCGAAAGTACCATGATTGAACCAACGACATCTCTACATGCTGTCAATGACAGTGTGGCGAAATTAATTTTTGCTTTAGTCGGGCTTGAAAAAAAAGAACGGCTAATTCTTTTTCCAACTGTTTTGCAGGAAATTGATGAAAAAGTATGGCCTAAAATGCACCAGCAGAGCTTTGATTATGGATTTGCATGGATTGAAGAACCAATAAAACCAAAGGTGACTTTTGATGAAGAAAATGGTCAATTGGAGATGGAAGAAATATTAATGATCTTTGACGCGCTCCCAGTGGATTTAACGTTTGTTGATGCGGATAATAAAGTTAAGTTCTTTTCTAAACCTGAGGACAGAATTTTCCCGCGTTCTTCTGCTGTTATCGGACGTGATGTGGCCTACTGTCACCCACCACAAAGTGTTCATGTTGTGACAGAAATATTGGAAGCGTTTAGGTCAGGCAGTCAAGATAAAGCTGAATTTTGGATAGAGGTTAAAGGCAAACACTTGCATATTCGGTATTTTGCAATTAGAGATTCAAAAGGGACCTATAAAGGAACGCTTGAAGTTAGTCAAGACATTACAGAAATCAAGGCGTTGACAGGCCAAAGAAGGTTATTGGAATGGTCGGCAAATAAATAAGATGGAGTGAATTTGATATGGAACACTTAAATGATTTGATAAAAGTGACTGAAAGCATCGAAAATGATGATTTGGTTGTGATGCTGTTTAGCGATTTGGGGTGTAATGTATGCTTGTCCATTTACCCAGATTTAGAGGATATGTCAAAGCGATATCCCAAAGCTCATTTTATGACCGCTGATGTGGAAGTTATGAAAGAACTGGTTGGCAAGCATTTGATTTTCGTTTATCCAACACTTGTTGTTTTTGCACAGGGTAGAGAAACCAAACGCTTTGAGCGTGTTTTTTCCTTGGACGATTTGGAAAGTACTGTAAATCGATATTATCAGATGATTTTTTAGTAGGTGACTATGAAGACTAATAATAGATTGAGTTTTGCTTTAATTATGATTGTGGTTGTACTGTTGCTTCTTGGGTGCTCAAATGATACTGAAAAAGAGACTTTGATTATTGCAGATCAATTTGGACTGGCGTATGCGCCTATAGAGATTATGAAGAATCAGGGTTTTTTAAGAGAAGCGTTAGATGGTGCTGGACTTAGCACTGTGACCATAGAGTGGAAGCGACTTGGAAATACAACAGCTATTAGGGAAGCAATGCTTTCGGAAGATTTAGATATTGGTTTTGTAGGCATTCCGCCGTTTTTAATTGGTGTAGATAATGGCATGGATTGGCGCATTATTTCCGGGATTTCTCAAACACCTTCAGCTTTAATAGCCAGTAGTAAGGCGGTTGATTCTTTAGAAGCCATAGACGATTCAACTCGGATTATAGTCCCTCAACCGGGATCTATTCAACATATTTTGCTTTCTATGTATGCAAAACGCATGTATGGGGATTCTAAAAAATATGACCATCAATTGGTGGCCATGTCACATCCTGATGGTTACACGGCTATGCGTACAGGTGCTTCTAACACCCTTCATTTCACAACGCCACCTTTTATGCAACAGGAAATGAAACTGGAGAATGCCACTGTTTTGTTGGATGGTGAAACGTGCTTTGGAGGCCCTTTTACGTTTATAGTCGGGATTTGTCCTGAACGTATTTATGACAATCCTAAGATTTATACTGCTTTTAAAAATGCGCTTGAAAAGTCAATAGAATTCATTGGAACATACCCAGAAGACGCGTTGGAAGTACTATCAGAGTCATATGACTATAGTGAAGCAGATTTAAAAGCTTATATGGACCACCCACAAATGATTTATGAAACAGACGTTAGAGGTCTTGATGCGTTTGTGTCTTTTATGGTTGAAGAAGAAATCTTGTCTGATTCTATTTTAAATTCAGATCTATACTGGGGTTCTGACAATGAATAAAGCTAGAATTTTTTTCATACTGTTCATTTTAACTGCATGGGAAATTATGGGTCAAAGTGGCTTGATACATGCTGGAATTTTGCCACCTTTTTCTGATGTTGTGAAAAGATTTGGAGAGATGCTTTTTTATGAGAAGCTGATTCAAACAACCTTATACAGTATATTCATGGTTTTACTGGCTATGGGTTTAAGTGTCATTATAACTGTTGTTTTAATTATTTTGGGGCGTAAATACAAGTGGGTTGGTACCAACATAGAGTTACTTCATTCAATCGTTTCACCCCTCCCGGGGATTGCGATTTTGCCACTTGTCATTTTATGGTTTGGGATAAACGTCGAGGCTATGCTGTTTATTTTAGTTCATGCAACCTTATGGCCTATGTGGCGACAATTGGCTTTGGCAGTTGATCGACTGCATAAACAGTACAATCGACTAGAAACGGTGTTTCACTTGTCTAAGTTTAAGCGATTTTTTCACATTTATGTTCAAGGGTCATTACTGGATTTAAAATCAGCCCTTAGTGTTTCATGGAGTCGTGGGTGGCGCGCCTTAATCAGTGTTGAAATGATTTTTGGAATGGTAGGCAATCAAACAGGACTTGGCTGGTTGATATATGAGCGGAGAATGTATATGGATACAGAGGGTTTATATGCAGGGTTAATCGCAATCGGTCTTTGTGGGGTGTTTTTTGAAGCCCTTGTTTTTACAAAGCTGAAACTTGGGAGGGTGTCATGAAGCCAATACTTAAGATTAGAGGGTTAACCAAATCATTTGAAGAGATACCTGTTATACATAATTTGAGTCTTGACGTGTTCGAAGACGAAATTTTATGTATTATGGGACCTTCAGGTGTTGGGAAAAGTACCCTTTTGAATTGCATTGCCGGTATAACCCCCTTTGAGTCTGGGGAAATTTATTGTGACCCGGTTTTATATGAGAATGTTAAAGTACCCTTCCCCTTTGTCTTCCAAGAAATGGACACTTTATTGCCGTGGAAAACAGTTCGTCAGAATGTTATTTTAGTGACTGACCATATGTTAAATGATGAAATAGATGCGCTGCTTGATCGTGTTGATTTATTAAAGCATGCCCACAAATACCCAAGGGAACTTTCCGGCGGTATGAAACAAAGAGTTGGCATAGCCAGAGCCTTGGCCTGTCGATCAAAGGTTTTATTGATGGATGAACCTTTTGGGAGTTTAGATTTAGAGATGCGGGTGAAATTACAGGACTTGCTGATGTCAATTCAGAAAAAATTCAAACTTTCCGTAGTGTTTGTAACGCATGATTTAAATGAAGCAGAGCGTATTGGAAATCGAATCATAAAACTGGCATAAGAAAAACCTCGAGGGGTAGATTTATAACTCTACTTCTCGAGGTTTTGTTTTATAAGGTATTATTAAAGTGCTTTTTTGATTGCTGCTTCATCAAGGGTGTAAATTTTTTCAGTGATTTTACCCTCTCTTGTGATGACAATTGCTGGGACTTGGTCTAATTTCAACATAACAGCAAGTCCGTTTGACTTGTAAGTATCAATTCGATTGACACAGATAGCACCCGCTTGTTCCTTTTCAATTTTTTCAATTGTTCCGAGGAATTCTCTTGATGGTGCGTCAATTGCATTGTATACGTAAACCAAGCCTGGTTTCTCACTTTGCATAATTTTATTTTCAAAGATTTCTTTTTCAGCAATATATTTTTCAGCTGCTGTTCCTGCAATTGCGCCATCGCCAACTGCCGTTGCAATTTGCTTGAGCCATTTTTCAGTAACATCACCAATTGCAAAAACACCTTCTAATTTAGTTTCTTTCTTGTCGTTTACTGGAATGTATTTTTGACGTGTTAAGTCAAGCTGACCTTCAAATAATTCTGTATTTGGGAGGTATCCAATAAATTCAAAACAGTTATCACATTTTACTGGGATTTCTTCACCAGATTTAATGTTCTTAAGAACTACTGTATCCAGGTGTTCTTCGCCTTCAAATCTTGAAACAACAGTGTTCCATACAAATTCCATTTTGTCATTTGCAAGTGCAGCTTCTTTTGCAATTTCATTACAATCCATAATGCCTTCATCGTGCATAACAGAAACGATAACTTTTTTAGCAAAACGTGTTAAGAACATACCTTCTTCAATTGCAGCATCCCCTGATCCAATTACAACAACTGTTTTATCAGTGTTTGCAGCAGCATCACATGTTGCACAGAAACTAATTCCCTTGTCAAAAAGATATTTTTCTTCATTTTCTGCACCTGTAGTTCTTGGACGACCACCAGTTGCAATAATAACAGATTTAGCAATATATTTATTTCTAAACGTTTCAACGATTTTTTCTTCACCAGTTAAATCAACAGTAGACACTGCAGTAAGTTTGAAGTCAACGCCCATGCTTTTTGCTTGGTCTTTCATCAGGTTTGTAATTGCTTCTCCCTTAGGTGCGGTTGGGAAGCCAGGGTAGTTTGCAATTTCATTTGTATAAGTTGCAAGTCCACCAATGAGTGATTTCTCGAGTAATAGTGTTTTTAAACGTGCACGTCCTGTGTAAATAGCAGCACTTAGTCCTGCTGGGCCGCCACCGATTATGACGACATCATAGTGTTCTACTTTTTTCTCTCTAGCCATTATACATTAACCTCCAATAAGAATAAAACGACTGACAAGGCAACTCCTTGTCAGTCGCTCTTGAATTTTACATAAAGTACTTAACGAGCAATTTGCTGCCGAATATTGCCCCAATAAATAATCCAATTGCAAATACCCATCCAGAAAGTGCAAGAGATGAAATCCCGCTATAGAAAGCGCCAATATTACAACCGAGTGCAAGTCGAGCGCCATAACCCATCATTAAACCGCCAATTACAGCAGCAACAATTTGTTTTGGAGATTTGATCTTTTTAATTTTGAATCCTGACGCCAATAAAGTTGCCGCAAGTGCCCCTGTTATAACGCCAATGTTTCGCCATGTAGCTGCATGGTTTAAAAATCCTTCTTCTAAAATGGATTGAGCACCGGAACTTGCGAAAAAGTACCACTTGTCCACGCTTCCACCAAGTGCCTCAAATACCCACGCGCCCCAATAAGCAAATGCATTGGAAACACCCCAAGGATTTCGAGTGACACTGAAGGTTACAATTTGGAACAAGGAGAGCAATATCGCAGCAGTTACATAGGTGTAAGGATTCTTACCCCATCGAACGTAGTATTCGTTGGTTTTAACCTTATCAAAAAATTTCTTTTTGTTTTCTGCCAATTACGACACCTCCAAATATGGTGCTGATTTTATTACTTGCTTTTCTCGATGATTACTTCCCATTCACCGTCATCAATTTCTTCAACTTCAACATTGTAGCCTTCTTTTCTAGCCCACTCAGGAACGTTTTTCATTGCACAACTGTGGTCGATTTGCACGATTAAAACATCGCCAACTTCAAGTTCCTTAATTTTGTTTTGAGCCTTTACTAAAGGTACTGGACACGCTTCGCCATAACAATCCAACATAACTTCTTTCATTTTCTTATCCTCCTAAGTTTAAAATAATGATAAAATAGATTTAATTAAATATTTAATGTGATGCACCGCGTTTAATTTCATATCTTTCAGCAAAGACATACAGTGCAAATAAAACCAATAATTGTAGAGCTACTGCACCAAACCACCCGAATATATCTGGTAAAAATATTCTTGGGCCATTTGAAATGAATTTTTCAGACCACCAGCCAAAATCATGTGCGCCCCAAAGGGAACCGACAACGAAAAAGACCAATGCAATGGTGTTCATGATAAAACCTTCACCAACACGCATCAAGGTTCCAGATGCACATCCACCAGCAATAACCATACCAGTGCCAAAGATGATACCACCGAGAACTGTGGCAATACTTACAGGCTGTACAAATCCCATTCCTGGAATTGGAAGGCCTGCTACAGAATAGCCATATTTGATTGCTGTAAAACCAATTGTGGTTACTGCAAGGGCTATTATGATCGCTCTTGTTAAAGTTGTTCCACCCGTTAAGTATGGATCACGCATGGACGCTGTGAAGCAGACTCTTCCTTTTTGAAGGATATATCCGAAGATATTACCAGTCATCCAGAAGAATGCTATCGTAGTGGACCGCGTATTTAACCATAATCCGATTAGAACAATTGCCGCTACCGTCAGCAAACCAAATGGAATTTGATTTTTCTTTGGCTTGCGTCTTGTTGAAGAGCGTCTTGATGATGCTGTTCTTGTTTGTTCAGCCATGTTTTCACACTCCTACATAAAAAGTTTGCTATACTCTTAACAATCTCACAAGATTATGATAACATTTTATCAAGTGTTTTAACGCATTTTAATTCTGAAGTAGTATAAGAAAAACCGATAGCAAGATAAAAGAAAAGTCGGGCATGATAGATTTAAAGGAAGAGGTGTCTTATGAATTTAACCGCACTTGAGTATTTTAGAGAAGTTGTTGAAGCAAAAAGTATTTCTAAAGTTGCAATGAATAAGCATATATCTCAATCTGCACTTAGCCAAAACATTCAGAAACTCGAAGATGAAATTGGACATCAATTGCTTGAAAGGAGTAACAAAGGCGTTGACCCAACAGAAGCTGGAAGGATTCTGTTTACGTATTCAGGTACAATGCTTCGGATTTATAAGAAGATGCAGGAAGAGCTTGAATCACTGACACATAGCACAGAACATATTCGGATTAATGGCTATTTATCTCTTGTGGATTATTCTCTGCCTTGTGTTCTTTACAAGATTAAAAAGAAGTTTCCAAAATATACTTTCGAAATGCATGCAAAAGGGAATGCGGATTCAATTACGGACTTGATTAATGAGCTGACTGACATGTGTTTCGTTACAGAAGAGCCTTGTGACAACCGTTTGGATTATGAAAAGATCGGAAAAGAGCGTATTGTGCTTGTGGCCAATTACAGTGCTCGAATTCCAGATGTTTTAGATGTGAAAGATTTAGCAAGACACGAAATGGTGCTTCTAGATGACAATTCTTTAACCATCTCAAATTTTTTAAAACATGAACTCAAAAAAATAAACATGAAAATGGACGATTTGCCAATCATGTTTAAGGTAGATTCCATACCGGCTGCAAAGTCGTCGGTAAGCAATAATTTAGGAATCTGTTTCTTGCCGTATATGTCTGTTAAAAAAGAACTTTATGAAAAACGGTTTAAGATGATTGAAATTGAACACATTAATCTGGATTATGACATTTACCTTGTGACGCGCAATAGAAATGAACGCGACAAACCGACAACAGATGTGTTTCATTATTTTGTGGACAACGGGGAAAAAGATTTTTGCTAAATGGTTTTTTTTAAGGTGATTTCCCAAACGCCATTTAAGACTTCGTCAATTTTAAATTCTATGTTAGATTTAGCAAGAGACTCTCGAATAGATTCAATAACACAGCTGTGATCCACAACCATTTGAAAGGATTCACCGGGCTTTAGCGTTTCTATTTCGTGATTCATTTTTAAAAGTGGTATTGGACAAATATCGCCAAAACAATCTAATTTTTTCATATGCATGACCTCCGGTTTGAGTATAGCATAAAGCGTTAGGAGTAAACAATATGTCAAATACTGATTTAGACATCTCTATTTTAATCCCGATATACAATTCTGGGCAAACAATAAAACATCTTATAAATGAGATTGACCGATATATGGCTGGCACTAAGATGTCTTATGAGGTTATCTGTGTTGATGATGGAAGTTTTGATGACAGTTGGGAAAAACTTGAGCAGTTATGTAAAGACAATCTTCGACTTAAAGGGCTTAAACTAAATCGAAATTATGGTCAGCAGATGGCACTATATAAGGGGCTGGGCTGCTGTTCGGGTCGGTATGTTTTGACCATGGATGACGATTTACAACATGATATTTACGATTTGAACCAATTGCTTGAAATGGCTCAAGGTGGAAGAGATTTAATCTTTGGAATTTATGAGACATATGGCACATTTGATCTGCGGCTGATGGGCTCGAAATTTATAGGTGCTTTTTTTAAGTGGCGTTTCCCAAAACTAAAAGGCAACCGGGTAAGTGCCATGCGCTTGATTTCGAAATCTGTCTACAAGGCACTACCGGCAGTGCCAGGCAAGTTTGTCTATCTAAGTGCTGAACTGATACCTTATGCAAAAACGATAGGCAATGTTCAGGTTAAACGCCGAAAAAGAGTCTACGGGAAATCGGGCTATACTTTTATAAAATGTGCTGGGATTGCACTAAAATTGGTGTATTACTATGGGCGGTTACCGCTTAGGTTTAATAGAAAGGATAATAGAAGTGATGCGAGTATTGATGGTTGGTGCGGGCAGTTGCCAAATCAGTGGTATTAAGCGTCTTAAGGCGATGGGTCATGAGGTCTATGCAGCAGATTACACGGATCAATCCATTGGAAAAACGGTTGCAGACCATGGTGTTTTGGCAGATGCCTTTTCACCAGAGGCTATTGAAAGCGCCTGTCTTGAATTTGGAATACAAGCGATTATGACAATGGGAACAGACCAACCTGTACTTACGATTGGAAAAGTTGCAGCCAAACTGGGGCTGCCTTCTTTTTTGTCTGTTGAAACGGCGTATGCAGTAACACATAAAAAAGCGATGAAGCTTAAATTTCGAGACTTAGGTCTTCCGACTTCACCTTTTGCATTTGTTTCTAAGCAATCTGACATAGAGTCTTGTGTTAACTTTGATGGACCTTATGTTCTAAAACCCATGGATTCACAGGGCCAGCGTGGAATTGTAATTGCTGAAGACAAGCGTGACATACAAAGGCAAATAGATTATGTTTTAGGGTTTTCAAGGGAAGATGAAATCTTGGTTGAACAGGTTTATAACAATGAGGAAATCACAGTTACAGGATGGGTGCATGAAGGCCAAGTGTCTGTTGTAACCGTAACCGATCGTGTTACCTTTCCCTTGCATGAGCGTGTTGGTGTTTGTACGGCGCATGAATATCCTTCAAAATATTTAGAGGGTTTTGAAGCTATCATTGTTGATTTAACTGAGAAAATCTGTAGTGGTTTTGACATTTATGAAGGGCCACTTTATTTTCAATTTTTGATTGGCAATGATGGAATCTACGTCAACGAAATCGCCTGTAGACTGGGAGGCGCTTATGAAGATTTGTCACTTCCGTTTGCCACAGGAATGGATTTGCTAAAGCTTAATATCCTGGGCGTTACGGATAGAGTGTTGTATATAAAAGAATTTGAACGTCAGTACCAAATACTGAAAACCTTTGAGCGGACCAGTGTCTACACAACACAGCTTTTTTTCTGTAGACCTGGCAGTATTGCTTCAATGACAGCTTTAGAAACCCTTAAGGCGCTTCCTTTTATTTTGGATGCTGGCTATAATTATAAGGTTGGCGATATAATTCCGAAAACGGTTAACGCCTCTCAACGAGCCGGCTATGCAATTATTACAGCCCCTGATGAAGAGACGTTACGTAAAAATTTAAGTGTTTTCTATAATCAAATGAAAATTTTAGACCCAAAGGGTGACACACTTGTTTTGTCTCAGAAAAGGAACCGAAAGCGTTTGTATTAGTTTATGGTTTCTTAACCCTGTAGATTTTAGTCGTCCAAGGGTACGTGCCCGTGTATTTGGTAATTCGCATGGCATATGCTGGGTTTTCTATCGTTGCAATAAGGTCGCATTTTGTTTCAAGAAAAACACGCATTTCTGGCAAATACCACAAATCGACATATAGAAAGTCCCATTTTGGGCTGGTATTTTCCAGGTAATCCATTTCTTCATGATACAGGATGGTATCGATGTTATGGGACTGGACATACGCTTCAAAAGAGGTGTTTAGAAAACCGAGGTTTCTATAATCATAGAAAGCCTTTCCTTTCACTTCGAGCAAATTCAGATTGCCTAAAACAACAGCATCTTCCGGAATATAGGCATCAATTTCATGGCGCATAGTGGCGTAGGATTTGTAATAAGGCATGTTTTCATAATAGGTTATAACATTTGAATAGAGTAAATAAACGGACAGGACTGAATAGAGAACAAGTGTCTTCAGCCTGTTTTTTTGTAGAATTTCACAGAAAATTATCACATACCATGGCATTAAGAATAGTATGGAAGTTTGATTATAGCGTCCAATTAGAAATAGGGCAAGCAAAATCCCTGAAGTTACTGCAAGCATATTGAAGGCAGTTTTGTTTTTGTAATAAGCGATGCCTATAAGAATGGAGGTGCCAACTAAAAATAGGTCACTCTTAATGTTATAAAGGTCATAGGTACCCCCAATTTGATTGAACAGCTTGTAGAAAAACCAGTAAAAGCCCTCAACTCTTGAAATAGGCTCTGAGTCAATGCCTAGAGATGCGCCAAATTGCATATATTTAGATAAAAATTCTGGGTCATTTAGCCAACCTATAAAAAGATACAATGCCGCCAGAAGACTTGTGTAAATCACATACTTGAACAAATCTTTAATAGGGCGATCTTTTTTTATAATCTGCGCGGTTAAAAGACCTGCGCCAACCACGCCAATTATAAAGCTATTGGGATGTATACCAATGGCTAGACCTGTAATCAGGGCATACACTATTGGCGTAAATTTAAGCAGATCAACCCAATAGACTAGGAGAATTAGAACAAATAGAATCCAGGTCTCTTGGCGACCAGTATGTGCACTTGAGATAAGTTGACTGTTTAATGAGAGTATTAAAGTTGCAAAAATAGCGGGGATCCAATTGCCCCATTTTTCATTTAGCCACTTAAAAAAAATGTAGAGAGAAAATAGTGCGCCAACAAGGGAAACAAAACGACCTGTAAAGACTGTTGGGCCAAATAAGAACATGAAAATGGCATATATGCCGTGGTAAAACCACCGAAACGGGTGTTCAACACGTGGGTAGAGATCAAAAAAGGCTTCTGTTGTAAACACAGTTTTGTCATCAATCATTTTTTCTGTGAGCCCCATGAGCCAAAGTTCATCTGAGTGGACATTGGGAAAATGCATAAGGGTGAGGCAGTTAAGAATCAAGTAAAGGCATAAGAATATCAAAATTATAACGGTACTAAAGTGTTTTCTCTTCATCTTTATGAGCTCCTCATAGGGTGTTTTTGTCAGTTTATCAAGAGAATGGTGTGGAGACAAGCATTATAATTGTTAAACTTGTATCATTTAATTTAAGAATGCTATATAAGTAAACGTGATAACCAAAAAATTAACAGTACTGTATAATAACCTTATAGTGTGAATAATTTATCACACTTTTTGTCACAAGATTAACAATATACTCCAATTGAACAATCTCACAAATTAGTTGATGGAGGTTTACATGACAAAAAGATTGAACACAGTCAAGTTGCTTGTTTTGTCATTGATTTTGGTGGCGGCACTCACATCATGTGCTGTGGATACAACTTATCCTGGAACGATGAATGTCGTTGAAGCTTCTAAAGTCGTCGAAGAATACATGACAAATTCAAGTGTAGTATTGGTAGACGCTAGAGGTCAGGAAGCGTATGACAAAGGTCATGCCAAAGGGGCTGTAATGTTGTCACCAACTGAATTGGTGGCAGATGGACCTGTTCCAATGACACTCGCATCTAAAGAACAAATTGAAACCGTTTTAAGCGCAAAGGGGATATCTGATTCGGACACAATCTACATCTATGATAACAACAGTGGTGTAAGTGCGGGTCGAATTTGGTGGACACTTCGTGTGTATGGACATGAAAATGTTATGATTGTCAATGGTGGGGAATCAGCACTTGTAAACGCTGATATTGAATTGAGCACAGAACCTGCCAATCGACCTGAAACAACTTATACAGCTAAGGCGCCTAAAACTGAAATGATTGCTACATACGAAGAAGTTTTAGGTTATTCTGAAAACCCAGCTGAGGATGTTGTTATCCTTGATGTAAGATCAATTGCGGAATACGAAGCTGGTTTTATTCCAGGTGCAATTTTGTATCCGCATACAAAAAATGTGTACGCTGATGGCACGTTTATGTCCAGTAGAGATCTTGGCCTTTTCTATAAAGAGGAAGGCATTGAGAAAGAGGACCTAATCATCATTTATTGCAAATCTTCATTTAGAGCAACTCAAACAGCAGCATTGCTTGAGGAAGCGGGTTATGAAAATTTGAAAGTATATGATGGGGCTTGGCTTGAATGGGAGTCCAAAACAGATGTAATTACAGTACCTTCTAATGATGCACCTGTAGGCGCGTCTGATGGGTCCTGATTGAATTCAGAAACAAATGGAGGAAATTATGAAAAAGTGGTTGGCACTTTTAATGACATTGGTAATGGTATTGTCCATTACTGCATGTGGACAAACAGATGAACCTGCATCTTCTATGGATGTTGGTGGTGTATCGACACAGGCACCAGAAGAAACGAATGCTCCTGTTGAGCTATCAGATGTAGGTGGGCTTGCAGTTTCTTATTTCGATAACAAGCCAGATCATAGCTATATGATTGGTGCAAGTGATTTTGTTGAAATGGTAAAAGCGGGCGATGAGATAACCATATTGGATATCAGAGGTGCAGGCGATTATGAAAAAGGGCACGTAGAAGGTGCGGTAAACCTGCCTTGGGGTCCAGCAATAGCAGAAGGACTTTCATCTATACCAACGGATAAACCAGTATTTATTTATTGTTATACAGGTCAAACAGCAGGTCAGGCTGTGATGACACTTAATCTTGCTGGATTTGATGCAAGGAGTATTTCTTTAGGGTGGAATTTTGGAATTTCAAAAGTTGATGGCGTTGATGCCATTACCACAACTGAAGCTTCAACATTTGCTGGTAATGCAACTGAAATTGATCCAGCGGTACAAGCAGCACTTAATGACTACTATAATGGTCTTTCAGAAGTGGCAGATTCTGTTTATAAGAACTATAAAATTTCTGAAGCTGATTTAAAAGCAAAAATTGATGCGAAAGATGACAGTATTTATATTCTTTCAGTAAGACAAGCCAAAGACTTTGAAGCGGGCCATATCGAAGGCGCTTCAAATATACCGTATGCGAAAGGCATGGCAAATGGGTTTAACGTCTTGCCAATGGATAAAACCATAGTTGTATATTGCTACACCGGTCAAACGGCTGGACAAGTAACAGCAGCACTTAGAGTAATGGGGTATGATGCAGTATCACTTAATGGTGGTATGGGCAAAGAAGTCAATGCACCTCAAGGTTGGTTAAATCAAGGCATGCCTGTTGTTGGTGGCGCATCGGCAAAAGTTGAAATGCTGTATGAAAATATGCCAGGACATATCTACAAAATTGGTCAAGCTGATTTTGTAGAAAAAGTAAAAGCTGGCGAAGAAATGACAATCCTCGACATTAGGGGCGCGGCTGATTATGAAAAAGGCCACGTACAGGGTGCGATTAATGTACCTTGGGGAACTGCAATTGCAGAAACGCTTTCAAGTGTTCCTTCTGACAAGCCAGTTTATATTTATTGCTATACAGGTCAAACAGCTGGTCAAGCAGTAACCACATATAATGTAGCTGGATTTGAAGCTTACAGTGTTAATTTAGGCTGGAACTTTGGTATTTCAAAAGTTGAAGGTGTTGACGCAGTTACAACAACAGATGCTGCCACATTTGATGGTAGTGTTACAGAAATTCAAGGTGCAATACAAACAGCAATCACTGACTACTATGAGGGCATGGTTGCACTAAAGGATACTGAATATAAAAACTATAAAATTTCGGAACAAGACTTGTACGATAAAATTCAAGCAGGTGATGACAGCATTCAAATTCTTTCAATTAGAAAAGCAGATGATTATGCAGCAGGTCATATTGAAGGCGCAATTAATATTCCATTTGGAACAACTATGATTGATGCTTTCAAAGAATTGCCAATGGATAAAACCATTGTGGTTTATTGCTATACCGGTCAAACTGCAGGACAAGCTACAGCAGCTCTAAGATTAATGGGTTATGAAGCTGTATCACTTAATGGCGGTATGGGTATGGAAGCAAATGCACCACAAGGTTGGGCAAATGCTGGATTTCCAGTTGTACAATAATATTTAAAGACGATTAAGTGCCGAGTCATGATATAATTTGTGATGAGGCACTTTTTTTAATGACGGAATTCGAGGCGAATAGATGAACATTCCTTTTAGCAAACCCTTTGTAAAAAAAATTCATGACGATACGGCTATTTTACCATCACAAGTCAGTGGAAAGATGAAAATTTATGGATATGAAACGGAAACCTTAATGACGGTTTCGGCAACTGGTGCACTTGAAATGATGGGATTACTCCTTGATTTAAAAGCAGGAGATGAAGTGATCCTGCCCTCGTTTACTTATGCAGCAACTGCAAATGCTTTTGCGCGAACAGGTGCAAAGCTTATTTTTGGAGACATTGACCCTGACACAATGAATCTTGATCCCGTTTCTGTAGAAGGTGCTGTGACCGACAGGACAAAAGCCATTATTCCCATTCACTATGGTGGTGTTTCAGCGGATATGGATAAACTCACAAAAATTGGACATGCCAATAATATTCCAATTTTAGAAGATGCGGCCCATTGTATCGGGGCTAAAAATGGCAATCGTCTACTGGGCACAATTGGCGATATGGGGTGTTTGAGTTTTCATCCAACAAAAAATATCTCATGTGGACAAGGTGGCGCACTTTTTATCAATCGCGAATTTTGGGAAGAGCCAGCTAAAGAATGCCTGCATCAAGGGACGGACCGAATGGCTTTTTATAGGGGTGACGTTTCAGAATATACATGGCAAAGACTAGGGGGGGCTTATACTATGAATCCCTATTCCTTAAAAGCATTGTATGAGACCCTCGATTTCATTGAGGCTGTGACCCTTGAAAGACAAAAAGTGTGGCAGAATTATTATGATGGTCTAAAAACACTTGAGGATCAAGGCGTGTTAAAACTCGCGAAAATCCCCAAATATGCAACGTTTAATGCCCATATTTTTTATGTGCTAACCCCTTATAGGCAGGCGCTTTTAAATTACTTATCAGAAGCTGGAATACAAGCGTATACGCATTATGAACCGCTTCATTTAACAAAAATCGGCCAGAAGTTAAGTGAAAATAGGGGACGATTAAGTCAAACTGAAAAAGCAGCGTCTGAACTTTTGAGACTGCCTATATATAGTGGAATGACTGAAATGGAACAGGCGTATGTGATTGAAAAAATCAAACATTTTTTTAAATGAGGCTCTTTATGAATATACTTGTAACAGGTGGTGCTGGGTTTATAGGCAGCCATTTTGTAAATCAAATAAAAGAAAATAACGTAGTGGTATTAGACGCACTGACATATGCTGGTGATCGAAAGCGTTTGCGCAATTTTAATGGAACCTTCATTGTTGGGGATATCAGGAACCGTGACTTACTTGATGAAATTTTCAAAAGCTATGCAATTACGCATGTGGTCCATTTTGCGGCTGAAAGTCATGTGGATAGAAGCTTGATTGATCACTCTATTTTTTTAGATACCAATGTGAATGGAACGCATACAGTGCTAGAGGCGGCAGATGCGTATTGGTCTACAACCACTACGCAATATGAAGGAAAATTTTTTTTGCATATTTCAACGGATGAAGTTTATGGGGGGATTGAATTTGGAAAACAACCCGTAACAGAAGAAGCGTCTCTAAAGCCCGCCAACCCATACGCTACATCTAAAGCAGCAGCAGATCAGTTGGTGATTGGTAAGATGTTAGGCAAGAGATTTCCAGCAAGCATTGTAAGAAGTAGCAATAATTTTGGGTGTAATCAGCATGCGGAAAAGTTGATTCCTAAAGTAATCCATTGCCTTGAAAATGACCTTCCGATTCCGGTTTATGGAAAAGGAGATCAAATGCGGTGCTGGTTATTTGTTGAAGATTACTGTAAGATTTTATATAAACTTATGGATTTGCATAAAGTTGGTGAGATTTTTAATGTGGCAGGGCCATCTGCTTTAAGGAATATTGAAACCGTTTCCATATTAAAATTGGCCTATGAAAAATGGGTTGGGAAGACAGATTCTTTCGTAACTTATGTTACAGACAGAAAAATGCATGATGTGTATTATAACATGGATGCGTCCAAAATTATGGACGTGATAGGGCCATTTGAGTTTACAAATTTAGAGGCCTACGTTAAGTCCGGAAAAATCTTTGATAAGGGGTAGGAAATGAATACAATATTATATGGCATTACGGGTTTGCTTTTAGCAGTGTCACTTTATAAAGATCGAAAGAAAACCCATAAGGCGCTTAAAAAAGCGTGGAAAGCTTTTGAAAATATTTTGCCTGAGTTCTTAGTGGTGATTGTTTTTGTTGGTGTTATGCTGGCGCTTGTAAATCCTGAAACCATATCTGGATTGATTGGCCCTGAGTCAGGTGCTGGCGGAGTTGTTTTATCTGGATTGATTGGCGCTGTAACTTTGATTCCGGGATTTGTTGCTTTTCCAACTGCTTCAATGCTCCTGGAGAGTGGTGCTGGTTATATGCAAATTGGTGCGTTTGTATCATCTTTAATGATGGTTGGCGTTGTAACGATACCGGTTGAAGTAAAGTATTTTGGGAAAAAAGTAACAGTGGCGCGCAACGGATTGGCACTTGTGTTTTCATTTGTTGTTGCAGTAATAATTGGGGCGGTGATGCAATGAAAAATGCTTTCATGAGATATCGGTTTGTTGGACTTGCACTTCTGGCTTTGGGTGGCTTATATCTTTTCAATCATGAAATGGGGTTACGCGCCATAGATGTGACACTTTTCTCATTTGAGGAAATGATTTTGGTGATTCCACCTGTTTTTATTCTTTTGGGTTTGCTGGATGTCTGGATTCCCAAAGAAACCATGACCCGGTTCATGGGCGATAAATCAGGTGTGCGGGGAATAGTGCTTTCATTTGTTGTTGGGGCAGCAGCAGCGGGTCCCTTATATGGTGCTTTTCCGGTAGCGGCTGTCTTTATGAAAAAAGGTGTGAAATTCAGCAACATATTGATTTTTATAGGGGCATGGTCTACTATGAAAATTCCTATGTTTATCTTTGAATTAACAGCGCTGGGCCCTGTATTTGCCATTACAAGAATGCTCATAAACATTCCAGGTATTCTCATAATTGCCCATATTATATCACGGCGATTGAGTCCGGATGAAGTGAATCGAATTTACGAAGCTGCACCCTTTTAGCAGATACACCAATCAATTGGATCTAGGCCTTTTGACTCTAAAAAAGCATTGGTTTTACTAAAGTGTCGGCACCCCCAAAAGCCTCTATAAACAGATAGTGGGCTTGGATGGGGTGCTTTTAATATAAGATGGTTTGGGTTGTTAAGCATTTTAGATTTTTCTTGTGCTGGTTTTCCCCAAAGCAAAAATACAATGGGTGAAGATTGGTTGTTTAGAATTTGTATGATGGCGTCTGTAAATTGCTCCCATCCTTTTTTTCTATGAGAATACGCTTGATGGGCTTCCACGGTTAAAACGGTATTGAGGAGAAGGACACCTTGATCTACCCATTTAAGTAAGTTGCCGTGCGTTGGGATTGGACAGCCCAAATCGACTTCAAGCTCTTTATAAATATTCGCTAAAGAAGGCGGTATTTTTTCATTTTTTGGAACAGAAAAGGCATATCCATGGGCTTGATTTGTGTTATGATAGGGATCTTGTCCCAAAATGACAACTTTTATTTCTTTTAGAGAGGGCCTATTTAGGGCGTTAAAAACAGAATCTTTGGGTGGGAAGACTTCTTTTGTTTTATAAGCATTCTCAACAAAGTCCATAAGGGTTTTAAAATAAGACTTGTTGAATTCATTTGATAGGGCTGCCATCCATTCGGAATTAATTTTATGCGTCATGAGTTGCCTCCAAAGTATTGATGATTTAGTTTAACATAATTTGTATAAAGGATTCAATCTTGATGGAATCCTATGCTATAATGACAGAAGTTGAAGAAAATACATATACTATGAAGGAGGCGTGCATGTCTTTAAGAACAAAAGTCTATATTTCAAAATCTACAAATCCGTGGTTCAACCTTTCGTTTGAGGAATATTTAGTGAATTGTGTGGATCCAGATGAAGTGATTTTATATTTATGGCAAAATCAGCATACCGTTGTAATCGGAAAACACCAAAACCCTTGGCGTGAAGTTCGTGTAAGTGAATTAGAAGCTGACGGTGGGAAAGTGGCCAGACGGCTTTCAGGCGGTGGCGCTGTTTATCATGATTTAGGCAATTTAAACTTTACATTTGTGATGCATAAGAAGCATGAAAACTTGCACAAACAGCTTGAGGTTATATTGGAAGGTGTAAAAAAACTGGGAATAGAAGCCGAATTTTCAGGACGAAATGATATTTTGGCTGAGGGTCGAAAGTTCTCTGGAAATGCTTTTTATTATGGAAAAGAGAATTATTACCATCATGGAACCCTATTAATTGACGTGGATATGCCCAATTTGGGGAAATATCTTAACGTATCAATGAAAAAACTCAATGCGAAAGGTGTTGAATCTGTTAAATCTAGAGTTATAAATTTAAAAGAACTCAATCCTGAAATGACCATAGAGAACACCATTCAAGCTGTATCGGAAGCATTTTCTGCTGTTTACACACAGCCACAAGATACTTTTTATATTTCAGAGAACGATGCACCTGAAGATGCCAAAGATCGATATCACCATTACGCATCATGGGACTGGTTGTTTGGAAAAACGCCGGATTTCGATGTGACTTTTGAAGAAAAGTTTACATGGGGCGAGCTTGTTATAAGCTTTAAACTCAAAGGTGGTATTATAGAAGAAAGCGCAGTTTATTCCGATGCCATGTCTACGGATTTGGTGGATGCTGTTGGAACACTTTTTAATGGTATGAAGCTTGATAAAACTTTATTGAAAGCAACTGTAAAAGATTTAAAAGTGTCAAATGACCATCAACCAATGTTGGATGAAATTTACAATTGGATTGATACTTGGACACTGTAGAGGGAATAGAGAACCTTTTCTATGTTTGACGTGTGAAGCATAGAAAAGGTTTTTTTATTTAAAATGAAAACCGTGCGCCGAGTCACATTAATTTTATTTTGCATATTGTATACTGTACTCAAGAAAATTAAATGAAATGAATTCAGTAGGAGGGTATGCTGTGCAAACAAATAGAATTGATGTGAGAGAATTTATACAAGACCATTACACACCTTATTATGGGGATGCTTCATTTTTAGTAGGCAAAAGTAAAAAGACGTCAGAGGTTTGGTCTAAAGCAGAAAAGCTAATTGAAAAAGAGATTGAAGCGGGTATTATTGGCATTGAAACGCGAGTATTCTCTGGAATTGATGCTTTTGATGCGGGCTATTTAGATGTGGAAAACGAGGTGGTTTTAGGGTTTCAAACAGATGAACCTCTAAAGCGAATCATGAACCCTTATGGGGGCTTTAGAATGCTTGAGGCATCTTTAGATGCTTATGATGTGGAAATTGACACAGAAATGGCTGAAAATTTCAAAAAACAAAGAAAGACGCACAACGATGGTGTTTTTGATGCTTACACGTCAAATATGAAAACGGCAAGAAGTGTCGGCCTGCTGACAGGGCTTCCAGATGCTTACGGACGTGGCAGAATTATTGGTGACTACCGTAGAATTGTCCTTTATGGCACTAAAGCCCTAATTGAGTTTAAAAAATCTGATTTAAAAGATTTAGAAAACTTGCCTGCAAATTCTGAAACCATTCGGAAAAGAGAAGAACTTTCAATGCAGGTCAAGGCACTTAAACAAATGGAAAAGATGGCTCAATCCTATAATTATGACTTATCTCATCCAGCAGAAAATGCCAGACAAGCCATTCAACATTTTTATTTCGGGTATCTGGCTGCTGTTAAAGAGAACAACGGCGCAGCCATGTCTTTGGGCAGAAACACGGCATTCTTGGACATATATATTGAAAAAGATATTCGTTTAGGGGTTTTGACGGAAGCGGAAGCTCAGGAACTTATTGATCAGTTGGTCATTAAATTGCGCATGGTTAGACATTTGAGAACACCTGATTACAACACTTTATTTGCGGGTGACCCAACATGGGTTACTGAGTCAATAGGTGGTATGGGTGAAGATGGTAGACCGCTTGTGACTAAAACAGCCTACCGGTTTTTACACACGTTAACCAATTTAACACCTGCACCGGAACCAAACATGACGGTGCTTTGGTCAAAAGATCTTCCAGAAAATTTTAAGCGGTATTGCGCGCAAATGTCCATAGAGACGGGCGCAATACAGTATGAAAATGATGACCTTATGAGACCGATTTATGGGGATGATTACGGGATTGCGTGTTGTGTATCGCCTATGCGAATTGGAAAAGACATGCAATTTTTTGGTGCCCGAGCAAACTTGGTCAAGGCCCTTCTTTATGGCATTAATGGGGGGCAAGACGAAATGAAAAAAGACCATGAAGGACTTCCAATCAAAGTAATTGATTCAATTGAGCCTATGAACTTAGACCAACTTGAATACGAAGCGGTTTGGGCTAATTTTAAAAAGGTAATGCGTGAGTTGGCTGGGCTCTATGTCAACACCATGAATACCATCCACTATATGCACGATCATTATGCTTATGAAAGTGGTCAAATGGCCCTACATGATTCAAGTGTTCACAGGTATATGGCTTTTGGTGTAGCAGGGCTATCAATTGTGGCGGATTCACTAAGTGCTATACGGTACGCTAAAGTTAGGCCTATAAGAGATGAAAATGGCATTGCAGTTTCCTACACAGTAGAAGGGGACTATCCTAAATTTGGAAATGATGATGACCGTGTGGATCATTTGGCAGTAGAAGTACTTGAGTTTTTCTCAAGCGAACTTAAAAAGCATGAAACCTATCGGCAAGCAGAACATAGTTTGTCTGTGTTAACCATAACGTCTAATGTGGTTTATGGTAAAAAAACGGGTGCCACACCTGATGGCAGAAAATCGGGTGCCCCATTTGCCCCCGGTGCAAACCCGATGCATGGGCGAGATGATAATGGTGCGTTAGCGTCACTGAACTCAGTTGCCAAACTTCCTTTTGAAAATGTTTGCCAAGATGGCATATCAAATACATTTTCAATTGTCCCCAGTGCGTTGGGCAGAACTGAAACAGACAGGCGAACAAATCTCGTAGGTTTACTAGATGGGTATTTCAATCAAAAGGCATTTCATTTAAATGTGAATGTACTTTCTAGAGCGCGCCTGTTAGATGCTATGGAGAATCCATCTAAGTATCCAACGTTAACCATTCGGGTTTCTGGATATGCAGTGCATTTTAACCGTTTGACCCGTGAACAGAAACTGGAAGTTATTCAAAGAACATTTCATGAAAGGGTGTAAGTTATGATAACAGCCTCTTATCATTCTATAGAGACAATGGGCCTTGTGGATGGTCCAGGCATACGTACTGTTTTTTTTCTTCAAGGGTGTTCCCTAAGGTGCAACTATTGTCACAATCCAGATACCCAGCATTTTATGGGCACAAAACGACTTTCGATAGAAGAAGTTGTGGAAAAAGCAAAACGCTATAAATCTTATTATGACGCTTCTGGAGGCGGTGTTACGTTTTCAGGGGGCGAGGCGCTTGTGCAGGGTGAGTTCGTCGCCCTTGCTTTTGAAGCGCTTAAGGCAGAAGGTATTCATACGTGTTTAGACACGTCGGGTTATGGAGCATCAAAATATTACAGTGCTGTATTAAAGCATACCGATCATGTTCTTTTGGATGTTAAGCATGTAACAGACAAAGCACATGAAGCGTTAACTGGAAAGCCTTTAAAGGGGCTTAGGCATTTCATTGAGTCGCTCAAAGAATCGGATTGTAAAATTACAGTGCGGCATGTGATGATCCCTAAAGAAACGGACGCCTATGATGTGATGGATAGGCTTCTTGAAATCATAGAACCCGTGGTTTCAAGGGTTGATAAAATTGAAATTTTGCCGTATCATAAATCAGGAGTAGAAAAATATGAGGCGATGAATCTTCCTTATGTTTTTGCAAGTGTGCCTGAAATGGATCCAGAACGTGCGCAATTGTTTGAAGCATATGTTAATCAACATTTAAAAAGGATGCAAATGGCATCGCCTTCACAAAAAGCTGTATAGGAAATGGTGACGTTATCGTAACTAAAAAGTGTAATCGGGAAAATTGTATCAAATGTGGCAAACTTATGTGTATTCATAACGTACCGCTTTTGTCTGCGCTTACGGATTCTGAAATTGAAAAAGTTTCCGAAGGGGTTTCATCTGGGACTTTTAAAAAAGGAGAATTTGTTTTTAGACAAGGTGAAATGGCCAATAAGCTTTATATTGTTTGTGCCGGTAAAATAAAAATTTATAAAACGATGCCGGATGGTCGGGAACAGATTCTCTATATACTGGCAGAAGACGATTTTATTGGTGCCTTCAATTTGCTTAAGGCGGATGAGTTTGATTTTAATGCGGTTGCGTTAGAGCCAACAACTGTAAGTATGCTAGAAAAATCTTCTTTTGACGCAATTGTTTTATCCAATCCGGAGATTACGCTTAAAATTTTTGAAAAAGCATATGAACGGATTACACGGGCTGAAAGTTTGGTTGAACGCCTATCGAGTACAAATCCTGATGCAAAAGTGATAGGGCTTTTACTAGATTTAATTGAAAATTTTGGCGAAAGCACAGATGAGGGAATTCTACTGACTTTAACCATGAATCGAGAAGAAATGGGAAGTTATGCGGGTATTGCGCGTGAAACAATGTCTCGAAAACTTCAACTTTTTCAAGAAATGGGGCTTATAAAGCTCGTGAGTTCTAGAAAAATATGCATTTACGACGTCCATAAATTGAGGGCTTTAATTTAATCGTTTATACTGGGGGAGAATATGAAACTTTACAATTCAATGAGTAGAAGTCTTGAAGATTTTGAGCCAATCGTACCTGGAAAGGTTTCAATGTATACGTGTGGTCCAACGGTTTATAATTATGCACATATCGGTAATTTGAGAACGTATATTCATGAAGACATTTTGGTAAAAACACTTGCGTACATTGGCTATGAGGTCAATCGTGTCATGAACATCACAGATGTTGGGCATTTGGAATCTGATGCTGATGAAGGGGAAGATAAGATGCTCAAGGGCGCCCTTCGAGAAAACAAGACAGTTTGGGAAGTTGCGGCTTACTATACAGAAGCTTTTTTTGAGGATTGTAAGCAATTGATGATTCAAAAACCAAGTGTTGTCGCAAAAGCGACAGATTATATTCAGGACTATATAAAGTTTATTAAAGGACTTGAAGCAAAGGGATACACTTATTTTGCCAATGGGAATGTTTATTTTGATATCTCTAAATTTGAAGGGTATACCAAATTGTCTAAATTGGATCTTGACACACTTAAAGTTGCGCATAGAGATGATGTTGAAATTGACGTGCATAAGAAAAACCCACAAGATTTTGTCTTGTGGTTTACGAAATCAAAATTTGAGAATCAAGCCATGAAGTGGGAATCTCCTTGGGGCGTTGGTTATCCAGGCTGGCATATTGAATGCTCGGTTATTTCTTTAACCAATTTGGGCGACCAGATGGACATCCACTGTGGTGGGGTAGACCATATACCGGTTCACCATACCAATGAAATTGCCCAAACTGAAGCTTTTACTGGGAAAGACTGGACCAAATATTGGTGGCATTCAGAGTTTCTTGTAGACAACAGTGGTAAAATGAGTAAATCTTCAGGTGAGTTTTTAACACTTAGTTTGTTGGCGAAAAAGGGATTTGAGCCTTTGAGTTACAGATATTATGTTTTGAATTCTCATTATCGCAAGCAACTTGCTTTTAGTTTTGATAGTTTGGAAATGGCACAATCTGCATATAGAAAGCTCAAACGCAGGACAGCCCAGTATGCCAATCTAGAAGAGGGCATAGAATCGTTATCAAGTTCTGCCCAATCCTTGCGAAATAACTTTAAAAAGGCTCTTGAAGATGATTTAAACACGGCCAATGCAATTACAGTTTTATACGATGTTCTTAAGTCTGATATCTCTGAACCGGAAAAAGCGTATCTTATTCATGAGATGGACGGCGTATTATCTTTAGATTTGCTTACGGTTGAAGATTCTGAAGCGGATGTGAATGCAGAACAAACAGCTTGGATTGAAGCTCAAATTAAGAAGCGGAATGAAGCGAAACAATCAAAAGATTGGGCAACTGCTGATGCAATTCGAGATGAACTTAAGTCTAAAGGCATTGTATTAATAGACACACCTGATGGTGTTACTTGGAAGTTTGATTAAAAATATGTTCGGAAAATGAACAAAACATAGGTTTTCTGTGTATCAAAAATGGTTCGCCACGATGGTTTAAAGCTATTTTATTTTATAATGTAGTAGAAATGATACAAGCTATGCTGAAAAGTAAATACGGTTGGCGTGTATGGGTTATAAAAAGGGGTATTTCTAATGTATTGGGGGTATCCTTTTTTATTGGCATGAATTTTGCGATATCTATTTAAGATAAAAAATCAGGAGGTTTAGACTATGAAAAAACTCATATCCATGAAAGAAGCTGTTGCTCATGTTAAAGATGGTATGACTGTTATGATTGGTGGTTTTTTAGCATGTGGAACGCCACATGCTATAGTGGATGCTTTAATTGAAAGCGGCGTTAAAGATCTTACAATTATTGCAAATGACACGGGGTTTGTTGATCGGGGCATTGGAAGGCTTGTTGTAAGTGGACAGGCGAAAAGAGTGATTGTTTCTCACATTGGAACCAATAAAGAGACAGGCCGATTGATGAATGAGGGAAAATTAGCAGTAGATTTGGTGCCTCAAGGAACATTGGCAGAGCAGGTCAGAGCAGGTGGCGCTGGATTGGGCGGTGTCTTAACACCCATAGGTGTGGGAACACCGGTTGCAGAAGGTAAAGATCATTTGATTATTGATGGAAAAACCTATTTGCTGGAAAAAGCTTTAAAAGCCGATGTGGCCTTGCTCTATGGGTCAAAAGTAGATGAAAAGGGAAATGTATTCTATAATGAAGCAACTCGAAATTTCAATCCATTAATGGCTATGGCGGCAGAGACAGTGATCGTAGAAGCTCAGGAAATGGTTGAAACCGGAACGCTAGATCCACATTTGGTAATGACACCTGGACTTTTTGTTAGCTATATTGTGAAGGCATAGGAGGGGTTAAAATGGATGTAAAAGAACGAATTGCACGTCGTGTTGCAAAAGAATTTAAAGATGGCGATGTTGTGAACTTGGGTATCGGATTGCCAACGTTAATTCCAAATTATATTCCAGAGGGTGTTGAAATTATATTGCACTCTGAGAATGGATTTACAGGTATAGGGCCTGTGCCTTCTGAAGAAAATGTAGACATGGACCTTGTTAATGCCGGCGGAATGCCTGTGTCAATTTTGCCGGGCGGATCGTTTTTTGATAGTGCCATGTCATTTGCAATTATAAGGGGTGGACACTTGGATGCAACTGTGCTCGGTGCACTACAAGTGGATGAAGAAGGGAATCTTGCCAATTGGATGATTCCGGGGAAATTGGTTCCTGGAATGGGCGGTGCTATGGACTTGGTCGGTGGTGCTAAAAAAGTAATAGTGGCCATGACACATACTGCCAAAGGCGACATTAAAATTATGAAAAAATGCACATTGCCACTGACAGCCGCTGGAAAAGTGAGCAAAATTGTAACTGAAATGGGCGTTATAGATGTGACGCCAGAAGGCCTTAAACTTGTGGAATTCAACCCTGAATTTTCAATTGAAGACATACAAGAGGTTACGGAAGCGAAGTTAATTATTCCAGAAGATATTAGAGAAATGGAAGTATAAAGTGGATTTGACTCCGGCTAAAATTATAGCCGGAGTTTTTTACATATGGTATAGTAACAGTAAAGAACGCTAATAGAGGGAATTATGTCTGAAAAATCGTATGAACAACTAAAGTGGGAAATGGAAATTCTAGATGAATTTATTGAAAAAGCATATGAAGGCTTGATTATCATTGATGGTGCAGGCAAGATTGTTAAATTTAAGTATGAGAAGTTCCTTCATGTAAAAGAGGCAGATGTAATTGGCAAGCATGTGACTGAAGTGATTGAAAATACAAGATTGCATATTGTTTTAGAGACGGGTATCCCTGAGATGGGAGACGTACAAAAGATAAACGGTCATCAGGTTTTAACGTCTAGAATTCCAATTATTAGGTCAGGTGTGGTTATTGGTGCTGTTGGAACAATTTTGTTTAAAGATATTGCTGAAATTAAGCATTTATCAGATCACTTGGAGCAAATGAAGGCCCATGTAAAGCGATACAAACAGGAACTAAAACGGCTGAATTTGGCAAAGTACTCTTTTGAACAGATTTTGACAAATGATCCAACCATGCTAACGCTTATTGATTTAGCGAAAAGAGCCTCTGAAACAAACTCAAGTGTTATGATTGAAGGTGGCAGTGGTACGGGTAAGGAATATTTCGCACATGCAATCCATGAAGCCAGTCATAGGCGGTATGGACCTTTTATCAGAATTAATTGCGCCAGTATACCCAAAGCGCTTTTTGAGTCTGAATTATTTGGATACGAACCAGGTGCTTTTACTGGTGCTTTGACACATGGAAAAGTTGGAAAATTTGAACTTGCCAATGGGGGGACGATTTTTTTAGATGAACTCAGTGCCATGCCTATGGATATGCAGGTAAAACTTCTTCGGGTAATAGAAGAAAGAGAACTGGAACGTGTTGGGGGAAATCAAAGAATCAATTTGGATGTTCGATTTATTTCGGCGACGAATGAATCCTTAATAACTTGCGTGGAAACAGGACGTTTTCGAAGTGATTTGTATTATAGGCTAAATGTAATCCCAATTAAATTGCCACCCTTGGTGGAACGTAAGCGGGATATTCCGCTTTTGATGTCACATTTTCTAAAACAATTTACCAGGGAAAGTGGGCCAAGTGGGTTTTCAAGGGAAGCCAGACACTGTTTGGAATCCTATGCTTGGCCTGGTAATGTAAGAGAACTTCGAAATGTTGTGGAAAGCGCTGTTCAAGTAGCACGAACAAAAACCATAACCATTGCTGATTTGCCAGATTACGTTGTGAGTGTATCAAATGAGCGTGGGCTTGTGCTCGAGGATTTACAACTTTCGGAAACTTTAGAAGGGGATTTGAAAGCCGTTATGGAAACTGTTGAGAAACGTGTCATTCTCAAAGCGCTTGAAAAGGCTAAAGGCAATCGAACTGAAGCGGCGTTGATTTTAGGCATACACAGAACACTTCTTTATAAAAAAATGACCAAATATGGTTTGGATTAAATATTAAACAGTTTGTGAATTTGTTGAATTTGAGTTTACAAGTTAAAGCAAAAAGCGTAAAATATATTTCGTATCCGAAACTTCGGGTGCGAAATATTTTTTTTTGAAGGTGAATATGGATCAATTTGAATCGGCTATGGATATTCTAAAACTTATGAAGCAAATTAAGATGTCCTTGCATGAAATTATGGTGAAGGAAATGGAAGACCCTTCTATAACTGGACCACAGGGCATGATTATTGGACTTTTGATTCATGAAGGTCCTTTGCGAATGAGTGATCTTGCAGACAAAATGGGTCTTTCTCCGAGCACGGTATCTGAACTAGTGGATAGAATGGAAAAGTCTGGAACGGTTTGCAGGAAAAAACTTCAAGCAGATAAACGGGTTGTCCTGGTGGCATTAACAGATACTTTTCAGAAAGATTCTCAAGTGAAATTTAAGAAAGTTGAGTCCGCTTGGACGGACCGAATTCAAAAGGCGACCGTTGAAGAACGCGAAAAGATTAAGGAAGGGCTAAGTGTTTTGGAACGCTTACTGACAAAAGGTGATAAACATGACTAAGTTAATGAAATTCGTAAAGCCTTTCACACTGCTGCTGATAGTGGCGATTGGCTTGTTGTACTTGCAGGTGACTGCTGAACTGGCACTGCCGGATTATATGTCAGATATGGTTGATGTGGGCATACAGGAAAGTGGGTTCGAAAGGGCCGTTTTCCCAGTGATTGAAGGGGATGATTTTTTAGACATGCAGGCCCTTCTTACAGACTCTGAAAAAGATTTGTGGCGTCTTTCCTATATAGAAGTTAATTCTATGTATGAGCTGCAAGATTTGGATGAAGCCTCTTTATCGGCACTTGAGCAGAGCACGGTATCTATTTTTGCTAAAATGACAAATGCCAATGAAGTTGATGAAGCAACTCTAATGAAGATGACCCTTGCTGGTATAGTGACATATTCTGAATCCATAGGTGTCGATATTGAATCCATTCAAAGAACATATATTTTGGGTGTTGGAGGTAAAATGCTCTTGCTTGCGCTTTTGGGTGCGGTCGCTTCCATTGCAGTAGGCTTTATAGCTGCAAGAGTCGCAGCTGGTATGGGACGCAATCTTAGAAAATCTGTATTTGAAAAGGTATCTAAATTTTCAAGTTATGAAATGGACCGCTTTACAACGGCTTCCTTAATTACCAGAAGCACAAATGACATTACTCAAATACAAAATTTGATGGTTATGATGATTCGAATGCTTTTTTATGCCCCCTTGTTAGGTGTTGGTGGTATCTTGAAAGCACTTGAAAAGAGTACATCTATGTCCTGGATTATAGCACTTGCCGTTCTTATCTTATTGGGTCTTGTAATTTTGATTTTTTCAATTACAATGCCTAAATTTAAAGCCATACAAAAAATGGTGGATGGGTTAAACCGAGTTGTACGTGAAAATTTAACGGGCATGATGGTGATTCGGGCCTTTAATACTCAAGCATTTGAAGAAAATCGATTCGATGTTGCCAATAAAGAATTGACTCAAACAAATTTGTTTGTCAATCGTATTATGGTGTTTTTATTCCCTGCCATGACCGTTATCATGAATGGCGTAACTTTGATTATTGTGTGGATTGGTGCAAAGCAAATTGATGCATCGGCAATGCAAGTAGGGGATATGATGGCTTTTATGCAGTACGCAATACAAATTATCATGTCGTTTTTAATGCTTTCAATGATGTTTATTATGGTGCCACGTGCATCGGTATCGGCTGCAAGAATAGCGGAAGTCTTGGAGTCTGAAGTTCAAATCTTAGATCCCATTAAACCCAAAGATCTCAAGGAAAATGGCCTAGGGAAATTGGAATTCAATCAAGTGAGTTTCAAATATCCAGGTGCAGAAGAGGAAGTTCTTAAAGATATTTCCTTTACCCTAGAGCCTGGAACATTTACGGGTGTTATTGGATCAACGGGATCTGGAAAATCATCGTTGGTAAAACTAATCCCAAGGTTTTATGAGTTTTCTTCAGGTGAAATTTCGATAGATGGGACTTCGATTCAGGATTTGAAACTTGCTGATTTAAGAGCAATGATTGGTTATGTGCCTCAAAGGTCTTTACTGTTTCAGGGGACAATAGAATCCAATCTTAAACTAGGGCATAAAAATGTCTCAACTGATTTAATGGATCAGGCTGTACGTATTGCTCAAGCAAAAGATATTGTGGAGGCATCTTCTGATGGGATGCAAACGCAAGTTTCACAAGGTGGTGCAAACTTATCTGGAGGGCAGAAACAAAGACTCGCGATTGCACGCGCGATTGCAAAAAAACCAAAACTGTACTTATTTGATGACAGTTTTTCTGCACTAGATTTTAAAACAGATTCAAATCTGAGACATGCTCTAAAGGAAGAACTTGAAACGGCTACAGTATTACTTGTTGCACAGCGTGTAGCTTCTATTAAGAATGCAGATCAGATTTTGGTGCTGGATGAAGGACAATTGGTGGGCCAAGGAACACACAGTCTGTTAATGGAGACGTGTTCTGTCTATCGTGAAATTGCGCTTTCACAGTTAAATGTGGAGGAACTGTCATGAGTGAAAAAAGAAAACATGGTCAAGTAGCAATGGGCGAAAAACCAAAGAATTTCAAAAAATCTTTGAAGCGTCTCTGGTCTTATCTGAGTGCCTATAAAATAAAAATCATCATTGTCGTTATTTTTGCGGCTGCAAGTGCAGGTTTTGGGATTGTTGGGCCTAAGTTGCTGGGTAAAGCGACTACGCGACTTTTTCAAGGCGTGATGGGGCGTATGGTTGATGCGTCTGTTGGCATTGATTTTAACTATATATCTGGAATCCTTTTAACACTTGCTGGACTATATGGGTTGAGTGCACTTTTTTCCTATATTCAAGGGTTTGTTATGTCCGGTGTCTCTATGCAAGTGAGTTACAATATGCGTAATCAAATTATACAGAAAATGAACAGGATGCCATTTAAATACTTTGATGAGACGAATCATGGAGAAGTTTTATCCAGAATCACAAACGATGTGGATACGGTTAGTAATACACTGAATCAAAGTTTGACACAACTTATTACGTCTGCAACAACTGTTATTGGCGTCTTGGTCATGATGTTATCTATTAGTGGTACTATGACGCTGGTTGCACTTTTAAGCATTCCAATTTCCATGATACTGGTTATGATGATTATTAAAAACTCCCAGAAATATTTTAAAGGTCAACAGGCAGAACTTGGCCATGTAAACGGGCATATTGAAGAGTCTTTTAGTGGTCATATTGAAATAAAAGCTTTTGGTGCAGAAGCTGAGCGTGCTGAAACTTTTGATGGTTATAACAATGCCTTATACAACACATCTTGGAAGGCGCAATTTCTTTCGTCAATGATGATGCCGGTTATAAACATTGTGGGAAATCTTAGTTATGTTGCTGTTACAGTGCTTGGAGCTACTTTAGCAACGAGAAGGCTAATAGAAGTGGGTGATATTCAAGCCTTTATCCAATATGTAAGAAATTTTACCCAACCTATTGGTCAACTTGCAAATGTGTCAAATATACTCCAGCAAACGGTGGCAGCAGCAGAGCGTGTTTTTGAATTTTTGGATGAAGCAGAAGAAATTTCTGATGCAGAAGCTGATGCGGTTACAGAAGACGTTAAAGGTCATGTTGTTTTTAAGAATGTACACTTTGGCTACACTCCTGAGCGTGTGGTTATTAATAATTTTTCTGCTGAAGTAGCACCTGGTCAAAAGGTAGCTATAGTAGGTCCAACAGGTGCGGGAAAAACCACGATGGTTAAACTGTTAATGCGTTTTTATGACGTTCAAAATGGTGATATTTTACTGGACAATCGGAATGTGAAATCGTATTCAAGACATGGTCTAAGACATCAGTTTGGGATGGTTCTACAGGATACATGGCTATACAATGCGTCTATTATGGAAAACATTAGGTATGGGCGCTTGGATGCAACGGATGAGGAAGTGATTGAAGCGGCAAAATCAGCCCATGTAGATTCTTTTGTACACACTTTACCGGGGGGCTATCATATGATTTTAAATGAAGATGCCACCAACGTATCACAGGGACAGAAGCAATTGATTACAATTGCAAGAGCCATATTGTCAGATCCCAAAGTTATGATCCTAGATGAAGCGACAAGTTCTGTAGATACCCGGACAGAAAAACAAATTCAATCGGCCATGCTTAAACTAATGAACAATAGGACAAGTTTTATTATTGCCCATAGGCTCTCCACCATAAGAGATGCAGATTTAATTCTCGTTATGGACAAAGGTGACATTGTAGAGCAAGGAAATCATGAGACGCTAATCGCTCAAAATGGGTTTTATTATGACCTTTATACCAGTCAATTTGCAAAGTAGGAGGCGTATATGGTTAACATAAGTGACGACATTGCAAATAGAGTTCCTGGAATCGAGCTTATTTATGCAGACAGGAAAGTGGTTGTCGGCAAGATTGATTCTGCTGTTGAGTATGCACTGACAGAGCGGTATAAACAAATTGAGATTGGGCTACAATCGGTTGAACTCAGTAAACTTGAGACGATTAAATATGGACGGGCAGCCTATAGGCGTCTTGGTAAAGATCCAACCCGTTACAGACTTTCAAGCGAAAAATTGTTGCGTCGAATAAAAAAAGGTGAGAGGGTACCCTCAATTAATAATGTCGTTGATGTCATGAACTGGCTTTCAATTGAGTTACAAGCGCCAATTGGTGTTTACGATAGGAATCTGATTAAAGGCGATGTCACATTGGATTTTGGGAGGCCAGGGGAATCCTATTCTTGCCTTGCAGGGTATGATTTGAATTTAGAAAATATCCCCCTCTTAAGAGATGATTTAGGACCTTTTGGAAGCCCAACATCGGATTCGATTAGGACATCTATCACAAAAGAAACTAGGCATATTTTTGCTTGTATTTATAAGTTTGATTTAAATGCAGCTACACGTGAATATGAACAGATACTGGTGCAATTTTTAAATAAATTGTAAGCATATGGAGAGAAATGAAACAAAAGGGCGCTGAAAATTTGGCGTCCTTTTGTTTCATTTTTGTTAGAAATTTGTGAACAATTGTAAACACTGCATCCAAAAAAAATTATACGTGATTTAACATGTATTAAAAGCGTCATTTATCAGAAATATTTGAATAATCCATTAAGTTGATATATATTAATAACATAAGTGGTGTTATAATAAAGAGGTGAGAATAGTACAATCATTGATTTATTAATCTTTTTCTCTTTGACACCAGACTCTTTTTTCATCGGGGGATGAAAAAAAGGAGGGGGGAAACGATGACAAAAACATGACCTAAAATGCAAGACATTATTTTAGAAAACCCATTTTGGGCGTTGGAAGGAGAGATATTGTGGGATCATACTATTTTAATCGATTTGTATCAGCAGTTGTTACCATTGTATTGATTGCGACATTGACATTTGTTATGATGCACTCAATTCCTGGAGGACCTTTTACACGTGAGAGGCCTGTACCAGATGAGATTATAAGAGCTTTAAATGAAAAATACAATTTAGATGCACCACTATACGTACAGTATTTTGATTATATGAAGGGTCTATTTACATTTGATTTAGGACCATCCTATTCTAAAATAGGAACAACTGTTAATGAATTACTTGCTGGCGGTTTTCCTGAATCCGCAAAAATTGGATTGATGTCTACTGTTTTGATTATTGTTCTAGGCATACCACTTGGCATTATTTCCGCACTGAAACAGAATAAGTTCATTGACTACCTGGTTATGTTCATGGCAACGTTAGGTGTAACAGTTCCCAGTTTTGTCATTGCCACTTTGATTATCTACTTTTTTGCAGGAAAACTAGGGTGGCTGCCAACATTTGGGGTAAGTTCACCTCTTGGCTATGTTGGACCAGTGATTGCCCTTACAGGATATTCGTTGTCTTTTGTGGCCAGACTTACTCGGTCAAGTATGCTTGAAGTTCTAAGGCAAGATTATATTAGAACGGCGCGCGCCAATGGCCTAAAAGAATTTAAAGTTATTGGAAAACATGCTGTAAAGAATGCGCTTATTCCTGTAGTAACTTATATTGGACCAATGATTGCAGCGATTTTGACAGGATCGTTTGTCGTCGAAAAGATATTTGCAATCCCAGGCATGGGGCGATATTTCGTGGAAAGTGTTACCAATCGAGATTATACAACCATTATGGGGATGACTGTCTTTTATGCAGCTTTCTATGTCATTATGGTGTTGATTGTAGACATCGCCTATGGATTTATTGATCCTAGAATTAGACTTGGAAAGGGGAAATAGCAGATGAGAGATGAACGATTTGTCTTTTTGGACGAAAAACAGTTGGACAATGAAATCGTCAGACCAAGTTTGACATATTGGCAGGATGCTTGGCGAAGGTTAAAGAAACATAAACTTGCGATGATTGGTGTTGTAATTATTATATTTGTAATTTTATTTGGCGTATTTGGGCCATATTTCACACCATATAGTTATTCAGATCAGAGCAATGATTTTAGAAATTTACCACCCATGTTGGATGTGTTTAATGTGGACGAGGGTGTGAACCTTTATTTATCAAGTGATTACAATATGTTTTTGGTTGCCGATAATGGCGAAATGGTTAGGAAGCTTAAAATAGATAAGCGAGACGTAATCAATAAAATTTATGAGTATTCACTAGATGCAGAGAATTCTGATGAAGTTGTTATTTTGGATTTCTCTTACAATACCTTAAAAGATAAGCAAGGTTATGATTATGATTATACGATAGAATATAGAGGTTCCGTATACCAATATTCCAATGAATCTAAATTCAATAAGTCATTTCCTTTTGGAACAGATGACCTTGGACGGGATATTTTAACGCGTGTTATGTACGGTGCTAGGATTTCGCTCATAATTGCATTTGTTGCAACGTTTGTTAACCTATTTATTGGCGTGATTTACGGCAGTATTTCAGGATTTGAAGGTGGACGTGTGGACAATGTCATGATGCGGATTGTTGATATTATCAATTCTATTCCGTTAATGCTTTATGTCATTCTTTTGATGGTTTGGTTTAGAAATTCAGATGGTCTGACCAATATCATTATTGCACTTAGTAGTGTTTATTGGGTTTCAATGGCGCGATTGGTGCGTGGACAGATGCTTTCTCTGAAGGAACAGGAATTTGTCCTTGCAGCAAGAGTTATTGGCGTTCCTAAATATAAGATCATTTTGAGACACTTAATTCCAAATGCCATTGGACCAATTATTGTTTCTATGACAATGATGATTCCATCCGCTGTATTTACAGAGGCATTTTTAAGCTTTATCGGTCTTGGCGTTTCCGCACCTCAAGCTTCTTGGGGAACACTTGCAAACAATGCACTATCAGGTTTGACAACATATCCATATCAGCTGTTCTTCCCGGCAATGGCAATTGCCATTACCATTTTAGCCTTTAACTTTTTAGGCGATGGTTTAAGGGATGCATTGGATCCAAGATTGAGAAAAGGCTAGGGGTGACTCATGAAGAATATATTGGAAGTAAAAAACTTAAGTACGTCTTTCTTCACACATGTTGGGGAAGTAAAGGCGGTTAGAGGCAATTCCTTTTCTATGGAGAAGGGCGATATATTAGGCATAGTTGGTGAATCCGGTAGTGGTAAATCTGTAACGGCACTTTCTATAATGGGTCTCATTGACCATCCTGGTAAAATAATTGGTGGTGAAGTCATCTTTGATGGTGAAGTGATTTCCACAAAGACAGAAAACCAGATGTCTAATTTAAGAGGAAAAGAGATTTCAATGATTTTTCAAGACCCAATGACATCTCTTAATCCAGTATTTACGATTGAAAATTTAATGGTAGAGGTGATTAGACGTCACCAGAAAGTTACCAAAAATGAAGCTCGAGAAATTGCAATTGAAAAATTAAGAATGGTTGGCATACCGGAACCTGAAAATAGAATCAAATCATATCCTCATGAGTTTTCTGGAGGTATGCGTCAAAGGGCAATGATTGCAACAGCACTTTCTTGTAACCCAAAGTTGTTGATTGCAGATGAACCAACAACAGCTTTAGATGTGACGATTCAAGCTCAAATTCTGGATATTCTTAGAGAACTCTCAAAGGAAATTGAAACGTCAATTATTATCATTACGCATGACCTTGGCGTTATTGCAGAAACTTGCTCAAAATTAATTGTTATGTACGGCGGTATGATTATGGAAAAAGGAACTGTCGAAGAAATTTTCCACAGTCCGCAACATCCATATACACAAGGATTGATGAATTCTATACCAAAAATGCACCAAAGAAATCGTGGGCGGTTGATTCCGATTCCTGGGTCACCTCCAGATCTTTTGAATCCGCCAAATGGCTGTCCATTTTCCACCAGATGTCCGCATGTTATGAAAATGTGTACTGAAGAGATGGCACCATTTTATAAATTGAGCAATACACACACATCAGCTTGTTGGTTGCTACATGAAGATGCACCTGATGTGGAAGGCTATAAAAAAGGATGTGATTTAGATGGAAAATAAAAGACCCTTATTGGAAGTTCGTAATTTGAAAAAATATTTTCCAGTTAAAACACCAATGTTCCAAAAGGAAAAGAACCTTTTAAAAGCGGTAGATGGTATTTCATTTTTTATTCATAAAGGTGAAACTTTTGGACTGGTAGGAGAATCTGGTTGTGGAAAGTCCACAACAGGGCGGTGTCTGGTCCGGTTATATGAGCCTAGTGGCGGAGAAATAATTTATGATGGTGTGGATATTGCAGGTCTTTCTGAAAAAGAGATGCTGACGTATCGCAAAAAAATTCAGATGATTTTTCAAGACCCCTATGCATCACTTAATACACGGATGACGATTTCAGACATAATTGGAGAAGGACTGGAAATTCACACGGATTTAAGAGGTGCTGAAAAGAAAGAACGGATTGAATATTTATTGACAACCGTAGGCCTTAAAAAGGAGCATGCCAACAGATACCCACATGAATTTTCAGGTGGACAACGACAACGTATTGGGATCGCCCGTGCACTTGCGATTGAACCTGAATTGATAATATGTGATGAACCCATATCCGCACTGGATGTTTCCATTCAAGCTCAAGTGGTCAATATGCTTGAAGATCTTCAAAAAGAGCTTGGACTAACTTATTTGTTTATTGCACATGATTTGTCTATGGTAAAACATATTTCGGATAGAATTGGCGTTATGTACTTAGGCAATATGATGGAAGTTGCTGGAAGTGATGAACTCTATGAAAAGCCATTGCATCCGTATACAAAAGCGCTTTTATCGTCGATTCCAATTCCAGACCCAGGCGTTCAAAAACAAAGCAGAATTATATTGCAAGGTGATGTCAAGAGTCCTATAAACCCTAAAGAAGGGTGTAGATTTAATTCAAGATGTCAGTATTGTGAACCAATCTGCAATGAAAAAACACCTGTACTTGAAGAAGTGCTTCCAAACCATTTTGTAGCGTGCCACAGAGTACGGGAAATTAACACCTTATAATTTGATATTATTTGCCAAAAGGCAATTAATATAACCTAACTTTAAGAAGGAGGAAAGTATGAAGAGATTTTTATCACTACTAATGGTGCTTGTTATGATGACAGCAATGCTCGCAGCTTGTGGATCAGAAAATACAGATACGGCCACAGAACCTGCAGCAACAACTGAAGCACCAGCAACAACTGAAGCACCTGCAACGACTGAAGCTTCGGGCGCTGAACAAGTTCTCAAGTGGAACGTAGGTGCCGATCCTAAAACCATTGACCCTGTACTAAACGGCGCGTCTGAAGCTGGTGACGTCATTAATCAAACTTTTGAAGGCCTCACAAGAGAGAAAAGCGGTATTGTATATCCAGGTATTGCTGAATCTTGGGAAGTTTCAGCTGATGGCATGACAGTTACTTTCAAATTGAGAGAGTCTACATGGTCTGATGGTTCTCCACTTACTGCGCATGACTTTGTTTATTCATGGAAACGTGGTATGGATCCTTTAACTGCATCTGAGTATGCATGGATTTGGGAATATACAAATATCGTTGGTGCTTTTGAAGCTGTTAACGGCGAATCTTTGGACAATGTTGGTGTGAAAGCGCTTGACGATTACACACTTGAAGTTCAACTTAAGACCCCAACTGATTACATCGTTCAATTACTTTCGTTCTATCACTTTATGCCAACAAAGCAATCTTCAGTAGAAGCTAAAGCAGAAGGTGCTTGGGCAAAAGATCCTGCACTTGCTGTATCGAATGGACCTTTCGTGTTAACTTCTTACACAATTGGTGAAGGGCTAACACTCGAAAAGAATCCAAACTACTGGAATGCTGAAAACGTTCAACTTGATCGAATTGATGCAGTCTTTATTGATGAAGAATCAACAGCATATCAAGCTTATCAAAGTGGCGAGTTACACTTTATTCCTGGTGTTCCTAGTGCTGAAATTCCTAGACTCATCGCTGAAGATCCAAACTTCTACGTATTCCCACTTTTGGGAACTTACTACTACAACTTCAATATGGAACTCGAGTTGTGGCAAGATGAGCGCGTTCGTAGAGCAATTAATATGGCAATTGACCGTGAGCAAATCTGTGAAACACTTGGTGCAGGACAAGTTCCAGCTGCAGGCTTCGTGCCACCTGGATTCTTGGATCATGAAGGCAATGACTTCTTTGAAGTATCCGGAACTTATGGTCTTGTAACAGATCTTAGTCAATTAGAGGAAGCAAAAGCACTTCTTGCTGAAGCTGGATTCCCTAATGGCGATGGTTTCCCAGAATTTACAATTATGTATAATACATCTGAAGCACACCAAATGGTTGCTGAGATGATTCAGGAAATGTTGAAAGTTAACCTTGGCTTAGAATCTTCTCTTGAAAATCAAGAGTGGGCGGTATTCCAAGATACTCGAAAAGTCGGCGACTATGAACTTGCTAGAGGCGGTTGGTTGACTGACTATATGGATCCAAGTGGTCTTTTAAGTATCTTTACAACTGGTAATGCTTATAATGATCCTAAGTTTAGCAATGAAGAGTATGACAGATTGTTGTCGCTTTCTACACAAACTGGTGGTGCAGAGCACTTTGAAGCACTTTATGCAGCTCAAGATATTTTAATGAACGAATTACCAATCGTACCTGTTTATCACTACTTAGATTTTATGCTCGTATCTGACAATGTAGTTGGATGGGATAGATCGGTACTTGGAACAGTTGACTTTAGTGGCGCTTCAATTATGGAGTAATGAATAACCTGATACCCCAGACGCTTTTGTCTGGGGTATTTTTATGGTATACTGTTTAAAAATTAGGAGACAAAATATGAACAGTGCGCTTAGTTATGGTCTTTTGAATATTTTATGCTTATTGGTAATCGGCAATGATTTTAAGAGGCGTTTTTTTCAAAAAGATAGGATTCGGTATCGAATTGTTGAAAAAGGGAAAATAAAATATGTGTTTTATGGTCTTGGACTGATTTTACCTTTGGTGATTCTTGTCTCGGGATTTGTATTAAGAGAAGACATGCTTACTTTTATTTTGACAGCAACAATGAGCCTTGAAATGGCAGTTATTTGGACAATTATTGAATTGGGAGATACTTTAATTACGAAAGATGTTATTGGAAAAGGTTGGTATACGCGTTTGACTGCAGTGGCGTTTTTTGATATTCAGCATTACAAAAATAGGCCATATCTTGTGTTTAAAAAACATAAAAGTCGGAAGCAGGAAATGGTTTGGTTAAATCCAGATGATGTTGAACCCGTTCGGACACTTCTTGCCAATATCCATTTTTCAGTAAAATAGAGTTTCAAAAACAAGAGAAATCTTGTTTTTTTTATTTTTTGACCCCTTATAAATTAAGGTACAGGAAAATTTATACATATAAAATAATTAATAGTCTTGATTTTAGAATAAACGATGGTATTATAATGAGTAATGTTCAGAAAAATTAAGAGAATGTAACATGTAAAGAGGGGGATTATTATGAACACATTAAAAAGAATTGGCCTGTTAATGATTCTGATAGCGGCAATTGCGGTGATGAGTGCTTGCAGTGGTGACACAAGTGGTAGTGCTGCGGATTCAGATGTAATTAAATTCGGCGTATTTGAGCCTTTAACTGGTGCAAATGCAGCAGGTGGTGCTATGTGGAGCTTGAGGGATTAGAAGTTGCTCAGGCGCTTTATCCAGAGGTGTTGGGAAAGAAGATTGAACTTGTAGTTGTGGACAATAAGTCTGACAAAGTTGAAGCTGCGAATGCTGCAACTAAACTTGTGGACCAGGACAAAGTAAATGCCATTATTGGCTCCTGGGGATCTTCTTTTTCCATGGCCGCTGGCCCGATTGTTATGGAAGCTGAAGTTCCAGCTGTAGGAACATCTTGTACGAATCCACTTGTGACTCTGGGCAATGATTACTATTTTAGAGTAACCTTTATTGATTCGTTTCAGGGTGTTGTAATGGCCAATTACGCTTTTACTGAACTCAATGCGAAAAAAGTAGCAATTGTACAGGAAATCTCAAATGACTATTCTGTAGGCTTAGTCAAGTTTTTTACAGATGAATTTGTTCGATTAACTGGTGATGAGGACGCTGTTGTTTATATTGCCAATTACAATACAGGTGATCAGGACTTTTCAGCTCAACTCACAAATATTAAGTCCCTAAATCCAGATGCCATATTTGCACCTGGTAATTACAGTGAATCTGCTATGTTGATTAAACAGGCAAAAGAACTCGGTATAGTGGCACCTTTCCTCGGGGCTGACACGTGGGAAACACCAGAATTTATAGAAATAGGTGGAGAAGCCGTTAACGGCGCAGTATTCTCAACATTTTTTGATTCTAAAGTTCCCCTGACACCAGAGAGTGAAGTTTTCCTAGAGGCTTATAGAGAAAAGTATAACAAAGAGCCTGCGTCGGTGACTGCACTTGCATATGATGCTTATATTCTTCTTGTGGATGCGATAGAACGTGCCGGCAGCGCAGACCCTAATGCCATTAGAGATGCACTTGCTGAAACAAGTGGGTTTGATGGTGCGGCAGGTGTTGTAACACTAGATGCAAATGGTGATGCTGTTAAAAATGCAGTTATTAAAACTGTAGAGAATGGTGAGTTTACTTATCTAACCACTATTTCACCACAGTGATATAAAGGATCAAGGTGCAGATTCCGGATCTGCACCTTTTTAAGTTAGGGAGGATGGGATGACTTTTAGCACATTTTTTCAACATTTAAGCAATGGACTTGCTTTGGGGAGTCTATACGCTTTGATCGCCATTGGTTATACGATGGTCTATGGTATTTTACGATTAATTAATTTTGCACATGGGGATATATTCATGATTTCCACATATATCATGTTTTATGGTGTGAGTCTTTTTTTCATGCCATGGTGGGTTGCTTTACATTGTCAACAAAACAAAAACAGGAATGGCCATGCGGGCAGTTTCAAGAGATTATGAGGCTGCACGACTGATGGGCATAAATGTAGATACAATTGTATCCATTACATTTTTTCTAGGGTCTATTTTAGCTGTTTTGGGCGGGTTTCTATTGGGACTCTCAGAGATTATGCTGATTGCGGGGATAGTGGCGGCAATTTTAGGGGCGCTTATTGCAGCACCAATTTTAAGACTTAGGGATGATTATTTGGCAATTGCCACATTGGGATTTTCCGAAATTATTCGGGTGGTGTTTACCAATACCATGTCTTTAACCAACGGGGCTTTGGGCCTAAAAGGCCTTACAAGATATACAAATGTTTATTACAGTTGGGGGCTTGCGATTTTGGTGATTGTCTTTATGTTCTCCCTAAGAAAAAGCAGTTATGGGAAAGCCTTAATGGCCATTCGAGAAGACGAAGTCGCTGCAGAATCCATGAGTGTGTTGAAAGCGGAAGGCATCACGATGAGGTTTGGAGGACTAACAGCAGTTTCTGAACTTACGCTTGAAGTTCCAGAACATGGAATTGTTGGCTTGATTGGCCCAAATGGTGCTGGCAAAACGACGGTATTCAATATGATAACAGGTGTTTATGCCCCTACGGCAGGCGATATAAAATTTGACAATAGGTCAATTTTGAACATAAAACCCCATCGCATTACTGAAAGAGGTATCGCTCGTACTTTTCAAAATATAAGACTTTTTAAAGAGTTGTCTGTACTTGATAATGTTGTGATTGCCAATCACTTGAGATTAGAGTCCAATATTTTTTCCGCTGTATTGCGCTTGCCTGGATATGTACGAAAAGAGAAAGCAATTTATGAGAAGTCATTAAAACTTTTAGATGAAGTGGGGCTTTTGGCGTATCAGTCTGATAAAGCGGGTTCATTGCCTTATGGCAAACAAAGAAAATTGGAAATAGCGCGTGCACTTGCAACAGATCCGGCGCTTCTTTTGCTGGATGAACCGGCTGCTGGTATGAATCCGCAAGAGTCCATGGAACTTATGCATTTTGTGCGGTTGGTCCGTGAAAAATTCAATGTATCCATTTTAATGATTGAACATCATATGCAAGTTATAATGGGCGTTTGTGAAAAAATATATGTGTTGGATTATGGGGTGAATATTGCAGAAGGGACTCCCCTTGAAGTTCAAAGCAATCCAAAAGTCATAGAAGCATATCTGGGGGTTGAGGATGATTAAAATAAATGATTTAAATGTCTATTATGGCGGTATACATGCGCTTAGGGGCATTTCTTTGGAAGTGCCAAAAGGTAAAATTGTCAGTTTAATTGGCGCCAATGGAGCTGGTAAAAGCACAACTTTGCGTGCAATCATGACCTTAGAGAAACCAAAAAATGGAACAATTTTTTATAAGGATCGGGATATTACACTAGAAAAGACACAAAATATTGTGCAGTCTGGATTGGTTTTAGTTCCAGAAGGACGTCGTGTGTTTTCAAATTTAACGGTTGAAGAAAATTTGATTCTAGGCGCTTACACAAGAAAAAACGCTCAAGTGATTCAAAAGGATATGGAATGGGTCTATGGTTTGTTTCCAAGACTCTTAGAACGTAAGAAACAAAAGGCTGGGACTATGTCGGGTGGTGAGCAACAAATGTTGGCAGTAGGGAGAGCTTTAATGAGTAAACCTGAAGTTTTGCTAATGGACGAGCCTTCCTTGGGACTAGCCCCATTGATTGTAAAGGATATTTTTGATATTATAAAGAAGATTAATGCTTTAGGTGTGACCATTCTTTTAATTGAACAAAATGCCAAAGTGGCTCTTGAGATTTCAGATTATGGCTATGTCATGGAAGTCGGACGTATTGTTCTTGAAGGAAAGGGAAGAGACTTACTTGAAGATGAAAATGTTAAAAAAGCTTATTTAGGTGCATGATTTATCTTGTCCAGCCTCCCAAATTTTATTGGGATGCTGGATTTTTGTTGGAATGGGAGAATTAGAATGAAGAAAAAAGGAATTGTTTATATTTTGTTATCTGCTTTATTTTTTTCAATTATGGCAGCCTTTGTAAAGAGTATTCCAGAAATACCATTAACTGAAAAAATGTTTTTCAGAAATTTTATTGGATTGATTGCCATATCGGTAACTTTATATCGAAAAAAGGCAACACTTAAGCCCAAACGTCCTGTACTGATGGTTGGGCGTGCACTTTTTGGATTGGCAGGTGTTGGACTATATTATGCAGCACTGGAAAGATTACCACTTGCCAATGCGGTTATGCTTAACAAACTTTCTCCATTTTTTGTTGTAATCTTTGCGGTTCTTTTTTTGCATGAAAAAGTGAATGGCAAACAAAAAACAGCGCTTTTAATTGCAATTTTAGGCGCTGCTTTGGTTGTTAGACCGGGACCGTATAGTTCGGTATTTCCAGGATTGCTTGCGCTTATGTCGGCCGCTTTTGCTGGCGCGGCGTATACTCTAGTTCGGAAACTTACCCAAACAGATGCCCCCATGTTGATTGTGTTTTATTTTTGCTTAATATCAAGCGTTATTTTGTTGCCAATAATGGCGGTAGAGGGACTCGTTGTGCCCGATGTAAAACAACTGATTTCATTAATTGGAATTGGTGTATCCGCTTTGATTGCGCAACTTTTCATGACGAATGCTTACCAGTATGCGCCTGCATCTGAATTATCAATTTACACCTATTCAGACATCCTGTTCTCATTTGGAATTGGCATAATCATTTGGTCCGAGCTGCCTGACTTAATAGCCCTATTTGGTGGCATATTAATTGTAATCGCTGGGATTATCAATTATGTGAATGGTTTAAAAAAAGTTTGATTTTTAACTAAAATAGCCGAGAAGTCCCCCGCCTCTACGCCACCTTGCTCACGGAGTGAGAGTGCAGGTGGGGGATGAATCGACTTGTTTTTGACCCTAAAAGATGATATACTATATTCAGTAGTAAAACATA
>NZ_JAFBDT010000011.1 GCF_016908355.1 Fusibacter tunisiensis | reverse complement strand
ACCGTGGGGCACACGGGGATAGCTCGCTTATGCTGTAGCCATTAGGCTATTCGAACGAGAAGCCCTCACTTCTTAAGTGGTGGGAGTATGTCACGACTGCAATTAAGGAATACATTGACAAAGGGTATGACATTCGTTTAATTGATTCCAAATTAAACAGTTCTGCCGAAGGAATGATGGCTTTAAAAGCGGCTCAAATGGCCAATGCGGGTGACTCAATAGATGAAATTGTGACCCAGATAGAGTCAGAAGTACCAAGAACAGATATTTATGTGAGTTTGGATACACTTAAGTATGCAGTGAAAGGCGGACGGGTTCCAAATGTCCTCGGAAAATTTTTAATGCGGATTGGGGCCAAGGCCATTATGACCTTGAAACGGTCAGGAGAGGGAACAGCTTTTGGCCTCGCATTTTCCAGAAAACAATTGGATGCAAAAATAATGAAGCATGTTTCAAAAATTATGGCGACAGATGGCATTGAACGGTATTCGCTTGTCCATGCGGGAAACCCTAAATGTGCAGCAGAATATGCGGAACAATTCACACAAATCGTTGGAAAACCACCAGAGTATATTACGCCAATTTCGGCAATTACAACAATCCACTCTGGAATTGGATCGGTGGCGATTTCACTTGTAAGGGGGAAAGCGAATGTTAATTGAAGTTATTTGGCTTGTTTTTTGGTATTTTTTCACATTTTTTATAGCGGGAACGCTTTTAAAAAACAACAGTATTGTGGATTTTGGATGGGGAATTGGATTTGTTCTGATTGCAGTCTATTCAAATGTTGGAACTGGGAATACGAGTTTGCCGGCTCTGCTTACAACCCTACTTGTGTCGCTTTGGGGATTAAGACTTTTTTATCATATTTTTAGGCGGAATGTTGGGAAGCCTGAAGATTTTAGATATGCAAATTGGCGAAAAGAATGGGGAAAATGGGTTATTCCAAGAAGTTTTCTACAAGTTTACATGCTTCAAGGGTTTTTCATGCTTTTAATTGCGTTTCCAATCGTTTGGATTCATGAGAAAAGTGGGACATCCTTTAATGCTTTGACGGCTCTTGGCTTAGGGGTATGGATTTTGGGTTACTATTTTGAAGTTGTTGGAGATGCTCAACTTAAGAACTTCAAAAAAGACCCTGCCAATAAGGGAAAACTCATAACCACAGGTCTTTGGGCCTTAACCAGACATCCAAATTATTTTGGTGAAGCAACGATGTGGTGGGGCATTTTCATCATTGGTTTGTCTGTGGGGATTTCCTTTATTGCAATTATTAGCCCGTTGGCAATTACACTTTTGTTAAGGTTTGTTTCAGGGGTTCCGCTTTTGGAAAAAAGCATGCAGAAAAGGCCTGGATTTGAAGCCTATGCAGCAAAAACCAACGTGTTTATACCATGGATTCCTAAAAAGGGGGATTGAGGATGAAGAGTATTAGAACGCGGATTGTACTTTTGGTATTTTTAAACATCATCATTATATCGCTGATTATTGGGGTGGGGTCATTTTATATCATATACACCACCAATTCAGAACGAATTGATCAAATGGAAGCAGAGATGCGGCTTAATTACGACGTGAACATCAAACATCAAGTGGATATAATAACCAGTCAACTTGATGGCATAGCGAATCAAAGAGATGGTGGATTGATATCAAGTGCAGAGGCGCAAACCATTGCAGCAGATGTCATCCGGAATGCCCAATATGGTGAAACAGGGTATTTTTGGGTCGATACACTTGCGGGTGATAATGTGGTCCTTTTAGGAAACGAAGAGGTTGAAGGCACCAACAGATTGGCATTGACAGACCATTTTGGAACACCTATGGTGCAAAATTTCATTAATTTGGTTCAGGCAGAAGGGGCTGGCTATTCTGAATATTATTTTCCAAAACCTGGCGAAACAGAACCCCTTGCCAAAAGGGCTTATGTTAAACTCTATGAACCTTTTGGATGGGTAATTGGAACTGGAAATTACACAGACGATATTGATCTTAGAATTCAGGAAGAACGCGATAAAATGCAAGCAGAAATCAATAAGGCTTTTATTTTGCTTGTTACTATAATTGTGATCTCTTTGGGTATTGGCTCTCTTGTGTCCTATATTAGCAGTGCACGTATATCAAAACCAATTTTAAGTTTGTCTGAAGTTTTGGACAAAACTGCGAATTTGGACATTCGTAATGACGACTCTTATGACTATCTGCTTAAATATAAAGATGAAACGGGAATCATTACAAGAGCCGTTGCCAATTTGCGAGTGGTTTTAAGAGAAATGATTCAGGAAATGAAAGAGGATGCGGACCGGTTGGATCAGTCTTCAGTTGTACTTAGCGACGTTGTGTTTTCTGGACGTGAAGGCATTGATGCGGTAACCCATACGGTTTCAGATTTTGCCGGCGGTGCCCAAGAACAGGCTGAAGATGCTCAAGTAGCCTCTGAAAAAATGGTTGGACTTGCGAAAGCCATAGAGTTAACGGTTGAGGGGGCTGAAAAGTTAAAATCCTACACAGAAGCAGTTTCTCAAAGCAATGTGGAAGGCTTGACACAACTGAATGCCTTAAATCAAAAATTTGATGTGACGTCAAAAACAAATGATCAGTTAAATGAAAATGTTAACACGCTTACAGTGAAGTCTTCCTTGATTGTACAGATTACAAGTACAATTCATCAAATTGCCGAACAGACCAATTTGTTGGCACTTAATGCAGCCATTGAAGCGGCAAGAGCGGGTGAAGCGGGTAAAGGATTTGCTGTTGTTGCGGATGAGATTCGAAAATTAGCTGAAGAGACTTCAAAATCGACGACTCAGATTGATGGCATTATTAAAGAGATTTTAAATGAAATCAATAGCACTCAGACCAATATGGAACGTTCTACAACTGCCATTGATGAGTCCAATCAGGTTTTGGATTTGGTTCAGAAAGCTTTTGATGCTATTGAAAAAGCAATGGGACAGACCATTGGCAAATTAGAAGAAATTACAAGCAGTATTGATTCGGTTAATGTGAATAAAGACGATGTAACCTCTTCGATTCATGGTATATCTGCCATTACAGAAGAAAATGCCGCTGCAGCCGAAGAGATTGCAGCGACAATGGATACTCAAAATGAATTGATGAAACAAATTCAGGACAACTCACAAGATGTTAAGACAATCGCCAAGGATTTAGCCGACATCGTAATGCGGTTCAACACATGATTTTAAACGATTTTAGTGGTCCACTTTTCTAAATTCCAAATTTCAGTAACGATGTCGTTATAAAATTCGGGTTCGTGACTGATGAGCAGTATTGTGCCTTTGTAGGCTTGGAGCGCTCTTTTCAGTTCGGCTTTGGCATCTACATCTAGGTGGTTTGTTGGCTCATCCAAAATAAGGAAATTTGTTTCTTTATTGATGAGTTTACAAAGACGAACTTTTGCTTGCTCACCACCACTGAGGACCACGATTTTGCTTTCAATATGTTGATTGGTAAGGCCGCATTTTGCAAGTGCGGCTCTTACTTCGTACTGTGTGAATGCGGGAAAGGATTCCCAAACTTCTTCAATACAGGTTTTATAATTGGCATCTTTGATTTCTTGCTCAAAGTAGCCGGTGTATAAAAACTCACCGAGTTCTACTGTACCAGATAAACTTGGAATTTCGCCTAAGACGCTCCTTAACAAAGTGGTCTTACCCAGACCATTGGCACCTGTAATGGCAACTTTTTGATTCCGTTCTAGCCTTAGATTTAAAGGTCTGCAAAGGGCATCCTCATAGCCAATTACCAAATCTTTGACTTCAAAAATTAATTTTCCAGAGGTACGGGCTGTTTTAAAATTAAATTCAGGTTTTGGTTTCTCTTTAGAAAGCTCAATTCGATCCATTTTATTGAGTTTCTTTTGGCGGGACATGGCCATATTTCGCGTGGCAACCCGAGCTTTATTTCTAGCGACAAAATCTTCGAGGTCTGAAATTTCTTGTTGTTGTTGTCGATAGGCCGATTCAATTTGCTTTTGTTTGGCCTCAAATATCCGCATAAAATTATCGTAATCTCCAACGTATCGGCCCAGTTCTTGGTTGTGCATGTGATAGATAAGATTGACGACGCTGTTGAGAAATGGGATGTCATGTGAAATCAAAATAAAAGCATTTTCGTAATCTTGAAGGTACTTTCTGAGCCAGTCAATATGAACTTCATCTAGGTAGTTGGTTGGCTCATCTAGAAGTAAGATGTCGGGTTTTTCCAAAAGAAGTTTGGCCAAAAGGATTTTCGTTCTTTGGCCACCACTGAGGCTTTCTACAGGTTTTTCTAGGCCAATTTCAAGGAGCCCAAGACCTTTTGCAATGTCGTTCACTTTGGAATCAATGATGTAGAAATCATTGTGGTCTAAAATATCCTGGATGGTACCGACTTCTTCCATGAGGGTGTCCAGTTCTTCTTGAGAGACGTCTCCCATACGCATGTACATGTCATTCATTTCTGCTTCTAAATCAAATAGATATTTAAAGGCACTCTCTAGGACGTCTTTTATGGTACTGCCTTTTTCTAAAGCGGTATGCTGATCCAAATAGCCGACACGTACGCGCTTTGACCATTCGATGCTACCGTCGTCGGGTTCGAGTTTATGTGTTATGATGTTCATGAAAGTTGACTTGCCCTCGCCATTGGCACCAATCAGTCCAATGTGTTCGCCTTTGAGGAGTCTAAAGGAAACAGCATTGAAGATGGCCCGATCGCCAAAGCCGTGGCTTAAATTTTTTACAGTTAATATACTCATGTACTTTCCTTTCATTCTATGTTTAGATGTCATGTTATTATACCTTAAGGAAAGTTCAAAAATCAATACGAGGTGACTTTGTGTCTAAAGAAGAAAAAATTAAAATTTTATCCATTGAACCTATAAAGTCCCTTGACTACATCAAGGGGTATAAAATCTCATATTTAACGAAATCAGGTAAACCTAGTACTTGGGAGTTGGCATCACGCGGTAACTTGGCTAGGCTTGAAAATGAAATATATAGGGGCAAACGTTATACAGATGGTGCCATGATTTTCGCTGTGGACGCCGAAAAAGAAAAAGTCGTTTTGCTAAAAGAATTCAGGGTAAGTGCAGGTCGATATGTTTATTCGCTTCCAGCAGGACTCATGGACCCGGGAGAATCTATAGAAGAAACGGCCGTTCGTGAATTTAAGGAAGAAACCGGTATGGCGTTTAAACCGGTTTATACGGATCGATCGAGATATGTGTCTGTAGGTCTTGTAAATGAATGTGTTAACATTGTTTATGGCTACTATGAGGGCGAACCTTCCAGGGATTTTTTATCCGATCAAGAGGATGCAACGGCATTTGTTGTGGATCGAAACCAGGCAAAAAAATTACTGGACCATGAGGAAGTAACCGCAAGAACAGCTTATTTGATTCAGCATTTTTTTAAGTTAAATCCATTTTTAGATGGACAAGCGTAAAGGAGGGGTATTTTGGAAAAAATATTGATGACGGGGAACCAAGCGATTGCACGTGGTTTTTATGAAGCAGGGGGACATCTGGCAGCCAGTTATCCGGGATCTCCCACAGTGGAAATGGTAGAGACACTTAAGGCTGCATATCCAGATATTTATTCGGAATTTTCGCTAAATGAAAAAGTTGCCTTGGAAGTGGGGATTGGCGCGTCTTTTGCCGGTGCTAGAACCCTTGTGGCCATGAAACATGTGGGCGTAAATATTGCTGCTGATCCTTTAATGACATTTACCCAAACACGGATTAAAGGCGGATTTTTACTTATGTCAGGTGATGATCCTGGTATGGCAAGTTCACAAAATGAACAGGACAATCGACTATTTGCAAAATTTGCCAATATGCCGATTTTAGACCCATCCAATTCTCAGGAAGCTAAAGATATGGTGGGACTTGGTCTTGAGATTAGTGAAACCTATGAAACCCCTGTTATGCTTAGAATTACGTCGAGATTATGTCACAGCAGAAGTCTTGTTACGCTGGGTGAAAAGGTAAGTAAAGAAATCGAAGGGTTTAAAAGAGATGTTCAAAACTTTGGAATGATTCCACCCAATACATTTGACAAACAATATCACATGCAAAATCGGATTGATAAGCTTAAGGCAAACTTAAACCAATTCGGGATTAATACCCATTTTCCACATGAGGGGGCAGATGTCCTTATTGTAACGTCTGGAATTGTTTTTGAAAATGTAAAAGAGTTAAATCCTAGAGCTGGCATACTGAAACTTGGAATGGTTTGGCCTATTGATCCATCATGGCTTAAGGAAATAGCAAGTCATTATAACCGCATTGTTGTTATAGAGGAAATGATGCCATTCATAGAAAATGAGCTGAAGCTGGCCGGTATATCTTGTGAAGGGAAAAGTCTGTTTTCATTTACTGGCGAATTGGATGTTAAAGAAGTTTATGAGGGGCTTGCCAAAGTTGGTGTTGTGGACTCTATTGACCTTAATATAGTGGATTCTGGAGACGTTATGGGACGTTTGCCGATGTTTTGTGCAGGGTGTCCGCACCGACCTGTTTTCGATATACTCAAAAAGGCCAAACGCACTGTGATTGGAGATATTGGGTGCTATTCCATGGGCATTCTATACCCACTTGAGGTTTTGGATACAGTTATCAGTATGGGGGCATCTCTTGGCATTGTTAAAGGCATGACCAAGGCCCATAAAATTGCTGGCAAACAAGAACCGCTTGTGGCGGTAATTGGGGATGGAACGTTTTATCACTCTGGAATGACGGGGATGATGAATCTTTTGCACCAGTTGGAACCAGATGACAATATGACAGTTATTATTCTAAATAATGGCACAACTGCTATGACAGGCGGACAGCCCAATGCGAGTTCTAGTCCTTATGGTGATGGCAGTGATATGGCAGTTGATATGCCTAAGCTTCTTGAAGTGATGGGGATAACCAGAGTTCAGGTGGTAGACCAGTTCAACTATAAAGAGGCTAAGAAGGTTATTGAGGCTGAAATAAGCCATCCGGGCTTAGGTGTGGTTATAACAACACGTCCTTGCGCTTTAAAGTATAAAATCAAGTCACCTCACTTTTATGTGGATCCCGAAATCTGTATTGGGTGTCGAACTTGTGTGAAAACAAATTGTCCACCAATCCATATGAAAGCTTACGAAGGTATTGAAAAACTCAAATCGTCCATTGATCCGGCCATGTGCGTGGGCTGCTCTGTTTGCTCGCAAGTATGCCCAGTTGGTGCGATTAAACTGAGTAGTCTTCAAGAAAGGGGTGACCGTTAATGAATATTATTCTTGCAGGTGTAGGGGGACAAGGGCTTGTGTTAACGACAGATCTTATTTGTGAAGTCGCTCTTGAAGCTGGATATGATGTGAAAAGTAATGATGTGGTAGGACTTTCCCAAAGGGGTGGTAAAGTCTGGGGGAGTGTTAAATTTGACAAAAAGGTCCATTCGCCCAATATTCTTAAGGGAGATGCAGATTTATTACTTGCGCTGGAACCGTTAGAAGGTTTGAGATGGCAGGATTATTTAAAAAAAGGTGGAAAAGTTATGGTGAATACAGCTGAAGTTTATCCTGTGTTTGCCATAGCGGAAAAAATGCCCTACCCACATGATTTCTTAGAGCGATTTCGATCTGATTTGGTGGTTGAAGCACACGATGTACTTGCTGAAAGCATTCAAATTGGAACGCCTAAGATTGTCAATGTAGTCATGCTTGGCATGCTTGCTAAAAATTTAGACATCCCAGTGACAATTTGGAAAAAAGTCATTCAGGCTAAAGTGCCGGCTAAATTTTTAGGACAGAACATTAAAGGTTTTGATAGAGGGTATCAAGGTTTTTAGAAAAACAAGATGTTCCGAAAAAATAACAAGTCTTTTTTGAGATGTATGTTATAATGAAGTGTTTGAAAGACTTAGCGTCATATGGGTGCCTCGGTTTACGATGGCACCCGTTTAGATATAACATGAAAGGATTTATTGAATGGAAAAAATGCAATTTAGTGAACTTAATTGCTCAAAAGAAATTTTGAGAGCTGTTGAAGATATGGGCTTTGAAGAAGCAACGCCTATACAAGCAATGGCAATTCCCGTAGCACTTGAGGGAAAGGACCTTGTAGGACAGGCGCAAACTGGAACTGGCAAGACGGCAGCATTTGGAATACCAATGCTTGAGAACATCGATTTGAATTTGAAAGGGGTTCAGGGGTTGGTACTTTGTCCAACACGTGAATTGGCGGTTCAAATTGCAGAAGAGGTTAACCGTATTGCAAAATACAAGAAAGATCTGCACATTCTGCCTATTTTTGGTGGGCAAGACATTGAACGTCAAATTAGAGGACTTAGAAAAGGTGTTCATATTGTCATTGGTACACCAGGTAGAGTTTTAGATCACTTGAGACGCAGAACTTTGAAATTAGATGCGCTTAAAATGCTGATTTTAGACGAAGCAGATGAAATGCTCAACATGGGTTTCAGAGAGGATATTGAATTGGTAATGGGCCAAGTTGGTCATGAAATTCAAACAATGTTGTTTTCGGCAACGATGCCCAAAGAAATATTAAATATCATCAACACCTATCAAAATAATCCTGAAATCCTCAAGGTGGCACACAAGGAACTTACAACGCCAAATATTAAACAGGTTTATCTTGAAATGAAAGATAAGGATAAGGTAGAAATACTCTCCAGAGTTCTGGATGTTTATAATTATAAATTGTCCATTGTGTTCTGTAACACAAAAAAACGCGTTGATGATTTGACAGATATGCTTCAAGCACGTGGCTATATGTGTGATAAAATTCATGGGGATATGAAGCAAACGCTTCGTATGAACGTTATCAATAAATTTAAGCGTGGCGATATCGAAATTTTGGTTGCGACAGATGTAGCGGCACGTGGTCTTGATATTGATAATGTAGAGGCCGTGTTTAATTACGACATGCCAAGTCATGAAGAATATTATGTTCATCGAATTGGTCGAACTGGTAGGGCTGGTAAAGAAGGTGTCTCTTATACGTTCATTACTTCAAGGGACTATCACTTGCTTCGCAACATTTCAAGATATACAAAATCAGAAATTAAACCACATCCAATTCCAAAAATTGCAGACATCGAAACTGTGAAGCGCAATGCTTTTTGGGAACGCGTTAAGGAAAAAATTGAATCTGGTTTAGACCGAAAGTATGTGGATTTGATTGAAGAACTTTCAGATGAGTTTACTGTCATTGAAATTGCAGCAGCGCTTTTCCAGATGGAGTTGGAGCAGGAAGCAAAAAATGAAATTGACAGTGTGGACAACAATCGAAAGTATGTTGTGCGTGGTGAAAAGAAAAAAGTGGAAGTTAAGCACAAGGGACAGAAGTCCAGATCACAAGGCAATATGGTTAGGCTTCATATGAACGTGGGCAACAAGCAAGGCGTAAAACCACGTGATATTGTTGGTGCTATTGCAAATGAGGCTTCCATAGATGGAAAGGCAATTGGAAATGTTGAAATATTTGATACATTTACTTTTGTAGAAATTCCGGACAGCCAAGTGAAGCGTGTTTTAGACCGCATGGATCAAAGAATGATCAAGGGTAAGCCGGTTTCTTTGGAAGTGGCTAAAGACAAGGTAAAATCAAGATCAAAATCTCAAGGACGCGAAAAGCGCAGACCTAGAGGTTAACTGTATAAGAGCTGTTGTTCGCCTAACATTTTAAAATGTTAAGTGGGCAACAGCTCTTTTTATTGAATGGCTTGGTAATAGGTTTTGATTTGCCAGTTATTTTGATTGAGATTTAAGTGGAGAAGTTTATCGACTGTGACCAGTTCGTAGCCTGCTTGCCTTAAGTCTTCGATTAAGGGCGCAATGGCCTGAGTTGTACTGGACGAATTATCATGCAGCCTTACAATGGCACCGTCAAAAGCATGGTCCATAATATAGGAGACTAAAAATTCTGAATCATTGTAAAGCAAATCTTGTGCGTCTATTGACCATAAAATAACGGGCATGTTCACAACCTCTAAAAAGTCATCCCCAAGTGCACCAAAAGGTGGTCTTATAAGTTTTGGCACTGCACCAGAGTACCTTGCAATGTAATTTTGTGCCCGATTGACTTGATTTAGAATGTCATTTTTTGAAAGTCTGTTTAATAGAGGGTGTGAATAAGTCATATTGCCAATGGTATGTCCCTCATCGTGAATGCGTTTTGCAATCGCTTCATAATCTGATACCCGGTTTCCAAGCAGGAAAAATGTGGCCTTTGCATCAGCAGCCTTTAGGGTATCCAAGATAATGGGTGTGTAGATGGGGTGTGGTCCTAAATCAAAAGTTAGGGCTATTTTTTTTGAGTTTTTTGGGTCCGTGTCTGTTTCTGAACTGCCGACACTTGGTATTTCAATAACGCCTGATGGAACAGGTTCAATTTGATTTTCGTTTTGTTCCAGTTGGCGTTTTAAGTTTTCTTCTAAAGAGACATACGCACTAAGTGTCTCATAGGGAATTGTGACAACTGGAGCCCCTAAAAAAGCGGGCCCTAATTGATATTTGTTGAAATAAAGCGTGATTTTTTCTGAGTCAAAGGTAAATGTGGTAAAATTCTTTTCTTGTGGGGATAACCCACCTTTAACCCAGTTGATATCCACAGAGTTTGGTAAAACTTCATCACTTACCAACATATTGTATGTGATGTCTGATAAAATGACCAAATGGGCAGACGTTCCCGTAAAGAAATCTTCTAAAGACAGAAGTGTATCGGTTGTCAGATCAAAATTATATGAGAAAAGTGTTGTGGCAATTTGTGCGTCGCCAAGATCTTTGGATTCTTTAAATAAAATAGAGACATGGGCATCCGTCTTATAAGCGTATTCATATTCCAAATGTAGATTAAAATGATGATTTTTAGTGTTGAGCTCTGAAATCTCCTGATTAAAGAGCATTTCACGATTGGTTATGAAATTGTAAAGCATGGTATCCACTTCAGCATGGCCCAAGGCTGGGTAGTGTGCGGTAATTGTATAGTTGTCTCCAGAGTCCACATGTGTCTGAATACCAATGGATTCAGGCTTGTAAATAGAATTTTGCCCTTCTTCATTATTGACTTCAGGATGTGGTGCAGTCTTATAAAGCGGTCTGCAACCGGATGTCAATAGCACTATAATTAGGAGGATAGGCGCGATTCTTTTCATGGGTTATCCTTTCTTTTCAACCTTGATGATGGCAACTTTTAAATAATTGCTGTATTCATAATGTCGGTTGGTTCTAAAATCTTGAGGCAGTTGGTGGAGTTCCAAAATTTCAAACCTTGCATCTGCGAGATTGAATCCCCGCCCTATAATCTGCTTGAATTTTTTAAGGTCAATTGTGGACGTATTATTTGAAGCAATAATAATGCCTTTATTTGGCGTGAGCTCAATGGCATTTTTCAAGAGTTCTGGGTAGTCCTTTGATGCGCTGAATGTAAATTCTTTAGATTTTGCAAAGCTTGGGGGATCTAAAATAACCACATCGAATTTTTTGTGTGCCTTGATGGCTTTTTTAAAATAAAGAAAAACATCTTCTACTAAGATTTCATGTTTGTCTGTATCGATACCATTGGCTTCAAAGTTGCGTTTCGTTTTTTCATAGCTTCGAGTGGCAAGATCAACACTGGTGGTTTGCTTTGCCCCACCTAAAGCAGCGAAAACTGAAAAAGCACCTGTATAAGAAAATGTGTTGAGGACAGTCTTGCCTTTTGCATACTTGTCCCTAAGTGACTTTCTGACTTCGCGTTGGTCAATAAAGAAACCGGTCATACCACCTTCGGTCAAATAGGCGTTGAGGTTCACACCATTTTCACGTACAATCAGGGGGTCAATTGTTGGACTTCCAGCGACAAGCAGTGATTCAGAGTCCATGTGTTGATCCTCTTCATAGCGCGTTTTTTCGTATATAGCATCGTACTCCACGCTGGTTTTTAAAGCTTCTACAATTTGAGCATTAAAGGCATAAATCCCTTTGCTGTAATAGGAAATTAAATAAGTGCCATTATAGAAATCAATTTGTAAGCCTCCAATACCATCGCCTTCACCGTTGAAGACCCTAAAAGCATTTGTTTTGGGATTGTTAAAGAGTCTAAGACGTTTTTCAAGCGCCTGGTAAATTTTACGTTTAAAAAATGTTAAATTAATTGGCGTTTTTTCAGTTTTAGTTAAGACCCAGCCAATGCCTTTGTTCTGGATGCCATAGTAGGCAGTGCCTAGAAACTTACGGTGTTCATCCACAAGTTTTAGAAGTGTTCCCTCTGGTATTGCTTCAGAATCTAGAACATGATTGCCCATTATCGCTTCTTTGAAAAGCAAGGGATAGCCCTGCTTGTATTTGTCTGCATATTTTGCGTGTATAATCAATGTTTGCATAAGTGCTCCTTTCAAGCTTAATCCTAGTTTTAGGAATATGGTTAATTATATTATAAAGCATCGATTAAAACAATTGTTTGTGTTAGAATGTGAAGTATAAATGAGGGGGTCAATATGATTCAGCCTGAACGGATTCATAAAATGAAAACCGGGACGCGAAATTCCGGGACGCATGTGGTATATTGGATGCAGGCAGCTCAACGTGTTGAAAACAACCATGCCTTGGCATTTGCCATTGAACTTGCCAATCAGAAGCAGGTCGGTTTAATTGTGGCAATGGTTTTAATGCCTGCTTATCCAAGCGCCAACACAAGACATTATAGGTTTATGATAGAAGGATTGTCCTATTTGAAGTCACAGTTACAGGGACTGGGTGCTCTTTTTCATGTTGCTTATGGAGAGGCTACAGATGTTGTGGCCACAGTGACGGAAGATGCCTGCGCTTTGGTTATGGATGATGTGATGGGTGCGGAACTTGGGCATCTTAAAAAAGAAGTGGTTGGCCATGTGACGTGCGATGCTTACTATATTGAAACCAATGTGATTGTACCTGTAAAGCACGCCTATCTTAAAGAAGCTTATGCAGCCTATGCCATACGAAATGCCCTCAATCGTAAGTTGGATGCCTTTGCAATTCCTTTTCAAACAACTCCAGTTGCGCGTCCAATCCCTAACACGCATCATGAAATTTTTCGTGAGGATTGGGCTGTAAATGAGATTTTAAAAACCCATTATGGGCATTTGGAAATTCTCAATGGCCCTGTCACTGTTATTGGGGGAGAGGACCAGGCAAATATACTTTTAAAGGCATTTGTTGAAACGCACTTAACATCCTATGGCGAGGCGTCCAATAATCCAGGATTAGATGCAACCTCAAAACTTAGTGCCTATTTGCACTTTGGTATGATTTCGCCTATTACAATTTTAGAAGCGGTTAGGAAAGCCAATGTGCCTTCAGGTGCTTTTGTAGAACAACTTTTTGTTAGACGGGAACTGGCTTATAATTATGTTAGATACAATCCAAACTATAAAAAAGATTTATTTCAAGTTCTACCGGACTGGGCGATTCAGCAATTGAAGTCACACGGAAAAGATGTGAGACCTTATGTCTATTCGCCTTCAGAGATTGAGTCGGCGCAGACCCATGACCCTTATTGGAATGCTGCCCAAAAAGAAATGGTCAAATCTGGCTTTATGCACAATACCATGCGGATGTATTGGGGGAAAAAAATCATTGAGTGGACCCCGTCTTATGAAGCCGCATTTGACCTCATGATTTATCTCAATGACAAATATCTGTTGGATGGCCGTGATCCAAATGGGTATGCAGGAATTGCTTGGTGCTTTGGTAAGCATGACAGACCTTTTTCTGAAAGACCTATTTTTGGTAAAATTCGTTACATGAACGATAAAGGTTTGAAACGCAAATACGATATGGAAAGTTATATTAAAAGGGTAGAAGCACTAGGAGGTCAAGATGATACTTTATCAAGTGGCTGATTTAAAAAAAGGTTTATTTGTTGAAAGACCAAATCGATATTTGGCAAAAGTATCCGTGGATGGGTGTGAAGAACTGGTTCATGTACACGACCCTGGCCGGCTAAAAGAACTTTTATACAAAGGTAATGTCTGCCTAATCAGATACGCAGCGGGACCTAAACGGAAAACAGAATGGGATATGGTTGCGGCTCGAAAGGGTACTGAATATGTGTTGGTACACTCGGGGTATCATCGGTATATCTCAGAAGCTTTAATTCAAAATCCGGAAATTAGCCCATTTGGAAAAATTCAATCTCTACGGGCTGAAGTGACAAACGGAGACTCTCGATTGGATTATAAACTAATAGGTGAAGCGGGTAGGCCAATTTGGGTAGAAGTTAAGGGCTGTTCACTCTCTGTAGCGGGGGTAGCAAAGTTTCCGGATGCACCCACTGTGCGTGGAACTCGGCATTTAAGAAGCTTGATGGCCATTAAAGCATCTGGTGAACGCGCTGCTGCGCTTATAATAGTTTTAAGTGAAGCAGATGTATTTGAGCCTAACTGGGAAACGGACCCTGAATTTTCCCGAACATTTTATGAAGCGCTTGACTCTGGTGTGGAGATTATACCGGTTCAAGTTTTGTTTAATGCGGAAAAAGGAACTTTTAATTATATTAAACGATTGCCAATAACACGACCATCAAAATAAAGGAGACTAAAAGATGAGCAGTATTTTGTTGTATTTGATTCTGCTGCTGGCAGGTGGCTTTTTAAGTTATAAAGGTCTTGTCCCCAAAAAACTTTACCACCGTTTGGATGTGGTCCAAATGATTTGTTTGTTTGCACTTTTGTTTACAATGGGACTAAGGATTGGAATGGATGATGCGGTTATAGGTGCATTTGCTGAAATAGGGATGCATGCAACTTTATACGCTGTTTTTACAGTTGCAGGCAGTATCATCTTTGTTTACATGTTTAGAAAGGGATGGATGCGAATGAGAGGTGGGAAAAAAGCATGACATTAAAAATAATACTTGCAGTGATTATTGGAACAGTGGTGGGACTTTTTGTGCCTGAATCTTATTATGGTGTTACAGACCATATGCTGTCCATAGGTTTAAGTTTATTGCTCTTTTTTGTTGGTATGGATATCGGAAAAAATAAAAATGTTTTAAAAGATATAAAAAAATCAGGGGCCATGTTTTTTATTGTCCCTTTAGGCGTTGTTGCTGGGAGTTTGATTGGCGCTATTTTGGCTGGATTTTTGCTTTCAGATCCGGTGAATGAGTCAGGCGCTATAGGGGCAGGCCTTGGATGGTACACACTTTCATCTATTATTATCGCCCCTTATTCATCCGAACTGTCCGTGCTGGCTTTTTTAACCAATGTAATTCGTGAAATTATTGCCATTGCAGCAATTCCACTTGTGGCTAAATATATAGGGTTTGTAGAGGCGATTGCACCATCTGGCGCAACGGCTATGGATACCACGCTTCCAATTGTATCTAAAAATACAAATGCTGAAACTGCGATTTTGTCGTTTTCAACGGGTCTTATATTGACTATGATTGTCCCAGTTTTGGTACCACTGTTCTTGTTTCGCCCATAAAAAAACTTCCAACTTCGTCTACTGGTTTAGACTGGGTTGGAAGTTTTTTTGCCTATAAGGTTTCTAAAAATTGAAGTGCTGCATCATAATCCGGATGAGAGCCCACTTCTGGGACATATTCTACGTAGCGGACAGTATCTTCTGCATCAATGATGAGGATGCCACGTGCTAGCAATCGGTGCTCTTTCATAATAAAACCGTATTTTTGTCCAAAATCCAAATCTTTGTAATCTGATACCACGATGGCGTTTTCAATTGAATTGGCAACGCAAAATCTTTTTTGTGCAAAAGGTAGATCTACACTTATGGTAAGCACCACAACATCGGGGCGTTTTGTAGCTTCTTCGTTAAACCGTATGGTTTGAAATTCACAAATTCTTGTGTCCACTGAGGGCACAACACTTATAATTTTAATTTTCTTGCCCAAACTGGAAAAGTCAAAAGGGGATAAGTCCTTATTCACAGCTTTGAAATTAGGCGCTTGATCACCTACTTTTATGGTGTTTCCTTCAAGCGTCACTGGCGATCCGCCAAAAGTTACCTGTGTATTCATTTCAATTACCTCCATTTTTAAAGTTCACGATATTCATACCCTTCACTTCCAGGTTAAAACGGTGTATCATAAAAGGAGATCAATTATAACGCATTTGAGAGGGGAAAAAGTGAATTCAATAGATGTAAAGTATAAAAAGGTGATTGACTTAGCAAAAGAAATTGGCAGTTATCAAAAATCGAAATTTAGAAATTTGTCGTTACAGGTGATGACCAAAAGTTCATCAGTAGACCTTGTAACTGAAGTGGATATGTATTGTGATCAATTGATTGTAAACAAGCTTAAAGAATGGTTTCCAGAAGATCATATATTGTCTGAAGAACAAGGGCTTCAAATGAAAAATGGCGCCAAATACACTTGGATTATTGACCCTTTGGATGGGACTACAAATTTTTCGGTAGGCCATCCTATATTTGCAGTATCCATAGCCAGATGGCAAGATGAAACGCCAGAGTTTGGAGTCGTTTATGTGCCGATGGTGGATGAACTTTTTGTAGCTGAGCGCAACAAAGGCGCTTTTCACAATGACAAACCTATGGTGTGTTCACAGGCTGTTTCATTGTCAACATGTGTGCTGGGAACAGGATTTCCCTATGACCGTGCAACCGCGCGAAATAACAACAGTGAAAATGTACAACGTATGATTTCTAAAGTAAAAGGAATCCGGAGGTTAGGTGCTGCAGCCTACGATTTATGTTTAGTGGCTGGCGGAATTTTAGATGCCTATTGGGAGTTGAGACTAGGCAAATGGGATTTGGGTGCTGGCATGTTAATGGTTCTGGAAAGTGGCGGCTCATTTCATAGCGTTGAAACAGGTGGAAAATACAATGTCATCTGTGGGGCTCCAGAAATTTGTGAACGTATTGCCCAAGAAGTAGATATGGAGAATTGATTATGGAAGAAACCGTACTTATTGTGATGGGGAGTCATCGTCAAGCAGGATACAGTGGAAAAACGGTGGCTTATTTGGAGGCTCTCCTGAATGAACACGCCATAAGGACAGTGGTTGTAGATGTTAATGGGTTAAAAATAGACCATTGCATAGATTGTGGCTACTGCTCTAAAAATAAAGGCCAGTGTGTTTTTACAGATGATATGGATGAAATATATAAGCTGTTAAAGGATATAAATCACATGGTAGTTGTATCGCCAGTGTATTTCAATGGTATTGGCAGCAGACTGAAGACTTTAGTTGATCGGTGTCAAATGATATTCATGAGTGAATTTGCCTTTAAGACACCTTATCCCAAATGTATAAATCAAGCGTTGAAGGGTGGCTATTTAATTTCTTTTGGTGGGGCAAATGCCTACGAGAATCAATTTATAGGCAATGAAGCGACAATTGGCCTACTGATGCGAAATCTTAAGATGCCCCTTAAAAGTCACTTGAAATATGCAGGGACTGACCATTGGGAAAAAGAACGTTTGCCAGATGCTGTAACAGAAGATATTCAAGCGATTGTGAAACATATTTTAAAGAGGTGATCCTATGCATAAGGAATTCAGATTGGCTTTGATTCAAATGAAAGTAATGGAAACAAAAGAGGCGTCTGTAGACCGTGCAGTTTTAAATGTTGCACGTGTATCGGAGAAAGGCGCAGAGGTGGTGGTGCTCCCAGAAATGTTTAATTGCCCCTATGAGACACATTTGTTTAGCGATTATGCAGAAGAAGAGGGTGGATACACCTGGCAAAAACTCAGTGAAGCAGCTGAACGCAATAAGGTATACTTAATTGGTGGCTCAATCCCTGAACGCGAAGAAGACCGACTCTACAATACGTCTTATATCTTTGACCCAAAAGGAAAGTGTATTGGGAAACACAGAAAAATCCATATGCTGGATATTGACATTGTCAATGGCCAGTATTTTAGAGAGTCAGATGCGCTTTCGGCTGGGGAAACACCCACAATTGTAGAGACTGAATTTGGTAAGATTGGGGTTGCAATTTGTTATGATATCCGGTTTCCCGAACTGTCACGCTATATGGTTTCCAAAGGGGCAGGTGTGCTAATTTTCCCAGCAGCTTTTAACATGACCACGGGGCCGGCCCATTGGGAACTGCTTTTAAGAAGCCGGGCTGTGGACAATCAAGTTTACACAGTGGGATGTGCACCGGCAAGAGACTATGATCTAGGCTATATCTCATATGGGCACTCTATGGTGGTGAATCCATGGGGTGATGTTATTGGGGAGTTGAATGAGGATGAAGGGTATTTGGTTGGACAGATTGATCTGGAAGCCGAACAAACCATACGGGATCAATTGCCTCTTTTGAAGCACTTGAAAAAAGAGAAATACACCCTTTAAAAAAATAGACGCCCTATACAAATAGGGCGCTTTCATCAATCAAGGAAACAGAAGTCGGGAGCTGATAGATAACATCTTTTCGTTCGACGATAATAGTGGCTTTTTTAGAGAGTGTTTCACTATTTTTGATATGCATTAAGAGCTCTTTTGCAGGGTTGATTGCAACGGGATTGCCCACGCGACATAACATAGAAAAATCCCCGTTGGTATCGCCATATGCGTAGCTTTTATCGAGGTCAATGTCAAAAGCCTTGACAAAGCCATCAATGGCTTTATTTTTGTTGACGGAGTCCCACATAGGGGATACCTCTCCAGTAAAGCAGCCATGGGCGTCTACAAGATAGCCAGTCCCTCTGTAGCCATCAATTTCATATTTTGAAGCCATTTTAGAAACCAGAAAATCTGGACTGCCTGATATAAAAAAGACCTTGTGTCCCTGACTTTTGTGCCATAAGATTTGGCTCCGGGTATATTTATAGACAATATCCCCATGTAGAGCAATCACTTGATTGGATATGAATTCAAGATCGGAGGCTTTGCGTCCCTTTAGGGCGTCATAGTACAGATTTACAAGTTCAAGCATATAATCTTCGTATTCACCAACGCGTTTGCGCCATTCTGTGAATGAATCTTTAACACCGAGATGCCACACGCCTGGATCGATGACTTCATACTTAACAAGTTTTTTAAAATGTTCGATCATGAGGGAATTTCGATAAAGTGTTCCATCAATGTCTAAAAATGCAGCAATATTCATAAATGAATTCTCCTATTCGTTTAATGATTGGAATGAATGTACCACAAAAACGCAAGCAAAACAAGAGCTAGACTCAAGATTAGTGGAAGTCGCACTTAGAATGGAGGAAAATATGGAATCCGTTATAGAAATAAAAGATTTAAAAATGAGGTATGACACAGCCGGTGACTATGTCCTTAAAGGCATTGATTTGAATATTTTTCCGGGACAAATTATTGGTTATATTGGCCCAAATGGTGCTGGAAAGAGCACGACAGTAAAAATTATGCTTGGAATGATTGACACGTACGAAGGTGCGGTTAAAATTTTAGGGAAAGACATTAAGGAAGAGTCCGTGGCCTATAAACGCCATATTGGTTATGTTCCTGAAGTGGCCACTTTATATGACAGTTTATCGGGTGCAGAGTACTTGCAGTTTATTGGAGAATTGTATCAAATGGATCCAGAAACTCTAACTCAAAAAGCAGAAGCTCTTTTTGATCTGTTTGGCATTAAGACGGCTTATTATAATCGAATCTCCTCTTATTCAAAGGGTATGAAGCAAAAATTGCTGATTATTTCAAGTTTAATTCATAACCCAGATATTTTGTTCTTTGATGAACCGATTAGTGGTTTAGATGCCAATAGTGTAATGGTCTTTAAAGAAATTTTACGAAAATTGGCTGAAAAAGGGAAGACGATTTTTTACTCGTCACATATTATGGAAGTGGTTGAAAAAATAAGCGACCGTATAATTGTTCTAAATGATGGGGTTGTTGTTGCTGATGGCAATTTTGAGACTTTGAGTCAAAATAGAAAAGACCATTCTCTCCAAGAAATTTTTAATCAATTAACAGGATTTGATACCCATGCTCAAATTGCAGAGTCATTTGTTCGGACGTTAATGGATGAGGAGGTGACTGTTTGAAATCAAATTTTCTACTCCTTAAAATTATAAAACCCATGAAGCCTTTTTTTAGGAAGTCAGCTGTAGATTTTGATCAAATGGTTCACATCTTGAATCTTAAATTAACTTTGGATGACCGAAAGACTAATTTGCCAAACGAGGGTGGCAATTCAAAAAAATTAACTGGCTTCAAGTCAAACTTACTCATGCTTGCTTTCCTTGGTTTTTTTATGGGGATGATTATGACAATGCCATTTGATTTGTTCCTTAAGATGGCAATTATTGCATCAATGGATCTGTTCTTTATGGTAATGTATATGGTGACAGATTTTTCAAACGTTCTTTTGGATTTAAGAGACAAACAGATTATCATGACACGGCCTGTAAACAGTGAAACGTTGAATACGGCAAAAATAATTCATATTATTTATTACATGATTGCCATGTTTTTTTCTTTAAATGCAGCGGCCATAGTTTTTGGTGTTGGCGCTTATGGCATTCGAATACTCGGTGCTTTTTTAGTTATGATGGTAACTTTGTCACTGCTTGTGGTTTTTGCCACGACAATTTTATACACAGTTTTACTGGCATTTTTTAGTGGAGAAAAGTTGAAAGATGTACTAAATGTCTTTCAAATCGCCGTGACAATTTTCACCATTGTTATTTATCAGGTTTTAGCACGTGTTTTTGAGTTCACAGCCTTGGAAGTGACGGTATCTGTAGACTGGTGGACTTATTTGTTGGCACCAGCGTGGTTTGCAGGGCTTTTTAAGGTAATTGTTGAAGGTGGCAATTATGGATGGTTTGCAGTTTTGGCCCTCATTGTTCCCTTTGGACTTGGGGCTCTGTTAAAAAGTTTTATTTTACCAAAATTCGAATTTTACCTTGGCAAACTCCAAATTGAAGAAGGGTTACGTGCGCAAAGGCGGTCGAAATTCAAAACACGACTTTATGGCCTTTTGGCTTTTAATCAAACGGAACGCGCGTTTATGTGGTTTGCAGACTCGAATTTAAAAAGAGATCGTAAATTGAAGCGTATGATCTATCCCAATCAAGCAATGGCAATGATATTTCCTTTGATTATGATGTATTCTGTACTGGAAACATCTGGGTCATTGACCGAGGGATTGGCTGGCCTTAAAGGCAGTTTTCAGTATATGACTTTATATTTGTCAACTCTATTTTTGACGACTAACTTTGAGTTGGTTCAATTTAGTGAAACGCATGAAGCGGCTTTTATTTATGACAGTTTTCCAATTGACAATAAAAATTTGATTTTAACTGGGGCGTCAAAAGCCTACTTAATTAAATACGAATTGCCAATTATGGCTGTAATGGGGTTTTTGATGCTTGTTCTTATGGGGTGGCCGGCATTGCCGGGTGTTATTGTAATTGAAGCTGCTGCCTTGTTTTTAATGGGTATAAAACTGAATATGGGAAAAATGAACCTGCCGTTTTCCAAAGAGATGGTCCCTGGTGGGAATAAAAAAATTGGAGAAACCTTTGTTTTTATGGCGATTATTGGCGGATTGTGGGCAATTCATTATTTTTTGATTCAGAATCAAATTGTATGGAGCGTTCTCGCAACATGTGCCTATTTGGTCTTGGGTTTTTTCTTGTTTCGAAAAGCAAGACTGGTCAATGTCCAGTAAATGTTGTAAAATATGAGCATGAGTCGATATAAAGGAGGGTATATGTCAGATCAAACTTTGAAAGTTCAAATTGAACAGGACCTTGAAACACTTCCGTTTTCTGAAGAGACTATATTTAAGGCAATTGCAGAAAATTTAGACCGAATTTCTACAGATTCGGATGAAGCTTGTCTTTTGGTAACAGGCCCGATGGCTATGATTTTATATTCTGAAGGCGATAAAATTGTCGTGGAACAAGTTATGCGCTCTGATCAGATTAAGTAGCACGCATAAGACAGTCAAACAAATAAACCGACCCCCAAAAAGTTAGACGGATATCTAACCTTAAGGCGGTCGGTTTTTTTAATAGCCAAAGTTCCCGTTGATTAAAATGACGTGAATTCTGTTTGGATCAAACTGCCAACCGATTTTCACATAAGCACTACAGATGCGGTCTTTGTGCTTACAGTCCATGCAAACGCCTGTTTTTGCACAGGGTGTATTTCGGTTTAATCTGACTGCATTTGCTGGGGCAGCTTTATGACGGAGTCTGATTTCAGCCGCTTCCATGTCTTTGACAATTTTATTTGTTCCAGCAATCAAAAAGACTTTATCAGGTCCATAAATTATGGAAGCTACTCGGTTTCCGAGACCATCAATATTATAGAGCCACCCATCTTCGGTAATAGCATTTACACTTGAAAAGTAGGCATCTGCCGAGAATGATTTTCGGTAAAGGGCCTTTGTGTCTTCAGGCGTTAACCCTTCAGCATATCTGTCCCAGAATTCATAAGTTCCATTTCTTAGAAAATCAATGGTTCCAGTTTCAAACAAGGTCATAGAGCCCCCAACTGAAACGGTGGCACCTTCTGGAACGAGAGATGCAATTAACCTGTGAAGGGCTTCAGGTGTTTCGACAAAATGACCTGTGATTCTATTTTTTTCAAGCTGAGCCAGCGTTTTTTCGATTCTTGAATCCATACGTTTTCCTCCTCTTTATCTTTTAAGTTAATTTTATAGGAAATTGAGCAATAGGTCACCCCCTGTTCATAAAAATTTAATGGAATAGCGGTTATTTTGTGGCTCGAAATGGGGTATAATATTAAAAGTCTATATAAAGAAAGAGTGATGATGATGAAAAAATGTTCTGAATGTAAAAAAAATGTCGCTATTATGCGTACGGCAAAAATTGAAAACGGAAAAACTGAATACGTAGACTTATGTCTGGAATGCGCTCAAAAAAAAGGTTACCCAGTAATGGATGAAATAATGAATCAAATTAATCTAAGCCCTGAAGAAATGGATAATTTATCCAAGCAGATGAACCACTTGTTTGATCATGTGTCAAATGATGAAGACAATCCATTGATGCAGATGATGCAATTTGATGCTGAAGCTGATGAGGATCAAGATGAAGGCCAGTACTTTGAAGAGGAAATGGATGCTTTTGAGGAAGATTTCTATGAGTCTTATGCAGATGGAGAAGAAGCAAAGCACCATAAATCGAATAAAAAAGGAAAGCGAATGAAGCTTAAAACACTGGAAAAATACGGTACTAATCTGATTGAAAAAGCAAAAAACGGTGAGATTGATCGGATTATTGGAAGGCAGCGTGAAATTGACCGTGTTGTTCAGATTTTAAATCGACGCGGGAAAAACAATCCGATTCTTCTAGGTGAACCGGGTGTGGGCAAAACAGCTATAGCTGAAGGATTGGCTGTGAGAGTTGTCGAAAAAGCCGTTCCAGAAAAGTTACTTGAGACTGAAATCTATTTGTTGGATATGACCTCAATTGTAGCTGGCACTCAATTTAGAGGTCAGTTTGAAGGCCGAATGAAATCCATTATTTCTGAAGCATCGAAGCATGGCAATGTGATCCTTGTCATAGATGAGGTTCATAATATTATGGGCGCAGGAGAAGTTCATGGCGGTGTTATGAATGCTGCCAACATTTTGAAACCTGCCTTGGCGCGTGGAGAAGTTCAAGTTATTGGTGCAACAACATTAGAAGAATATCGAAAGCACATTGAAAAAGATGCTGCGCTTGAAAGAAGATTTCAGCCAGTTCTTGTGGATGAACCAACTGTTGAAGAAAGTATTGAGATTCTTAAAGGCATTCGAGACTATTATGAAATCTATCATAAAGTTGCAATATCTGATGACGTCATAACATCGGCAGTAAGAATGTCTGAACGGTATATTACAGATCGATTTTTGCCGGATAAAGCAATTGATGTTATTGATGAAGCCGGGTCAAGGGCGAATCTTATGAATCAAGGTCTTGTGGAAATCAGTGCCCTAAAAGAGGAACTGGAGCGGATTGAAGCCGAGCGGTCTGAAGCTGTCTCTGCTGATGATTATGAACGGTCAGCTGAATTGCGTATGGCGAGTATTCGAACTTCTGAAAAAATCGAAAAACTTGAATCTGAATGGGCCCATCGTGAGTTATCTGTTGAAGATATTGCTTATGTTATAGAGGCGTGGACAAAGATACCTGTCCAAAAAATTACGGAAGAAGAGGCGGAGAAACTCCTTAATTTGGAGTCTAGATTGCATCAGCGGGTCATTGGTCAAAATCATGCAATTGAAGCCATAGCAAAAGCCATTCGTAGGAGTCGGTCTGGATTTAGGCGCAAGCGTAAGCCGGCATCTTTTGTGTTTGTAGGACCGACAGGTGTTGGGAAAACCGAACTTGCCAAAACACTTGCCGAAGAACTTTTTGGAACTGAAGAAGCTATGATTCGTATGGACATGTCAGAATACATGGAAAAACATACGGTTTCTAAATTGATTGGTGCGCCTCCAGGCTATGTTGGTTATGAGCAAGGCGGTCAGCTTACTGAAAAAGTACGTCGCAAGCCATATTCTGTCATTTTGTTAGACGAGATAGAAAAGGCACATGGGGATGTCTTTAACGTGATGCTCCAAATTCTTGAAGATGGACGGCTTACAGATGGTCAAGGCAGAACTGTGTTTTTTGAAAATACAGTAATTATAATGACGTCAAATGTTGGTACGAATTTAAAGTCTTCTGGTATCGGATTTGGTGCTGGAACTGGAGAGCATCAGGAACTTAAGATTAGGGAAATGTTAAGGGAAACCTTCAAACCGGAATTCTTAAATCGAATTGATGATATTGTTGTGTTTAAGTCACTTAGCAAAGCAGAATTAAAACAAATTATAGAATTGCAGCTTGATGAAGTGAACGCTGAAGTTAAAGATAAGCAGATGTCACTTGAAATTTCAGATGAGGTCAAACAGTTAATTCTTGAGCGTGGCTTTGATGAAAAGTACGGCGCACGTCCATTAAGACGAACCATTCAAAAGTATATTGAAGATGAAATTGCAGAATTGTACATCCGCAAGATGTTGGCAAAAGGAAATACCTTAAAGGCCGTGTTGGAGGATGAGCACGTTAAAATTAAAGTCAAAGTATAGGAGTCTATATGTTTATCAAGATGGAGATTGAAGGAAAAGAACAATTTTTAAAAGACACGTACCCCCTAAAAATACGATATGCTGGGGCTAAATCTCCATATGTAAAACAGGTGGATCAGATTAATAACAACAAAAAGGGCAATCCTAGACAGTTGATTCCAGTTGAAGGGATTTGGGCAAATCAGTTTGTCACAGACTACAGTTTGACGGTTGAGTATTTGCTCTTATCTGTTGAAGAAATCGTTACTCCGGAAGCCTACCAAATGATGATTGCTTTGATTGAAATGGCACCTCAAGTTTACTTGATTTCAAAAAAAACGATGCAGCAGATATCAGAAAGTGGCAATCCAGCAGGCATGATTAGTGTGTGTGAATTTCCCAAACGGTCTTTAAATCAATTGGCGTTAGGGCCGAATAGTTTGATTGTGGTGATGGATGGACTTGAAATACCTGGAAATGTGGGAACCATTACACGGTCCGCTGATGGGACAGATGTGGATGCAATTATAATCACCAATCGAAAAACTAGGTTGACGCACCCAAAATTTATAAGGAGCTCTCAGGGGTCCTGTTTCAAGGTGCCGATTGTAGAAGCCACCTATGATGACGTTTCAGAATGGTTGATGAAGCGAAACTATCAAATTGTTCTAACAGATACGGATGGGGCAGCACCCTATTATGAGCCAGAGTATTCAGGAAATGTTGCAATTGTAATGGGATCAGAACGACATGGGATTTCAAGAGAATGGTACAATCAGCCCTATCAAGCCGTTAAAATTCCCATGTTTGGAGATTGTGATTCTTTAAATGTTGGCATAGCGGCAACGGTGATTTTATATGAAGCAACCTTAAAGCGAAAAGGGTTTTTAAAAAGAAGATAGACGCCAAAAACGCTCCCGAAAGTGGGAGCGTTTTATTGATTAAAAAGTCATTGATTTTAGGGCACCACGTTTGATGTCTTCAAACATGATGTCTGTAGGAACCATGCTGCCACCGGTTGCCCATGAGATGTGTGTTGCATTTTCCATTTTATCAAGCAATTGATTCTGCACCAAAATTTGAAAGGCGTTTTCATTATAAAAAAGGCGCATAGGACCGAGTAATCCTGCAAGTGCTGAAGGTTCGAGGTCGATGGATTCTGTTTCGTGAAGCACATAGAGTGTAAAGAACAGGCGGTCATCTGAAATGGTATAAATGCCATCAATTATTGGTGCCATGGCTTGACCTGCAAAGCTTGAGGCCTTGCCTACTGCGAGGCCATCTGCATCTGTTTGTAAGTCGATACCTATGTCGGCAACATCGATTTCTGAATACTTCTCTGTAGCCATTCCAAGAAGCATACACGGGGCATGGGTGGGTTCGGCTAGAAAAATATAGACATCCTTACCAAAGACTTCTTTAAGGCCATGGGCAATGCCACCTGGCGCGCCACCAACACCACAGGGTAGGTATACAAACAAAGGGTGGTCAGCATCAACAGGTATTTTTTTCTGTTTCAGCTGATCTTCTAGGCGTAATGCCGCAACTGCATAACCTGTAAACAAATCCCGTGAGTTTTCGTCATCTACAAAGTAAGTGTTTTTCTCATGGGAGGCTTCATGTCTTGCCCTTGCCACAGCTTCAGAGTATTTAGCGTCATGAAGAATAACTTGGACACCCATGGATTTAAGTTTTTCGATTTTCCATGTTTTTGCATCTTTTGACATATGTACGCTTACATTGAAGCCCAAGGCCCGTCCAATCGTTCCAATACTAAGGCCTAGATTCCCAGTTGAGCCTACAACAAGTGTATGCTTACTGAAAAAATTTTTAAAAGCATCGGTGTGGAAGGCAAAGTAGTCGTCTGAAAGGGTTATAAGGCCAGCTTCGAGTGCCAATCTTTCTGCATATTTTAAAATCTCATAGACGCCACCACGTGCTTTTATAGACCCTGAAATTGGGAGGAGATGATCTGCTTTGAGGTACCAATTGCCAACAACCCGGCCACCAAGAAGGGGGATAACACCATTCTGAAAAGCGGGAATATGCATGAGAGGGGATTCAATCAACCCCTTAATTGGCTGTGTTTCGGGAAAAGCCGATTCAAAGAAAGAACTGAATTTTCGAAGTAGGTTATCCGCATTTTGTATATCTTGAAGGGTGGGGACTTTAATCTCTGACGTTTTATGGACGTTTTTATTCAGGTTAATCCAAAGTGTTTCCTCATAGGATTTTAACTGATGAATCAACTGTTCGTTTGAAATCATGTGTGGGCCTCCTTGTGTTATTACTTTCATGGTATCAGATAATGATAGGATTTAAAACCTGTTTTTTAATGGTATAATAAGATAAAAAAGGAGGCGTGTATGAAATATAGGCAAACCGTTTTGATGGCTTTAAGCTTAGGAATTATTATTTTGTTTTTTATGCCTTGGGTGGTGATGCAAGAAGGGTTTGATATGTTTGCAGAATCAGAAAATAGTGGGTATTCAGGGTTTGAACTTGTTAGAGGCATTCAATATGCCGCCCCTTTGGTATCGTCATTTGGAAATGCTTATGGGTTTCCACTTGCATCAAAACTGATTTATCTGGGATATGTCTTATGGTTGATTCCAATTTTGGGAATCTTAGCGATTGTGTTAAGTGGTCTTCGGAACCGGGCAGCGTATAGGATTCACAGAATTCAGTTTATAGGGGTTGTGGTTTTAGGTGTGTTAGCTGTGGTTGGTGTCAGTGTAAACGCAGATATTCGCGAACTTTACACCTCTGTCTTATCAACAAGCTTGTTTTTTTGGTTAATGTTAACCTTTGGCCTACTGGGCATACTTGTATCTCTAAAACAAGAAAAAAAGCGTTAAAAAGACTCGGTAGATTTGGAATTAAACTTCCAATCCACCGAGTTTTTTACTAAATGCGTTCTTTTGGTGTGTAGTGCGTGTGCAATAATTTATGTGCTTTTTCAGAATTTGGTTTCCCTAAATAGTCTTTATAAAGTTTTAAGATATATGGATTTTCATGGGATTTTCGAAGTTTTTTGTTGTGGTCTTCTTGATAAATGGCTTGCTGTCTGAGTTTGATAATTTCCATATCGCCGTGGTGATAGGGTTGTCCGCCACCGCCGATACAGCCACCGGGACAGGCCATAATTTCGATTACATCAAACTTGGAAACACCATCTCTTATATCGTTCAAAAGTTTTCTCGCATTTCCAAGACCATGTGCGATTCCAATTCTTAAATTCATATCGCCAACTTTTACAGTGGCTGAACGGATGCCTTCCATGCCACGGAGTTGCTTAAATTCAACTTTTTCAAGTGTTTCATGAGTCAACCATTCGTATGCTGTACGTACAGCAGCTTCTATAACCCCACCAGTTGTTCCAAAAATCACAGAAGCACCTGTACTTTCACCAAGAAGTTGATCAAACTCAGAGTTGGATAAACCTTCAAAATCAATTCCTGCAATTTTTAACATCTGACCAAGTTCGCGTGTGGTGATTACAATGTCCACATCGCTGTGTGCATCTTTAGTAAGTTCTGGTCTGGCAGCTTCTGCTTTTTTTGCAAGGCATGGCATAACGCTGACGGACACGATATTTGCAGGATCTAGATCTGCTTTTTCTGCATAGTAGGATTTAATCATGGAACCCAGCATAATTTGTGGCGATTTACAAGTGGATGGAATATCCAGTAAATCCGGAAATTGGTGTTCAAAGAATTTTACCCAAGCAGGGCAGCAGCTTGTGAGCATTGGTAAAGTCCCGCCATTTTGGATGCGGTCAATGAGCTCAGTTGCTTCTTCCATAATGGTTAAATCAGCGCCAAAATCTGTGTCAAACACAGAATCGAAATTCAAGGCTTTTAAAGCACTTACCAATTTCCCAGTTGATATGGTGCCTGGTGGCATGTCAAAGAGTTCGCCAATGGCGACGCGTACTGCAGGTGCCACTTGAACCACAACGTGTTTGGTCGGATCATTGAGTGCATTCCAGACTTTTGATGTGTTGTTGACTTCTGTTAAAGCGGCCGTAGGACAAACGGCCACACATTGGCCACAAAAAGTACAGGAAGTATCTGCCATATCGAGATTGAAGGCAGGGCCTACAAACACATCAAATCCACGATTAACAGCGGATAAAATGCCACAGGTCTGTACCTCGTTGCACATGGTTTCACAACGCCTGCACATGATGCATTTGTTTGGATCTTTGATTAAAGCGTATGATGACGTGTCCATTGGATAATTCATCTTTTCGCCAGTATATTGAATTTCTCTGATTCCAAGTTTTTGAGCCAATGCTTGAAGGTCACACTCTAAATTTTTAGCACAAGTAAGACAGTCAAAAGGATGATTGGATAGCAAAAGTTCCACAGCGGTTCGTCTTGCATTAATGGCACGCATGGAGTCGGTTCTAATGACCATTCCTTCTGTGCAAAGTTCGGAGCAAGAAGGGACAAGCGCAGGCCGGCCTTCCACTTCAACCATACACACTCTACAGGATGCCGTTTGATTCACGATTCCGAAATCATCGAGTTTTAAATGACAGAGCGTTGGAATGTCAAGATTAACGACTTTTGAAGCGTCAAGTATGGTTGTTCCTTCAGGAACCTGAATGGATTGGCCGTTTATTGTAATGTGAAGCATTTTCATATAAGTTCCCCCTTTCTACGGTTTAATAACTGCATCAAATCGACAGGCAGTATAGCAAGCACCACAAGCGATACATAAAGATTCATCGATGATGTGGACTTCTTTCGGCTTGCCTTCAATGCAATTTACCGGACAAACCCTAGCACAAGCGGTACAACCGATACATTTTTCCGGGTCAATTTTATACTTAGAGAGTGCTTTGCAAGCGCCAGCAGGACATTTTTTGTCGACAATATGTGACAAATATTCATCATAAAAATACTCAAGTGTACTTAAAACTGGGTTGGGTGCTGTTTGACCGAGGCCACAAAGGGCACTGTCTTTAATTGTTTGGCCTAAACTTCTCAATTTGTCGATGTCTTCCATGGTGCCTTTGCCTTCCGTTATTTTTTCTAGGATTTCGTACATGCGTTTAGTTCCAAGCCGACAAGGGGTACATTTCCCACAGGATTCATCTTGTGTAAAGTCGAGATAGAACTTGGCAATATTCACCATGCAATCGTCTTCATCCATAACAATCATTCCACCAGATCCCATCATGGAACCAATCGCTTTAAGGCTTTCATAATCAATTGGTGTGTCTAAATCTAAGGCTGTAATAACACCACCAGATGGACCGCCTGTTTGAACAGCTTTAAACGCTTTTCCATCTATGATACCACCGCCAATGTCATAAATAATTTCACGAAGTGTTGTTCCCATAGGCACTTCCACAAGACCGACATTGTTTACTTTTCCAGCAAGCGCAAAGACTTTAGTGCCTTTGGACTTTTCTGTTCCAATGGATTGAAACCACTCAGCACCTTTGAGAACAATAGGTGGCACATTGGCAAAAGTTTCGACATTGTTTACTGAAGTTGGCTTTTTTTGGTATCCTTCTACGGAAGGATAAGGCGGTTTTTTAGTGGGTTCCCCACGATTCCCTTCAACTGAATGAATGAGCGCTGTTTCTTCGCCACACACAAAAGCGCCGGCACCTAATTTTATTTCGATATCAAAATTGAAACCGCTCTCAAAAATATCTTTTCCAAGAAGTCCGTAGTCTCTAGCCTGGCTTAGTGCAATTTCAAGACGTTTAATTGCAAGTGGGTACTCGGCACGGATATAGACAATGCCATTTGAAGCGCCTATGGCATACCCTGCAATGGCCATGGCCTCAATCACAGAGTGTGGATCTCCTTCGAGAATCGATCGGTCCATAAAAGCGCCTGGATCGCCCTCGTCTGCATTGCAAATAACATACTTTTCATCAGCGGGTGGTTTTCGGGTGAGTTCCCATTTTAAACCCGTGGAAAAACCACCACCACCACGGCCTCTTAAACCACTGGTTTTAACAAGATCAATCACTTGATCTGGACTTAATTCGGTGACTGCTTTTCCAAGTGCTTCGTAGCCACTAAATGCTATGTACTCGTTGATGTCTTCTGGATTGATTAAGCCACAATTGCGTAGTGCAATTCGATATTGTTTTTTATAAAACCCCATGTCATCATGTTTGGGGAGTGTCTTTTTGGTTTCAGGTTCTTTGTAGAGTAAGCGTCCTACAGTTCTGCCTTTGATAATGTGTTCTTCTACAATTTCTCTAACATCATCAAGGGTGACTTTTACATAGAAAACATTATCGGGATGTATTTTTACAATAGGTCCTTGACCGCAAAATCCAAAGCATCCAGTCTTGATAACTGCAATTTCATCTTGATAGTCTTTTTCAATCAATACTTCCTTAAATTTGTCCACAATTTCCAAACTTTGAGATGAAACACATCCTGTTCCGCCACAAACCATGATGTGTGTCCTTTGTTTAGCCATACCCCCACCTCCTTATAAGGCACTGTTAAATGTTTTAATCAAGACATAATTGTCTAGAATATTTCCGTTTTGAATGTGTTCATCGAGGATTATTTCGACAACATCTCCTTTGACATTTCCATAAATGATGGGTTCTTTTCCGGGGATGTTTACTTGAACGGTGGGCTCGCTGTGACAGTAGCCCATACATCCAACTTGGATTACTTTGATGTCTGTAAGGGATTTTTCGTCGATTAAGTCAATAAATGCGTTTAAAACATCTCGACTGCCTGCAGCAATACCACAAGTCGCCATACCAACCAAAATTTCAATTGTCTGATCAGCACTTTCGCCTGAAGCTCTAAGTTTAACCTTCTTGATATGTGCTTCTCTGATTTTTTTCAGTTCCTCCAATGATTTTACTGGCATTTCCTTCACACTCCTTTTTGTACTTTACAGGCCGTAATTATTTTGGAAACGTCTTCTGGTTTAACATGACCATAAACTTTTTCGTTAACCATGACAACAGGCGCTAAGCCACAAGCGCCAATGCAACGCACATCTTTTAATGTGAATAAGCCATCTTCAGTTGTTTCGCCATTTTTTACCCCCAACTGATTTGAAAATTCATCCATCACTTTGTCAACGCCTTTGACAAAACAAGCTGTCCCCATGCAAATGTTAATGGTGAAATCCCCTCTTTTTTTCTGTGAAAAATAAGAATAAAAACTGACTACCCCATAAACACGCGCAGCGGGAACACCAAGTTTTCGTGCCACATAAAGCTGTAGATCACTTGGGAGATACCCAAAGAGCGATTGCGCTTTATGTAGGACAGAAATTATCGCATCTTCTTTGCTGGTTTGGCTGTCGATAAAGGCATCCAGTTCAGCACGCTTTTCTAAAGCGTTTTCCTGTGCAAAAATATCCGACATTTAGAACCATCCTTTCGTAAAAGTAGTTAGAAACACGCACTATTTTTTTGAATATTGTGACAATTATAGTATATCTTTTTGAACGCTTAAATGGAATGGGAGATTTTTATTTAACGGATTGTTTAGAGTTTGTCAATTTGATATAATGCTATTAAAAGATGAGGAGGTATTCTATGAGTCATAAATTTTCTGTCGTTTTGGTGGCATATAAAGAAATTACACCAGAAGTAGAATCTGTTATTAAGGCGCGAAGTATTCGGACGATTGATGAGCCATCCGATTTATTGAATATTGGGAGTTATGGCAGGCAATTTGATCAAAACAGCCGATTTGGGGTTTATTTAAAATGGTATCAGGAAAGCATTGCAAAGTATTTGGGTTTGGGATATAAAATAGAAGTTTTGGAAATTCCATATTCTTCAACGCAGTCAACACTTGAAGTTTTAAATGAAATTGATGCGCGTTTGGGAGACCAAGTATTGGTTATAGAGCATGATGCATTTTAGTCCAGAGAATTTTCTCTGGTTTTTTTTATAGGAGGCAAACACGTGAATTACAAATTAACATTGTCGTATGAGGGCACCCGTTACAAAGGTTGGCAAAGGCTAAAAAACAATCCTGATACCATTCAAGGAAAGCTCGAGGAAACTTTATCAAGATTGTGCCATGAGGCAATTGAAATCAATGGATCTGGGAGGACTGATGCTGGTGTTCATGCTTTGAATCAAGTCTGTAATTTTAAGACCAATTTTAACTGGCGCCTAGATGATCTTAAAAATCAACTGAATCGATTTTTACCAGAAGATGTATCTGTTCTTAATGCTGAAAAAGTAGACGAAAGATTTCATGCCCGTTTTTCCGCAAAAACTAAGACGTATGCTTATCGCATATGGACTGCGGAGTATAGACCGGTTTTTGAGCGCAGATGGGTTTATGCCAGTCAGGAGGGAAAACTTGATGTAAATGCGATGGAAACAGCAGCAAAGGTGTTGGTTGGAACGCATGACTTCAAGCCTTTTTCTTCAGATCGAACAAAAAAGTCGACAGTAAGGACCTTATACCAGATTGATTTTGAAGAAACAGAAACAGAACTCGTTATAAGATACACCGGAGATGGGTTTTTGCATAATATGGTCCGCATACTGACGGGTACTTTAATTGAGGTAGGTCAGCACAAACGAGAGGCGGTTGATCCCGAATCGGTTCAAGACCGCTCCGTTTTAGGATTTACGGCACCAGCTTGTGGACTAACCCTTGAGTCTGTGAAATACTAAACTTTTATTTCGATTCACGTAAGTTTTGGGTATAATACCTTTATAGTGATGAAAGGGGTATAAAAATGAAGGCACTTTATTTGGATTGTTTTGCGGGTATTAGTGGTGATATGACACTGGGCGCTTTTGTAGATTTGGGTGTTTCATATGATCTGCTGTTAGAAGAACTTGCTAAATTGGGACTTGGTGAAGAATACCGTCTCGAAATGAAAAAAGCAGATAAGCACGGGATTTTTGGAACAAAAATTACAGTAATTGATTTAAACGCACACACGCATACACACGACCATGACCATACACACGACCATGACCATACACACGACCATGACCATGGCCACAGTCATGTTGGCAAAAGAGACTATGCAGAAATTAAAAAAATCATTGCAGCCAGTAGATTGTCGGATTCGGTTAAGCAAACAAGCTTAAAAATATTTGATTTTATTGCAACAGCAGAAGCAAAAATTCACAATAGAACGCCGGACACAGTTCATTTTCATGAAGTCGGGGCAATAGATTCAATTGTGGATATTGTTGGAAGCGCTATTTGTTACCATACGCTGGGCATTGAAAAGGTAATGGCTTCTACAGTGGAACTGGGCAGTGGTTTTGTAAAATGTGACCATGGTCTTATGCCAATACCTGCTCCTGCAACAGCAGAAATTCTAACAGGTATCCCAGTGCGTTCTAATGTTGGTGGAATGGAAATGACCACACCGACTGGTGCAGCTATTCTAAAAAGCCTAGTTACAGAGTTCACAGACGCAAAGGAATTTACGATTGAAAAAATTGGATATGGACTTGGTATGCGAGATCTCGAAATTCCCAATCTTTTACGGCTTATGATTGTGGAAATTTCGGGCAAAAAAAAAATCTGACCAATGGCTGATTGAAACAAATATAGACGATATGTCGGCTGAAATGTATGGCTATGTAGAAGAAAAACTTTTCGAAGCGGGTGCGCTAGATGTTTTTAAGACACCGATTGTTATGAAAAAAGGACGCCCTGCGGTTAAACTCTCAATTTTGGCAAAGTCAGATGAGATTGATTTGGTTGAGACCATTATTTTTAAGGAGACCACAGCGATTGGCACAAGAAAGTATCCTGTAGTAAAGCATAAATTGGATCGTGTTTATGAAACCGTTGAGACAGATTTGGGTCCTGTGACGGTAAAGTTTGCTTATCATAAGGGCACTCTAGTGAATTGGAAGCTCGAATATGAAATGTGTCGTAAAATTGCAGTGCAAACAGGAATGCCATTAAAAGAAGTGTATCAGATTTTGGAAACTGAAATAATCAATCGAAAGGGACTAAAATGACTTTAGAAGTGCTAAGAAAAAAAGTATTAAAAGTAGATCGATTATGTGTTCAATTGGCACAATATGATGGGCTTGCAATTGCCTTTTCAGGTGGTGTGGACAGTGTATTTTTGGCCTATGTTGCCAGCAATATTCTTGGGGAAAAGGCAGTTGCACTGACTGTTGAAACCCCCTATATGGCAAAATGGGAAATTCAGGAATCTGAAGAGTTGGCGACGTTTATTGGGATTTCTTATACACGGATTCAACTGCCACTTCATCCTTCGCTTATGAACAATCCTTCGGACAGATGCTATTTGTGTAAGAAAATTCTTTTTAATCAGTTGATGGCCTCTGCAAAAAATATGGGCATAAAAAATCTCGCAGATGGGTCAAATGCAGACGATACAAAAGATTATAGGCCCGGAATGCGTGCGCTCACTGAGCTCGGTGTCAAAAGCCCACTTCTTGAAAGTGGTATCACAAAAACAGAGATTAGAGAATGGTCTAAAGCGCTTGGTCTTAAGACATGGAATAAACCAGCTTACGCCTGTCTATTAACGCGTTTGCCCTATGATATGCCGGTAGAACTTAATGCCCTTGAAATGATTGAAAAAGGGGAAAAATTTTTTCACAATTTGGGTTATAAGGCAGTTAGAGTTAGAAAGCATGGCGATTTAGCACGGATTGAAATTGACCCAGATAGAATTACGGATTTAATCCAAAATGACAGTATCGGCAGGATTGTTGAAAATTTTAAGGCATTTGGATTTAAGCACGTTACGCTGGACCTTCAAGGGTATGTTATGGGAAGTTTTAACAGTGATTTGATGAAGGGAGCCCCTAATGAATCAAATGGAAATTGAAAATCTGTTAAATGGCATCAAAAAGGGAGATGTAGAAGTTGCAGATGCATTAAAACAACTTCAGATGCTTCCGTTTTCCGATTTAGGATTTGCCATGATAGACAATCACAGAGAACTTCGGGTTGGCTATCCGGAAGTGGTTTATTGTGAAGGTAAGACGGTTGATCAAGTTACGGACATCGTTGAACATTTAAACAGCAAAAAAGTAAATGTGCTTGCAACTCGAGCCTCTTACCACATGTATGAAGCTGTTATCAAACGCGTTCCAAGTGCAGTTTATAATCCGCTTGGTAAAACCATCGTTGTTCAAAATAAAAAAAAGAAAGAAACAGAAAGTTACATTGCTATTGTGGCAGCAGGCACATCTGATTTACCAGTTGTAGAGGAGGCATTTGAAACGGCACGAATTTTAGGCAATCGGGTAGAAAAAATTGTAGATGTAGGGGTTGCGGGAATTCATAGACTTTTTTCAAAGATGGATCTTATTCGGGGTGCAAAAGTGGTTGTTGTTGTGGCTGGAATGGAAGGGGCTCTTGCAAGTGTCGTTGGTGGACTGGTGGATAAACCTGTTATTGCAGTGCCTACAAGTGTTGGCTATGGAACTTCATTTAATGGGATTAGTGCCCTTTTAACCATGCTAAACAGTTGTGCCAGTGGGGTTACAGTTGTAAATATAGACAATGGATTTGGTGCAGCTTATTCAGCCTCTATGATTAATCAATTGGATTAAATGTAACGTATGTTACGGAAATCTTCTTTTATTTTTTGTATGCTTTCTTTGGAAATAAACAAATTAAATGCAGAAATGAAAGGGGTATTCCATTATGAGTATGTTTTGTTATCAGTGTCAAGAGGCAGCTGGCGGAAAAGGCTGTACTAAAATTGGTGTCTGTGGAAAGACAGACGACGTTGCCAATCTTCAGGATTTGTTAATTTACACATTGAAAGGACTTTCTGAGTTCAACCAACAGGCACGTAAAGCAGGCATTAATAAGCCAGAAGCAGATGCTGTTATTTTAGATGGTTTGTTTGCAACCATTACCAATGCAAATTTTGACCACAATGCAATTGCTGCAAAAATTACCGGTGCAATTCAAATGCGAGATGCGGTGAAAAAAGATTTGGAAACAGCCGGAAAACTTGATTCAAAAGTTTATCATGATTCCGCTGTATGGACAACGCCAGAGAGCGCGTATCAGACAAAAGCAGATTCTGGCATGGTGGGCGTTTTGGCCACTGAAAATGAAGATGTAAGAAGCTTAAGAGAACTTATAACTTACGGTCTCAAAGGTATGGCGGCTTATGCAGAGCATGCTGCGAACCTAGGATTTATAGATTCTGAAATATATGATTTTATTGAAAGAGCCTTACTTGCGACATTAGATGATACTTTGTCAGCAGATGAGTTGGTGGCATTAACACTTGAAACAGGTAAGTATGGGGTCAATGTAATGGCATTACTGGATAAAGCCAATACTTCCAGTTATGGAAACCCTGAAATTACTGAAGTTAATATTGGCGTTAGAAACAAGCCTGCGATTTTGATTTCAGGTCATGATTTGAAAGATATGGAAGAACTTCTGGCACAAACAGAAGGCACAGGTGTGGATGTTTATACGCATAGTGAAATGCTTCCAGCCAATTATTATCCAGCGTTTAAGAAATATGATCATTTTGTAGGAAACTATGGAAATGCTTGGTGGAAACAAAAAGAAGAGTTTGAGAGTTTCAATGGACCTGTACTTTTCACAACAAACTGTATTGTACCACCTGCAGCGAGTTATAAAGACAGGATTTATACAACAGGTTCAGCCGGATTTGATGGCTTCAAGCATATCCCTAACCGTGTAGACGGAAAGGCAAAAGACTTCAGTGAGATTATTGAGCATGCTAAAAGATTGCCTGCACCAACCGAAATTGAAACGGGCACGATTGTTGGTGGATTTGCACACAATCAAGTGATGGCTTTAGCAGATAAAGTAGTAGACGCTGTAAAATCAGGTGCAATTAAGCAGTTCTTTGTAATGGCAGGGTGTGATGGTCGAATGAAATCTAGAGACTATTACACAGATTTTGCAAATACAATTCCAAAAGATACAGTTATTTTAACTGCGGGTTGTGCAAAATATCGATATAACAAATTACCTTTAGGGGATATTGGTGGCATTCCAAGAGTTTTGGATGCAGGTCAATGTAATGACTCCTATTCACTTGCAGTAATTGCACTTAAACTTAAGGAAGTCTTTGAATTAAACGACATTAATGAACTTCCAATTTCTTATAATATTGCTTGGTACGAGCAAAAAGCTGTTATCGTTCTTTTGGCCCTTTTATACCTTGGTGTTAAGAACATCAAACTTGGACCAACACTTCCGGCCTTCTTGTCACCAAATGTTGCAAATGTTCTAGTGAACACATTTGGAATTAGTGGTATTAATACTGTAGAAGAAGATATTGTCGAATTTCTTGGCTAATTGATTTTCTCGCCCCTGAATCGTCTGATTCAGGGGTGTTTTGTTTACAAAAATATAACGTTAGACGAATTGTAAAATGGCATAGATTCCGTTATACTGTAGCAAATGGAGGTAGGACATGAATCGAGACGTTAAACTCATTATATCTGATCTTGATGGCACATTACTGGGAAAAGACCATCAACTGAGTGATTACACAAAAAAAGTAATCCGAGCCTTGGATCAATCAGATGTACACTTTTGGATTGCAACTGGGCGTCATCATTGTGATGCTATGAATATAAAGAAACAGCTTGATGTAAAGGCACATGTTATTTCTTCAAATGGGGCAACAATTGCCAATGAAGAGGGTGAGCTAATTGAGCAAGAAACAATCCCTCGGGAGATCGTTGAAAAAATACTGGCATTGCCCGTACAAGATGGTGTTTTTCAAAATCTTTATCAAGGGAATTTGTGGTTGATGGAAAAACCAGATGAAGTATTTTCCAGTTACTATACACCAGATGATTTTAAGTATACGCTTTGCCAATTTGAGTCGTATTTGGATCAGCCAATTAACAAAGTATTTTTCACATCATTTTACAATGAAAGATTGGTCCCAATTGCACAAGAAATTCAAGATCGATATGGCGATTTTGTAGAAGTGACTTTTTCAATGAATGAATGTTTGGAAATAATGCCTAAGCACGTGAATAAGGGCACTGCAATTGTAAAACTTTTAAACAAAATGGGGCTAAAACCCAGTGAAGTAGTTGCGTTTGGAGATGGTTTAAATGACTATGAAATGCTTCAAGTTGTTGGGAAAGGCTATGTGATGGCCAATGCGCATCCGAAATTAAAAAGTTTGTTACCAGGACACGATATTGCAGGCGACAATGATGAAAACGCTGTTGCAAAATGGATTGAATCCATGCTGGATTTAAGTGAAATCATAAGCGCATAAGACATCCGCATAAAACATCCGCATTGAACACATCTATGTGTTTTATGCGGATGTTGTTGTATAATGGATTAAGGGAGGGCTTTATGACGATTGAAGTGACTCAAGAAAACTTAATAAAGCGTTTGGGGCCTGGAAGACATTTGATTGTGACAGATGCAAACGTTGAGGCTTATTATGGGAAGCGATTTCCCGGCATGGATAGATTTGTAATTGCGCCTGGCGAAGTGTCTAAAAGTATAGAGACATATGAACGTTTGATTGCCTACATGCAGGAAAAAGGAATGACTCGAGGCGATTACTTGATTGCACTTGGTGGTGGTGTTGTAGGAGACTTGACTGGATTTGCAGCTTCTACTTATATGAGAGGTGTTCCTTATATTAATATTCCTACGACGCTTCTTGCTATGGTGGACAGTAGTGTAGGTGGAAAAACAGGCATTAATATGGGGAACGCTAAAAATGCTATAGGAAGCTTTTATAACCCTACTGATATTTGGTTAGATGTTGGTTTTTTGGAAACCCTTCCTAAGCGCGAATTTGCTTCTGGTATGGCAGAGATTATAAAATATGCAATTGGATTTGACCCTGAGATGATTCAGCAGATTCAAGCTATGGACTGGCCTTTTGATGAGATGAAAAACAATCGTGAACACATAGAGGCCTTAATTATAAAATCCATTGCCATTAAAGAGAAAGTCGTCGAAGATGATTTTAGGGATTCTGGCAATCGTCAAAAGCTGAATTTTGGACACACACTTGGGCATGCAATTGAAGCCTATTATGGGTTTAAAACGTACACACATGGAGAAGCTGTGGCGATTGGAATGGCCTATCAATTGAAGCAGGCAAACCAACTGGGACGCCTGTCAGATTCGGCTTATGAAACGTGTATGGCTTTGTTTAACAAGTTTAATCTGCCGGTTGATCTGAGAGTGCCTGACCATATCTGTGGTGTTGCCTGGCATGTGGCTAAAGACAAAAAAAGAAAGGCCACGCATATTCATACCATTCAACTTGAAAAGTTAGGCCAGTTACAGATTATCCCTGTGGATTTCACAGTGTTCATAGATAACCTTGGCTGTGATTTGAAAATAAAAATTGCAACGGTTGCCCCGAGAAAATTAAGCGGCCATATTCCTGGCATTCCAAGCAAAAGCATAGCCCATAGGGCAATAATAGCTGCGGGGTTATCGGAAACGCCCACTTTGGTTGGCCCCATTGTTATGTCAAATGATATGATGGCGACATTAGAAGGTATGAAAGCACTTGGATCCGAAATTGTACTCTCAAAAGATGGCTATTACAGAATTCATAAAAAATCAGGTGACGTAGAAAATGCACTTATTCAGTGTAGAGAATCGGGATCAACACTTCGATTTCTCATGCCATTTTGTTTTTTGGCAAAGGGTGGTGTGACCTTTACCGGTGAAGGCAGGTTAAGTGATCGGCCTTTAACACCTTACTATAAAGTGTTCGATGAAATGGAAGTTGCATATACCACAGCAGATGGTGGCTTACCAGTCACAGTTGAAGGCAACTTAAAACCTGGATTGTATGAGATCCCAGGCAATATAAGTTCTCAATTTGTAACAGGGTTATTGATGGCACTTCCTCTTTTGGATGGTACGTCCATAATTAAGCTGACAACACCTTTGGAATCAAAAGGATATGTGGATTTGACTTTGGAAGTTTTGGATCACTATAATGTTAAAATTTTTCAAGACTCTGAATTAACTTATAGAATTCCAGGAAACCAACACTACGAGGGGCAGGACTTTTATGTTGAGAGTGATTACTCACAAGCTGCTTTTTGGATAGGGGCAAACGCTCTTGGTTCTAATGTAAAAGTGGAGGGCTTGAATGAAAAAAGCCGACAAGGCGACCGGGTGATAGACACGGTCCTTAAATCTTTTGCTTGTAAAGAACGTACGATTGACTTGTCTAACTGTCCTGATTTATTGCCTATACTATCTGTTGTTGCAGCGGTTACACCAGGGAAAACGACTTTTGTTGGTGGCAAACGGGTACGCTTAAAAGAGTCGGACAGATTGCATGCCATGGCGGTGGAACTTGATAAAATGGGTGCAAGTATTGAAGAGACACCAGATGGACTTGTGATTTCCGGTCAATTGGCACTAAAAGGCGGTCACGTTTGGTCTTGGAACGATCATCGTGTGGCAATGGCACTGGCAATAGCGGCCACAAGATGTGAAACTGAAGTTGTGATTCACGGAAGTCAATCGGTGGATAAATCCTATCCGAATTTTTGGGAACATTATCGTGTTTTGGGGGGTGAGGTAAATGTCCAACACATTGGGGAAACTGTTTAGAATTTCAATATTTGGAGAGTCGCATGGTCCTGCTGTTGGCTGTGTTATTGATGGTTTGCCTTCAGGCAAAAAAATGGATACAGACCGGATTAATCAGCGTTTAAATCAGAGAAAAGCAACCTCAGGCGGGTTAACAACAGGACGGATTGAGCCGGATACCTATCAAATTTTAAGTGGACTCTATAAGGCGCATACAAGTGGGACACCGCTAACGGTTTGCTTTGAAAATACCAACACAAGATCTCAGGATTATACGAAATTTGAGACCGTTTTTAGGCCAAGTCATGCAGATTATTCAGGGCATAAAAAATATTATGGCTTCAATGACCCTAGAGGTGGTGGACATTTTTCAGCAAGGTTAACCGCACCAATAGTGTTTGCCGGTGCTCTAGCGGAACAGCTTTTGGATGAAATGGGCATTTCTATATGGGTACAAATACAAGCTGTTGGGGGTATTTCAGGGAAGTCATTTTTGAATTTGACAGAAGCAGAAGTTTTAGCCATAGACCAATCCAAGTATCAGATGCAAGAAAGTTGTGAAGCGTCTATGATAAAAGAAGTTCAAGATGCCAGTGCAGAGAAAGATTCCGTAGGTGGTCTTGTGGAATGTATGATAACAGGTGTCCCAGCTGGTTTTGGTGACCCTTTCTTTAACTCAATTGAAAGTGAACTTTCCAAAGCGATGTTTTCGATTCCAGGTGTTAAAGGCATTGAATTTGGATCAGGGTTTGATTTGGCCCACATGAAGGGATCGGAAGCGAATGACCGGTTTATAAAAGATGCAGATGGTGAGATTAAGACGCAGTCTAATCATAATGGGGGCATAAGTGGCGGCGTTTCAAATGGGATGCCCGTTGTTTTTAGATGTGTTTTTAAACCCACTGCTTCAATTGGGAAAACTCAAGAAACACTGGATTTTAAATCTGGTGAAACAACAGAATTGGTTATAGAGGGCAGGCATGATCCAGCTATAGTTATGCGTGCACCAGCTGTGGTGCGTGCAATGGTTGCACTTGTTTTTTATGACCTGTATCTTGTGGATCGGGGGATTTATGGCAAGACCAGAAAATGTTAAATTTGGCGTGCTTGGTAAAAACATTGGCTACAGTTTGTCTCCTAAAATACACAAGGCTGTTTTTGAAGTCTTAGGCATCCAAGCGGAATATGATTTGATTAACTTTTCTAAAACTGACTTAAGCAAAGCGGATATCGATGAGATTAAACACCAGTATAAGGGATTTAATGTAACCATTCCATTTAAAGAGAAAATAATGCCTTTTTTAGATGAAGTGACAGAGGACGCTTGGAAAATTGGAGCCGTGAATACGGTGCGTGTTGAAACTAAAGGACTTGTGGGTTACAATACAGATTATATAGGGTTTAGAGTTTCACTTGAAAGAGCTTTTGATTGGCCTATTGAATCTGCAATCGTCTTAGGCACAGGTGGGGCTGCCAAAATGGCGGTGGCAGTTTTGAAAGATTTGAAAGTCAGGACAATTTTCACAGTAACGCGTGAAAAAGGAGGTATACTAGGCACACAGACACTTTCTTATGAGAGACTTGAAGCACTATGCCCACGCACAGATCTTTTAATCAATGCCACACCAATTGGCTCGGTTCAGTATAAAGATCAAATGCCCATAAGTGAAGCTTTGTTAAAAAAGCAGAAAGGCGTTTTTGATATGGTTTATGTCCCTGAAAAAACAAAACTCCTACAGCTTGCGGAGACGTTAAACATACCCCGTATCAATGGGTTTAATATGTTATTGATTCAGGCAGTTGCAGCAGAAAGCATTTGGCTTGAGAGGGAACTGGATGTTATGGCACTTGTTGAGGCAATCGGGCCTAAATGCAAATAAAGTGAACACAACAGACAAGTTGTTCAAAAAGTGTACATGATTTTGTACACACTTTGGACAACTTGTTTTTATTTGTGACACATTGGATTTGTGAAAAGGCTGTTTTCAATTTGTACATAAAAATTTTACCTTTGGCATGGGACTTGCTTTAGTATAAGACACGATAAAAAATAAATGGAGACCTTATGATTCAGTCAATTTCAGAAAACGAAATCATGAAAGCCTTCGATTTGATTATTCCAATTCTAAATGTCCTTTTTGAAGATCAAATGATGATTGGAATAAACAATACGGAAAGATGCCTTAAATTTTACAATGGAGATGTTGGCGTCGTTCAGTCAGAAGAGCAAGCTTTACTTAAAAAGGGATCGGCAGCTTATGACAGCATTCATACTGGGAAAATTGTTAAAAAAGTAATTCCAAAAGAGGTTTTTGGTTTTCCGTATAGGGCTATTGGCTATCCAATTCGGGATGATACGGGAAATGTTGTTGGCGCAATTGGCTTTGGCATCAGTTTGGAAAAGCAAAATGCAATTAAAGAACATAGCAATTCATTGTCAAAAACATTGGGTGATGTTCTTTATACAATAACACATGTCTCTAAAGGGATCGAATCTGTTGCAAGTGTCAATCTTGAAATTGAGCAGGATGCTGCAGAGGCGCGCGCCAGTGCTGATAAAACAGATAACGTTTTAAAATTCATTGGCACCATAGCCAATCAAACGAATTTGCTTGGTTTAAATGCTTCTATTGAGGCAGCCCGGTCGGGTGAACAAGGACGTGGATTTGCTGTTGTCGCAGAAGAAATACGAAAATTGTCACAATCCAGTAAAGAATCAGCAGATTTAATTAAGTCCACATTGGAGCAGATGAATGCATCTATTGCGGATATTGAAAACAAAATTAATGCGAATAATAGTATTTTTGAAAAACAATCTAGTGAATTAAAGGCCATTGTAGCATCCATTCAAAAATTGGAGCAAAGCGCTGATTCGCTAGATCAACTTGCAAACATGTTTTAGAAATTAGCAGAATGAGGTGAATTGAGTGAGTACTTTCTTACAAGTTGTGTTTAGGAGTCTGGAAACAGGCAGTATTTACGCATTGGCAGCCCTTGGGATTATTATTGTTTTTAGAACGTCGTTTATCACAAACTTCTCCCAAGGCGTTGTGGCCATGTTCAATACGTTTGTGGTGACCTATTTATTTAGAACCATGGGCTTGCCTTTGTGGCTTGCAATATTTGGTGGGATTATAAGTGCTATTTTAGTTGGTTTTTTAATTGACATCGTCATTATCAGACACACCAAAAAGGTGTCGCCAGTGGCAAAGCAAATTATCACATTGGGCATGATTATGATTGTCCTTGGAATTACCCCCTTACTGTTTGGGGTTGATCCCTTGAGGTTGCCAAGACTAATAGAAGATGGAAACTTAACACTTTTGGGCGCCGACATTTCATATAATGGCCTTTTCAATATTGTGTTTGGAATTGCTGTCATGGTGACCCTATTCTACATTTTACAAAAAACAAAAGTGGGTCTTGCGGTTAGGGCTACAGCATCTAATGAGCATACAGCGAAGTTGATGGGTGTGCCAACGAAGACAGTTACCCTCGGTGCATGGGCAGTTGCTGGTGTACTCGGTGTTCTTTCAGGGGTAATGGCGGCACCTATGACGTCTGTAACGCTTAATCTGATGGATGAGATTCAAATTAATGCGCTAATTGCAGTTGTTTTAGGTGGTTTTCAGACCTTTTATGGACCTGTACTGGGTGCCTATATAATTGGAATTGGTCGAAACTTGCTTCTTTATTACGGATCCTCTGTTTGGGGTGGCCAGATTCTATACATTCTCATTTTGGTATTCCTGGTATTTAGGCCTCATGGCTTAATTGGAAAGAAAATCATTAAGAAAGTTTAGGTGACAAAATGAATACGATAAAAAAAATTATTAAAAATCCATATGCACATTTCATTCTACTTGGCGTTTTGTTGCTGTTTGTGCCTGTTTTGGCAGAGACTGGAATCTTTAAAGTCAGTTATATCACAACACTAGGCGGTGCCTTTATATTTGCGATTGCAGCACTAGGATTAAATATTCTTCTGGGTTTTTCGGGATTGATTTCACTTGGTACTTCTGGTTTTATGGGGCTTGCGGCGTATGTTTCAGCCTATGTGACCATGGACATGAACTTGCCTTTTGAAGTGGCTTTTTTATTAGCTGTTTTAATTCCAACACTAATTGGTGTTTTGGTTGGACTTGTCTCTTTAAAAATTGAGGGAATCTATCTTGCAATTGCAACGCTTGCGGTTTCAGAAGTTTTAAGAAAGACATTTGAAGAATTTGATTTTTTTACCAATGGATTTAGTGGGAAAAACGCACAGTATCCAACCCTGTTAGGGACCTTTGAACTGGACCGTACAGGGATGTACTACTTAATTGTCGTGGTCCTTGTTTTAATTATGATTTTGACATACAACTTAGTGAACGGCAGACTGGGAAGAGCCTTAAACGCCATGAGAGGTAGTGAAGCAGCATCTCAAGCAATGGGTGTTAATTTGCTGAATCACCGGTTAATTGCCTTTGCACTTGCAACTGTATATGCAAGTGTTGCAGGTGTCCTATATGTCCACTTTATCAAGTACTCTTATCCAAGCATTTGGTCATTAAAATTGTCATTGGATTTTCTGGCTATGATTATTATTGGTGGCCTTCGATCCATCTACGGAACGCTAATTGGGGCCTTGATTGTTTTTGCTGTTCCGGATATATTTCTTAAGCAATTGCCTTACTTCAATCAGTTATCTTATGTCTTGAATGGCGTGTTGATTATTCTGGTCATTATATTTTATCCACATGGATTGGTATATGCGAGATACGATATCAAGCGATTGTTCAATAAACTATTCAAAAAAGGAGCTTAGAAATGCATATAGATCATCAACCCAATATGGATGGGCTCGTTCTGAAAATTGAAAATTTATCCATCGCCTTTGGCGGCCTCAAAGCCGTGGACGATTTGTCGTTTGAAATCAAAGAAAATGAAGTCTTTGGTTTAATTGGGCCAAATGGTGCTGGGAAAACAACAGCCTTTAACTGTATTACACAATTTTATAGACCGGATTCTGGAAATATTTATTTTAAGGATCGAAAAGGTAAAGTTCAAAATTTATTGGAACATGGTGTACATGAAATTATTGAACTGGGTCTGGTTAGAACTTTTCAAAATGTCGAGTTGATTCGAGAGTTAAGTATAATTGACAATGTCTTAATCGGTGCCCATACAGATTTTAATGCGACAATTTTTGATCAAGCGTTTAGATTGCCTAGAGCCGTTAAAGAAGAACGCAGGATGCGGCAGAAGGCTTATGAGATTCTGGAAACACTGGGCATAGAAGACCGGGCAGACCAACTGGTTGGCGGACAGCCATATGGTATCTTAAAAAAAGTTGAATTTGCCAGATCTCTGATATCGGATCCAAAATTGATTATTTTAGATGAACCCGCAGCTGGCTTAAATGATACAGAAACCATGGAACTTTCAAAAAGAATTCGCCGCATCAGTAAAGAACTTAATTGTGCAATCTTGTTGGTGGAACATGATATGAGACTTGTTATGGATGTGTGCGATCGCATCTGTGCCATTTCATTTGGTAAGTTTCTTGCTAAAGGCACACCAAAAGAAATCAAGGAAAACAAGGATGTGCAGGTGGCATATCTTGGAATTGAGGTGACTGAAAATGCGGAAGAATAAGACACTCCTTAAAATAGAGAATCTGGTTGTAAGGTATGGTGCAGTTGAAGCATTAAAAGGCATTAATATGGAAGTCAATGAAGGCGAAATTGTAGCAATTCTGGGCGCAAACGGTGCTGGAAAAACGTCTACACTGAGAACAATCTCTGGTTTGGTAGAGTCATCAGGTGGGTCGATTGTCCTTGGAGATCAAGATATTACAAAAACTGAAGCGGAAAAAATATCGGCAATGGGAATCGGACAATCTCCAGAAGGCAGACAAGTTTTTAGGGACTTTACTGTGGAAGAAAATTTAAAGATTGGGGCATTCACCATTAAAGATAAAGCTCAAATTGAGTCTAATTTTAATAGGGTCTATGGGTATTTTCCAGTCCTTAAGGAACGCAAGAATCAATCGGCATCCACCCTTTCAGGGGGAGAACAACAAATGCTTGCCATTGCAAGAGCATTGATGGGAAGCCCTAAAATATTACTTTTGGATGAACCCTCTTTAGGCCTTGCACCTCTCATTGTACAAGATATTATGGACATTGTTAAAGAGATTAAGCAAGAAGGGACAACGGTTATTATCGTTGAACAAAATGCAGCGCAAACCCTTAAAATTGCTGATTATGCCTATGTACTTGAACTTGGACAGGTAAAAATGCATGGCGAAGCGTCAAAATTAAAAAATGATCCACACCTAATTGAAGCCTATCTAGGGGCACACTAAAGGTATTTAATCGACGTTGGATCGATTGAATATAGATTATTATGGAGTAAAATAAGAGGAGGATATTTATGAAACGAATTTTATCGCTTTTAATGGTATTTGTTATGGTTTTTTCAATGGCAGCATGTTCTAATGAACCGGCAGATAACAGTACAGCAGGTGGAGAATCAGAAGGCACAGAGGCCCCTCAAGACGCTCTTGAATGGGCTCAAGGTATTACAGATACACAGATTATTGTTGCCAATTCAGCAGCCACATCAGGCGCTTTTGCACCTGTTGGTGTCCCATTCAATGCTGGTATTGAAGCTTACTTCAAAAAGATTAATGGTGAAGGTGGCATTCAAGGTAGAGATATCGTATTTACACATGTAGACGATGAGTTTGATCCTGTTAAAGGTAAAGCAGCACTTTCGAGCTTTGTTGAAGATGAGAAAGTATTTGCAATTGTTGGTCATTTTGGAACACCAGTTGTTGCAGCAACATTAGAAGACCTTAAAGAGTATGGAATTCCTGCAGTATACTTTGCAACTGGTATTGGACAGTTGTATAATGATAAGGCAGAGGGTAGAGAACGAAATATATTCCCGGTTCAACCGATTTATAGAACTGAAGGACAAATCATGGTTGCCCGTGCTGTTGGTGACTTTGGTGCAAGTAAAATTGGTGTTATCTACACCAACGATGATGCTGGAAAAGATATGCTCTGGGGTGCAGAAACAATGGCAGAGCAGCTTGATGTTGAGTTGGTAATTCAGCAAGTGGCTGCTGGGGCAACAGACGTATCATCAGCAGTAACGACAATCAAGGATGCTGAAGTAGATTTTGTAATTGGGGCTGCAATTCAAGCGACAATTCCTACAATTATAAAAGAGCTTGCCGCTCAAAGTGTTAATAAAGATGTTATTACAACTTACGTAAACGTATCTCCAGTAATTGCTGAAGGCGTTGTAAATGAAATTAATGGTAAGTTTGATGTTTATGGAAATGGCTGGGTTTCTTTTGAAGGTGAAAGAGCCAATGCACTTGCTGAATTTGCTGAGTATACAGTGGGCTATGAAACCAATGTTTACGCTATGACAGGTTGGATTGCAGCACATTTCTTTGTTGAAGGTCTTAAACGTGTAGACGGTGTGATTACATGGGATACTTACATGGATGCCCTTGAAGAATCCCCAATCAACAACCCATTTGGTGGTCAAATTGACTTTGGTAACGGATTGCGTGCTGGAACACAGGAAATGAATCTTTCCAAAATCAATCATGACAATCCTGCTGGTGAGTGGGTTGAAGAAAAGCCGCTTCAAAGTATTGACTCAATCCTCAATTAATGTGGAATTAACGAAGTCGTGGGGGTTATCCCACGACTTTTGTATTTTTAAAAGGAGGTTAACGGTGAGAGAATTTGAATTTAAAAAAATTAACATTAATGACGAAGTGCTTGCCTATCGAGAGGGTGGTACCGGAAGTCGTAATTTGCTACTGATTCATGGAAACATGTCTTCGTCCTTACATTTTGATTTTTTAATGGATGCGCTATACGATACATTTAAAATCTATGCAGTTGATTTAAGAGGTTTTGGGCACTCATCTTACCATGAACGATTTGACGGGTTAGAGGCATTAAGTGAAGACCTTGAGATTTTTGTTGATAAATTAAGACTAAAAGATCTTGAACTGGTTGGTTGGTCAACTGGTGGCGGGATTGCCCTCCAATTTGCCGCGGATAATCCAGAATTAACAAGACGGGTTGTACTTCTTGAGAGCGTTGGGATTACAGGTTATCCAATTTTCAAAAAAGATGCATCAGGACAACCGATTTTGACAGAGCTTGCCATGACCAAAGAAGAGATTGAATCAGATCCAATTCAAGTAGCGCCGGTACTGGATGCCATAAAACGTGGCGATTCTGAGTTCTATAAAAACTTATGGAATGCAGCAATCTACACCGCGGGTAATACACCAGATCCAGAAGATTATAACCGTTATATTGACGAAATGTTGCTTCAAAGAAACTTAGTAGACATTGATTACGCATTAACCCGATTTAATATGTCAGACACACATAATGGCTACGTTCAAGGAAGTGGAGACATCCATAAGGTAAAATGTCCAGTGACGATTGTGCAGGGAGACAAGGATGTGGTTGTACCTATGGCAATGGCTCAAGGCATTAATGAAGCACTAAAAGACAATTCTAAGTTGATTATACTTGAAAATTCGGGTCATAATCCGATGGTGGATTCGTTTGACCAAGTCGTTTCTATAATAAAGGAGTTTTAGAATGGCGTATCTTGAAACGGTTCGCGGTAAAATTTATTACGAAATTCATGGAGATGGCGCGGAAACGCTCTTGATCTTAAATGGCATTATGATGAGTAGCAGCAGCTGGGGACCTTTTGTTGAAACATTGAAGGAACATACTAAAGTAGTACTGATGGATTTTTATGATCAAGGAAAGTCGACCTATTTAGATGGGCCTTATGATCAAACCCTTCAAGTGGAAGCTGTAAAAGATGTCGTTGCGTTTTTGGCGCTTAAAAACTTCACACTACTGGGAATTTCTTATGGTGGGGAGATTGCGATGCAATTTGCAGCCGAAAATTCTGAGTGCTTAAAACAGTTGATTTTAGCCAATACCACAGACTATACAGACCTACAACTTAAGGCAATTGGGGACAATTGGGTCCATGCTGCTGAAACGTGTGATGGCGGGAAATTTTTTAAAGCAACAATTCCGACAATTTATTCGCGGGCATTTTATGAGGCGCATAAAGAATGGTTGGATGCCCGAGAAGTTATGTTTTCAAATCTCTTTAAAAAACCCTGGTATGACGGGTTTATGAGGTTGGTTGTCAGTGCTGAAACCCATGATGCACGGGAAGTGTTAAATCAAATCAGTGTTCCAACTTTGATAATTGGTGCAGATGGTGACTTGATTACACCAATAGACAGGCAGGAAAGTCTGTCAAAAGCCATTAAAAATTCAGAACTTGTGGTCATTAAAGACTGTGGACATGCTTCTATGTATGAAAAGCCCAACGCCTTCTTTGCTTTAGTTATTGGCTTTATGAAGTTTGGTGGTAAAACATTTACGATATGATATAATAATTTTATCAAAGAAATTGGAGATAAAATTATGGATAAAATAATTAGACCTGCAACAAAAAATGATATGAACAGGCTCTTAGCGCTTAATGAAGAATCTGTTCATTTTCTTTCGCCTCTTGATCATAAAAGATTAGAAATGCTCGTTGATCAGTCTGAGCAAACTGTAGTGGTGGAAGTTGATGGACAAGTTGAAGCTTTTGCGATTGTTGTTAGAGAGGGAAAATCTTATGACAGTGTGAATTACCGTTGGTTCTTAGAAAAATATGATTCTTTTTTGTATGTGGATCGAGTGGTGGTTTCGGTTGAAAAACATGGGGAAGGGATTGGGCGTATGCTTTATGACCACTTGTTTGATTATGCTAAATCACATGGATTTCCAAGACTCACAGCAGAAATTGACATCAATCCACCAAATCCTGTTTCACTGAAATTTCACGAAACTTTTGGCTTCAAAGAAGTTGGAAAACAATCGGTTTATGATGGTAAAAAAGTTGTATCTTTGCAAGCCGTAGAGCTTGTGTGAAGGATTATTTATGAAAAACAAGTTTATTAGAAATTTGGGTATGCTTGGTATAATTGGCCTTGTTATAAAGTTAATTGGCGCATTGTATCGTGTGCCACTGGCTATATTTATGACAGAAGAGGCCATTTCTTATTATTCCTTAGCCTATCCATGGTATAACATGCTTATAATCGTCACATCAGGGGCAATCCCTGCTGTAACAGCCAAACTCACCGCCGAAGCAATTGCGGAAAACGATACAGCTGGAAAATTGAATACTTTTTATGTTACGCGGCGGTTGATGACAGGCCTAGGTCTTATAACAGCACTATTAATGTTCTTGTTTGCTGGTATTGTTTCATCGGCTTTAGGGTATCCTGAAAGTACATATTCGTTTTTTGTGCTTGGAATTGCAGCGTATTTTGTGGCCATGAACGCGAGCTTTAGGGGCTTTTTTCAAGGTGAGCAAAAATTACAGTTTTATGCGATTTCACAATTGATTGAACAGATAGGGCGTGTCACGCTTGGTATAGGCGTGGTGGCCTTATTTGCTGGACTGGCATTTAATGACAGTTTGCTTGCAGCTGCAGGGACTTCAGGGACTGCATTTGGAGGTTTGCTCAGTTGGGGGTATCTGTCTTATAAGTTTAAAAAACAATATCCAGAAAAGCCACCTAAACACTTGCCAATGAAAGCAATTGGGGCTAAAATTGCCAAATTGGTTGTGCCTTTGGCTTTAGGTGCATCCATAATGCCGCTTTTGGCCATGATCGATGGGACTTTAGTGGTATGGCGACTACAAAATGTGGGGTTTGTTGATACGGCAGCAATTCTTTTCTCGTATGTCTCTTTTTATTCTGCCCCTATTATTAACATTTCTCAAGTTGTCTTTTCAGCCCTACAAGTGATTTTATTGCCAATGATTACAACGAGCTTCACACAAAAAAGTGACAAGTTGAAACGACAAATTGAACTTGGCATACTGTTGTCAATTGTTTTAGGATTGCCAATAGGAATTGGAATTGCAGGATTTTCAAAAGAGATTCTCTTATTTTTCTATCCATCAAAGGAAAGTGTTGCAACAGATGCAGCGAGCGTACTCACAATTTTGGGTGGGTCTATTGTTTTTTTATCCCTGTATTTAGCAACAACAAGTATTTTGCAAGGAATGAATGCGTATAATAAACCTGTTCAAAATCTCTTTGTAGGCGCGGTTGTTAAAGTGGTTACAGCCTATGTTTTAATTGGGATTCCAGCTGTAAATATTGATGGCGCGGCTTACTCGACTTTACTTGCTTATGGGGTTGCAGCTCTTCTGAATACCGCATATGTATTTAAACTCTCGAAACCAGGAAAATTGTTTTATCAAAAAGTTGGCTTAACTTTGTTTGCGAATAGTATTATGATGATTTTTGCCAAACTTCTGTTTTCCAGATTGACACTCTTTTTACCTATGCGGTTAAATTTATTGATATCTGTTGGTCTTGCAGCCCTAGTTTACTTTGTGGCAATCGTTGGTTTTAAAATTGTTCGAAAAGTAGATTTTGATGCAATAGAAAAAGCATGAAAAACCCCTGTTTTCTAACGTATGCAACTTGATACGTTGAGAAGACAGGGGCTTTATATTTACCCTATGAATCCAGCATTGTTAGCATGAGTTCCCGAATCACTTTGCAGGCAAGAGCTGTGCTAATGCCCGATGAATCATAGTGGGGAGAGAGCTCGACAACATCTGCTGCCACAATATTAAGTGGCTTTAAGAGGTTTAGAATTTTGATCATGTCATTAAAAAAAATGCCACCAGGCTCTGGAGTTCCAGTTCCCGGGAATATGGAAGGGTCAAACACATCCAAATCAATGGTAACATAAACTGGAAGTGCGTTTCCAATTTTGGACAGGGTCGACTCAAGACTGTCAAAATTGAATTTTTCCAGATGCGTGTGTGCTTTTGCCCATTCAAATTCACTGCGTTCACCTGATCTGATACAAAATTGAAAGATACGCGAGTCGCCAAGAAAATCCCATGCCCGCCTGATTACAGAAGCATGAGAAAGGGATTCGCCCATGTAATCTGACCTTAAATCTGCATGTGCATCAAAATGCAACAGTATCATGTTGGGATAAGCCTTGAATGCGGCTTTTATTTGCCCTAAAGAAACAAGGTGCTCGCCACCAATTAAAAAGGATTTCTTACCCGCTTGGAGAATGTTTGAACCGGTTTCTTCAACCATTTGAACCATTTTTTCTGCATTTCCAAACGGGAGATCTAGGTTGCCGATATCTGTAAGTTTATAATCGTCTAAATCTAAATCCATATAAGGACTATAAGTTTCCAGTCCGTAGGAGTCCATTCGAATATAATCTGCTGCAAATCGGGTTCCAGGTCTAAATGAAGTTGTCGCGTCAAAAGGCGCTCCGAAAATAACCAGATCTGCCTCTTTAAAACTTGCATCACAGCCAATAAAAGTGTGAATGTTGGAAGTCATGTTCATTTTATTCCTCCAGTAAACGCTTCACAAAAGTTGGAAGTGCAAAACAGGCTTTGTGAAGGTCGCTGTTGTAATAGCGTGTATCAAGACCAAATGATTCCCATTTTTCTGGTTTGTGGTCTGTCACAGGGTCTAGTTTTTTGGATGCAAAGCCAAACAGCCAATGTCCAGATGGATAAGTCGGCATATGGAATTGATAAACCTTAGAAATTGGGAATATCTTTTTTATTTTAGTATGAGACCGTTTCATTTCATGTGCGTAGGATGGGTAATATGGACTTTCATGTTGATTGATTAAAATTCCGTTTTCGGAAAGTGCTGTGTAACAATCGGTGTAAAAGGCTTCAGAAAACAGACCTTCGCCAGGCCCAATCGGATCTGTTGAATCTACGAGAATCAAATCATATACGTTTTCTTTGCCATGAATGAACTTCAACCCATCTTCAAAAAATAAGGTGACTCTTGGATCGTCGAGTTTTGAAGCCGTAATTGGGAGATAGGACTGACAGGCACGGACCACCATTTCATCAATTTCAACCATGTGGATTTCTTCAATGTGTGGGTATCTTGTGAGTTCACGAACAGTGCCACCATCACCACCACCGATTACTAGGACTCTTTTTATATCTGGATTTGTTGCCATTGCAACGTGTGTAATCATATCATGATAGACAAACTCATCTTTTTCATTAACCATCATAAGCCCATCTAAGGTGAAAAACGTTCCGAATTCTTCGGATTCAAAAAAATCTATGTGTTGAAAAGGACTTTGTTCTGAATAAAAATGCTTTTTAACTTTAATTGAAAAATCAACTGTATCTGTGTGTTTTTCGGTGTACCATAGTTCCATGAGAACCTCCTTTGTTATTTAACAACTTTGATTGTATTGGCTTTAGGGTCTTCCATGCCGGTTAAAATACCGTGTGATGTCTTAAAAAGTTTAATCTGTTCAATAACGGACGCGTTTATACGTTCCCCATAACTGATTACAGGAATCCCTGGTGGATAACTCATTAAAGACTCAGCGCTGATTCGGCCGAGTGTTTCATCAAGTGGGATGGTTTCCTTTTCTGCGTAAAAAGCCTCTCTTGGGGTTAATACCACTTCAGGAAAATGCAAATCAATTTTAGGATAATCTATACGAGAATTTTGATGTTTTTGTGAAATATCTTTTAAAGCAGCGATTAGTGCATCGACGTGGTCAAAATCATCGCCAAGGCTTAAAATGGCAAGTGAATTGTAAACATCACCTGTTTCCATTTGAATGTTGTACGAATCCCTTAAGAGGTCATACAGTTCCATACCATTTAGCCCCATATTACGCGTTGTTACACTAAGTTTTGTTGGGTCAAAGTGAAATATACCAGGTCTGCCAATGGATTCTTTTCCGATTGCATAGCAACCAGGAATAGCATTGATGGCGTTTCGAGCATAATCTGCAACGGAGAGGATATGATTTAGCATATCATGGCCGTGTAGCGCAAGTTGCTTGCGTGCCACATCCAAGGACCCAATCAAAAGATAAGATGGAGATGTGGTTTGCATTAAATTAATAACCTTACGAACGTAGTTTCCATCTAGACGCGTTTCTTTAAGTAAAAGTGCTGAGCTTTGAGTCAATGAACCGCCAGTTTTATGAAGGCTGACAGCGGACATGTCGGCGCCTGCTTGCATGCCGCTTAGTGGAAACTTTTCATTAAAATGAAAGTGCGTTCCGTGGGCCTCGTCAACGAGAGCGAACATATTGTGTGTGTGACAAAAATCAACAATGGTTTTTAAGTCGCTTACGGCACCATAATACGTTGGATTGATTATAAGAACTGCTTTTGAATCTGGGTGTGCTGTATAGGCTTTTTTAAGAGAATCCAAAGTTATATTGTGGGAAACCCCCATTTCAGAATCCAATTCGGGTTCCATAAAAACAGGGTGGGCGCCACTGAGAATTAGAGCGTTAATCGCAGACTTATGGACATTTCTAGGTAAAATGATTTTATCTCCAGTGGTTACGGTTGCCATAATCATGGTTTGAACTGCAAAAGAGGTCCCGTTGACTATGAAGTAACCTCGATCTGCACCAAAAGCTTCGGCGAGTAAAGTCTCCGCTTCTTGAATAACCGAGGTGGGATTTCCTAGGAAATCAAGAGGCTTCATTGAATTTACATCCAATTCAAGCATGGCATCGCCAAAGTAAGCTTTATATTCAGAAAGCCCCCTGCCATGTTTGTGGCCAGGGACGTCAAAAGGAATAACATTTCGTTCCCGGTATGCCTTCATGGCAGTGAATACCGGTGTTTTATTTTGATCGAGCATTTCTGCCTCCAGTCTGTTAAATTCGACTCATATTTCTGCCGTAAAATATTTCACCCATTTCTTTTTTGAGTTTTGATATAATTTCACGTTGTTCTTTGGGTGTTAAATCTTCTTTAGAAACAGCAAAAAGATAATTGTCCAGATCGAAATCTTTTAAGAGCATTTTCGTATGAAAAATATTTTCTTGATAAACGTTGACATCAATCAACTGATATTTATTAAGTGTGCGTTTGGCAATATAGTTTTGAATGGAATTGATATTGTGGTCGATAAACAATTTTTGTCCTGATGCAGCTCTTGTAAACCCTCTAACCCTGTAATCAGCAGTGATGATGTCTGAGTCAAAACTGTCAATTAGATAATTCAGAGCTTTTAGGGGGGATATTTGACCACAAGTTGACACGTCAATATCCACTCTAAATGTGCTGATGCCATTATCAGGGTGGTATTCTGGATACGTGTGAACGGTTAAATGACTTTTATCTAAGTGGCCGACCACATGCTGTGGCACGTTGACCAAGAGTCCTTTGTTGCAGGATGGATCCACTGCTGCATCTGGTACTTCTTCTTCTGATATGAGAATTGTTACGCTGGCACCTTGTGGGTCGTAGTCTTGTTTGGCAACATTTAAAACATGAGCCCCAATCATCCGAGTGACATCCTCAAGAATTTTAGTAAGTCTTTCAGAATTATATTGCTCATCAATGTATTCAATATATTTTTGTCGATCCTCAGCCGATCTTGTATAGCAAATGTCATAAATATTAAAACTCAATGTTTTTGTTAGGTTGTTGAACCCATGTAACTTTATTTTTTTGTACCCTTTCACTAGGCGCCTCCTCATAAAAAAGAATCAAAAATATGCCCTTGAATATACTTAAAATATTAACCTTAAAGTATACCAATACTATTTTTTACACATGTACAATTATAGCACAAAAATTTGGAAATACTAGTCTTTATCTGATTTTTATATATATTTTTTTTCACATTAATCCTATGACAATGGTTTAAAATATTAATAAAAAAAAGAACAATGTCTAAGCATTGCTCTTTTTAAAACGATTGTTAACGTTCTAGTTTTGGGACGTAGTGCAAGATTCTAACGGCGTTTAATACAGCGAGTAATGCAACGCCAACATCTGCAAAAATTGCCATCCACATAGAACTAAGGCCAACGATTCCCAACCCCATAATAATTATTTTTGTGGACAAAGCAAATACAATGTTTTGTTTGACGATAAATTTGGTTTTTGCGGCAATCTGCATCGCATGCACAATTTTGGAAGGCTCGTCTGTCATGAAAACGATATCAGAAGCCTCGATTGCAGCATCACTACCGATGGACCCCATGGATATGCCAACAGTGGCTCCGGCTAATACAGGGGCATCATTGATGCCATCACCTAAAAAAGCAACCTTATGGCCTTGGCTGATAAGATTTTGGACAATCGTATATTTTTCTTCTGGAAGCAACTGGCTGTGGGTTTCATTGATATTAAGTGTTGAACTGACAGCTTGCGCAGTTATATCTCGATCTCCGGTCAATAGGATTGTTTTTTTACCGAGTTTATTAAGCGCTTGAATGGTGTAACCCGCATCTGGTTTTAGGGCATCACGGATATCAATTGCACCGAGATAAGTTTTGTTTTTAGCAACATATACAACCGTATATGGGGATTCAATGTGTGGCACATCAATACCATGTTCCTTAAGAAGGATGCGATTGCCCGCAAGGACAGTCTCACTGTTTAGATTTAAAAGAACGCCCTTGCCACTGATTTCATGATAACTTACATGATCTGTGTGACTAAGATAGGCTTTACCATATGCGACGATGGATTTTGCAATGGGATGATTAGACCCCTGTTCTGCTGAAACAGCATATTCAAGTAGGGTTTCTTTACTGATGGTTGGGGCAGGCATTACAGAGGCCACTTCAAAGCGCCCTTCAGTAAGGGTTCCTGTTTTATCGAAAACAACAGTGTCCACCCCATTTAAAGCCTCTAGATAATTGCTTCCTTTAACAAGAATGCCATGACTGGATGCATTTCCAAGGCCACTAAAAAAGCCTAATGGGACTGAAACCACAAGTGCACATGGGCAAGAAATCACCAAAAATATAAGGCTACGATAAAGCCAAGTGCTGAACGTACCTATCTGTAAAAGAAAAGGTGGGATAAGGGCAAGTCCAATTGCTAAAAATACGACAATGGGTGTATAGTAACGGGCAAATTTTGTGATAAAATTTTCAGTAGGTGCTTTGTGTTGCGTTGCATTCTCAACTAAATCTAGAATTTTAGCGACAGTTGATTCTCGAAACAAGGTAGTTGTTTGGATTTCAAGTATGGCATTTTTTACGACGGAACCGCTCAGAACGTTAGCATCTTTTGACACGTGAACAGGAAGGGATTCGCCTGTAAGTGCAGAAGTGTCTATGTCGGCAGATCCTTTTCTAATAATGCCATCAAGAGGGATACGTTCACCGGGTTTAACTAAAATTGTTTCCCCAATCAAAACCATTTCAGGAGATACTGTTTGCCAAATACCATCTCTTTTTACAGTTGCAGTATCTGGCCTAATATCTAGAAGTGAGCTGATGGTCGATTTTGATCGATTAATGGCTAAATCTTGGAAGTATTCGCCAATTTCGTAAAAAATCATGACGGCTACAGCTTCTGGATATTCCCCAATTGCAATGGCACCAAATGTTGCTAAAGCCATTAAAAAGTTCTCGTCAAAAATATCTCTGTTTCTAATATTGCGCAAAGATTTGGCGAGTACCTTGTATCCAGACAATAAATAAGCTGTCATAAACAGAAGAATTTTCAGGATAGACCAAGGCACAATGAATGCCATGATTAATAATCCAAGTGAAGTTACTAGACGTATAAGTTCCTTCTTGTTGTGCCTATAGCCATTAACTTTAGATGTGTTTAGAGTGATTTTTTCCACTCTTACATCGGGTTCTAAATCATGAACGATATCTTCAATTTGTTTTATAACAGTTTCTGAAGAACTGGGCATACTTGTAAAGGTGATTTTTGATCTGGCAAAATCCAAAACAAGGTTTTCAACACCTTCGATATCTTTTGATCTGTTTTCAATTTTTGCAGCACAGTTTGCACACCCCAAACCGTCAAGTTTTAAATGTGTTTTTACCATGATGGGTCTCCTTTATGTGAAATATGGTCAATGCCTTGATTTAAAATGTTTAAGACATGCTGATCATCCAGAGCGTAATAAACCACTTTTCCAGCTTTACGATTTCGAACCAATCTGTTTGTTCTAAGTGTGTTTAATTGGTGAGAGATGGAGGACTGTGACATGTCTAAAGCGGCAGAAATATCACACACGCACATTTCTTTTAGAGATAGGAGTTGAAGAATTCGAACGCGTGTTGGGTCACCAAGTACTCTGAACAAGGCAGCAGTACTTTTCGCTGTATCATCAGGTAAGAGGTGTTCTTTAACAGCAGTTACAATTTCTTCATGAATGACTGTACAGTTGCAAAAGTTATGAGAATCCATAAGGTACTCCTTTATTTTAAAGATTGAACACATGAACATCTATTCATATGATAGGTCTATTTTAAGACTTTCCGCTAGAAAAGTCAATAAAAAAACCCTGTTCCAAAAGGAACAGGGGTCACGATCAGCTTAGTGTCTTTTTGAATGTGTCGGCTTAATGGTGTCTTGAATTGCAGAGTTTAAGTCACAAAAACTTTGATTCAGTCTATCAAGGCTTGTCAAATCCAAACCGTTAAACTGCTGGCTCATTTCATCTGTAAACCCAGACAAGGTGGATTCTACAATGTTAACCCCTTTATCTGTTAATGTCACATAATAAACGCGTTTGTCATCTGAGTCGATTTGCTTTTTAATATAGCCATCTTCAATGGCAGTTTTTACATATCGGCTGCAGTTTGGCAATGAAATGTTTAGCAAATCTGCAATTTCAGAAATCATCAATTTCTTATGACGATAAACTGTGTGCAATAATCTGAACTCCAATTTACTGACGGCTTGATTTTGATTTTTAATGAGACTACTTTGAATGACTTCCTCATAAAAATCATTAAAAATCATGACCTGCTTGATAATGTTCTTGATTTTTTTGTTGTTGTTCTTCATGATTATCACGCTCCTATATTCATTATAAAATGTCATGTATATAAATGCAACACATTCTTGATTATTGACGGGTATGATTTTTGCCCAATATGATAAATTTTGTAGTTGTGAGTGCATGTAAGCCCATTGGGCCACGCGCGTGCAATTTTTGTGTGCTTATTCCGATTTCAGCGCCAAATCCGAACACATAGCCATCTGTAAAACGCGTGGACGCATTTACATATACAGCAGCACTATCCACTTCATGCGTGAAACGACGAGAATTCTCATACGAATGCGTAAGGATTGATTCTGAATGTCCTGTAGAATAAGTGTCAATATGAGATATAGCGGCATCCATTGAATCAACCAATTTTACAGCCAGTTTATAGTCTAAATATTCAGTGCACCAATCGCGTTCAGTGGCAAGATGAACGCCAGATTGAGGTGGGTCAATAAGAGGCATCGCCTCTTTACAGAGGGCCAAGGTTACCTTTTGATTTCTTAACCGCTGAACTAAGGCAGGGACAAGTTTAGGTGCGATCTGCTTGTGTATCAGAACCGTTTCTACTGCATTACAGGCACCTGGGCGTTGAATTTTTGCGTTTTCAATAATGTCAATGGCAGATTCCACGGAATACTCTGCATCTACATAGATGTGACAGTTACCAGCCCCTGTTTCAATGACGGGCACCTTAGAGTTGTGGACAACAAATTGGATTAGACCCGCGCCCCCTCTTGGAATAATGCAGTCAATATACTCTGTAGCCTCCAGCAAATCTTTTACCAGTGCCCTATCTGTTGATTCCACAAGTTGGACACATCCTTCAGGTATATTTGTAAAGGATATGGCCGATCGGATGGCTTTCATCATAGCCATATTGGTTTCAAGTGCATCTGATCCGCCTTTTAAAATGACTGCATTACCAGTTTTAAGGCACAGAGCCGTGGCATCAATAGTCACATTTGGTCTTGATTCATAAATAATACCAATTACACCAAGGGGAACGCGTTTGGATGAGATTTCTAGGCCATCTGTATTGATCCAAGACCCATCAGAGGCACCGATGGGATCTTTGAGTTCAATAACTTGTTTTAAACCACTTAGCATGTCGTTAAACTTAAGTGTATTAAGTTCCAATCGCTCAAGAAGCGCGGCGCTTAAGCCAATTGACTTGGCTCGATCTAGGTCGCGTTCATTGGCCTCAAGTATTTTATGCTTGTTTTCAAGGAGTGCATTATGTATAGCACTTAATAAGGCGTTTTTTTCAGTTTCTGAAAGGATGCTTAATTTTCTTGAAGCAGATTTTGCATTGCGGCCCAATTCATTTATATCTATATACTGATTCATAGCTTTACCCCTCTTTATGACTAGAAAATTTAAAAACAGTCCCTGTTGCAACGCCATCAAAACACTGGTTTAGAATATTTTTTGTACTTGCATTTACAATAAGCATGTCCTTATTGAAGGTGTGTAGAATTTTTGCGGCATTAAATTTTGTAATCATCCCCCCAGTCCCAACTGTTGAACTGGTATCACTGGCAGTAATCTCATTAAGCGCTTGAAGGGAGCCAATAGAAGGGATCAATCTGGCATCAGGATGACGATTTGGGTCTTTGGTGTAGACACCATCAATGTCGGATAGAATAACAAGCAAATCAAAATCAGCCATGACGCAAACTTCAGCTGAAAGCGTGTCGTTGTCTCCAACTTTAATTTCATCAACAGCAACCACATCATTCTCATTGACGATGGGAATAATGCGATGTTCAATAAGACGATCCAACGCATGGATACAATGTGACCGTCTCTTGTCTGAAGCCATATCATCTTTTGTAAGTAAGATTTGAGCGACAGTAAGGCCAAATTCTGAAAAGAATTTGTCGTACATGTGCATTAGAACGCTTTGACCTATCGCAGCGGCAGCTTGTTTTTCTGAGATTTCAAGCGGTCTGTTGGCAAATTTTAATTTTCCCATCCCTGCAGCAATTGCACCTGAAGACACGATGATAATATCGCGACCTGAGTTGTAAAGGTTGGCAATTTGCTTAACAAGTTGTTCCATTTTCCATAGATCAATTAATCCGCTGTCATGTGTTAGAGAAGAAGACCCGATTTTAATGACGATTTTCTGATAGGTTTTAATGGTATCCATTTTAGTTCTCCTACTTGTCTTTATCAAATGAGTATATCACAAAAATAAAAAAAGGGCACTCACAGATGTGAGGCCAATAGATTAAGGAAGATTAAGAATTGATATAGAATGATAATTCTGCTTCACAGACAATCTCATCATTGACCTTGGCATACCCCTTGGCAACACCAAAATTATGTCTGTGTTTGATAAGTTCTACTCTTAATTGAAGGGAATCTCCTGGGATAACTTTTCGTCTAAATTTACACTTGTCAACACCTGCAAAATACGCGATTTTCCCTGAATTTTCTTCTTTTTTGAGCAATAATATGGCGCCGGTCTGGGCCAATGCTTCTATAATTAAGACACCTGGCATCACATGTTCTGTAGGGAAGTGGCCCTGGAAAAAAGGTTCATTTATCGTAACATTTTTTATCCCTACAATGGTGGTTTCGTTCTCAATGTCCGTAATACGGTCTACGAGAACAAAAGGGTATCTGTGTGGCAGGATTTTTTGGATGGTGTTGCTGTCAATCATAGCGCATCTCCTAGGGGATATTTCCCGAAAATTAATGTGGCATTGTGCCCCCCGAAACCTAGGGAGTTTGTGAGCGCGTAACTTATATTTGCTTCGCGTCCAAGGTTTGGAACATAGTCTAGATCACACTCAGGATCTGCTTCGTTGAAGTTGATTGTTGCGGGTATGAACCCGTTTTGTAATGCCAAAGCACAGACCGCTGACTCAACGCCTCCGGCTGCGCCAAGAAGATGTCCGGTCATGGATTTTGTTGAGGAAACTGGAACTTTGTAAGCATACGGACCAAATGCTGATTTAATCGCGGCTGTTTCAAAAATATCGTTATAGGGTGTACTGGTACCGTGCGCGTTAATGTATCCAATATCCTCAGGTGTTAAGCCTGCATCTCTTAATGCTGCCTTCATAGCACGTGAACCGCCTTCACCACCAGGTGCTGGAGTTGTAATATGGTGCGCATCACTTGTGGCACCATAGCCCAAAAGTTCAGCATAGATCTTAGCACCTCTTGATAAAGCGTGATCTAAAGTCTCAAGCACTAGCATTGCAGCACCTTCCGCCATAACGAAACCACTTCTATCTTTGTCAAATGGAATTGAGGCACGCATTGGATCGGACGACTCACAAAGTGCAGTCATGGCCTGAAACCCACCAATTCCCAGTGGTGTAATTGAGGCTTCAGTACCACCGGCCAACATGACATCATGAATGCCACACCTTAAATCTTTAAGGGCCTCTCCAATGGCACTTGCACTAGACGCACAAGCTGTATTATACGTTAAGCAGGAGCCTTTTATGCCCAAATCTATAGAGACATTACCAGCAGCCATATTGGAAATTGACATTGGGATAAAAAATGGAGAAATTCTGTCAGCGCCTTTTGAAAACATTTTATGAGAGGAATCTTGTATGGTATCAAGTCCACCGATACCACATCCCATATAAACGCCGATACGGTCTGCGTTGTCCTGGGTAATTTCTAGAGAAGCATCCTCAACAGCAAGTCTAGAAGCGGCAATTGAAAATTGGGTGAATCGATCCATTCGTTTGGCTTCTTTTTTCCCGATCCATTGTGTGGGATCGAAATCTTTAATTTCGCCGGCAACTTTAACTTTATAATTCGTGGTGTCAAAAGACTCAATCAGGGACATACCACAAGTGCCTGATTTTATATTTTCCCAAAAGGGTTTAACACCTGTTCCAATAGGTGTAACAAGCCCGATTCCAGTTACAACAATTCGTTTAGTCATATTTTGAACCTCCATTGGTTTGTTTTATATGGCCATTCCGCCATCAACTTGAATAATCTGCCCAGTAATATAGGCGGATTGATCCGATGCTAAAAATAAAACTAAGTTTGATACATCTTCAGCTGAGCCAAAAGATCCGAGAGGAATCTGTGACAGAGCTGCTTTTTTTGCATTCTCACTCAGTGCGTCTGTCATATCAGTTTTGATAAATCCAGGTGCAATAGCGTTTACGGTTACACCCCGAGGTGCAAGCTCTCGAGCGGCGGTTTTGGTAAGTCCAATTACACCTGCTTTAGAAGCTGCGTAATTTGCTTGACCAATATTGCCTTTTAGTCCTACAACGGATGAAATGTTGATGATTCTTCCTGACCGTTGTTTCATCATATTACGTGCGACGTGTCTTAAGCAGTTAAAAGAGCCTTTGAGATTGGTTTGTATAACTGAATCAAATTCAGCTTCGGACATTCTAATGATGAGATTGTCTTTGGTGATGCCAGCATTGTTCACAAGAAGATCGACTTGACCAAATGTATCAATTGCTTTTTTCACAAGGTCTTCAGCAGCGTTGTAGTCACTCACATCGCCTTGAACAAAAAGAACTTTTGTTTTTAAAGTTTCAGCGAATTGAGTGAGTGAATCTGAGGGCGTCCTGTAATTAAGGACAAGATTGTAACCTGCGTCAGATAAGTGGCGGGCAATGACTTTTCCAATGCCCCGTGTTGCCCCTGTAACGATAGCGGTTTTCATATATGGCTCCTATTCTATATGGCTTTTACCATAGGTTTATTATCTTCAATTATTTCAATTGCTTTATAGAGTGATTCTATAGAGTCAATGGAGAGCACTTTAATGGATCGGTCTATTTTTGCGACAAATCCACCAAGCGCAGAACCGGGACCAAATTCAATTAAGGTATCAATCCCTAGAGCCTTCATGGATTCAATACATTTAACCCATTCAACTGTTGAAGTAACTTGCTTGGAAAGATATTCTGGAATCAAGTGCTCGGATGTGATAAGTCGACCATTGATATTTGTAACGACAGGGAGTTTCATTTCGTCAAAGTGAATGTCTTTAAGCGCTGTCTCCAATTTTAATTCGGCATTTTTTAACATGGATGTATGAAATGGGGCGCTTACAGAAAGTGGGGTCACGCGCTTTGCGCCTAACTTAAGTGCAACTTCGCCTGCGTGTTTAAGGCCAGCATGCATACCACCAATAACAATTTGCTTTGGAGAATTGATATTTGAGATTTCAACTTTTCCGTGTTTAGATGCCTCTGTGATTAAGTCTTCATAATGTATGGGGTTTAATCCTGTTATGGCAGTAAGGCCACCAATTCCTGCAGGAACAGCTTCTTGCATAAAGAGGCCCCTTTTGCGAACCAGTTTAACGGCTTCTTCAAAGGATAGAGAGCCTGATGCCACATGAGCGCTGTATTCGCCAAGGGACAAACCAGAAGCAGCAACTGGGTTAACGGATGTCAAAGATTCAAATGCTCTAAGCATGGCAATGGAAGTTGTAAGTATAGCTGGCTGGGTCACTTCAGTCATGGAAAGCGCTTCCAATGTGCCTTCGAAACAAATTCGCTTTAAGTCTATACCTAAAGCAAGATTTGCACGATCGTAAATGGATTTTGATGCATCGAAAGAATCGTAAAAATCTTTACCCATTCCAGGTTTTTGAGAACCTTGTCCAGCAAAAATATAACCTATTTTCATAGTTTCCTCCTCATTACAGTGGTCATGTGTGTGAATATGTCTTCGATAATTTCTTTCGCTGAGGCTTCAGTTTGTACCAGACCCGCAATTTGACCTGCCATAACCGATCCCCAGGCCATATCGCCCAAAACAGCCGCTTTTCGCAGGGCGCCTGCCCCCAATGCCTCAATTTCCTCTGGGGAAGCGCCATTTTTTTCAAGCGCCATATAGTGACGGTAGAGTTTGTTTTTGAGAATTCTGACAGGATGACCAGTACTCCTGCCAGTTACAACAGTTGAAGTGTCTTTGGCTTTTAAAATCATTTCCTTGTAGGCAGGGTGTATGTTGCACTCCTTTGCCACCAAAAAACGGGTACCAACTTGTATGCCTTCTGCACCGAGTAAAAAAGCGGCTGCAGCACCTCTACCATCTGCAATACCACCTGCAGCAATAACAGGTACTGAGACAGCGTCTGCGACTTGTGGCACAAGTGTCATAGTCGTGAGTTCACCCACATGCCCGCCAGCTTCTGTGCCTTCTGCAATTATCGCAGATGCACCCAGTTGAACCATACGTTTGGCAAGTGCAACTGTCGGTACAACGGGAATCACTTTAATGCCTGCAGATAGAAATCTCTCCATGTGCTTTCCGGGACTACCAGCGCCTGTAATGACCACAGGAACCCGTTCTTCAATTGCCAGGTCTACGAGGTCTTCTGCATGGGGACTCAGGAGCATGATGTTTAAGGCGTAAGGTTTATTTGTTTTGGATTTCATGAGATCAATTTGATTTTTAATCAAAGCTTTTTCAGCATTGCCGCCCGCTATGACCCCCAATCCACCCGCATTTGAAACCGCAGAAGCAAGTTCTGCATCTGATATCCAGGCCATACCGCCCTGAATGATGGGATATTCGATTGACAAAAGATTTGTCAGTTGAGTTTTCATGGGTGCCTCCATCTGTTTATAAAAAGTTTATTTTCTCTTATGATGCAAGAAAATCCATGACCGAAGTCCTGGATTTTCGAATAATTATGATGCTTTATTTTCAATATACTTGACAATGTCGCCTACAGTTTTAATGGTTGATGCATCGCTTTCGTCAACTTTAATTTCAAAAGTGTCTTCAATTGACATAATAAGATCGACCATATCTAAAGAGTCTGCACCGAGATCCTCTTTAAGGCCACTCTCTAGGGTTACTTCATTTTCATCCAAATCCAATTCATCCACCAATAGTGCTTTTACTTTTTCAAAACTCATTTTATGCCTCCTAAATTCAATATAATTTCCGTATGAACACCCAAAGTATAAAAGAAGCAAAGCTGGTAAACAAGAGCTTTTATAAATTGTTTATAAATCAGTATAAAAAGTTTATGGGAAAGTATTGACCAAGATTAAAGAGAAAGGTATTATATATGAGTGAATTCGAATATACTCATATAGGAGGCTTTATGGTTGATTTGTTTAAAACACTTGGCGACTTAAACCGGTTGCGTTTGTTACATGTGATGATGCATCAATCTGTGTGTGTGTGTGAGTTGGAAGTGATTTTAGAGATGACACAGTCTAATGTGTCGCGGCATTTATCTAAATTAAAGGCTATACATGCCCTAGATTCTGATAAAGAGGCGCAGTGGATACATTATTCTATTTCAAAATCTTTTGTAAAAAGACATGCTGGCTTGATTGCTTATTTGGAGGGTGAATTTACGAAAGAACCTGTCTATCAAGAAGATCTGAGGCGACTTTCAGTTTACCAAAAAGAAGCATTGACATGTCAGAATATTACAACGGATAAAGAGGGTGTCCTAAAAATATTATCACTTAATTTTAAAGGAGCTAGCGATGGATAAAATAAAAGATTTAACTGTAAAAGAAGAAATGAGTGTCTTTGAAAGGTATCTCACTTTATGGGTGGCTTTATGCATTGTTGCTGGTGTGCTCATTGGAGAATACCTGCCAGCAATTCCAGAATTTTTGAGTACTTTTGAGTATGCGAGAGTGTCAATACCCGTTGCAATTCTCATTTGGTTAATGATCTTCCCAATGATGTTAAAGGTGGATTTTTCAAGTATCATGCGGGCAACGCGAAAACCAAAAGGGTTAACAGTAACTTGTGTAACAAATTGGTTGATTTTTGGTCAAAAGCATGGAAATTAAAACATGAGATTGCGGCGCCAGCGGCTTTAATTGGTGCCAGTAATTTCTTTGAACTTGCAGTTGCTGTTGCGATAGCACTTTTTGGTCTAAATTCAGGGGCCGCCCTAGCAACAGTTGTAGGGGTTTTGGTAGAAGTTCCTGTTATGCTAACCCTTGTAAAGGTTGCAAACAGAACACGAGGATGGTTTGAATAGATTAAAATAGGAGGTTTTTATGAAAGCGAAAGTCGCATTTGTGTGTGTGCATAATTCTTGTAGGAGTCAAATGGCTGAAGGCTGGGCCAAAGCAATAGGTCAGGAAGTGTTAGAGGCTTATTCAGCAGGAACCGAAACCTATCCTGAGGTTAAGCCCTTAGCAGTGGCAGTAATGGAGGAGGCTGGCATTGATATGAGCGGGCATTTTCCCAAGCTGTTAAGTGATATTCCAGAAGAACTGGATATATTGATTACAATGGGTTGTAATGTGGTGTGTCCCTATGTACCTAATAAACATACGGAAGATTGGGGACTGGATGATCCTTCTGGTGGCCCGATTGAAGGCTATCGTCATACGCGAGATCTTATCCGAGATAAAGTGGAAGCGCTTGTTCGCAGGATAGAATCAGGAGAGATTCCGTTATAAGAACACGAAACAAATTGTTTAAGCCCACCCTCAATGCTGTATATATGAGATAAGTAATCACAGTATTGGAGGTGGGCTTATGTTTAAATCTATAGAAATTAAGACTTCAAAACAAAGTGAAATGATTGAAGTCCTAAAACAGGTTAAAGATTTTGTGACTCAAAGTGGTGTATTGCACGGCGTTGTAGTTGTCACTGTCCCACATACCACGGCAGCTGTAACGTTGAATAAAAACTATGATGCTGGCGTTAAAAATGATGTCCTTGTTGAGATGGATGAATTGGTGCCTCAAGAAGGCAAATATACACACATAGAAGGCAATAGCGCTGCAAATGTGAAATCCGCTCTCTTTGGCAATTCACTTACAGTTATCATTGACGATGGCAGATTGGAACTTGGAATGTTTCAATCCATATTCTTGTGCGAGTTTGCAGGACCAAGGAAAAGAAAAGTTTTAATGAAGATTATGGAAGGCTAACAGTTAGGCATTTCCATTGCCTTCAACAAATTGACGAAATCATCCACTGCAGGAGATTGGGTTCTTTTTTTACTTGTGAGCAAATAAATCTCGCGAATGAGTTTGAGCCCCTTGATTTCAAATGTTTGAATTGGCAGGATGTCCTTATAACAGTTATATATGCTTTTTGAGGTATAGGAAAAGCCTACGTTTTCTGAAACCAATTTAAAAATAAGATTCATGTTGTCCACTTCAAGTATGTTGTCAAGAAGTGAAGTATCCATACCTTGCTCTACCATTGTGCGTTCAAGATCCAAACGTGTTCCTGATTTTTCAGTACGTCCAATCATATTGTATTTTGACGCTTCGAGTATGTCTACAACGCCCTTAAGTGGGGCGTTTTTTGCGCTTATGAAAACAATTTCATCATCATAGAGATGGGTTGCATGAAAACGGTCATTTTCCACTTTCATCCCTACAATTCCAATATCAGAAGTATGGGAACAGACATCTTCAAGGATTAATGTGGAACTTTTTTCCTCAATGACGAATCGAACATCAGGGTGCCTTTGCCTAAAAGCTTTTAAAGCGGCAGGTAGGACGACGATACTGGGGGTTGTTGAAGTGGAAATTTGAATGCTTCCTTGAATTGCACTTTCCGCATTGACCAAGTGATGCAAGGCTTTATTTTTGGTGTTAATCATATCTAAAGCATAAGTCAGAAATTCTTTGCCAACAGGTGTGAGATTGACCTCTTTTGAAGTTCGATCAAAGAGTGAGACTGAAAGCTCCTTTTCTAGGTTTGCAATGTGCAAACTGATGGTGGGTTGGGAAAGATAAAGGGCTTTACCTGCTTTTGAAAAATTTTTATATTTGGCGACATTTATAAATGCCTCCAGTTGTCTAAAATCCATATCAATCACCTTGTATAATGAACTCGTAGTCAAGTTACGGTCATTATCCTTTCTTATACGATATAATTAACATAGTGTTGTGGATTGGTTTCATCACCTACAGCTTGACTGTTTCTTTGAGGCTCCAACCACATATCTATGTTTTTTTGTTGATAAGTTAGATAACGCTTTGACGTTTGATCTAGGGCAAGGATACATAACATAGAACCATGTGGAACCACAGCCAACTTTTTAAAAAGGATGTGATTTTATGATTTATATTGGCATTGATGTTGCCAAAGATAAGCACGACTGCTTTATCGTTAATTCTGACGGTGAAGTCATCAAGGATGTTTTCACCATCCCTAATACTCTCAATGGATTCAATACTTTATTAGAAGCCATCCCTAATGTATCTAAAGATAAAATTAAAGTGGGACTTGAAGCTACTGGTCACTACAGCCTTAACCTT
>NZ_JAFBDT010000010.1 GCF_016908355.1 Fusibacter tunisiensis | reverse complement strand
GCTGCAATTTTCTTTCACCCATTGGGTGAAAGAATGGTTTTGGCTTAACGATTATAAATACTTGCTTAAAGGGTTATATGAGTAGATTGCACGTAGAATCTAGGTCATAGTTGGTACAATACCTGAAAGAATCCAGGTTCCTATAACCATACCGATAATCATAAGAATAATAACGGCACCCATTGACATTTTAATCGTGTCTACAATACCTTCTTCAATTTCAGCCCAAGATACTTTGAGCACAAAGATTCCAACCAACGCTGCAAAGATTGCAGATGTAAATAGTGGAATGTGCGGGTCAGCACCAAGGAATCTCAACGAATAAGCTAATGTTACCACCAAGAAAATGACAGGTATAAGTGCAATACCAGGTGAAACTTTTCTTTGTTCCATAAATATTTATCCCCCTTTTTATTTTTGAGTGATTTTCTAACACTCGATGTGTTAATTATATGTAACCACTACACAAAAATTCATCAAAATACATGTTGTTACAAAATAACATTACATTTCTTCAATAATTAACAATAAGTTGTCCATAAACTTTCGAATGTTGATTTTTCCCCCTGAATTTGTTTTACGTCTAATGAATTCCATCTCCAATCTAACTTGGTCAAAATCAAATAAAGAATTCGAAAATTTCACAAAAGTCTCATTTAGGTAGTCTTCAATTCCAAGACTGGCGACATTGGACATGCCTTTGTTTATGGTACGTCTTATCCTCTGCTCCATTGCCTTAGAATTGTCTGATACTTTTGCAGTAATTTCATTTAACCTTTCTTGATGCACATGATCCATATTTTGTTTTAGGTAGTCACATATTTTGATAATATCATCACACCCTGATTCTCCCAAAATACCCAACTTTGAAAAAAAAAGCCTATACTTACGTGTATCATTTTCAAGCGATTGTTCCCCAGATGACCTAACAGTATTTCCTTTTTCCAATAAGGATTTTATTTGCATCATACTGGACTCCAACTTAATTTGATCTGCTACATTTAAAATTACATGTGTTAATTCCTTTTTGTTAATGGGCTTACCAACAAAAAAAGTGATGCCTTTTTCATAAGCGTCTCCCACTATTTTTTTCGAAGTTACTTGTGAGATCATAATGCTTTTAATGTGTGGGGAAGTCTGTGATATTTGCTCTACAAATGTTATCCCATCCAGTTCAGGCATCAACAAATCAACCAATACCAAATCTGGTTTCAGGAGTCTAACTTCCTCAAGAGCCTGCTTGCTGTTTGTATTCATGCCAACGATTTCACCAAGAGCATTGTCCAAAATAATTTCTTCAATCATTTTTATAACAGTTGCATCATCATCAACGATGTATAATTTCATTTTGCCTCCTATAATTTATCAAGTGGAATTTTAACTTCAAATTGACTGCCACTTGTTGGTGCAGCAGATACACTGATTTGACCACAGTAGAAATTCTCAACGATATCTTTAACAATGGTGAGTCCCACACCTCTATTGGAATCCCCAGAATCAGCATCGTATTTAGTAGAATACCCAGGATTAAAAATATAGTCCAATTGCCCTTGCGCAATCCCCTCACCAGAATCCTTTACAACAAAAACGTGATGGGATTCATTGGCATAATAGAGCAATGATACTTCTCCATCTGCTCGAATAGATTCCAATGCATTTGCGACGAGATTTTTAAGAATGGACATTAACATGCTGTGTGTTTTTACTTGGACAGTCCCCTGTAGAGAGACCTTAAGTGAAATTGGTATATGCTCCCTGTCCAACCACCGCTCAAAAGTCATCTGCAGCATTTTTACAATTTCCCTTAGATCAAAAACCATCTCAGTCTGTCCACTTGTTATGATTTCATCAATGCCCTCAACTGCTCTAAAGTAATTCTTTTTCACCTCATGCACATTTTTTGCAATACTTAAAGCCTTATATTTACGGCTATTGCAATCCAAGTCCTCATACTCTCGGTATAGGCTGAATGCCTCATCCATAACCTGCTCAACATGTGCCATATTATTTTTAAGGAAAAATATTTCCCCTTTTAACTCAGAAATCATATCAATCTGTTTTTGATACCGTAAATCATGTTCCTCTTTCCTTAAAAAAGAATTGTAATACTGAATTGCGGCTATTAGCAAGACAGCAACCGTAGCTCGAATCAATGCAACTGCAAGTAATGTGGCCATGACATCTCCACTTAGGTATTCACCAAATCCAAACCGAGTAGTAAATTCAGCGGCGTTGCCTAAAAAATCACTTGCTAAGGCTGCAAAAAAAAGTGTATATTGTGTTTTTGCCTTTTTATTGTAAAAAAGCAACGTAAAAACGATGCCATAGGTCAAATCAAAAAAAAGAAAATTAAAATCTGCCCAAAACGCATTGATGAAACTTCCATAATAATAAAATCCTGCCAAGGTACGGAATACAAGACCAATTGCTGCAATATGAATGCCAGTCAAAACTGGGTGTAAACGTCTGTCCAAAAAATAATAAATTGGCAAAACCACCACAGCTAGATTAATGGTGTAATCAAAGGGAAAAATTTTAAGATAAAAGCCTGCAAGTATTGCATCTACAAGTGCAATCAGCAGCATCTTTCGCTCTTGAATGCTATTGAGGTTATATTTATACGTCTGCATCACTTTTCAACTGCCTTTCAAAAAACTCAATGACATAAGGGTACATATTCAAAGCCTCCTCACCTGTCTGAGTTAACCGATAAACACCGCGTTCAACCCGTTGGAACCATCTATAGTGATTTGCATTTAAGTAAGACGTGCAAGACTTCAAATCCGGAAATTGACTTCTAATGGCCTTTGTTGACATCTGACCTTCTTGATGAATAATCCAAGCTAATTTAAGACATGTTTCTTTGTAGGCAGTCATCACCTGTGTTTTAACACTGCCTCCTTTATTGAAATGTCCAGATTTTCTACCTCTAAATTCCTTAATCAATTGGTTTTTCAACTTTTGTCCACGTTTGGACTGTCCATCTTCTGGCATCACTTCAGCTTTGATTTGCTCATATACCACAGGAATTTCAGACCTAAAGTTCACCGTTAAGAGTCCTATTTTCAATCTTCTTAATGTACTTTTGGTCATTTTAAACCGTTTGCTTTCAACTGATTTATAGTCATGCTCAACAGCAATGTAAGTTAAACTTGCGTATTTTTGACGTTCAACAGCCTGATTGATAACTTCTAAATTCAGCTTTTTTTTGAGTTCAACAGCTACAACAACTTCATTGCCCAATAGCCCAACTAAATCAACTGAATTTACTTCAGCTTGAACGTCACAACCCTTTTCTTCAAGCCACTTTGAAACAGGGGCGTGTAATTCTATTTCTTTTTCAATCATCCGCACCTCCTATGTATTACAATTTTAAAATATTTTACAATCCTTGTCCATTGATTTCAAAAATTAACCCCTGCAAGAAACGCGTTTCTCACAGGGGTTAAAGTTGTCAGTATTTATTTAGAAAGGTGCAAAACTTTGTTCTGACCACCAGTCTTTCATAAGTGTGTTGTAAGCTGCTGAAAATTGTTCCAAATGAACCTGTTCCCATTTTGCCAGTACATCAAACAACCGCTTAGCAGCTTCATAGGGCGTATCTGCCATCGCCTTTTTATAAAATTCAACCGATGCACGTTCCATTTCAATACCGATTCCTAAAACTGAAACTGCAAGATTGGCATTTTTTATTTGTAACTTTTCCCACTTGAAAATTTCAGGACTTGGGGGCGATTCAATTTCAGCTAAAGCAACCGAATCAGATGGATCGCCACTCAATTTCATAAAAGCATCTTTCAACCAATCAATATGCTTTAATTCTTCATTGGCCAAATTCATAAATTCTTTTTTAACCGCTTCATCTTCTGTATTATAAGCGGCCATCTTATAAAACTCATACCCTTCAACTTCATTTAAAATTGCCTGCTTAAATACTTCAACATCCTTGTTTAACATTTGATCACCTCATTATTTACTTAGTTTTTTAGCCAAAAAATAGAGTGGACGCACACCTGCGCCTGTGCCACCTTTAGAATAGATGCCATCCTCTTTTTCTTTAAAGGCTGTTCCGGCTATATCTATATGTACCCATGGCTTGTCTTCAACAAACGCCTCAATAAACAATCCTGCAGTAATTGCACCTGGTGTCCCAGCAGAATTATTTAGGTCTGCCTCTTCGTGCTTTAATTTTTCACGATACGCATCGAAAATCGGAAGTCGCCATTGATTTTCTAAAGCCTTTTCAAACGCCTTCTCAACCAATGTATAAAACGTATCATCTGTTGAAATAATTGCTGATGCTTCTGTGCCAAGACTGGCCACAGCAGCGCCTGTTAAAGTTGCAATATCTACAACTTTATCAACTTCTTCGTGTTTTTGGATATAGGTCACTGCATCCACAAGCGTCAACCGTCCTTCTGCATCTGTGTTTCCAATAAAAATACTTTTTCCAGCCATAGAAGAGATAATGTCACCTGGTTTATAACTGTGCCCAGAAATCATATTTTCGCAAGCCGCTACAACTGCCGTTACATTGACTGGTAATTTCATTTGTGCGATTGCACCCATTGTCCCAATAACTGCACTAGCACCTGACATGTCATCCTTCATGGTCACCATTCCATTTGTTGGTTTAATTGACAAACCACCTGAATCATAAGTCAACCCCTTGCCTACCAATCCAAGGCGTTGACTTGATTTTGGATTGCCCGTATATCGCATAACAATTAATTGTGGTGCTTCAGAGGACCCTTTTGCAACAGAAAGATAAGCCTCCATTTTTAAGTCTTGTATAGACTCTACATCTTTAATTTCCACCTCAAAACCCGATTTTTGACCATAGTCAACTGTCATCTCAGCTAACTTCGTCGGCGTCAAAATATTTGCAGGCATATTGGTCAACTTTCTTGCAAATAAAGTTGCTTCTCCCAAAACTTGTCCTTCTTCAAGTGCTGAATCACGCAGATGCAAGCCTTTGAAGTAAACAGATGCCACCGTAGAATCCTTTCTCTCTGACAGGTAATCGTCAAATTTATAATCACTTAAAATAAGTGACTCTGATATCAATCTTGACACGACCCGTTCTTGATCAAAAACGTTTTTAAGAGGTGTTAAATCCACACCTAAATTTGTAACTTTTTTCTTTTTTAATTGTTTAAATGCGCCCGCCAGAGCCTTAACCCATTTTTCCTTTTTAAAAGTTTCCGCCGTTCCAATGCCAACAAAGACAATTTCTTTGAGACCTGAGTTCATTTTTAGTGCACTTGCATAAGTTTCACCAATTTTACCTGAAAAAATCTCTTTTTTTGATATATGGTCCAAGAGTGCTTGATCATAATCTGGACGCTCACACGATTCATCAACCATGACAATAATACCTTCTAAAAGAGTTGCATCCCATTTTTCATTAAATTTAAATTCCATATTGCCCCCATATCATTTTATTTTCCTGACATAACCGCTTCAATTTCTTCCACTGTCTTAGGAATTCCAATTGATAGCACTCGATTACCTTCTTCTGTCACCAAGACATCTTCTTCAATTCGAATGCCTATATTTTCCTCTGCAACATAGAGTCCTGGTTCAACAGTCAATACCATTCCCGGTTCCAATGCACCGGTTCGATTCCCTAAATCATGTACATCAAGACCCAAGTGATGAGAAACACCATGATAATAATATTTAGAAAGTTCCTCTTTCTTTTCAATCAGCCCAATTTCCTTGAGAGAATTAAAAAGAGACTCTTGACATACCTTGTTCAAATCTTCAAATAAAAAGCCCGGCTTAATGGCATCAATCACTGCATTTTGTGCTTTCAAAACACTATTGTAAAGTGTTTTTTGCCTTTCGGAAAACCGACCGCCAACAGGATAGGTTCTAGAAATATCAGCCGCATATTGCTGATATTGGGCACCAAGATCCAACAATACCAAATCGCCATCTTTCATAGGCTTCGCATTTTCTACATAGTGTAAAATAACCCCATCCTCACCTGATGCCGCTATTGTTGGAAATGAAATGCCATCTGCGCCAGCCATCCTAATGCTGTGTGAAAAGGTTGCGTCAAGTTGATACTCAAAAACATCTGGTTTTAAAATTTTCAATATTGCATCTAACCCATCTTTTGTCATTTCTACTGCTTTTTCAATTTGTTCAATTTCAAAAGAGTCTTTAATCATCCGCAACTGGCTTAGGATTGGATGGGCAGTTAAAATCTGAATAAACGGATACCGCTTTAGGATATCTCGTGCAAATCGATCTGAATCCGCATCATGTGCGTTCCAATCCAATTTTTCCAAATCCAAAAGGATACGTTTTATTTTGTTGTCATAGATAAATCGTGTCATGTTGCTTTCAAAAGCGCTGAGGAAATGAATGTTATCAATACCAGAAATGTCCTTGGCTTGTTCACGCGTCAACTTTCTTCCAATCCATTTTTCAATATCATAATCTGGCTTTTCGATATAGAGTGTGGTCTCCACAGAAGTGTCATTCTTATGGAGTGTGAGAATAAAATGTTCTTGCTTACATCCTGTTAGATAATAAAAGTTCTTATTCTGTAAGAAAGAATAATGTGCATCTGCTGTACTTTTAGGCGCACTTCCTGCAAAAAATACAGCAAAGTCTCCACTTTCCATGTGGGCTGCAAATTTACTGCGATTCCTAGTAAAAAATGTGTTCATCTTCAGTTCCTCCCCTAAATTATGTCTTATTGCCCTTTATATAACATGCGATTGTATGTGTGTACAAACCCAAGTTTTTCATATAATTTTTTAGCGGTTTTATTATCCAAATCAACATGTAAAGACAAATTGCCTTCTGTCAATTCAATTGCTTTTTGGATTAATTCCGTTCCAAGTCCTCTTCCTTTGCTTGTGGAGCGTGTCCCAATATAGGCCAAGTGATATTTTGGAATAAAACGGTCAAATCCTAAATTCACAACAATACAAACACCTTCATATTCATTATTCCGAGATGCCAAAAGGATAAAGCCCTTGTCGTTAGCGTTTTCAATGGCATCTTCGGTCTCATCAAAAGAATCTGCATATTGGGCCAACCATTCTCTCGTATATGCCACCAATTGCCTTTTAGATACATCGTCAAAATCGTTTAGATTGTCAATCTTTACCTCAGTTTTGCCATCTTTTAGAATAATAACGTGCGTTCCTTTTTCGACTTTTCCTTGCTTCACACTTTGATAAAATGCGCCAAAAGCCAATGAGTCACTTTGCTTTAATTTTAGATGTTCCATATTTCTAAGCACTTTTACAGCTTCTTTTAATACCTCATCATCCACTAAAATTTCAGTATCAGCTTCATTTTCGATTTTCCCCTTAGCCGATTGTGCTGTAAATAAGCTCGGTGGCATCTCAAGAACGCCTTCAATCCAAAGCTTATAGGCACTCCATCTGGCAGTTTCCACATTGAGGCCATGGTCCATTTGCAAATAAATATTATCCACTTTATTCTTTAATCGAATCAAAATTTCATTCATGATCTCATCTGTTGCAATTTCAGAAAAAATCTGTGTGGTTTTTCCTTCAAACGCTAAATATGCGCCAGACTCATCTGAAATGCGTTTCAACAAATCATATTGAGATAATGTATATTCATCTCTAAAATCTAAAAAAGCATCTTCATTAATTTTGGAAAGTTTCCATTTTTCACTTTTGAAAACGGGTATAATGGGTTTGATTTCAGCAAGTTCTGCATAGTATCTCACAATTTGAGTGAAATTTTGTGATCCCATAATCAAGATTTCATTGCACTTCTGATTTGCTGCTTCCATTACGATCATTTCAGCGATTCGATCCACCAGATGACCATTTGGATTTGCACCTTCCAGTTTTATGTAAATTTCGCCTACATCCAATATTTTTTCAAGTCTTCTCGCTCTAAACAATGGTGTTCTGCCACTTTTTCTCAAAATGATACTCCTTTCATAAAACAAAAGCACCTCAACAAAAGTTGAAATGCCCCACGCGTTAATGTCTATCTTAATATTAACATTTTTAACAGACTTCGTCAAACGGAGCGCTTCTCAGCTCTCAAAATAAATGTTTTAGGTATGCCTTTGTCAAACTGCTCTGAAGATTGATTGGGATTTTCTTCCAAAGTTTCTATCCAAAACCCAGAACCAGCAGCACTGGTTACAATTTCCCCAAGTGTCCACTGCCTTAAGTAAACGGTTTCATCAGCAGCACCAGTACTGTATTTGGAAAAAGCCACTTTTTTTTCAACTAAGGCTGTACTAAAATAGTCCCCATCTACTTTATGTTTCCTAATTTTGGCTGTGTGTCCTCTAGAAGATATCAATTTGGTACTCACAGGGTGGAAATCTTTTACAATACACTTTCCATTCTCTTTCAAGCTCCTGTAACACAGACCAAAAAAAAGACTTAGATCGGTAAAATAGTGCAAAATTCCCATTTCAGCAAAAACATAATCGTATTCAAAATCCGGTTCAAAATCTTCTACCCGCATACATTTATAGTCGATTGATATCCCTCCAGCTTCTGCTAAATTCATGGCATAAGCAGCATTTCCTTCAGAATAATCCACAACTGTAACTTCCGCGCCTAACACCGCCAAAGCCACAGCTCTATTTCCGTTCGATCCCATCAGGTTCAAAACTTTTTTACCCTTAAAATCAGTTCCCAACTCAAAAATATCTTTTACACGCTTAAAAGGGTCTTTTTTTATGACTTCCATAAAGGTTGCTGGCTCGCCAAACCGTTCAACCCATGCCTTATACGTATCTAAATTCCAAGCGTTTTCATTGCGTTTTTCCATAATTAATCACCCTAAATGTTTTTTTATATTATATCATTTTTTTCATGATTCTCACCTTTTATTGACGAGACGCTCACAAAAAGGTAAAATCAAACGGTTAATCCAATAATTGAATTGAGGTATTATATGTCAAAATCAATCCAATCAGAAGTTCAAAAAAGACGAACTTTTGCAATTATATCCCACCCAGATGCGGGTAAAACAACACTTACTGAAAAATTACTGCTTTACGGCGGTGCAATTCGTGAAGCAGGCTCTGTAAAATCACGTAAATCTCAACGGCATGCCGTTTCAGATTGGATGGAAATCGAAAAACAAAGAGGTATTTCAGTTACATCCAGTGTTTTACAATTTAACTACAAATCTCATTGTATCAACATTTTAGACACCCCTGGTCATCAAGATTTTTCGGAGGATACTTACAGAACACTCATGGCTGCAGATAGTGCGGTTATGGTGGTCGACAGTTCGAAAGGTGTTGAAGATCAAACTAAAAAATTATTTAAAGTCTGCAAAATGAGAGGCATCCCAATTTTCACATTCATAAACAAATTAGACCGAGAAGGCCGTGATCCTTATGAACTTTTAGAGGACATAGAAAACAATCTCGGTATCCGTTCCTACCCTATGAATTGGCCTATTGGGAGTGGTAAACATTTTAAAGGGGTCTACAACAGACGCAGCAACCAAGTGGAATTATTTGACGATGGAAATCATGGTCAATCTAAATCCACTACACTAACAGGTGACTTGAGTGATGAAAAATTCAGCACACTTTTAGGGTTGGGCCTTCATGAAAAATTACAGGAAGATCTGGAATTATTAGATCATGCAGGCGATCCCTATGATCATGCGAAAATCTTGAGCGGTGAATTGACACCTGTTTTCTTTGGAAGTGCACTGACGAATTTTGGTGTAGAGCCATTCTTAAATGCTTTTATAAACATGACGCCACCACCCTCGCCACGTTCCAGCAACCTTGGCCCAGTTGATCCTAATTCGGAAAACTTTACAGGATTTATTTTTAAAATTCAGGCTAATATGAATCCAACACATAGAGATCGTATTGCGTTTTTAAGAATCTGTTCAGGAAAATTTGAAAAAGGCATGCAAGTCACTCATGTCCAAGAAAACAAAAAAATACGCTTGGCGCAGCCACAGCAATTTATGGCTCAAGATCGAGTCGTTGTTGAAGAAGCATATCCTGGTGATATCATCGGCATTCATGATCCTGGGATTTTTAAAATCGGTGACACACTTTGTGCGGACAATTCAGGAACGGCCTATCATGATATTCCAATATTTGCCCCTGAACATTTTGCCAAAGTCTATACCAAGAACGCCCTTAAACGTAAACAGTTCATAAAAGGCATCACGCAACTGTCTGAAGAAGGTAGCATCCAAGTGTTCAGACGTCCAAATATTGGTGTTGAAGAACTGATTATTGGTGTTGTGGGTGTTTTGCAGTTTGAAGTTTTAGAGTATCGATTAAAAAACGAATATGGTGTAGATGTAATCATTGAAACGCTTCCGTATCGGTATGTGCGTTGGGTAAAAAGCGACTTGAATCAGAATGATAAAATCTCAATGACAATGGACACAATGCTTGTTGAGGACGCTTCTGAAAATCCTGTCCTTATTTTCCAAAACGAATGGTCTATTCGACAAATAGAAGAGCGCAATAAGTTTATGAAACTTGAAGAGATATCAATCCGAAGTTAAAGAAAACCCCGAAGCCCTTTATGTGGTCTTTGGGGTTTTTAAACTGAAATAACTGGACAATAGACCTAAAACAAACGCTGTAGGCAAACCATATAAAGCCCACTTTATCCAGAGTTTATTCATCTCCAGAAGTGGGAGAAAAACCACAGTTTCCACAACCCCTCGATGTATACTTTCCATAATTGGAATGCTTAATCCATAGGCTATAAGTGCACTTATACCTGTCAAAATTGCACCTTCAATCACATAAGGCGTGTTAATGAACCAATCTGGCGCCCCCAATAATTTCAATGTTTTAATGTGTTCGTAATTTCCCACTATTCCTTCTCGAATCACATGTGATGTTATAATAAACATAGCAACCAACATCGCAATGCCAATACCTAACGACATTCCCTCTGCCACCTTTTCAAGGTCGGCTAATCGATCCAATATCTCTCTATTGTCTCTTATATAACTTATGCCATGGACGTCCTTAAGCGCTAAAAGCATCGTTTCACGATGGTCAAAATTAAATGTAATTTCAAAAAAAGGTTCAAAAGGCGTCTCATCAAATAACAAAAGGACATGCGCTTGGTCATCCAGTAAATTCGACATTCTATCATGGGCTTCATCAGCTGTTACAGATCTGACTGATTCAATCCCCGAAACCTCCTGTAGGGCCTTGAAAAGCGCATCAACTTCAACTGGTTCTAAGGACTGATCGTAGAATATACTTATTTCAGCCTCATCTTGAATTTTTGACACCCAGTTGGATAACATCCAAACACTTGTAACAAGAACAATTACAATTCCAAAAATTAAGATGATACTAAAAAAAGACAACAGTGAAGACATTTTATTTTTTAAAAGAATAACGCGAATTTCATTTAGAAAATACCCTGTATTTTTTAATCCCATACCGCAGTCTACACCTCTCTTTCAACTTTAATGTTTCCCAAATCCATATGGATAAGCTGGTGACCAAATGGTTTCTCAATTAAATGGGTTGCATGTGTTGTTATGATTACAGTTGTTTCAGAGGATACAAAAGATTCAAGCAAATCCAAAATCTTTACAGCATTGTCATGGTCTAAATTTCCCGTAGGTTCATCTGCTACAATCAATTTGGGCTTTCTCACGCTGGCACGTGCTATCCCAACACGTTGTCTTTCTCCCCAGGATAGGTGGTCTACAAGTGTGTTTGCCTTATGCTCAAGGCCCACTCTTCCTAAAATTTCCATAGCGCTTTGATTCATTTCTGTACGAGAAATCTTGAGAAATCGCATGCCTATTCGGATATTTTCAAAAACAGTATGCCCTTCCAGCACTCTAAAATCTTGAAAAACAGGTCCAATATCTTGCCTAAGTCTACGAATGGACTTTCCATTCGTTTCAGAAATATGTGTCTTCAGAACTGATAAAATCCCACCTGTTGGAATCACTTCACCAACCAGCATTTTTAGAAAACTGGTTTTACCAGACCCACTGGGTCCTGTTATATACCATAACTCTCCTTTTCCTATGGTCAAATCAAACGGTTTAATTGCCTGAGTACCATCTGGATATATCAGTTCTACTTTTTGGGCTTCAATCATACTTTCATCCCCCTAAAATAACTTAATGCCAACATCTAAAACCATGTAACCTTCTTTATGTTCAATGCGCTTTATTTCATTCTTTCCCAGTAGTTTTTCTAAATTAAAAATCAGATCACCTTCACTAAATAAATCCGTAAGTGCCGCCTCTGACATAGGCAATGCGTTAAAGGTGCCTCCCGTAACTTCAAATTTCATAATTTGAGGCGTTTCAATCAAAAATTCCCCTTGTAGCACCAACTTATATTCTGGTAACTCAACAACAGCCCCTTCATCTGAAAATTTAAAAGACATTTGAGGCAACGCTTCCTTTTCCATAAGGACTGAATTAAATTTTGCATCTCTTAAAACGCCCTTGGCAGAAAATAAAGAAAAGTTCACTTCAATCATATCTTCTGGAAAATCACCTTGTTCAATCAGCGCGTTGATTGTTGTCACCATATCTGTAAACATAGGCGTTAAAGAATTCCATAAACTTTCAATAGACTGAAGGTACATTTCATAAACAGCCTTTTCAGCAGTCAATCCTTCTAAAAACGATTCCAACTCCAACACAGAAGTTGTGATTTTTTCAATCTGTCTTGTCAAATCTGATTCTTTATCCTCTAAACTCGATCGCAAGGCCTGCAATTTTTCTTGTTCCAACGTCAAACGTTTTGCTTGGTCTTCTACTGCAAGGAGCAATTCATTTGTATGTCTTGATAAATCACGGATTAGATAAAGCCTGTCTATAAAGTCCTTAATCCGTTCAGATTCCAAAATCATTTGAATCAATGAGCCTGTTCCTGTTTTTTGTCTTGATATCAGAGACTGACGCAAAGCATCTTTCGTGACATCCAACTGTCTTGTTTTTTCATCAACGTCCAGTTGAATACCATTAAGCGTTTGTGTCAATTCTTGAATATCCCTTTCGATTTTCTTTTTTTCAGTTTGTGCCAATTCCATTTTTGAATACAATTCAAATAAAGTCTCAATGGTCTCCTGTTCAGTCTTTTTCATCATCTCAAGTTTATCTTCGATCTCCAAGGGAGATGCCTGTAATTCAGCGCTTGAAACGCCAAAATTCAAAACCAAAATAAACCCACAAAGGATTAGCAATTGTACTGTTTTCATCTCTACACCTTATTCCCAAATTAATTCTTATTTTATCAAAATTGTATGTTATAATGCAATAAAGATTAATTCAAACACTTTTAACGAGGTTTTTATGTGTCCAAGGAAAATATCTGCTTTTTTTTATATGTTAATTTCTATATTTTACAGTGCAATCATGTTCGCTTCACACTATAGATTTTCACATTTTGCAGTTGTCATTTTGATACTGATTCCAACAACAGCCACAGTCATAGAAACCATAGTCTTTTCAAAAGAGGACTGGACTCAAGATTGTACACCTACGACAGAGCGGTCTTTTGAGCACTTTTATAGCGTTATTGGTGGGGCCTTTATAACTTACAGCCTTGCCTACATAGGATTTTCACCGCTTATGGCTTCTGCGATTACAGGTCTTCTTGGTGCAAAATTTTTAAAAAAAGATGCCGTCGCTGTCTTTACAGGCACCTTTGTTGGCATGTCTTCCATTCATGTTTTTGGATTTAGTGACCTTTTGATGGCTGCCATTATTTCCGGCCTATTATATGTATATGGTAAGGAGGCCTTTCAAGGTATTGGTGGCAAACTTGGTACAACTGCTTTTTTGGGCGTCACCTTTACAGCCCTTGTATCAAATTTGGAATCTTTTCATTTCATAGGCGCTGGAATTGATATAACGCACATGGTATACACACCTTTTATGCTGATACCCACAGTTCTTTCAGGTGCTTTTGGTGCTCTTGCAACGGACTACCTGTCAAGACGACTCCATCACAATACAGTAATAGCGTCAAGTTTAATTGCACTACTTTCAGAATGGATTCTCATACTAATCTTACCCAACTATGCAGCCTTATTGTCTCTTTCCATTTACTGTGGTACCTTTGTTGGAATGGGCAGCAAAACACACCTACCTACATGGCACTATTATGCATTTGCAGGTGGGCTCAGCGGTTTTTTGTTTTTCCAATCCCTCCCAATTTTCATTGGATTTGGTGGAAAATTAGGCATATCTGCCTTTGTAGCAACTTTAACCGTAAAATTTCTGTTGACTTCTTTTAAACTCAAGCCAATTGATTTATAATACTCTTATAAGCCAACACTAGGAGGGTGTAATGATTAAATTCTTTACAAATATTATTTTTATTCTAATACTATTATTTTTAGCAACTGCACTGCCATTGAGTACTGATATTTTATCCTTAAACCTTACGCAGCCTATTGTAGATCCAACTGAAACGACAACAGCTGAACCTACGCCACCACACTTGTCATGGACGGATAGACATATTTCAGAGAACCAAAGCTGGGATTTGGTTTTGTCCAGTTCAAATGGAAATTTTCCAGATGATTGGGCATCTTTCTTTACCGTTGAATACAAGGGCCAGAAGTCATCTATTGAAAATATACCACTTCTTAATGCCCTTTCAAATAGTTCAATTGCAAATGATGGTTTACACGTAACACTTCCACTAAATGAACTGTTACCTTTGGACATTGAAGACTACTACACAGTTCGTATTGAGTCGCAAAATGAACTGTATCCAGTTGATCCTATTACTCTCCAGCTTAGCACTTACAAAGAAAAAGGCACTTATCCTGGCGCCACAAATACAGATGGGTCTTATATGACACTCTACGTACCAAATGAAAGCTACTCAAGAGTTGTACCTATTAGCCTCAGCTTTGATCCTGGTGACAATCGTTGGCGTTCACTCTATAACGCACTTCATGCTTTTGATAGCGTTTCATATGGCTTAAACAGTGAACTTCCTATCGTTCCATACGCGCCTAAAATGCGCATTCGAGACCGTATTGCTTCCGTCTATATTTTTGATGACGAACTCCAAGGGTTTGACGGAAAATTTCCATTAATAACAGAATCCGTATCTAAATCTCTTTTGTCACTTGGCTATATTGAAGGTGTCAAATTTGTCATCAATGATAAAACAACTGGTCGTTATGAAGACGTTAATCTTGAAACCGTCTACAGCTATGAAAATGAGCTGTCAGTTTTTGTTGGAACAAGATCTAATTTTGAAGCTGTTTATTTAATGCCAATTCCCCTTAATCAAACTCAAGATGCGCCATTTGAAGATCGATTAAACGCACTTGTTGATGGGTTAAGTTTTACGGCACTTCCTGTTACACTTGAAAAATCATGGATTCAAATGTTACCATCCAATACAAGTTTGATGGCTTATACGTTGGAAAACGAAACACTGATTCTTGATTTTAATATAGAACTCAGTGATGTCTATCTAAAATTTCAAGACCTCTTAACGGACAGTCTCATTCAAACATTCACTTCTTTAAAAGAAGTGACTAAAGTCATTATCAAAATTGATGGTACTGAAATTTCCAGCGGTACTGCCTACAAGTATTTGAATGCATACTAAACTGAAAACCCCCGATGCTTAGCCTATCACACAAGGTGTAAAATGCTATTCATCGGGGGTTTTTTTTACCCAAAATTATAATGCTGCGTTTGCCTTAAACTGTGCTGAAACATTTTTCAGCATTTTTCGAATTGGCAAGTGATATGGACATCTGGGTTCACATGCACCGCAGTCAATACAAGCATCCGCTTTTACAGATTGACTGTCATATCGGATTTGCGCCCACTCCTTTAAGTTGTATCGCGTTAAGTAGCCTTCTAAGATAAACTGAGTTGGAATATCAATCCCCTGAACACAAGGAAGACAATAGCCACATCTTCTGCAAAAGGTTTCACCAAGCGAACTTCTGATCACTTCAATTTCATCTCTCTCGTCCTGAGTCAATTCTAATGACATCGACGCCACTTCAGAATTTTGCTTAACTTGATTAACATGATCCATCCCCGGAATGACCACAGAAACATTTGGATTATTCAATATGAATTTTAAACTGAGTTGGGCATTGTCAATTGCACCACCTGCTAAAGGTTTCATAACAATTACCCCAATGTCTCGCGCTTTGGCTCTCTCAAAAAGAATCTCAGCTTGACGTTCAATAATATTGTATGGAAACTGAAGCGTTTCAAACGGCATATGGTCAACAACTTCCATAAGTAAGTCTACGCTATGAGCTGTGATACCAATGTGTTTAATTTTACCTTCATCTCGCGCTTCAACAAGTGCTCTATAAGCCCCATCTTCCGAAACAATTTTATCGTATTCTTCACGATTTTTTACCAAATGACACTGATACAAGTCAATATTGTCCGTTTTTAAAGCAGCTAAACTTGTGGCAATATCCGCCTTCATCGTCTCATAATCCTTTGCAGGAGATTTAGTGGCCAAAAAAAAGTGTTTGCGCTTCCCACTAGAAAGTGCTTCTCCCAAATAGGATTCACTTACTGTATAACCCCTTGCCGTATCAATGAAATTTATGCCATTTAAAATCATTTCATCTACAATTGGACCTACTTCAGTTGAGTCAATTCGTTGAATGGGAATACCACCAAATCCAACAGGGAAAACTTCCATAGTCGTGTTGCCAAGTTTTCTGGTTTTCATAAAAACCTCACTTATAACATTCTGGCTTTACCAGCATATACAATCCCCTTAACAGAGTCTAAGGTGACTTCCATTCCGTCTTTTAGCAATTCTGTGGCATTTGAAGCGCCTACAACACAAGGTTTCTTTAAACTTAAGGCTACAATTGCACCATGTGACGTATAGCCACCCTCTTCAACAACAAAACCAGATGCCTTCTCTAAATATGGGACCATATCTTTGTCTGTGTAAGAAGCCACAATAATATCACCATCTTTAAACTTATCCTTTAGTTGGTCTGCAGTACTGCCAACACAAACATTTCCTCTAATACGACTTCTCACAAGTCCAGTCCCTTTGATTAAGACTTCACCTACCAAATGAATTTTCATAATATTGGTAGCCCCTGATACACCTACAGGAACCCCTGCTGTGATAATGACCAAATCGCCCTCTGTTACAAAACCATGAGCTTTTGCTTTTTGAACAGACAAATCAAAAATCAAATCCGTTGAATCCGCATCCCCAATGACAAGCGGAAATACGCCCCATACAAGTGCCAATTTTCGGCACACTTCATCTGAAACCGTACACGCTATAACTGGCGCCTTTGGTTTTAACATAGAAACTTTTCGAGCCGTGTACCCTGAAGAAGTTGCAGTAATAATTGCAGATGCATCCAAATCTAAAGCAGATGTGGCAGTAGAATGGCTTACCGCATACGTAACCCCGTATTCATCAGATAGTTGAATTCTCTTTTGGAGGACTTCTTTGTAGTTCAAAGCACGTTCTGCTTCAATTGCAATCTTTGCCATGGTTTGTACCGCTTCAATTGGGTATTTTCCAGCAGCTGTTTCACCAGATAGCATAACAGCATCTGTCCCATCAAAAATAGCATTGGCAACATCTGTCGCTTCAGCTCTTGTCGGTCTTGGATTGCGAATCATAGAATCTAGCATTTGTGTTGCTGTAATAACCGGTTTACCTTCTTTATTACATAGTTCAATCATTTTTTTCTGAACAATTGGAACCATTTCAGTGGGAATCTCAACCCCTAAATCTCCTCGAGCTACCATAAGCCCATCTGATACTTCCAAGATTTCCTCTAAATTATCCACACCTTCTTGATTTTCAATTTTAGAAATAATGTGTATGCCGTGGCCATTGTTTTCTTCCAAAACCTTTCGAATTTCCATAACATCTGCTGCCTTACGAATAAAGCTGGCTGCAATAAAATCAATCCCTTGTGAAATTCCAAATTTAATGTCATTGATGTCTTTTTCTGTAATTGCAGGGAGCTTAATGCTTACACCAGGTACATTTACACCCTTGTTATTCTTAACATCACCACCATTTAGAACTTTTGTAAGAATTTCTGTTTCAGATTTTGAAAGCACTTCAAGTTCAATCAAACCATCATCAATAAGGATTTTATCGCCAACAACGACATCATCCGGCAACCCCTTATATGAAATCTGACACTTGTTTTGAGTGCCCAAAAAAGAGTCAGTGGTCAATGTAAATTCTTGTCCTTCAACCAATGTATATACTGGCTCTTCAAATTTTCCAGTCCTAATTTCAGGCCCCTTGGTGTCCAATAAAATTGCAACAGGTTTGCCCAATTCTCTCCTAACTTCCTTAATGGTGTTCATGCGTCCCAAATGTTCTTCATGATCACCATGCGAAAAGTTTAGACGGGCTACATTTAATCCGCTGTTTACAAGTTCCTTAAATACTTCCTTACGCTCACTCGCTGGTCCGATTGTACACACTATTTTTGTTTTTCTTAACATATAATCCTCCTAATTTTGTGAATTGACACTAAATGGCCAATATTCTCGCAAGTTCATAAATACCCTTATCATAATCCTTTTTCATCATAATTGCTTCTTCCAAAGGAATATCTATCATTTCATTACCTTTAATACCAACAGCACGTCCCTCAGAGCCTGTTCTCAAAAGATCCACTGCATGTGCACCCATACGGCTTCCAAGAATTCGGTCGCTTGGCGTTGGTGTACCCCCACGTTGTAAATAGCCTATTACACTCACTTTTACATCTGAACTGGTCTTACGATGGATTTCTTCAGCCAATTCATACGGTTTTCCAACCCCTTCTGCCAATAGAATAATACTGTGTAGTTTTCCCCGTTTTTTACCATGAATAATTGTGCGACAGAGTGCATCTATATCATAATCCAATTCCGGTATGATTACTGCTTCTGCGCCCCCTGCAAGACCAGCATATAGCGCAATATCACCACAGTCCCTGCCCATGACTTCTATAACATTAACAGTCCCATGTGACGACGATGTGTCTCGAATATGACCAATTGCATTTACCACCGTATTTAAAGCTGTATCAAATCCCAGTGTAAAATCTGTGTATGCAAGGTCATTGTCAATGGTCCCGGGAATTCCAATTGTTGGAAAACCTGCGTCTGAAAGCCGTCTCGCACCTTGAAAAGAGCCATCACCACCAATAACAACAAGTCCTTCAATATTATACATTTTTAGCATATTTAAACCACGCTCAAATCCTGCATCTGTTTTAAATTCCTCACATCTTGCAGTTCTAAGCATCGTTCCACCTCTGTGGATAATATCCCCAACAGAGGTAATTTTAAGCATCTCTATATCCCCAGCTATCAGTCCACGGTATCCTTGATAAATGCCGGCCACTTCCAAGCCATGATATATTCCCGTGCGAACAACCGAACGGATGGCAGCGTTCATGCCCGGTGCATCTCCACCGCTGGTCAATACTGCGATTCGTTTCATTCCATCACTCCTTGCTTACTTACTGAATCTTAATGTTTTTTTCACCTACAATTGCTTGAATCTGTTCCAATAATTTTCGTGACACTTTGACTTTCGATTTATACCTAAGCTTTTCACCTGTCTCTGCCACATAAAAAATCACTTCCATAGGTTTTCCAGTAGTTGTCTCTTGTGCCAAAACATCATTCAACCGCGTTAGTAGCGTCTGTTTATTACCTGAAATTTTAACATACACCTTTTTGGGTTTTTCCTTCAACTTAAGTTCATCCAACATAACAATTTGTTCAGCAACCAATTTGGGATCTTCATCTTCTTTCACAGTGACTCTACCATGAATAAGTACCGTTGCTTCTTTCTTTAAAAAGTCTCGTGTACGGTCATAAACTTTCGGGAAAACAATTATTTCCATTTGCTCATACAAATCTTCAAGTGTCAAAAAAGCCATGTATTGACTGTGTTTGGTCAGCTTTGTTGTTAAATCCGCAATCAAGCCCCCCACTACAATCCGGTCGCCATCCCTGACAATAGGCGTTTCTTCTTTTATGGATTCCTTTATTTCAAGTAGATTTGCATTAACCGTTTGTTCCAAATATAGTTTGTAAGGCTCTAATGGATGACCTGTCAAATAAATACCCAACATTTCCTTTTCAAACTGTAAATATGTTGATTGTCTTAATTCTGGAATATCTGGCATTTCATTTCCAACGTCTTCACTTGTAAATGCCGCATTTTCCATATTAAATATGGAAACTTGTCCTTGAGCACCTCTACGATTTAAAGCGTGCATGCCATCTACAACCCGTTCAAATATTGCCAGCATTTGTGACCTTTTGTGGCCTAATTCATCAAAAGCTCCTGACTTAATCAGACTTTCAACCGCTTTTTTATTGAGTTCTGATACATCGACGCGTTCACAAAAATCATAAAATCCTTTAAAGGGCTCTCCGGTTCTCCCTTTTATAATGGCTTCGATCACACCACGACCAACATTCTTTATTGCATTTAAGCCATATCGAATCGTCCCATTTTCAACAGAAAATCCAGCCATACTATGATTTACAGAAGGCGGTAACACCTTAATCTGATGGTCTTTTGCATCTTGGATATAAGCTGCCAACTTCGAATGATTCCCCATTATACTCGTCATCAAAGCGGCCATAAATTCAGTAGGCCAATGGTATTTAAGATATGCTGTCTGGTAGGCAATAATGGCGTAGCCAGCTGCATGAGACTTATTAAAAGCGTACTTTGCAAAATCAATCATCTCATCAAAAATAGAATTGGCTGTGTTTTCATCAATGCCATTTCGTTTGCAGCCTTGAATTAATATTTCTCCAGATTCATCTGTCAAGCCTTGAACAAAATACTGTCGCTCACGTGCCATAACATCCATTTTCTTTTTGCTCATTGCACGTCTTACAATATCACTACGCCCATAGCTATACCCTGCCAGTTCTCTAACAATTCGCATAACCTGTTCTTGGTAGACCAGGCACCCATAAGTTACATCTAAAATAGATTTAAGGCGTTCGGTTTTGTACTGAATCAAAGAATGGTCATTTTTATTGCGGATGTACATTGGTATTGAATCCATCGGTCCCGGCCGGTACAAAGATATCCCGGCAATGATATCTTCAAAAACGGTGGGTTTTAAGTCACGCATGAATCTTCTAAATCCAGCAGATTCAAGTTGAAAAAGGCCTAAAGTATCTCCTTTTCCAATCATTTGATAAACCCCCGCATCATCATACGGTATACATGAAAGATCCAATTTAACCGATTGAGTCTCTTCAATTAATTTTAAAGCATTTTTGATAACTGTCAATGTTCTAAGACCTAAAAAATCCATTTTTAACAATCCAAGCTCTTCAATAAGATTCATGTTGAACTGTGTTGTAACATTATCATCCTGAACATATAAGGGGACATAATGGTCAATAGATTCTTTGGAAATTACAATTCCCGCTGCATGCGTAGATGCGTGACGCGGAATCCCTTCCAACTTAATTGCAGATTTCATTAGGTGCTGATAAGTCACATTTGACGCCAGCAGAGTATTTAACTTTGGACTTTTATGCAATGCACGTTCCAATGTCATTCCAATTTCCATGGGAATTTCTTTGGCCAAACGGTCAACTTCTTGATAAGGAATATCCATTACCCTGCCCACGTCTCTTATGGCAGCACGCGCCGCCATTGTTCCAAAAGTTATAATTTGAGCGACACGCTCTTTCCCATACTTTTGTATCACATAGTCAATTACTTCTCCCCGTCTATCGTCTTCAAAGTCAATATCAATATCAGGCATTGTAACACGTTCAGGATTTAAAAACCGTTCAAAAATCAAATCGTATTTCAAAGGATCCACTTCAGTAATATCCAATATATAAGCAACTAAACTGCCACCACAACTACCACGTCCAGGTCCAACAAAAATACCAAGTTCTTTAGCATATTTAATAAAATCCCAAACAATAAGAAAATAATCATCATAACCCATTGCATGGATTGTATCCAATTCATACTGCATACGTTCCAAGTGCATACTTGTAACAGAATACTTTTGATAGAGTCCTTCGGTACATAAAGTTATTAACTTCTCTTGTGCGGTTTCTCCGCCATTCAATTGATATGCCGGCAAGTGCATGGCATCGAAATCAAAATCAAAGTTACATTTTTCAGCTATTTTTAATGTGTTTTCAAGTGCCTCAGGATGTGATCCAAAAATTGATCTCATTTCTTCAGGACTTTTGAGGTAAAAAGCATCACTTGGGAATCGTATACGGTCACGATCCGATAGGGTTTTACCCGTTTGAATACAAAGTAAAATATCATGTGTTTCGACGTCTTCCTGATTTAAGTAATGGACATCATTGGTAGCCACCAGTGGAATGGTTAGTCGATTGGAAAAGGCTATTAATTTCTGATTTACAAGGTGTTGTTCCCTTAAACCATGGTCTTGTAATTCTAAATAAAAATTTCCCGGTGCAAAACAGGCTTTAAGTCTCAAAGCCAACTGCTCTGCGCCCTTTTCATCTCCATTCAAAATAAGCCTCGGGATATCACCAGCCAAACATGCACTTAGACCAATCAAGCCTTCTGCATGGGCCTCCAACAACTCATAATCAATTCTCGGTTTATAATAGAAACCTTCAGTATACCCTTTGGACACCAATTCAATTAGGTTTTGATACCCTGTTTTGTTTTGTGCAAGTAGGATTAAATGCCCACTGTTCTTATCCACAGTAGGCACTTTATCAAATCGACTTCTGGACGCCACATAAACTTCACAGCCAATAATAGGTTTAACCCCATGTTTTTTAGCAGCTTTATAAAATTCCACTGCGCCAAACATCACGCCATGATCTGTAATAGCAACCGTGTCCATATTTAATTCCTTAACACGCTGGAACAGTTTATCTATTCTTGCAAATCCATCAAGCAAACTGTATTCCGTATGCAAATGAAGGTGCACGAATTTTGATTTGTCCATAAAGGCTCCTTATAACTCGGGAGATTCGGAATGATCATCCAATACGTTTTCTTCCCAAAGATCTATAATCATCTCTTTCACTGGCTTTGGCAAGTCGCCAATTCTCGAATTTAAAAACGTCTCGTACTTAACAGACGTGGACCGTACCCGTACAGTGTCTAATTCTGAAAACGCCTCTTCTGGCGTATGGCCTACTGTATAAATTGGCAAGTATCCACCGTGCTTTTCATCGTATCTTGATCCTTGTATTTCTGGTGAAAGAAAAGCTTCAATGGCAACAATTGCACCTGATTTATTTGGTGCGTTAAATGGGATTCCTGCCCATTCAACCGGACCAGTCGTTCCACCTTCAAATATAAAAGAAGCAGAACCCTCTGGAAAAATATAATCTCTCGCCATTTGAGTGGCATAATCATAGTTCATACTCATAGAAAATACCAATTCTCCCTCAATAAAGAGGTCTTCTATATCACTTATGGATTCTGGGTACCATTCCCCAGTTTCATACAGATAGGGCTCAATATCGTTTAAAAGTTCAAGTCCATCTCCAATTAATTGGGCAACTTCTTGATCTGTTTTAGCCACCAAAAGCTTCTCGTAGTTTGCATTTCTTACGGCTAATCCTACGACAAAATTCATACCTACTTCAGATGCTCTTGGGTCTGGATAAACAAAAGATCGCTTGTATTCTTTGACAAAAGTCATCAAATCATCATAGTCTGCAGGTGGCTCATAAAAAATATCTTGATTATAAATCATAGACAATTGCTTTCGACCGATAGGCACCAGATATCCCTCAACCAAAAGCCCTTCTTTATACTTAAATTCAAACAGATTTGTATCTACATACGTACTGAAATTGGGCATGCTGTCATAAAAGGGGCCATATAACAATTGCTTGTTATGAAGTTCAGAAAAACCCTCTTCACGAAGCAAGATTAAGTCATAACGTCCTTCATTGTTTTCAAGTGCTTGATCTTCTGACAGGATTTCTAACATCCTTTGATAAGATTGAACCACAACATTAAGTTCAATGTCATATTCCGCTTTCAGAAAATCTGCATATTCTTTCTTTAACCACTCTAAAACAACAGGATCTTCATAATCTGTCACTAGAGTAACACTTGTGTTTTCAGCACTTTCGGCCAAAAGTTCCCAGTTTTTGAGATTTGGATCATTCCCTTTAGAAATATCATCAGGCAATTCACAACCCGCCAAAAACAGAACGCCAACTAGAATCAATAGAATAACGTTAAACTTTCTCATACCATACCTCTTCCAATATTATATTTTTCTGCCATTTCCAATATTTTTTTTAATCGATGATTAACGCCGGATTTTCCAATTGGTGGCGATACCAATTCTCCTAATTCTTTCAATGATGCTTCAGGATTATCCACTCTTATTCTTGCAATTTCCCTTAGCCTTTCAGGAAGGGCTTCAAGTCCAATATGATCGTCTAAAATTCGGATAGCCGCTATTTGTTCATAAGCGGCATCAATGGTCTTGCTTAAATTTGCAGTTTCACAATTTACAACTCGATTTACATTGTTTCGCATTTGTTTAATAATTCGAACATTTTCATAATCCAAAAGCGTTTTATGGGCACCAATTACATTTAGAAAATCGACTATTTTCTCGCTCTCTTTCAAGTAAACAATATAATTTTTCTTTCTAAGCGTGGTTTTTGCTCCAAGATTAAATTGACTGTTCATAAAGTCAGCCAATTGCTCTGCGTAGGTTTGATTATGGGTAATCAACTCCATATGATAACTTTTTTCTGGCGCACTTATAGAACCACCACCTAAAAAAACACCCCTCAAATATGCTTTTTTACAACACTTTTTTGAGACAAGTTTTTCAGGAAAAGCATCATTCAGTAAAATACTATCTCCCTCTAATCTGAGTAAATCCAAATCCAACAAAATATCATTTGCTTTTTCAATATAAATCTCGTACAGATGATGCTTATTCAGCATCTTATTTTCCTTCATTACCAACCCTGAATGCAATTTATATACTTTTTTCAGCAAGATAAATACCAATCGTGCAACAGCAGGGTTTTCTGTTGTAATGCGAAGATTTATAACCGTTAATCCACCGAATTCCAAAGCACCACTAACCCGGATAATACCTGAAAGTTCAGCCCGATTACAACACTTTGCTTCAGTACGTATCAATGCCAGTTCATTTTTGGCTTTTGATGAGAATGACATTTATTCACCTTCCATCGTTTCAATAATCTCCAGCGCGCGAATCAGTATGTCGCGTTCATCATCATATTTAGCAAGGGCAATAACGTTGTCCACGTGAATAAATTTAGCGTCTACAAATCCTTCTTCTCTCTGTGGATGTGTGTTGGAGTTTAAAGCTCTCATAAGATACCAAACAACCTTTTTTTCAATAACATGGTTATTCGACCAATAATTCTTAAAACGGTAAGACGTTTCACCTATTGGACTGAGTATTTTTGTTTTAATTCCGGCTTCTTCACGAACCTCCCGGCTAGCTGCTTCTTCCGTAGACTCATTTTTTTCAATTTTTCCTTTAGGCAACACCCAATCACCGTTTATTTTTTGGAGCATAAGAATGCTGTTCCCAAGAACAACAACACCTCCAGCACTGTATACTCTTTTCAAATCATCACCTTCCCACACAAAGTAATTCACTATAAGTATACCATAAAAAAAGATGTATTACCAAACCTGTCAGCGTTTCCATCCACTGATTTTGGCAATACATCTCTTTATTTATTTGACTTACTTTACAGGCTTTAATTTAGCTGTAAAATGTCTCAATACTTTTGGCTCATAATCAAATTCAAAACCTTTTAAGGTATGCGCATATTTTGCAACTTTAATAACAGCCTCTGCAATATAATCCATATGATCATTTGTATAGACTCTTCTTGGAATCGTAAGTCGCATCAATTCAAGTGGAGATTCAAGAGGCTCTCCCGTTTCATCGTCTCTTCCCAATAAAAACGAACCGATTTCAACAGGTCTTACACCACTTTCAATATATACTGCATTACACACAGCCTGAGCCGGAAATTCATAATACGGGATCTGAGGACATAATTTTTTACAGTCCACAAACACAGCGTGGCCTCCAGTTGGATATTGAATCGGAACACCGGCTTCTCTAAGTCGATCTCCTAAGTACTTAACTTGACTAATTCTATAGTCAAGATAGCTATACTCCAGCGCTTCTTCAAGACCAACAGCCAAAGCCTGCATGTCTCTTCCAGCCAATCCACCATAAGTTGGAAATCCTTCCATTGGCACAACTGTAGATCTGCAAATGTTGTAGAATTCTTCATCCTCTTTAATGGCAATTAAGCCACCCATATTCACAATGCCATCTTTTTTTGCGCTCATCATCATGCCATCTGCATAACCAAACATCTCTTGAGAAATTTCAAGAATCGTTTTGTCTTCATAACCCTTTTCACGCGTTTTAATGAAATAAGCATTTTCGGCATATCTAGCTGCATCAATCCATACTGGCAATCCTTTTTTGTGTGCAATCTCACTTGCCGCCTTGATATTCGCCATAGAAATAGGTTGTCCGCCAGATGAATTACACGTAACAGTAATAATTAGAGCTGCTATATTTTCGACACCATGTGTGTCAATATAAGACTCTAATGCCGGCAAATCAAAATCTCCTTTAAAATCATCATAAGTTTCTGTATCAAATGCTTTTGCGTCAATTAGATTAACCGGCTTTCCACCTGCTAACAATACATGCCCCATAGTCGTATCAAAGTGCATATTGTTCAGTACAATTTGACCCTTATGCTGAATTAAATTTGGAAGGACTACCTGCTCCGCACCACGTCCTTGATGTGACGGAATAACGTATTTATACCCTGTGATTTTTTGAACCACTTCTTCCAATGCATAAAAAGAACGGCTACCTGCGTAAGATTCGTCTCCAATCATAATTGCAGCCCATTGGCGGTCACTCATAGCACCTGTACCACTATCGGTTAAAAGATCAATGTAAATATCTTCAGCACGAAGTGAAAATGGGTTGTATCCAGCTTCAACAAGACGCTTTTCACGTTCCTCTTTTGGGATAATACTAATTTTCTCTACCATTTTAATTTTAAATGGTTCTGGTACTCTTTTAGCCATAAAAAAACCTCCTTTAATTTTTATAAAGGTGAATTTTTTAAAAGATAAGAGCATTACCTTTGCAAATCACACTGTCATTTCTACTGAGTCTTACAAAAAAATAATATGGCTGCTAATTTTTTTGTCTCTTTAATTATACATCAATCTGCTGTTAAAGAAAAACTAAAAATTAAATATTGACGCCCTACCGGTTATAAACACGTTCGATATGTTCCAATAGCTTATTGCTAATTTCAGTTGCATCATGTCTTACATAGCCTTTTTTAACCTCTACGAAATTACCGCGTATTAATTCTATGCCCTTTTCTTTCAAATACTGACAGTCCAGTTCTGTTATAAGAACAGGTTCTGCTGATTCATTTTGATATCTTTTTTCAACGTCCTTAGGCAATTTGCCGTCATTTGCTACCAAGTAGTCTATACGATTTAATTGTGTATGCTTTAAAACCAACTCAGCATGCTTACCTGCCGATAAACCATCGGTTTCCCCAGGCTGTGTCATCACATTTGAAATATAAAAGATCTTTGCAGGACTTTCATTTATGGCAGACACAACTTGATGAATCAATAAATTCGGAATAATACTTGTAAACAAGCTTCCAGGCCCCAAAACAATCATATCCGCTTCTTTTAGTCGATTCACAACTTGATTTCCAGTTCGTGCATCTTCTGGCTCTATCCATATAGATGCAATTCTAGATTTTCGCTTAATTGATTCAAAAGGAATATTGGATTCCCCAGCAACAATTGTACCATCCTCCAATTTTGAATACAGGGTGATGTCTTCCTCAGACACAGGTAACACCTTTCCTGTGATGGCAAATATATCTGCAATTTTTTTAATCGCGGTTTCAAAATTATCTGAAATCCCCACCATTGCAGCGATCATTAAGTTCCCAAAATTTTGTCCTTTTAATCGTCCTTCTGAAAATCTGTATTGAAATAGATCCTGTAAAATTGGTTCTTTATTGGCCAAGGCTAATATACAGTTTCTAACATCTCCGGGCGGTAACATGCCCAAGTCCTCTCTCAAAACACCTGAACCGCCCCCATCATCGGCAACCGTCACAACGGCTGTAATTTGGTTTGAGATTTCTTTAAGTCCTCGAAGAATAACTGAAAGACCCGTTCCACCACCAAGCGCAACTATGTTAATCATTAGACGCTCCTTTGATTTCTCGGTGAACTTTTTGCACAGGATGGCCTTTTTGTTGATAATAGTCTGCCAATCGATTAATAAAGGTCACTGACCTATGTTGTCCCCCTGTGCATCCCACAGAAACAACCAATTGCATTCGACCATCTTGCTGAAATTTAGAAAAGGCAAAATCCAGTAAAGTTACAATGTGATTGAAAAACAACTGACTTTCCTCAAATCCCATCACATAATCAGATACTTGCAGATCGTTACCGGTATAAAGCCTCAAAGCTTCCACATAAAACGGATTTGGTAAAAACCGCACATCAAAAACAAAATCAGAATCTAAAGGAATTCCGCGTTTAAATCCAAAAGAAATCAAGGTTAGTGCCATCGGGCTCTTGCTCACGTCCATTTCAAGATGTTTTGAAATTTCCTGTTTCAGTTCTGCATGATTTAAATTGCTTGTATTAATTACAATATTTGCTTGTTCTCTTAAAGCATTTAACATTTTCTTTTCTTTCTCAAGTGCATCTTCAATACGGGCACTTGGATCCACCGGATGTGTTCGCCTTGTTTCTTTAAATCGTTTCAAAAGAACGTCATCATCTGCTTCAAAATAAAAGATTTGATACTTGTATTTTTTTTCGTCCATTAACACCAAGTTTTTTTCAAGATCTTTAAAAAATTTGCCGCCACGAATGTCCATTACCAGAGCAACATGACTTAAATTTTCATTACTTTGTTCAATGAGCTCAAGAAAATTGGGAATCAGTGAAGGGGGTAAATTATCCACACAATAAAATCCCAAATCTTCAAACACTTTTTTTGCCTGACTTTTGCCCGCACCTGACTGTCCTGAAATTATAATAAAACTCATAACACTATGCCTCCACTATTACATTGTAAATTCTCGAAAAATCAAGTCCCGCCTCTTTTGCACGTTGAAGGGATGCTTCTACAGATCCAATTCGATCCAATTGATGCGCATCACTGTTCACAACAAAAACAACAGGATACTGCATGGCAATTTTAATTTCTGCCACCGACAAATGTCCATGACTGTTATTTATTTCAAGCATTGTCCCTGTTTCTGCAGCCACTTTAGCCACTTCATCCATATCCACTGGGCCTTTAGCCCCAGGGTGTGTGATCATGTGTATTTTATTACGGCGCATCGCTGCAGTCATGGCTTTTGTGTTTATTTTAACAGCCTTCTTATGAAATACCTTCGAAAATTTAGCCATAAAATTAATAAAATGTATCTTATAATCTTTTGAAAGTCGACTTCCAAAATGATAACCGGCATTTACCCAATCATTATACTGACGCATTTCTTCATCCAAATCAATTGCACCATCCAGCCCTAAAATATTGGCTTCAAGTCCTAAAAGAATTTTTATTTCAGGATATTTTTGATTTAAAGCATCAATCTGAGCCCGTAATTCAGGATAGTCTTCTTTTTTTATGCCATACCCTGTGTGTGCAGGCCCATGATCCGTAATTGCGATTTCCTCAAGTCCTAATTCAATCGCCTTCAAAACGATACCTTCCAATTCGTTTTTACTGTCACCACTATATTTTGAATGCATATGATAATCGCCTCTAAGTTTCATCAAATCACCTACCTTCTCATTTTTATTATACCAGTTTTGCGCCTTGAAAATCAGACAAATAAAAAAATAGCACCCCAATGAATGCTATTTCGCTTACTTTATTCTTTTCCAAAAATGCGAACTTCTCGTTCCAATTCAACATCAAAAGTATCCTTAACTACTTTTTGAACGACTTTAATCAATTCCATTACCTCAGAAAAAGTCGCTTTCCCTCGATTGACCACAAACCCACAATGTTTATCTGACACTTGAGCATCACCATGTCTAAGCCCTCTAAGTCCTGCATCTTCAATAAGTTTGCCCGCAAAAAATCCAGGAGGACGCTTGAAAACACTCCCTGCACTTGGGTATTCAAGGGGTTGCCTTGAAACGCGTTTATGTGTTAATTCATCTGTTATTTCTTTAATAATGAGGGGGTCACCATATTCAAATTCAAGTGCACACCTTAAAATAATGTATCCTTTTTCACGAACAATGCTATTACGGTAAGCAAATTGCATCTCTTTTCCTTCAATTCGCTTAATTATGCCTTCTGGCGTTATGACATCAACCCATTTAACAACATCTTTCATTTCGCCATCATAAGCACCTGCATTCATAAACACTGCACCACCAAGTGTTCCAGGAATGCCTGAAGCAAACTCAAATCCTTTTAACGCAGCAGATTGAATTTTTTTCGATAAAGTAGACAGTAAAACACCTGCTTCTGCAACAACTACAGTGTCTTCAATAGAAACCGAACTCATCTGATCAGAAATTTTTATAACAAAAGCGTCAATGCCCTCATCCTCAACAAGGATGTTTGATCCATTCCCCATAATCAAATAGGGCGCATCATGAGCCTTCAAAACCTCAATAGCTTTTAAAATCTGATCTGGAGTTTCTGGTAACAAAATAGCCTTAGCAGGCCCTCCGATTTTAAAAGAGGTGTGATTTGACATCGGATCGTTCTTCTTAATTTGATTATCGGAAAATATCCCGCCCAACACTTCAAAAATCATTAAAATTACTCCAATCAATTGTCTTGTGTAAATCCTAAAATATTCTAACACAAAACCTTGATGCTGACAAATATCTTTTATTTGATTTCGCCATGCTTTTCTTCATGAGATATTTCTACAATCCGATTCGCATCATCGACAAAGACCACATTGGGCTGAAAGACTTTCGCTTCTGCTTCAGTCATCATACAATAGGCAATAATAATCACAACATCACCGGGTTGGACCAATCTTGCCGCAGCACCATTCAAACAAATAACACCACTCCCTCTTTCTCCAGAGATGGTATAAGTTTCTAATCTCGCACCATTATTATTGTTCACAATCTGAACTTTTTCACCTGGTAAAATTCCTGCCGCGTCCAAAAGATCCTGATCTATGGTAATACTGCCCACATAATTCAGGTTTGCTTCAGTAACAGTTGCTCTATGGATTTTACTTTTATACATTGTCAAAAACATAATTTCCTCCAAATTACAAAAAATCTACATTTAAGTTATCAATTAAACGCGTTTTACCAATTTTTACAGCTAAAGCAATTAATGTATCCTCAGTAATGGTTTCAACAGGTTTTAATGTTGTTGCAGAAACAATTTCAACATAATCTATTTTAGACGTTGAAACAGATTCTATTATTTCAACCATTGTATTTTTAACACTTATTGCTTCCCTTTGTCCCTTGCGAATCAATCGCTCTGCTTCAGATAAAGCTTTATAAAGTACCAATGCATCTTGTCTTTCGCTTTGAGATAAATACACATTTCTAGAACTCATTGCCAGGCCATCAGACTCCCTTACAATTGGACAAGCAATGATCTCTACTGAACTGTTTAGATCCTTGCACATACGCTTCAAAACAGAAACCTGCTGTGCATCTTTCTGACCAAAAAAAGCAAAATCTGGCTCTACTATATTAAAAAGTTTGGTCACTACAGTTGCTACACCTTTAAAATGTCCTGGTCTGCTTGCACCACACAGTTGATTGGTCATGTCACTTTCAACTGTAACGTAAGTCGCATACCCCTCTGGATACATTTCCAAAACCTCTGGAACAAACATATAATCCACACCAACACTGTTACAAAGGTCCATATCCCTATCCAAATTTCGCGGATAGGCGTCAAAATCTTCACTAGGTCCAAATTGTGTTGGATTAACAAACAAACTCACAACGACAACGTCACTTTTTTTGCGCGCATACTTCATAAGCGACAAATGTCCCTCATGAAAAAAACCCATTGTTGGCACAAATCCAACTGTTTTCCCATTCATTTTATGGTGTTTTAATACCGACTTCAACGCACCAATTTCATGTATGATTTTCATATACACCTCAATTTAATATAATTTTTCCAATACGGCATCACTTATTTTAAAAGTATGCGTAAGCGCCGGAAAAACACCCGACTTAACCTCGGAACAATAGGTTCTTACAGCCTCATCAATAGAGACGCCCAATTCTGCATAGTGTTTTACAAATTTTGGACTAAAATCACTTGTTAAGCCCAGCATATCTTGAATTACCAAAACTTGGCCATCACATCCAGCGCCTGCCCCGATGCCAATAGTAGGAATTGAAACGTGTTCAGATATAATACGCGCAAGTTTTTCAGGGATACATTCCAGCACAATTGAAAAACAGCCTATTTTTTCTAATAATTTTGCTTCTTCTATGAGCAATTTGGCTTGTTCCTCTGACTTGCCTTGAACTAAAAAGCCCCCCATTGCATTAACAGATTGTGGCGTCAAACCCAAATGTCCCATCACAGGAATTTGAGCATTTACAATTGCACGAATTTGTTTTTCAACAACACTTCCACCTTCAACTTTTACAGCATGTGCGCCAGTTTCCTTAATGATTCGTCCGGCATTTGCAACAGCGTCTTCGGCGCTAATATGATACGACATAAACGGCATGTCACAAACAACAAGAGCTTCTTCTGTGCCCCTTTTAACAGCTTTCGTATGATGTATCATGTCTTCAATGGTAACAGCAAGGGTATTTTCATATCCAAGCATGGTCATCCCAAGTGAATCGCCAACTAAAATGGAATCCACACCTGCTCGATCTAACACTTTTGCCATGGAATAGTCATACGCAGTCAACATGGTAATCTTTTCACCTTTTTGCTTCATTTCTAAAAACGTTGCAACTGTTTTCTTAGCCATTTTTTGCCTCCTCTAGCAATTTAAGCATTTCATCATACTTTTCTATTGCCAAATTTTTACGTTTAGCGATTTCCAATGTCTGGTGTGCCAATTCCAAATACAATGACATGTATGTTTCGTCCAAAGCTTCAAGATGTTTCTTTACAGTCTGTACATCTCCTCTGGAAATTGGTCCCGTTAATGCTTCTGTCGTTCCATTTTGCTTTATGTTTTCAAGAGTACCATCAATTAAAGGCATAAGTGCTTTTTTAGCAAAAGTTTTATCATAACCCAATTTTTCAAACTGCATAAAGCCAAAATCCAAGACTGTCACTAAAAAATTGGAAACAATAGATGCCCCCATGTGATAATTGGCTTTATAGGCACTTGGAATTTCAAATGTTTGAATGCCAATTAAATCTAACCATTCGACAACTGATTCTTCTACGTCCCCTTCAATACTAAACACTGTATTGGGAATTCTATTTTGAGCTGATTCTACGTCTGAAAAAGATTGCAGCGGATGTAAACTTAAAGTTTTTGCACCATACTGTTTTAAGGGACTCAAAATATTTGATGCATGCACACCACTTGTGTGGACTATAATCTTCTCATTGAGCATTCCTTGAAGGTCTTCCATTTCAGATACAACTTCAGTAATGGCATCATCGTTTACAGCTACTAAAACAAAATCATTATTTTGAATCACTTGAGACATATTTTCAAAAGCGATTGTATTATATGCGTTTGCAGTGTCTTGTACATGTTTGGGTGTCTTGCCATAAAATCCAGTCATTTGAACTTTTTTGCTTAAAAAATAGGCCGCCATTGACTTCCCTACTGCACCAGTTCCAATAATTCCGACTTTCATAAACAAATCCTTTCAAACACTAAAAAACTCTTTCTGCGCAAGACAAAAAGAGTTGGTTTACAACTTATATCTTTCAGTCTCGGGCCAGAGGCTCAGAGCCGTATTGTGTCAAACTAAAAAAAAATAATGTATGGTCCTACCGGTACCATCAAATCTATTATATCACAGAGTCAGTGATTCCCTAAAAAAAATATGTGATATTTTTGTTAATAAAAAAAGAATGTCCTTAACTTGGACATTCACACACATTTTGTTGTCTTTAATTAGTATTCACGTGTTTTCGTTTCATACATCATAGCATATTCGTGGTCTACTTCTGACTGACAAGTTTTACAAAGATTCCACTTGTTTACTTTTTTCTCATCACCACATCGTTTACAAAATTTCACTTCAAATTGATTGCCTCTTACAACATCTTTCATAAACTTGCCTCCTAATTTAAGTATTATTGTATACAATTATCCCTTTGTGAATATTGTACTCTAAAATAATTCATAAATCAAGATAAAACTCAAAAATAATTGGCATATATGAATTTTTTGTCTTTCCGACTTGCATTTTATGTGTTTATCCAGTTAAGTACGTCTTGAAGTTTTGGCCGATCTTGCATTCTAACGCGTGTCATTTTCTCTATAATTTCTGCATAATGAAACTGTATCGTTAAATGCGTTGTGTCAATAAGTCGCTTTAATATCATACCCATGGAAAAAACATCACTTAATTCAGAAACCATCCAAGGCTCATATACACTTTCTGGAGATCTATAGACATCAACTGGCATTGACTTGATGCACGTATAGGCCACATCTTGTAATCTGGATTGAGAAAAATCCATAAAAATCACACGTTCATTTGGTGTTATAAATATAGTTTCGGGTGTTAATGCACCTATTGCCACAGACTTTGAATGGACATATACAAGTGCATTTAATAAAACAATCACAAGGCGTTTAAAATCGACAAATGAGATATCCTCTTTGACATAATTTCCGATTGTTCTAGCTTCCACCCCACATGACGCAATGTTCAGTTGGCCAGATTCCACTTGATAATCAATAAGATCCATACAAGGTCCGCCTCTAAGCCTTTTCATCACTTCAATAACAATTAGCCCCGTATCTAAATCAAATGTCTCTTTTATGATTTGCATCCCCGTTTTTACATCATAATATATATTAGTTCCTTCCTTAACTGGTTTACACTGAAGTTGAATTTGATACATTAGTTTACCTCCACATTTCCATAGCAATTTTTACACGATGTGTACCCTCTATTCACAGCCTCTTGGAGATCAATGGGAATTTTACTTTTTCTGAGATGAAAGCAAGACTCGAGATGATATTTTACACCTGTATTTGTAATAAATACCGTGCTCGATTCAAAAGATAGCCCATCATCAGAAGTACTGTCCACCATAAAATAATCCGCTATATGGCTCTTTTTGTAGGTGGGAAACTTATAATCATACGTTAAATATACGATGATTAAGTTGGTGTGTTCAGTCGACTGAAATGAAACGTCAACATTGGAAACCATTGATTTCAATTGTGTGTTGTGTAAATCTTTCAAAATCTTTTGCGCCATTATGGATTCTGTTAATTTTTCATACGGATTCAAGAGCTCAGGTACCCATTTAAAATCATCACAGCTATTGGTTAATGTCCAGTCCATTTGTGTGTCGACATATAGTGTAAAAATTGTGCCTATGGACATAATCACCAAAGCCAGGGCCAAACTAAATACAATCACCGCTTCAATACTGGTACTGCCTTTAGTTCGACTTATTTTTTGTTTCAGTTGCTCAAAGTCCAATAGGCCCTCCTAAAATATAGCTCCTCTTGATCCCAATTTATCTCAACAGTGTGCCCAACAGAAAAATCATTCAACCCAAACTTTGCTTCTGATGCCTGCATAACATTAGCATCCAAAAGAGTCAACAGTCGATTTGTTAGGTCTTCCAATCGTGTTTTTATAAGCAGTAACCTTAGGTAATCTTGATAATACAGTTTAGGATCTGTAACCCCCATTGATTTAGAGTGTGTGTTGCTTTGCCACTCCCCAGCCAGTAATTGATTTAAACTCAAATGCCATTCCGTTTTGGGTTTAAACAGGTGATAACCTCTACCGGATTCAAGGCCGACTAGGTCTAAATACGCTTCTGTGGTTGACCAAAGTGTTATAACCCCAATTTTTGATATGATGTTCCAAGGTGCCGGTATCGATAGTACAAGCGCATTAATCTCTGACATCGTCTGTGGGTCTTTTAGAATCTGTGTCATATTCGCAAGCGTTCTAATGCCTATAATCTGCTGGCGTACGGTTCTTTTATTATCAGCATCTGTCGCTTTACCCCCTATCAAAAACTCGGCTTCGTACATTAATACAGAATCACGTAAGTCTTTATTAAGCGGGTTAAAACTTCTTGGAGATTCAAAATCACCACTCTTAAAAATGGCTAAGGCATATTCATTTAAAAAAAAGCGATCTAAACTGCTAATTTTAGGGGTTTCCCCCCATTTCATATCCGGTTTATCAAGTGTAAAACATTCAGAATCCACTTCAGAAAGTTGAAAATCAAATTGAGATACCCTTTGAATTAAAAGATTGATGGTTGATACAAGGTTTGGTTTTCCAATTCCCGTATTTCCGATTGCATTTGACAACCGTGCATCCATCTCTCTTTTTATATAATTACGGCGTAATCTGAGCCGATAGAGTTCATGTTCAAGCGCCTCTGTGGACGTGTTCTCATCTTCATTTTGAATCTCTTCTTTTATAGAATGAATAGCATTTGTTACTTGGTTAAGATTATTTTTTGAAATTTTAAGTTCTCTTAGATTGTCTTGTAGCGCAATTAATTGCTTTTCCATCTTAAGCATTGCTTCGTCCAAGTCTTGTCCCAAAAGGTCCAAAATTTCACTACTTACATTACTTTTTTTCCTAGAATCCATAAATGATTTTAAAAACGACTTATTCCCCTCAATTTTCTCAACAACCAAATGTGCTACTTTTGTAAATTGAGCTTGAGAAAAATCTTGACCAGAAAGTTCAAAAATCGCTGTACGTATTTCATTAATATCACTGAGTGCTTGAAGTGCTTTTTCCAGTTGATTAAGCTGAACGGTTAAATTTTCAGCCGCAGAAAAATCCAAGTGCAAATTCACAAAATCTTCTACTGCTTCTAATCCAACATCCCCCAAAATATATTGACCAGCTTGGTGTGTGGATTTTAATAAGTAAGTTGGCGCTGCCAAAGACATATGTTCCACTTTAAAATCTGTTTTGCTGGAATAATTTTCAAGCAAGTCTTGTAACATTGGTTGATTCACATAAGCCAATATGCCATAGGCTTCCATCAAATACTTATTGGACAGATCTAAACGAGCCTCGCTAATTTGAATTGCTGTCTTTAAAATTTCTTGTTTTTCTTGTTGTTTGTTGAGCGTTATAAAAACCCCCAAAAAACCAAGGACTAAAAAAGGCACAAGAATTATCATCAATATGGATACACTTCCGCGATTATTCTTCAACATATATACGCCCCCTTTTTAACAACAACCGTCTCACCAACCGGTTCTCAATTTTTTTCTCAAACGAGGCCTGAACATCAATCGTTTTCCTTGATGTAACTTTATAAAAAGGGTTGTCAAGATTTCGCTCTGCTGAATATAGGTACATTTCATGTGTTGGATACACATCAACATGTAAAGATAAAGGTTTGTTTTCTGAGATTACTTGCCAATTCATTGGCGCATATACAGCACCTAAAAAATCAAGTTCATAATATAAAATATGCCAGGTTTCAACACTGACATACACCCCAAGGGCCATAGAAAAAATTAACAAAATCAGTACAATGGGTAGAATAACTGCAATCTCACTTGTAAGCATTTGAACTCCTTTCACACCATCTTATACCATATAATATAATATTTTACATTTATTGTCAATTCTAGCGTAAAAAAAATGAGAGTTCCCTCTCATTTAATTGATTTTATATAAATTAATCTCCTGATGCCATTTTGCCCAAACGGTTTCTTTCTCTTACACGGTCTGTTTCATTTAAAATTCTTTTTCTCAACCTAAGCGCATCTGGTGTGATTTCAAGCAACTCATCGTCTTCTATAAAAGTGAGTGCTTCTTCTAAATTAAATGCTTTAGCAGCGTTAAGTTTTATAGCATCGTCTGATCCTGAAGCACGTGTATTTGTCAATTTTTTATTTTTAGTCGGATTTACTGTCATATCCTCTTTTCTTGAATTAATCCCCACAATCATACCTTCATATACATCAGTACCCGGATCAATCATCATAACTGCCCGATCTGATAAATTGAAAATAGAATAAGCCATGGCAGTTCCACCTTGTTGAGAAATTAGGACACCATTATTTCTTCGCGGAATATCACCACGATATGGCTCATAACCATAAAAAGATCTTAGTAAAATACCTTCGCCACGTGTAACATTTACAAATTCACTCCTATACCCCAAAAGCCCCCGTGTAGGTACTTTAAACTCCATTCGGGTATACCCATCTTCTGACTGCATCGTTTCAAGTGTCCCTTTGCGGATGCTGAGTTCGGAAATTACTGTTCCTGAATAATCGTCCGGTGTGATGGCAACAACTTTTTCTATTGGTTCCATACGAATGCCATCAACCATTCGAAACAATACTTGTGGCTTTGAAACTGCGACTTCATAGCCTTCGCGTCTCATATTTTCAAGTAAAATTGATAAGTGTAACTCACCACGACCTGAAACTTTGAATCCATCTTGTACCGAGTCCAATGGCTCAACTTTTAACCCTACATTTACTTCGAGTTCTTTATCCAATCGGTTCTTTAAATGACGATTGGTAACGAATTTTCCACTTTTTCCACAAAACGGCGAGTCATTTATTAGGAAGTTCATCGACAAGGTTGGTTCTTCAATTTTATGGATTGGAAGGGGTTCCATATGATCTGGATGACACAAAGTTTCTCCTATAGAGATATCATTAAGTCCCGATACAATTACCATGTCACCAGCTTGTGCTTTAGCAACCTCTTTACGTTGTAGACCTTCATAAACAAAAACTTTTCCAACACGACCTTTTTCAAGTTTGCCATCTCTTTTTGAAATACCTACCTGATCACCTTGTGACAGCGTACCTCTTATAACACGGCCAATCCCAAGTCTGCCAATATAATCATCATAATCCAATGACGAAATTTGGAGTTGGAGAGGGTCTGTACTACTGGCACCATATGGGTCTACATGTTCTAGAATTGTCTCAAAAAGAGGCGATAGGTCTTTTCCTTCATCACTTAATTCTTTCTGAGCAATGCCCGCTTTTGCAACGCCGTATAAAATTGGAAAATCAAGTTGTTCATCTGTTGCGCCAAGTTCCACAAACAAATCAAAAGCCAAGTTGACAACTTCTTCAGCACGTTGGTCTTTTTTGTCAATTTTATTTATAAATAAAATCGGTCTATGGCCAGCCTCCAAAGATTTCTGCAAGACAAATCGTGTCTGAGGCATAGGACCTTCACTGGAATCTACTAACAAAATAACGGTATCAACCGTTTTCATAATACGCTCTACTTCTGATGAGAAATCAGCATGGCCCGGTGTATCCACAATATTTATTTTGTGATTTTTATATAAAATAGAACAATTTTTAGAATATATTGTAATGCCTCTTTCACGTTCCAAATCATTGCTGTCCATTACACAGTCTGGCACAACTTCGTTTGCTCTAAAAACGTTGCTCTGATTAAGAAAAGCATCTACCAGTGTTGATTTGCCTGCATCAACGTGTGCAATTACTGCAATATTAATAATACCTTCAATTTTCATTCATTTCTCCACTTCATTTCGATTCTATAAACAACTATACCATTTTATACCATTTGGCTTGAAAAATATATAGAAATGTGTCTGATTTCTAAAAATTAACATCTCATAAAAAAAACACGTTTCCACATCTTTACGTGAAAACGTGTTGATTTCTTATTCAATAGACTTTAGCAGCCGTATATTTAGACGCTAACTTGAACAGTTCTGTGTTATAGCCGGCTTGGCTATATGCTGCGTCAATAGTTGTGTCTACAACATGCCACGCGCCATTTACATAAACTTCATTCCAAGCATGGTATTGTCCGCCAACTGCTTCTGAATACCCCTTGACCATTTTTGTGGGTATTCCTAGGCTTCTTGTCATGGATGCAAACAAGGCAGAATAATCATAACAGATACCAGTAGATGCTTTATAAATCTCGTCAATATCTGGAATATAGCCACTCTTCACAGTAGATGCTTTCTCATAATCATACGCTATGTTTTGTGTTACAAATGTATAAATTGCTTGAATCTGGTCCAAATCATGATCCAACTTGTCCGTTAATTGCTTTGCTTTAATAACAGCATCACTTTGACTTGACCAATTGATTTCAGAAATCGACTGTGTATAGAGCTTGTCATTTTCGATTGCCTCAACATCTATCTTTAAAGACTCTACTTCTTTATACCGATTGCCTTGTATGTGTGCCATAAGACGAACCGTATAAACACCTGATCCCATTTGCAAAGGATACTGTGAAATCTCATCTTTTGGAACAGCATATTGGTAACGCACGCCATCTTTCTCTACTAAAAGCAGCATGTCTGATTCGCCAACAGCCCCTTGGCTCAGTGTAACAATTTCTGGGCGGTCATTTTCATGCGCCAGTTTTAATTTAGAAATTGCATAATCAGGTGTGCCACTAAATACAAGGACACTCAAAATCACAATTGACACCAGTATTTTTTTCATAACAAAAAACTCCCTTCGGTAGCACGGCTGCCATTCCTTATAGGAAAGGCCCTATGGCTTTGCGTCCCATCGTTTCCAATGGTTTGCCTTTATCGGTGAAGTTCCAAATAACTTTACCTGTTTACAGTATATCATAAGTCATATATAGCACTCAATGATAAAAGGATTTCAATAATATGAACAGTCTGTTACGGCTCCAGTACCGCATGAACAATCAGCCGATGCGTCGGGTTAATTACTGGATCACATGTAACCAAAGTTATGATTCTATCCGTATCATTACGATACAATACAGATACATCCGTAGGTTCAACAATATGCGTCTTATAAACTCTAAATTTATAATTTTCTGAAGCCGTTTGTATTTCGATTAAATCTCCAACTTCGAGTTCATCTAAGCGATTGAGTTTTCGCCCATATGTCCGCCCTCTATGACCTGCAATACCTGCGTTTCCAATCTCACCTATTTGAGAAGTTCCTTCAATAGTAGCAGCTCCACGACTTAAATTTAAATCTGTTGCACCCTTTAAAAGGGCCATTTCTACTTCGATTTTAGGAATAATAAGCTTGCCGATTATATCCCATTTAGGTGCGGGGGCTGCAGTGGTTGGCGGTGTTGTTTCCGGCTCTGTCGTTGCATTCTCAGAAGGCAACTCAATTTCAGGAACCGTAAACTCTTCTACAACTGGATATGCCTCACTTTCCGTTTCAAATTCTTCTGGTTCGCCTTCGACAAAAATTTCATCTAGTGCAATGTAATCTGATGCCACCACATCCTCTACACCAATTCCAAGTGCAATTTGATCTTCGAACTGAGCCAGCAATCGTTTTTCCCAATAAATCCCATATATTGTGTCCACTAAAGGATATGCAGCAACTAAAACACCCAAAACAATTAAGCCGATGGCAATTTTATTTCTCATGGTCACCTCACACATACTATTTTTCTTTTTTATACCCCAAAAAAAAGCACGCTACACGTCTACTGTGCATGTGCTTCTTACAATTTTCTATAAATCTAAGTCTTTAAATTTAGTCATGCCACCAACGAAAATAAGTGTAATACCAGTTCCAATAAAAAAAACACCCAAAGTCAACCGCACATAAAAATTAACCCACTCAAAGTAACCACTCAAAATTAAAAGTAAAACTGTAAACAGTATAATTTTGATGCCAAGTTTTCTCATAATGCCTCCGTTTTTATTATCTCTTGAAGACCTTCCGAAATATAGGATTTAAGCCACCGCATAACATCGATGGCTGTTATAGAAACACCATCCAAGAGTTTTTTAATTTCTCTTGTATTTAATGAAAAACAATTCCCATTATAGGAATGTGTATAAATCAAATCCATTTTCTCTGAAGCATTAATTATGGTTAGAAGGGTATCTGTCATATTTCCAAGCGGAACTCGATCAATATGACTGTGCTTAAAAATCGCAATGATTTCTGTACCATTTCCTAAATGTGAATTAATCTCAAATCTGCCAGCGCACTGTTCAGCTGAAAGTTTAAATAAGGGTATCCCTAAGCCAACCTTACGGGTTGTTCTCGTGGTATAAAAAGGATCTACAACCTTTTTTACCGTTTCCGAGTCCATTCCATGTCCATCATCTTTTATTTTTATGGTCAACAAATCGCTTTCTAAGTCCTCAATTATAGCAATTCGTAAAGTTTCAGCCTCTGCGGCTATTGAATTTTGAGCAATGTCCAATATATGCAAAGAGAGTTCTTTCATTTTAGTTCCTTTCTTTTCAAAGCCTTAATCACAGAACCAATCGTTTTGGATTCAACCTCTAAAAAATTTTCTGGCTCACTTATATCTTCCAAATAATGGGCATCTGAATTGTAAATGTAAGCAAAATTATTTTTAAGCACATCTGAAATTTCTTTGTTTTTCATCACTTCAAGTGTTGTAAAAGCCAAGTGAGGAGGTATAAAACCAAGATTGTACAAAATGCTGTTGCTGTCTTTATTGACATGGGCCGGAATCATGATGCCTTCATACCGTTCAACAAGGGCATACAAGTCATCTATGGACAAGTCTATGGAAAGAATCAAAGCCAGTGGCATCTCACCCACCACTTCATCCTTGTCATTCATAATCCATTGATTTCCAAAGCGATCTGGTCTATTGGGGATCTGCATTCTATATAGGTCCAATTCAGTTTCAAAAGTTTCTAAATTCTTGACATGAGGAAAATAGCACAATACATGAACTTCTTCTCGCGTCTGAACTTCCATTCCCGGCAAAACGAGAACGCCCAAATCATTTCCAATACCAACGCATGCCGAAACATTTTTCCCGCTGTTATGGTCTGTTATGGCCACAACATCCAAGCCTTTAATCCAAGCCATATTCATGATGTTGTTCGGCGTCATGTCATCAGAGCCACATGGCGATAAACAGGAATGTATGTGCAAGTCATAACTAATTTTCACTATTGAACGCCTTCTTTATAAAGGATTTTAAATATTTCAAAAGTTTCAAGTTGCGTCGAAAGAATAACAACTGATTCTGCGTTGGCTTTTTCAATTGTATCCTTGTCAATTTCAATGCCTTCAGGAATAATAATACATGCAAAATCAAGCAAAGATGCAACTGCCAAGATGTTGCTATGTGTTTGGACAGTAATCCAAGCTGTATCGAATTTTCCTTTTGCCATTACCCAACTCAACAAATCGCAAGAATAAACATTTTTAATCTCACGGTCTATATCCGTTCCCGCCATGAGTTTAAACGCATGTGATTCAATAAGGTCTTTAACAATCATCTTCATTGCCTCCAATTCCCATTTTAATAAATATACAATCCTCTAATTTTGCATGTCCATTGACAATGTCTTCTGCCAACACCCTACATGTTGGTGCGCCACAAGCACCACAATTTACCCCCGGAAGATTTTGTGTCAACGCTTCTATACGCGCCATCTTCTCAAGCGCTTTTGAAAAATCCTGATCCAGTTTAAAAATTGGCATGGGCTTTATCGGTAAATCCCACTCCATATTATCGGCATTTAGGTCAATATCAACGTCAACAGGAAGATCCATGCCATATTTTTTACTAAGTTTACGAATCCGATTTTTCCCTATAAATGTATTTTCAACATTAAGGGGTCCCCCAACGCACCCATTAACACAGGCATACCCTTCAAAAAAATCCAGTTTATTGAGTTTGCCAAGCTCCATCGATTCAAGAACTTTAATAACTTCTTCTATGCCATCGACAGCAATATAATCTTCAATGCCCATAGCATAACTCTGTCCGCCAACGCGTCCCCAACCGATGCCTTTTCCTGTCGCTCTTTGAAGCTGCTTTGTTGGTTTCACATGATCAATTATTTTCATCACTTTATAATAGACTTCTTCTGTGGATACAGCTTCATCTAAATACGATCGGTCTAGTCCTATAGGATTTTTTATGCTTGTTATTTTTGCTGGACACGGTGTAATGTATACAACCCCAATGTCATCCATGCGCATACCCTCAGAGACCAATCTTCTTTTTACGGCTCTTGCTGCAATTTCCATAGGCGATTCCAATTTTATGATATTATCAATAAGGGTGGGAAACCTTATTTGAATTAATCGTGTAATCACAGGACAATACGTTGAAATTAAAGGTTTATTAACCGATGCCTTATCCAATATTCTATTTTCATACACAGATAAAAGTTCTGCAGCATGTGCCACATCATATACTTCATCAAACCCCAATTCTAAAAGTGCATTATAAACGGTATTCATATCATACTGTTCTGGAAATTGACCATAGAAAGAGATTGCCGGTAACGCAATTGTATATTTGAATTTATTTAAGACACTCAACTCGCTTACCAACGCCCCTTTTGCATGATAAGGGCAAACTTTCAAACATTCACCACAATCAATGCACCTGGATTCTATAATCTTGGCCTTATGGTCTATGATCCGGATCGCTTGAGTTGGGCACCTGCTTAAACACTGTGTACAGCCATTGCAGTAATCTTTTTCCAAAATAACCGAATGCCAATACTTCTTATCCATGAAAGCCTCCAAAAACTCAATTTATTTACTTTGTATTGTAAAAAACAACCATTTTTATACGTGTTCCAACCCCCACTTCGGATTCGATTTCAAATGTATCACTTACTTTCTCCATATTAGGGAGACCCATTCCAGCTCCAAATCCCATTTCTCTTGCTACTGCTGTAGCGGTTGAAAAACCTTTAGTCATGGCAAGCGACACATCTTTAATTCCCGGACCATTATCCTCGACATAGAGTTCAATACAATCTTGCTTAATAAAAACTTCTATGGTGCCTCCATTTGAGTGAATCACCAAATTAATTTCAGCTTCATAAGTTGCAATTGCAACTCTTCTAACGATATTCGCATCAATCGCTAATTGTTTAAGCATTTGCTTGATTTTACTTGACGCCTCTCCTGCTCGTGTAAAATCGTCATTGTCAACAGTATAGTTTAGCCGCATCGCAACATTTTCTTCATTTTTTATAATCGAACCCATAAACGCTCCTTACAGTTCTATTCCACGAAGTCCTTCTTGGTACAGTAGACCTGAAACAGTAAACATGGGTTTCTGAGTTACCATTAAAGTAATTTTTTTCTCATTGGCCAATGCGATAACATCTTCTGTAGGCCTTTTACCCCTAACAAAAAGAATGACCTTTATATCCAACATTTCCGCCGTTCGAATTACTTGATGGTTTACCAGTCCGGTTATCAAAAGTGTGTCCCCTTCTACATATGCCAATACATCACTCATTAAATCCGAACCAAATGCAACGTGCACTTCATGTTCAATTCCCGTTTCATATGCTATGACATCTGCTTTGATAATCTCCGCAATGTTTTTTATCTGCATATTACCTCCTATGCTGAATACAGAGCTTTCTTGTTAAGTTATTATTTTAACAATAATCACTCTCATTATAGCATTTTTAAATCAGGACTTCAATTTCTTTTAAGATATCTTTTATAACAAACTCTATCCCTTGGTTGGCATCCACTTTTCGAATGCGCTCAGGAAACCGTTCCAATAATGCCAAATAGCCTTCTCTTACTTTTTCATGAAACTCTTCATGCTCCAGATCTAATTTATTGATTTCACGATTAGGATTTGAATTAATCCGCTGTAGGCCAATTTGGGGATCAACATCCAAATACAAGGTCAAGTCTGGTAAAAATCCCTCTGTAGCAAATAGATTCATGTCATAAACCTCATCAACCCCAATTCCACGCACAAATCCCTGATAAACCATAGAAGAATCAACATAGCGATCAAATACAACAACATCAACACCAGATTTAATGGCCGGTAATACCTTTTCAACCAGATGCTGCCGTCTTGCCGCTGCAAAAAGTAGGGCCTCTGTTCGATGATCCATTTCCTGAGCCTGGGCATCCAAAATAATCGCACGTATACGTTCTGATATCGGTACCCCTCCTGGTTCTCGTGTAAAAAGAACCGACTTATTCATGGCCTCAAAATGCTGTTTTAAGGCTTCAATTACAGAGGTTTTTCCAGCCCCTTCTCCGCCTTCTAGGGATATTATTTTTGTCATTCAATAAGCCTCCTTAAGTTACTATCTTCTATTTTAAACTATTTTACTGCTTAAATAAACAAAGAAACCCACCCTAGGGTGGATTTCTTTGAAAAGTTAATGTATGGCTTAAAGAGGAAATTTCTCTCTAGCAACATAATGTGTGTGGAGAAGCTCATGCGCCTTATGGCTATTTGGTTCTCCCAAGTACTCATCGTAAAGTCTCTTTATTTCTGGATTCTTATGGGACTTTCTAACCGATTTTGATGCATCTTCATCATAAAGTGCTTTAGCTCTTTCCTGACGAATGTCAATGACATTTCTAATGTTGGCAGGAACGATTGGTTGTCCACCCCCATTGACACAGCCACCTGGACAAGCCATCACTTCAACAAAGTGGTAATCCGCTTCCCCAGATTTGATTTTATCTAAGATAATACCTGCATTTGTTGTGTTATGAGCCACTGCAATTTTAACATCCATACCACCGATGTTCACAGTTGCTTCCTTGATGCCTTCAAGTCCTCTTACAGCAGTATATTCAACTTGCTCGACTTCAGTGCCAGTTAACACATCAGCAACCGTTCTAAGCGCAGCTTCCATAACACCGCCTGTTGCACCAAAGATAACGCCTGCACCTGAGTAGTCTCCCATAAATGCGTCGAATGTGCCTTCTTCCAACTTATCAAATTCTAACCTTGCTTCTTTTATCATAAGCGCCAATTCACGTGTCGTAATGGACACATCCACATCTGGAACCCCATTTACAGCCAATTCAGGACGGATAATTTCTGATTTTTTTGATGTACATGGCATTACGGATACAACAATGATGTCTTTTGGATCCAATCCATTTTTCTCCGCATAATAACTTTTAGCAAGTGCACCGAACATATTTTGTGGCGATTTGCAAGATGATAAATGTGGTAACAATTCTGGATATTGGAACTCAATATATCGCACCCAGCCTGGTGAACAAGACGTAATCATTGGCAATACGCCACCATTTTTAATTCTTCCAATTAACTCAGTGCCCTCTTCCATTATCGTAACATCTGCCGCCCAGTTTGTATCAAAAATCTTTGCAAAACCAAGTTTTCTAAGAGCAGTAGCAAGTTTACCTGTAACATTCGTTCCAATAGGATATCCAAATTCCTCACCCAAAGCAGCGCGAACTGCCGGCGCAGATTGTACAATTACATGTTTGGTTGGATCTTCAAGATAATTCCAAACAATATCTTTAGCAGGCTTTTCTGTTAATGCACCAACTGGACATACAGTCATACATTGACCGCAATAAATACAAGGTGCATCTTTCATACTCATGTTAAAGGCAGGCCCAACTGCTGTTTCAAAACCTCTATTGGTAAAGTCTAATATGCCAATTCCTTGAACTTCTTTACACATACTTACACAACGTCCGCATAAGATACATTTGCTGGTGTCCCTAATAATGGAAGGTGATAAATCATCATAAGTCCCTTCACGCTTAGCACCTGTATATCGAATATCTCTAATGCCAAGTTCTTCAGAAATACTTTGAAGTTCACAATTTTTACTTCTTACACATGTTGTACATTCTCTATTGTGATTTGCTAAAATTAATTCTACGGTATTTTTTCTCGCTTTTCTTACGCGATTATTATTTGTGTTAATAACCATACCCTCACGTACTGGGAGCACACAAGAAGCTTGAAGCGCTCTTGCGCCTTCAACTTCCACCACACAAACCCTACATGCGCCAACTTCGTTGATATCTTTTAGAAAACATAAAGTTGGGATATCAATGCCTACAGTTCTGGCAGCTTCCAAAACTGTCAAATTAGATGGCACTTCATATTGATTGCCGTTTATAGTAACTGATACATTCCTCACGATTCGCACACCTCTTTCTCTTAATCTAGTGAACTGACCCACTACTGTTTAATAATTGCTTTCTTCGGACACTTAGGAATACATGCACCACACTTGATACAAATCGCTTGATCAATGGTATGCAGTTGCTTAACTTCCCCAGATATTGCATCTACCGGACAAACACGCTTACATGCGGTACATCCAATACAATCCTCAGTAATTACAATTGACAACAGATCTTGACATTGTCCAGCAGGACATTTTTTATCGACAACGTGAGCAATATACTCATCTCTAAAATACTTAAGTGTTGAAAGTACTGGATTTGGTGCTGTTTGACCCAATCCGCAAAGTGAAGAATCTTTAATTGAATACGCCAATTCCTCAAGTTGATCTAAATCTTCCATTGTGCCATTACCAGATGTGATTCTTTCTAAGATTTCAAGCATACGCTTTGTACCTTCTCGACATGGCACACATTTTCCGCAAGACTCTTCAACTGTAAAATCAAGGAAGAATCTAGCAAAGTCAACCATACAGTTTGTATCATCAACTACAATCATACCACCAGATCCCATCATAGATCCTAAAGCAGTCAATGTATCAAAATCAATTGGTGTATCCAAGTGTTCTTCTGTTAAGCAACCACCTGATGGACCACCCGTTTGTACAGCTTTAAATTTACGTCCATTTGGAATGCCACCACCGATGTCAAAAATAACTTCTTTTAAAGTTGTTCCCATTGGAATTTCAACAAGACCAGTGTTGTTAATTTTTCCACCAAGTGCAAAGACTTTTGTTCCTGGTGATCTTTCAGTTCCAAATGATGTAAACCATTCTGAACCGTTGAGTATAATTTGAGGAACAACTGCATACGTTTCAACATTATTAATGACAGTTGGTTTGCCAAAGATACCTTTTTGAGCTGGAAATGGTGGCTTTGGTCTTGGCATCCCACGCTCACCTTCAATTGATGCAATTAAGGCTGTTTCTTCACCACAAACAAATGCACCTGCTCCTAATCTAATTTCCATATCAAAACTGAAATCTGTTCCAAAAATTTGGTCGCCTAAAAGTCCCATTTCTTTTGCCTGTGCAATTGCAATTCCAAGTCTTTTAACTGCTATTGGATATTCTGCACGAATATAAACGTATCCCTTTTGTGCCCCAACTGCATAAGCAGCAAGCGCCATTGCTTCAATAATACTGTGTGGATCGCCTTCCAATACAGATCTGTCCATAAAAGCACCTGGATCGCCCTCATCGGCATTACAAGCGACATACTTAATGTCCCCTTCAGAAGCCCTTGTAAATTCCCATTTCAATCCAGTTGGGAAACCACCGCCGCCTCTGCCACGAAGTCCAGATTTTTTAATTTCGTTTATAACATCTTCAGGTGACATAGTTATCAAAGCTTTTCCTAAAGCTTGATACCCATCAAATGCAATATATTCATCTATGATTTCTGGATTAATTACACCACAGTTCTTAAGTGCAACTCTTTTTTGCTTTTTATAAAAACCAACGTTATTTATAGACGTTTCTATCTCTGTTACAGGTGCCGCTTTGTCAATGTAAAGCAAGTCTTTAACAATTCGACCTTTTAACAAATGCTCTTCTACAATTCTGTTAACATCATCTTGTTTTACATGAGAATAAAATGAACCTTCTGGATAAACAATACATATTGGTCCAGCTTCACAAAGGCCAAAACAACCAGTGCGAACAACTTTCACTTCTTTTTCCAATCCCTTTTCTTCAAGGGCTTTATTAAACATTTCTTCTATTGTTAATGATCCTGATGAAACACAACCGGTTCCCCCACAGACCAACACATGCGCTCTATAAAAATCCATTTGTCTACCTCCTGAAATATGTTTACTATTCAACTGACCCGATTGTGTATTCCTTCACAATATTGCCATTAACAATATGTTCTGCCACAATTCTTCTTGCCTTTTCTTCCGTCAATTCCACATAGGTGACTTTTTCCTCACCTGCTCTATAGACTTCAATTAACGGTTCAAGTCGACATACGCCAATACAACCAGTTTGCGTAATAGTAACATCTTGGAGTTCTCTTTTAGCAACTTCGTCCATTAAAGCACTCATAATTACACGTGCACCTGCTGCAATTCCACAAGTTGCCATACCAACTACAATTCGGGTGCCATTTTTTTCTTTTCGGATATCAACTTTTTTAATCGCCTGATCTCTAAGCGCTTTTAATTCTTCTAAAGATTTCATTTCAGCCTCCCTATCTAACCCTTATATTTCGCAATGATTCCCGGAACATCATCTAGTGTTAAACGCCCATAAACGTCTTCATTTACAGTTAAAACTGGTGCCAAACCACATGCACCAATGCATCGCGTTGCTTCTAATGAAAATTTACCATCAGCAGATGTTTTTCCAACAGCAACCCCAGTTATGTCGGCAATCTTGTCAACAATTTGTTGAGCCCCTCTTACATAACATGCTGTTCCCAAACAAACACTGATTAAGTACTCACCTTTTGGTTCCAACGTGAATTGAGAGTAGAAAGTAACCACACCATAAATTTCAGCCATCGGTACATTTAATTTTTCAGAAATCACTTTCTGAACCTCAATTGGAATCGCACCAAAAATATGTTGTGCTTCATGCAAAATCGGCATTAAAGGACCTTGCATGTCTTTGTGTGATTCAATTACTTGATCCAATTTTTCGAAATTCTCTTTGGTTAGATAATTCTTGGCCATCAATGTTTCCTCCTTATACATACTTCACGACAGTCTTTCGCCATACACTGCCAATTTGCAACATAAGTTGCTTATCGTTTGTGAATAAATTAACTTTATCTTTTGAGATTATAACATACTTCACAATGATTGTATAGAGTTTAACAATCTATTCTTTTTGATAAATTTCCGTAACAAATACAGGTCAGAAAAAAGAGTGAAAACCCTTTAATTTTCAGAATTTTCACTCTTTTTGTGGAAATATTTATAGATGCTAATAGCAACATTTTTAGGTATGTTTTCAACCGCCTCAATTTCTTCTATTGGGGCCTGTTGAATGGCGTCAATAGATTTAAAATGTTTAAGCAATAAAATTCTCCGTTTACCGCCCACACCTGGAATTTCATCTAAAATAGAATGCGTCATTTCTTTGGACCTTAATGATTTATGGTATTCTATTGCAAATCGGTGGACTTCTTCCTGAATTTCACTGACTAACCTAAAAGCACTGTTATAATTTTTGAGCCCTTTAAGGTCACCATTATAAATTAAATCATGTGTTTTGTGAAAATCATCTTTAACCATACCCGCAACAGGTATATGAATTTGCATGGCATTTAGAATCTCTTGAACGGCATTCACATGGCCTTTGCCACCATCAATCAAGAGCAAGTCTGGGAAAACAGAAAATTTGTGCCCAGATTCATTGGCTATTTTCTGCTCTTCGAGTCCTCTCTTAAATCGTCTGTAAATAATTTCTTGCATAGATCCATAATCATTGGACCCTTCAATTGTCTTTACCCGATATCGCCTATAATCACTGCGCTTTTTAAGGCCATCATCATAAACAACCATGCTTCCAACAGAGTAAACACCAGATGTATTTGAAATGTCATAAGCTTCTATGCGTTTCATTGAAAGGTTATCAGGAAATTCCAATAGTAGCCGCAACTCTTTTTCTGCCTGGGCCTTTAGAGACATTTCTTTTTCAATTCTCGTTTGAAATTTGACAATATATTCCTTAGCATTTTTCGCAACCCATTCAATAGTCTTCTTTTTTTCGCCTCTTTTGGGTACGCCAATGGTTACTTTATGCCCACTTAATTTACTTAACCACTGCATATATAAATCCATGCCATCCAGTTCATCAGAAATATAAATTTCTCTTGGAATTTCAGTGCTTCCAGAATAATACTGTCCCAAAAAGGATGCGAGCAAGTCTGAAGCGGATTCATGTTGGCCACCAGATAAATTAAACGATTCCCGCCCTTCAATTTTTCCGTTTCGCATTTGAAAGAGCATCACGCAAGTTTTTTCTTCAAAGCTATAATGTGCAATATAATCTTCATTGCGATCACTTGTCACAAGTGCCTTTTGACGTTCATTAAGGGCTTGAAGGGCCATAATTTGATCACGTAAAACCGCTGCCTCTTCAAATCGCATCTCTTCAGCAGCTTTTTCCATTCTGCTCTTAATTTCTCGAATCAACCATTCCTTGTCCCCATTTAAAAATCGAATAATGTCCTCAATATATTTCCCATATGCTTCCTTGGTTATTTTGTGATTACAAGCACCGGCACATCTACCAATATGATAGTTTAAGCATGGCCGGTCTATTTTCTCTGTTATTTTTCGGCTGCATTCTCGAATTGGAAAGATATTTTGAATAACTTCCAAGGCTATTCGTACATTTTCAGCACTGGTATAAGGTCCATAATAACGGTGTGATCCCTTGGCGTAAGTACGTGTCATATAAACGCGTGGGAAGTCTTCCCCAAGCGTTACAACGATATAAGGATACATCTTATCATCTTTGAGTAAAATATTGAATCTCGGTTGATTTTTTTTAATTAAATTGGATTCCAAGATCAAGGCTTCCACTTCATTATCTGTAATGATGTACTCAAATTGAGCAACATTTACAACCATCGTCTGAACTTTTGGCGCATGCTTATCAAAGCCACTAAAATAAGAACGTACTCTATTCTTAAGATTCTTTGACTTCCCAACATAAATAATTGTTCCCTCTGAATCCCGCATAAGATAGACGCCTGGTGCATGTGGTACTGTTTTTAATTGTGTTTTAATACTCTCTTTGACAACAAAGGTTTGCATCACTTACCCCTTCAAAATTTTCTTCAAGAAGTGTCCGGTATAGGAGTTTTTAACTTGTGCAATCTTTTCTGGTGTCCCAGTTGCAACTAGAGTTCCACCAGCGTCTCCGCCATCTGGTCCAAGGTCTATAATATAATCCGCACATTTTATAACGTCTAGATTATGTTCTATAACAACAACAGTATTCCCAGCATCCACAAGACGTTGGAGGACATGAATTAAATTGTGTACATCAGCCGTGTGGAGCCCTGTGGTTGGTTCATCTAAAATATAAATGGTTTTACCTGTACTAATTTTACTGAGTTCTGTTGCCAACTTAATGCGTTGTGCTTCACCCCCAGAAAGTTGCGTTGAGGGTTGACCCAATTTTATATAATCCAGGCCAACTTCATGTAGCGTTTTTAACTTACGCTTAATTCTTGGAATACTGTCAAAAAAAGCCAAAGCTTCTTCAACTGTCATATCAAGAACATCTGCAATACTTTTGCCCTTATATTTAACTTCCAACGTTTCACGATTATACCGCTTGCCTTTACAGACATCGCATTGAACATAAACATCAGAAAGGAAATGCATTTCTATTTTTATGATCCCATCGCCCTTACAATGATCACACCTACCACCATTGACATTAAAGCTAAAACGCCCTTTTTGATAACCGCGCATTTTTGATTCAGGTGTTTGAGCAAACAAATCACGAATATGATCAAAAACACCTGTATAGGTCGCTGGATTTGACCTTGGAGTTCTTCCAATTGGTGTTTGATCGATTTCAATCACCTTGTCAATGTGGTCAAGTCCTAGTAAATCTTCATGTTTGCCTGCTTTGATTCGGCTTTTATTTACTTTGATTGCACATGACTTATAAAGAATTTCATTAACAAGGGTACTCTTTCCTGATCCAGATACACCTGTTACCGCTGTCAAAAGGCCAATCGGAAAATCTACATCAATGTGCTTAAGATTATTCTCAAAAGCCCCAACAACGCGAATTGAATTCCCTGTCCCTTCCCGACGCTTATCTGGCACTTCTATTTTTTTCTTTCCAGACAAATACTGGCCTGTAATGGAATCTTCAGAAGCCAAAATAGCATCAATTCGACCTTCAGCAATGATGTGCCCACCATGTTCACCTGCACCGGGTCCCAAGTCTAAAATGTAGTCCGCTTGGCGAATGGTGTCTTCATCGTGTTCAACAACAATAAGTGTATTGCCAAGATCGGTTAAGTTTCTAAGTGTTTTAAGTAACTTTTCATTGTCTTTCTGATGCAAGCCAATACTTGGTTCATCTAAAATGTAGAGCACTCCAACAAGTCCTGAACCAATTTGGGTCGCTAGTCGAATACGTTGTGCTTCACCACCAGACAATGTTGCCGCCGCTCTGGATAAAGTCAAATAATCCAAGCCAACATCTTTTAAAAATTGCAGTCTTGAGACAATCTCTTTTAAAATTTGATCCGCAATGTGACGTTTTGAACCTTCGAGGTTTAATTTTTCAAAAAAACTTAAAGAATCTCGTACGGGCAGACAAGTAACTTCCCAAATATTGAGTCCTCCAACTGTAACGGCTAAAACATCCTCTTTAAGTCTCTTCCCATGACAAGTACCACACGCAGTCATACTCATAAATTCTTCAATTTTCTCTCGCATATACTCTGAGTTTGTAGACTGATACCTTCTTTCATAATTGACCACTAGCCCCTCAAATGGTCTATTGAATTCAGATTCTCCCACGTACCGACTGTCAAAAGAAAAAGTTATACTCCGATCTCCTGTCCCATAAAAAATTTCATGTTTCACGTCTTCAGGTATGTCTTTAAATGGTGTGTCTAATGATACACCTGACGTCTCCAGCAGCGCTTGAATCACAGACACATAAAATGTGCCATCGCCACTGTTGGCAATCGGCAAAAGCGCACCTTCGCTAATAGATAATTTGGGGTCCGGTACCATTAAATCCGGGTCAACAGTTTTCATAAACCCCAGACCATTACAGTCTGGACAAGCACCATAAGGCGCATTAAACGAAAACATTCTTGGTTCCATCTCCATAATACCTTGTCCGTGTTCTGGACATGAAAACTGTGTGCTAAATGTTAAATCTTCACCCTCTAAAACTTGAACCACAATGATATCATCTGTTAATTTCAATACAGTTTCAATAGAATCTGTCAGTCTTTTCTGAATGCCATCCTTAATAATCAACCGGTCTACGACCACTTCTATCGTATGCTTTTTATTTTTATTGAGATCAATAGAGTCACTTAAATCAACGGTTTCACCATTAACACGTGCACGCACGTAGCCTTCTTTTCTAAGTGTTTCAAATACCTTTTGATGCTGACCCTTCTTTCCAACAATAACAGGTGCCAAAATCTGAATTCGCGTCCCTTCGGGCAACTCAAAAACCTTATCTACAATTTGATCCACTGATTGTGGTGCAATTTCTCTGCCACAGACTGTACAGTGTGGCGTCCCCACACGTGCATACAGAAGTCTTAGATAATCGTAAATTTCCGTAACGGTTCCCACACTAGACCTTGGATTTTTACTCGTTGTTTTCTGATCAATTGAAATTGCAGGCGATAAACCTTCAATATACTCGACATTGGGCTTTTCCATCTGCCCTAAAAATTGTCTGGCATAGGAAGACAAACTCTCTACATACCGTCTCTGCCCTTCTGCATAAATGGTATCAAAAGCCAATGAAGATTTCCCTGACCCACTCAATCCTGTAATGACAATCAATTCGTCCCTAGGAATCCTTACATCGATGTTTTTTAAATTGTGCTCCTTGGCACCTTTTACAATAATTTCATTTAAACTCATACTCGCCTCATCTATTTCTGTTTCATAGTTTTCAAGTCGACAATCATATCTCTTAGTTCTGCGGCCCGTTCAAATTGTAATAATTTTGACGCTTCGTACATTTCTTTCTCCAAAGTTTCAATATAAGACAACCGTTCCTTACGATTCATGCTCTGAATTTTTTCTATTTCATAGGACGATTCTTCTTCCGCTGCAACAGTTGCCTCAATTACATCCCGTATGCCTTTCACAATGCTCTTTGGTTCAATGCCGTTTTCAATATTATATGCCTCTTGAATCCCTCTTCTACGATTGGTTTCATCTATTGCATACTTCATAGATTTTGTAATTCGATCCGCATACATGATGACACGCCCCTTTACGTTTCGGGCTGCACGCCCCACCGTTTGTACCAATGAGGTCTCTGAACGTAAAAAACCTTCCTTATCTGCATCTAAAATTGCAACGAGGGACACTTCTGGCAAATCAAGCCCTTCTCTTAAAAGATTAATCCCAACAAGGACATCAAAATCACCTTTTCTAAAATCTCTAATAATGCCCATGCGTTCAATGGTTTTTATATCAGAATGCATGTAACGTACCTTTACATCCATCCTCTTAAAATAATCTGTTAAATCCTCTGCCATTTTTTTCGTTAATGTGGTTACCAAAACCCGTTCATTGACTTCAACACGCTTTATAATCTCTGAATACAGGTCATCAATCTGGCCTTTAATCGGCCTTACTTCAATCTCAGGGTCCAATAACCCTGTAGGTCTAATAATTTGTTCAACACCTGCGCCAGCATTTTCATACTCATATGGGCCCGGGGTCGCTGAAACATAAAGCAGTTGATGGGCCAAAGCTTCAAACTCATCAAAATTAAGAGGTCTATTGTCCATAGCAGAAGGCAGTCTAAATCCATAATCTACCAATGCTTGTTTACGACTTCTATCGCCACCATACATAGCTCTGATTTGAGGAATACTCACATGAGATTCATCAATTACCACAAGAAAATCATTCGGAAAATAATCTAGCAAAGTATATGGCCTACTCCCAGGTGGTCTCCCTGATAGCACACGTGCGTAATTTTCAATACCTTGGCAAAATCCCATCTCTCTTAGCATCTCTATATCATACTTCGTACGTTGTTCAATTCTCTGAGCTTCAATCAATTTATTGTTATCTCTAAAATATTTAACTTGTTCTTCCAGCTCGGATTCAATTGCAACTATGGCACTTTCCAATTTATCTTTAGGTGTCACATAATGTGACGCTGGATAAACAGTTAAGTGATTTCGATACCCCAAAATCTCTCCTGTCAGCGCATTTACTTCTGCAATCCGATCCACTTCATCTCCAAAAAGCTCAATTCTATAAGCACGCTCGTATTCATAAGCTGGCATAATTTCCACCACATCGCCACGTACGCGAAATGTATTGCGTGTAAAATTAATGTCATTTCGAAGGTATTGAATGTCCACCAACCGTTTCAAAATTTCATCTCTGCTCTTGGTCATCCCCGGGCGCACAGTAAGTGTCATATTGGCATAATCAATAGGGTCACCTAGACCATAAATACACGAAACAGAGGCCACAATAATGACATCTTTGCGTTCAAATAATGCTGAAGTTGCAGAGTGTCTTAATTTATCCAATTCATCATTAATGGCCGCGTCCTTCTCTATGTACGTATCAGAATGCGCCACATAAGCTTCCGGTTGATAATAATCGTAATAACTCACAAAAAATTCCACAGCATTTTCAGGGAAAAACTCCCTAAACTCTGAAGCCAATTGAGCCGCCAAAGTTTTATTATGTGCAATTACCAATGTGGGTTTTTGGACCCTTTCAATAATCTTTGCAACTGAATACGTTTTTCCAGATCCAGTCACGCCCAACAAAATATTGTGTTTTTTTTCGGATTCTATGGCCCTTGCAAGCTGATCAATCGCCTTGGGTTGATCGCCTGTTGGGCTAAATTCCGACACTACTTTGAAGCGTTCCATAGCCACCTCCAAACACTTGTTCGGTTTCTATTATATCTTTTCCTTAAAGAACCGTCAATAAAAAAGGAGAACGATGCAAATTCAACATCCTCTCCCCTAGTATTAATTTAATCCCCACCATGTTATATAGCCAATCAACCCAATAATAACAGCAATTACAACAAATGTCGTTACTGCAAAAGCACCTTGTAGGCCATTTGGTAGGTCAAAATCAAATTTATATTCTTGTAGCTTTGTCATCTTTTCCTGAATGGATTCAGCTTCCTTTTTTAAGTGATCAACATCCATAGTTCCCCCGATCTATTCCAGTTGCTCTTTTATGATTTCAAGTGCCTTCATCAATTGATTGTCATCTTCGTCTGTCGGTTCTTCTATCTCATAATACCCTTCATCCAACTCAATAAACACATCTGGTTCAATTCCCACACCGTGAATATAGGCGCCACTTGGGGTAAAATACTGGGATGTTGTAAGTTTAAATCCAGAATCGCCTTCATGGGGTACAACCACTTGAACAACACCTTTACCAAAAGTTGTCGTTCCAACAATTGTCGCTTGACCATGATCTTTAAGGGCACCTGTTAATATTTCAGAAGCACTCGCTGACCCTTGATCAATTAGAACCACCCAATTAACATCATATTTTCTTGCATCTGACTCATATGTTCCATTGTCGCCATTACGCCCTTCAGTATAGACAATTAAAGCCTTTCCCAACATGGCATCGGCAATTTTTACAGTCTGGCTCAAATAGCCACCCGGATTCTGCCTCAAGTCTAAAACAATTCCTTTTGCACCTTGAGAAATTAAATCCTTGGCATTCTCATCAAATTCCCTGGCAGAATTTTCGTCAAATGTCGTCAATCTTAAGTAACCAATCTCCGAATCGAGCATTCTAGCTTTAACCACCTTAATGTCTATCCATGCCCGTTCAATTTCCACATCAAAAGATTTATTTTGACTTGGTCTATAAATCGTTAACGTGATTGAAGTTCCAGGCTCCCCTTTGATTTGTTTGATGGCTTCATCCATTTGTTCAGCGGTATAGGAAACCCCGTTAACCCCTGTAATTACATCTTTTGCCAACAAACCCACAGAATCCGCAGGTGTGTCTTCAATTGGGGATACAACTTCAATTTGATCTTTATCATTTGGCGTCAAATACAAACCTATTCCAGCATATTCTCCAGTGCTGGACTCCATATAACTTTGGAATTCTTCTGAATCCATATAAAGCGAATAAGGATCTTCTAAAACGTCAAAAAGCCCTTGCTTCATCCCATCGATTAAAAGGGATTCTTCTACTTCCAAATAATAATTTTCTTCAATATAAGACTTTAAATCCTCAACAGATTCATAAGTGCCATAAAAACTTCGAAAATCTTCCAAATCCTTGCGACTAATAACGACTTTATCTCCAAGGTCAATTTGTATAAATGTTGTTACGAAAAATGTTGTTGCTGCCGTTGTTATTACCAATAACAACCCTATTAAAATTGCCGTCTTTTTTTTCAAATCTCACACCTCAATTTCCAGTTATATAGGGATACGGATCCACGTAGTCCCCATTAATCCGCACTTCAAAATGCAAATGGGATCCTGTTGAAACACCTGTAGTTCCCATTTTTCCAATCATATCACCTTTTTTCACCACAGAACCAACATCGCCTAAAATTTGATTCAAATGGGCATACAGTGTTGTGTGTCCCCCACCATGATCTACAATAATTGTTTTTCCATACCCACCATACCAATTGGCATAAACAATGGTACCTGTCTGGGCGGCCACAATAGATGTGTTCATAGGTGCACCTATATCGATTCCAGTGTGCATTTTATATTGCTTGGTTATAGGGTGAAGTCTATTCCCAAATGGGGATGTAATGGTGTACTCACCCGGTACCGGCCAGAGCATTTCACCACCTACATAGACAGGTGCAAGTTCCAAATTTTTAATAATTTCAGTAAGATCGTTAGCCTCTTTTAGAAATTGTTCTTCTACTTCTTTCATGGCAACTTCATCTTCAAGCAATTGCGCCTTATAGCCAACCAAATTGTTGAGGGCGATTTCCAAACTGTCTTGTTTAGAAACTTTATCTTGAAACAAGGACAAGAGTTCATCTTTAACGTGCTCAAGGTCTAACTTTTTTTGAGCCAGATCATCTCGCTGGGCTTTTAATGTCTGAATTAAATTCTGATCATGCATTAAAACTTTTTGAATCATGTCAATGCGTGACAAAAGGTCATTAAAATCTTCCGCACCAAAAAGAACTTCCAAATACCCGATTGACCCAGTTTTATACATAACCCGTAGTCTCTCGTTTAATAAAATGTTCTTGTCAGAAATCTTATCTTCCGCAACTTCAATTTCACCTGTTTTTTCAACAATTCGATCTTCTGTTAGGGCAATTTCTGCATCTAGACCATCTATTTCTTTTTCCAGTCCTTTAATTTCAACATTAAGATTTTTTATTTTTCGATTGGTTTCAGATTGCATGGATTCGTTGGCGTCCAATTCAGCATCTAAAGCTTCCATCTTCTCTTTCAACTCTTCCAGTTCACGTTCCCTACGCTTTAATTCATCATTGGCAAAAACCGTGCCTGAAAACAGTAGGGTTACAATCAATAGAAACACACTGTATATTTTTATTTGTTTCATCCTTCGCCCCCTAAACATTCAAGTACTTTCTCATTGACCAAATACTTCCAAGGGCACCGATACCAGCACCAATCACCACAAACAGAAAAATCACGTCCGGCATCATCACTTCTGGTCTTATAATATATACTGAAATAATGGCGTAGAAATCAGTGCCTAAAATTTGATATAGGTAATCGTAGCCCAATTTCACAATACCGGCTGCTACACCTGCCCCCAAAAGGCCGAGGAGAGTCCCTTCCATCAAGAATGGCCATCTAATAAACCAATTCGTAGCGCCAACGTATTTCATTATATTGATTTCTCTTTTTCGGCTGTTCACCGTTAACTTAATCGTATTGTGAATGATAAATGTGGAAATGGCAATTAAAACAAAAATAACAAGCATGCCTGCTTTGCGCACCATCTCGGTGACAGATAGCAAGGTTTCCACTATATCCTGATAGGATTTTATTTCTTCTATCCCTTCAAGAGAAGCCATCAGTTCAAGGACAGATTCCGCATAGTAAATATCTGTCAAATAAACAATTAGAGAATTGGGAAGTGGGTTTTCTTCCAACCCCTCAAGTAGATAGGCATTTTCATCCCAAGATTCCATCATTCGATTTAAGGCATCCGTCTTACTTTCATAAAGGACACGTGACACACCTTCTATCGCTTCAAGTTCTTCTTTCAAACCCTCTATTTGCGCCGCTTCCACAGAATCATCAAGGTAAGCTTGTATGGAATCAAACTGATCTTTTGCAGATTGTGAGACAGAATTAATATTTATAATCAGTGCAAAAATAATCCCCAATATTATAAGCGTCGCAGCAACAGATGATACAGAGGCAACACTCATCATACGATTTCGCCAAAGTCCTTTGATCGCTTCCTTTAATGTAAAAATTGGTTTAATCGTCATAGCTATATACTCCCACTTTGTCATCCCGCGCAACTTTACCCGCTTCAAGTGCAATTACGCGTTTTTTCATAATGTCTACTATTTCTCGGTCATGTGTCGCCATTAAAATTGTTGTTCCACGTCTGTTAATGGTTCTTAAGACCTTCATGATTTCCCACGACGTGTCTGGATCTAAATTTCCTGTTGGCTCATCTGCGATTAGTATTGGCGGATTGTTAATCATAGACCGCGCTATGGATACACGTTGTTGTTCGCCACCTGATAATTGATTCGGATAAAAATTGCCCTTTCCAGACAAGCCTACTAAGGCAAGGATTAGGGGCACTTGCTTACGAATATTTCTCTGAGGTGTCCCAACAATTTCCATTGCAAAAGCAATATTTTCATAAACCGTTTTATTGGGTAAAAGTCTAAAATCTTGAAAAACCACACCAACTTTTCGCCTTAAAAAAGGAACGCGCCTTCGGTGCAATCGCGTAACGTGCAAATCATCTACAAAAACTTTTCCAGTTGTAATTTCAACTTCTTTTAAAATGGCCTTAATAAAAGTGGATTTTCCTGCGCCACTTGGTCCTACAAGAAAGACAAATTCGCCTTTTTCAATTTGTACACTCACATTATCCAACGCCATAACACCGTTGTCATATCTTTTCGAGACGTTGCTAAATTCTATCATAAAACTCTCCCATTCAAAGTGTTTTCCTAATTATATATAATTGGGCGTAAACCGTAAACCCTATTCCTTATTATACCTGTACATTTCATGCTTTTTAAGTGTATAATTATTAAAAGAATATTACATCTGGAGTGTATACGATGGAAAAAAATGAAATCCGAAAAAGCGTTCTAGGAAAAAGAAATAATTTAAGCCATGAAGCCCAATGTCTTAAAAGTGAGGCAATCTTTGAAAGCATTAAAAATCTAGCTTTCATAAAAGAAACAACCTGTGTGGCTTCATTTGTTAACTTCAAAAGTGAAGTTCAAACAGATGCCATAAATCAATGGCTATTAGACTTAAATAAAATTCTATTACTGCCTAGAATTGATCCCTCTCGTAAAATAATGCAATTTTATCAAGTAACAGATTTAAACCAATTGATTGTAAGTCCGTACGGCATAAGAGAACCAAACCCGTTAATTCACCCACACCACCCCTCACATGCAATTGATTTGGTCTTAACACCTGGTGTGGCCTTTGACAATTCTGGTTATCGAATTGGCTACGGAGGTGGGTATTACGATCGCTTGTTTGCTTCAATATCTGAAAAAGTGCCTAGAATTGGCGTCGCATTTGCCATTCAAAGCGTTCCGAATATACCAACAGACACCTATGATCAGCCCGTGCATGCCTTAGTTACAGAAAACGGACTTAAAAACTTTAAAACCCCCACTGCATCTCTTTAAAAAACAAGATGCAATGGGGGTTTCCCCTATTCTTTTTGAGCTTCTTTAGCGAGTTTGCTCAACCGTTCATCAACTAAAGCATAGATAGAGCCCGCTTCAAATTTACCGTTTTTCATGCGTTTCCCAGATTTCCTTCCTGTTAGTATTTCGAGTCCCTGGTCCACATGGTCTATAGCCCAAATGTGAAACTTATCAGATTTAACCGCTTCTATGACCTTTTCATCCAACATGAGATTCTTCATATTTTGCTTTGGAATAATAACCCCCTGATCACCTGTCAGGCCTCTTTGATGGCACACTTTAAAATACCCTTCAATCTTTTCATTGACGCCCCCTATCGGTTGGATAAAACCACGTTGGTTAATGGAGCCCGTTACAGCAATCGCTTGATTTATTGGGACGCCGGACAAATCGGAAATTAATGCATAAAGTTCCGTACTTGAAGCACTGTCACCATCCACACCAGAGTAGAGTTGCTCAAAAACAATACTGGCTGTTAAAGCCAAAGGCTTGTCTTGTGCAAACATGCGCCCTAAGTACCCCGTTAGAATCATAACCCCTTTATCGTGGATTTTACCGCTTGTTCTGGCCTCTCTTTCGATGTTAATAATGCCCTGACGCCCTTGATAAGTGGAAACCGTAATTTTACTTGGCTTGCCAAAGGCATACTGGCCCATACCAACGACAGCGAGTCCATTAATTTCTCCAATTTTAAAGCCTTCTAAATCAATAAGGTAGACACCCTCCTCAAACAATTCTAAAGTCTGTCTTTCGTATTTATCTGATCTGGATATACGTTCATCCAAAGCTTTTTGAACATGGCTACGTGTTACCACTTGGCTTTTGTAATATCTGGCCCACGTATCGGATTCTATGATAATATCGCCAATGGTTTTCAGATGGGCAGTTAATTTTCCTTGATCATCTGATAAACGCGTTGCATAATCCACCAACTTTGCCACGGCACCGGGTTCAAAATGATTGAGGCCTTCCATCTGACACTTTGTTGAAACAAATCTTGAAAAGTGATTTAACGTATCCTCATTTCGAATAAGTTCCCCATCAAAATCTGCCATAACCTTAAAAAGTTTCTGAAACTCCTCATCGTATTCACTTAAAATTGAATACGTATAATAATCACCAATAATTATGACTTTAACATCCAGCGGGATCGGCTCCGGTTTCAATGTTTGAGAAATTAAGGCTCCTGAAAAAGTAGCTTTTGAGTCAATACTTACCGCTTCATCCAGCAAACTTCTCTTTAAACTTTTCCAAGAAAAAGAGTTCATCAAAATATCTTTTGCCAATAAAATTAAGTACCCACCGTTGGCCTTATGCAAAGCACCGGGCTTAATCATCGTAAAATCGGTTTTCATAACGCCCATTTCATTGACGTATTCAATGCTCCCTGCCAAGTTATAATACGTCGGGTTTGACTCAAAAACAACTGGGGCACTTTTTACAGAACTATTGTCCACAAGAAGGTTAATTCGATAGCGTTCAAAAAATGACTCTGGATTTTCTGCTTTAAGGGCAAACATTGCAAGTGGATTGGCTGTATCCTCTTCTTCTTCAGTATCCTTAAATTGATCCAAATTTTCAACAATATCGTTTTCAAGCAATTCAATGTACCCTTTGATTTCATCATTGTCCTTGTGTTTTTCTTTAATGCTGTCCAAATGAAACTTTACCAAGTGACGCCCCATTTGTTCATCCAAACTTTTAAGGCGGAGTCTTAAATTTTCTTCTTCAATTCTCAACTTGTTGAACAAATCAATTGTCTCAAGACTTAATTTTTGAGAATTCTCAACCAAAATTTCATATTCTTCTTGTGAAATGGCATTATAAGCTTCTTCACTCATGGGTTGTCCATCCTTCAAAGGGATGCTGACAATGCCTTTTTCAGTTAAAGAAAATACGAACCCGAATTTTTCCCCCAGTTGATTTAGCATCTCAACGATCGTGTTAGACTTTTCATTGTAAGCGTCAACCAATTTTTGACGTGCATTTTCATAGTCACGGCTGGAAAAAATTTCAACAATTCCCCGTCTTAAAAACCGGATTGCACGCTCCACTTGACTGATGAAGTTTTTGCCTTGGCCATTTTCAACTTTTATTGCAATGGGTTGATAAGGGTCATTAAAATTATTGACATACACCCAGTCGCTAGGGGCTGGTCGCTTGATTGCCTGTTCTTCAGTCAGCATATTTACAAAGCTATTACGTCCTGACCCCCACTGACCTGCAACATAAATATTATAGCCTTTTTGTGGCACTGTAAGCCCAAATTGCATGGCTTTCTTAGCCCGCTCTTGTCCAATAATGCCCCTTATAGGCACTAATTCTTCAGTGGTTTTAAATAGAAACTTATTTTCATTACATCGATTAATCAATTGGTCCGATTTTAATTTTAAATTTTCCATATGCCGCCTCCACAAGTACCTATTTTAGTATAATCTTTATACGCATTTAATACCCGAATAGTCACTGAATCAAGCAAAAAAAATCCAGAGTGTGCACACTCTGGATTCAAATTACAATTTTAAGTTTTTTAATTTATCTGCAAACAAATCACTTAAAGTCGCTTTTGTATCTGTTTCGTCTACAAATTCCGCAAAATCTGTCTCCGGCTCAGAATCTACCGCCTTAAGACTTAGTGCAATTTTTTGAGCGTCAGCATCAATGTCCAAAATTAAGACTTCAACCGAATCGCCAACCTTTACAACCTCAGAAACACTAGAAACATGAGATTCAGACAATTCTGAAATGTGAATCAAGCCTTCAATACCTTCTTCCAACTCTGCAAATGCACCAAACTGAGTCACCCGCGTAATTTTAGCAGGTACAACATCGTCCACTTGATAAATGGTGTAAATCGTGTCCCAAGGATTTTCCATCACTTTAGCCAACTTTAAGCCAACACGTTCAGAATCGCGATCCACTTGAACCACAATTACATCCACCACATCGCCTTCCTTCATAACTTCTGAAGGGTGCTTTACATGCCGCCATGACATTTGAGAAACATGGATTAAACCGTCTATCTCCCCTAAATCAACAAAGGCACCATAGGATGCAAGGCGTACAACCTTGCCACTTAATTGATCGCCAATAGATACCCTCGATAAAAAATCTTTTCGCGCCACTTGACGGGTTTCAAGTTCAATAACTTTATGAGACGCCACGGCTTTTTTATCGCCCGGTACGCATTCCACCAACCGAACCTTAAGTTTACTGCCCACATAATCACTCAAGTCAGACACATAAGCAATGCTCAATTGAGATGCAGGAACGAAAATCCGTGCTGTTTTATAGATGGCAATAACACCACCTTTTACGGCTTCTTTAATTTTAATTTCAAAAGTTTTATTTTGATTAAATATTTCTAAAAGTTCATCCCAAACAATCAAGCCTTCTGCCCTTGTTAAAGACAATCTCACATTACCCTCTCCGTCATCAACCTTTATAACATAAACGGATACTTTTTGACCAGGCGCATAAGCCAATGGGTTCTCTTCAGGAATCTCTGTTTTCGGAACGATGCCATCTGCCATAAAATTAATATTGACTAAAATTTCATCAGAATTAACTGAAATCACTTCGCCTTCAAGAACATCCCCTTTGGATATTCTTTCAGTACCATCATACTTTTCAAGCCAATCGTTCATTGATACATGATCTGTCATATAACTTCTCCTCAATTAAAAAATCTTGCGAGAATTGCTTTAATTAAAAATTTGGGTAGCACCATCATTCTTCCAATTCTCGAGGGTTGAATTATCAACCGATAAAACCATTCCAACCCAATTTTTCTAAAAACTGCAGGTGCACGTTTCACAACACCGGCGTATACATCTAAAGCACCACCAACACCCATGGCCACCTTGGTATTTAGCAGTTTCTGATTTTTATGAATCCACAGTTCTTGCTTTGGAGCGCCTAAAGCGACAAATAAAACATCTGGTTTCACTTCATTAATCGCATCCAATATTTTAGGTGACTCTTTAGCCTCAAAATAGCCATCCCTGTAACCCACTACTTTTAAATTTGGAAAACTCTTTTGAATGTTCTCTGCTGCAATTTCTGCAACACCTGGTTTCCCACCAAATAAGTAAATAGACTTTCCTGCCAAATTGCAATATTCTAATATTCGGCCCATCATTTCAATGCCCGGAACTCTTTCTGTCAATCCCAATCCATTAATTTTCGACGCCAAAATGACACCAATGCCATCTGGTATGACCAAATCACCTGAATTTAAAACCGCTTTGAACTCAGAATCTTCATCTGCTTTCATAACAATTTCAGAATTCGGTGTAAAAATTGACTGCGTCGTATCATCCGCCATATACTGAACAAACTTAGCATAAGCTTCGTCAAAAGTCAGTTGATCAAATTTAACACCAAAAATTTTAACGATACGACTCTCTTGATTGCTCTCCATAGACCCTCCATTATCAGTCTCCATTTGTGCTACTGAATGTTGCAACTCCAAAACGTGTCACAATATCCAACACATATGGAAATGCAAAACTTACTGCAAAACACTTTAAAACAAACCATCCCAGTTCATTTAGGGCATGTTCTAAACTAAAAAGTATCAAATGCATTTCATTCAGATATGCCATAGCTGCAAAAGCAACGGCAAATACAAAAGGAAACATCCAATTTTTATACCCTCTAGCAGCAAAATATATACCTGCTACCATGATTGGGTACAACATCAAATAAGAAATCCTATTTGACAAAAAACCAAATATAATCATACCATAAAGGGCGTAAAGCATCAAATCCCCATGACGGAATTGACTTTTAAAGGCTGCCCTTAAGTCATCAATAAAATAACCTTTTTCTTGAAGGTCTCTAATTGACCTTCTAAATCCTAATTTATGGAGATATATAAAGCCTACCATTGGGACATAAACTAAAAAAGTCCACAGTTCGAAAGGGTTTGGCAATTGACTTTCAACAGATGCAATAAAAGCGTATCGATAAACAAGTCCAATGCCCAGTAGGATTGAAAATGTTATTATAAAGCCAATTCCCTTTAAAACAATACTTCGAATCGTAAAAACCCAATCGCTTGAAAGCAGGTCCTTTAAAAACTCAATATAAACACCAACGACACCCAATACAAAAATCATATGCAACAGGTACCAATTTATTTGGGTTAAGATCTGTGACTCAAGCAAAAATAAAATCACATGTCCAATCAATCCGGATATCAAAATAAAAAGTTCCACCTTTAATGAAGGGTCAAATGCTACTTTCATTAAAACAACTGTTAAAATCACCAAACTAATGCCCATCCAGTCCACACTTTTAAGCACTTCATGTCCTGGCAGCACAAGCGACCAAATGCCTTGAATCATAAAGGACACAGCCATCCATAACCCCAACACGATCAAAGCCAAATAAATCAGTTTTTTTAATTTCATCATAGCCACCTCACTGCGCTTCGTCATAAAGGCCGAGACTTATCATTAAAGCTTTGTCTACTAAAACCATATCTTCTTTCTCAAGGTTTCCCAACCTCTGAATCAAACGCGTTTTGTCTATTGTTCGAACTTGCTCCAACAAAACAACCGAATCTCGAAGCAAGCCCACCTTGGATGCTTCAATTTCAACGTGTGTTGGCAACTTCGCCTTATCTATTTTAGCCGTAATAGCAGCAATTATAACCGTAGGACTGTACTTGTTTCCAACATCATTTTGTATGATCAGAACCGGTCTTTGCCCACCTTGTTCCGACCCCCTAACAGGTGATAGATCCGCAAAATAAACGTCACCTCTTTTAATAGTCACTTCAATTATCATCTCCATTCAATTTTTTTTCAGCCAGATCAATGGACGAAAGACAGTCCACCAGTCCAAATTCACAAAAGTCCAAATTAATTTGTGCCATGATTTCGTATCCTCTTCTCATAACATCTTCTGCCCGATACACATTTATGGATTCCTTGACATGATTTGAAACACCATGTGTTTTAAACGCATTGGCATACGCTTTCGTTATGGAATTCAAATAACGAGAATGATTTTTCATAGAAATCCCCCACTTCTCATGATCAAATTCTCTACACTGTAATCATACCATATTCTTTAAATTATAATCCACGTTATGAACAACTTGACCTTGCGAAATATACCTTCTTGGAACACGCTTTCCTATCATGCACACCACTTCATAATTAATTGTTCCAAGCCATTGAGCCACAGTATCTATTGAAATTTCAAGAGCGCCTACTTTTCCAAACAAGGTGACACAATCGCCAGAAGCCACATCAAGTCCATTTACTTCCATCATACATTGATCCATGCAAATTCTACCTACAATAGGTTTTACCTGTCCTTTGACAATTGCCTGAGCCTTAAACGACAAAAGCCTGCTGTAACCATCTGCATAACCCAGTGGCAGGGTTGCAATTTGTGACGGCCCCCCGACCTTATACTTCAACCCATAACTTATCCCTTCACCAGACTCAACCCACTTAACTTGAGCGATTTCTGCTTTTAGAGACATCACTTCCTTCAGCCGAATGCGTGTGTGGTCCACTTCCTTGGATGGATAGAGTCCATATAACATAATACCAGCTCTAACCATATCAAATTGATATTCTGGACAGTCTATAATACCAGCACTATTGGATACATGCTTAATTGGGATTGCAAGGCCTGCTTTTTCAAGTTCAGATACAACTTCCATAAAGCGGCTTACCTGAAGGTTTGTAAAAGATTTATCCCTTTCATCCGCAACTGCAAAATGGGTAAAAATACCTTCAATTTCAAGATTCTTTAACGCATTCATTTTTAAAATCGTTTTCACAGTCGTCTCATCAACAGGCATCCCAAGGCGACGCATCCCTGTATCAATCTTTATATGAACCCGTGCCAGAGACTTTAAGGCCGTTGCCACTTTATTCAAAGATTCCGCTTGTTCATAGGCATATATCGTCTGAATAATTTGGTGGTCTAAAATCTGCTTATGTAGAGTTATAGGAGTGTACCCCAAAACCATGATTGGAACATCTCTAAAGTGATGTCTTAATTGAATTGCTTCAGATAAAGTTGCCACAGCAAATCGGTCTGCCCCATTGTCCAGCAAAGTTTGACCAATCTCTACTGCGCCGTGCCCATAACCATCTGCTTTAATTACAGCTGTTACAAGTGTTGTTTCAAGAACACTGCGTTTCACTTCGCGTATATTGTGGGCCAGATGATCTAGATTGACTTCTGCCCATACAGGTCTTGTACTGCCGTCGAACTGCATAAAGTCACCCCTTCAATGCAACTGCAAAGGCAATTGCCAAATTTTTAGAATGTGAAATTGAAACAGAAAGCGCTCCAAACCCTTTTGAATTAAAAAGTGCCAATGCGTCATTGTGTAAAACCACATATGGTTTTCCAAGTGCATCTCTAAGCACTTCAATATCCCGGAATTCAAAGCCTCGAATGCCAGTCCCAAAAACTTTTGAAACCGCTTCCTTCACAGCAAAACTCCCTGCAATTGTCTCAACCCGATTCTGCCTTTTTTCAAACAATTCGCGTTCATTTTCAGTAAAAAAACGCTGTAAAAACCTTGGATTTTTCTGAATTAGCGCATCAATTCGTGCAATTTCCAGAATATCGACACCCGATTCCAACATTTAAGGCCTCCTAAACTCATGCTATTCTCATTATAGATTGGAAAAACTAATCTGTAAATCCGATTCATGTTTTGATACAATAAATCTATATACAAAAGGAGGCGCTTATGGACTTATATCACGCCATACATATGGCTATAGAAGCACATGACCAACAACGACGTAAAATTGACAACGCTATCTATGCAACCCACCCATTGGAGGTTGGTCTATTGCTTGCCAAAAATGGCTTTGACGATTCCGTTATAATCGCGGGAATTTTGCATGATACTTTAGAAGATACGTCTACTACTTTTAGCGAGATTGAGCAGGTTTTTGGAAATCGTGTTGCCCAGTATGTGTTTATGTGTTCCGAGTCCAACAAGTCCCTTTCGTGGAAAGAGCGGAAGGTCAATTATTTAGAGGCGATGAAAGAATCCCCTTTAGAAGTACTCTACATTATATGTGCCGACAAAATTTCAAACATTAAAACCATTTATAGAAATTTAAATGCGGCCATTTGGGACCAGTTTAACGCGGGTTATGACCAGCAAAAATGGTACTATGAATCCGTCTTACAAGCACTTGAACCCATTAAAGACCATCCCATGTATCATGAACTTTCAACCTATATTAATGCAATCTTTCATGCGTCTTGATTTTTAACGAGTAAATAATGTAAGCCAGCAAACACACTCATTGCTGCAATTGTAATCCAAACCGTTGTAAATATAATTGGCGTTCCATATCGACCCGCTAAAATACCAGTAACATACGGTAGAATTGTAGACCCGAGTCCACCACCAGATATAATAATGGCACTTATCGTTGCCGATCCAGCTATTGAAGGTTGGGCAGCAGTCATTGTCATCGGATAAATGCCCGCAAACATTAGGCCAATAATTACAACAGCCCCCACAACGGTTACGGGTGTTCCAGCTGCGTTGAAAGCTGCCAGACCTATTATGCCACCCAGACCCATTATAAAAATCAATTTAGAAGGCTTAATAAACCGACTGATTCTGCCTACAAAAAATCGACTGACAATTACTGTCAACCACAAGGTGGATAGGACATTTTGTGAAAATGATTCTGAAAATGCCAGTTCATCAATTAAATAAGTTACCAACCAATTGCTAAAACTATTTTCAGACCCAACATAAAAAAACAAAATTAAGGCAACTGTAAGGATTACAATAAACCGACGTCTCTGAATCGGTTTATTTTTTTGTTTTTTCTTTTCTATTCTAAGAGGGGCTTTCATTTTAATGGACAGTATTAGGGAAATCGTTGCAAGCCCACCTAAAAAGACGAGTGTATGTTGCCAGGTCAATCCCCATTTTGTGAAACCGCTAAATACAAGTGGTATGATAAATGCACCAATGCCATAACTCATATGCAATAAGCTCATTGCATTTCCATCTCCATTTGTTTCAAGGGCAACCCGCACATTGATTCCTGTGTTGCAAAATCCCCATCCCATTCCAGTAATTACCACACCAATAAAGAGTCCCATTGCATAAGGTGTAAAAGCCATGGTTAATAAGCCCATCACATACAAAAGATTGCCCAGTACTATGGTTTTTTGAATACCGAAACGATCCGATAGTGTTCCGCCTAAAAACCCATTGACAAGATAACTGGCTGAAAACAGGGCCAACATGGTTCCCCCTTGTTCGTAATCTAAATTAAAAGACTCACGTATAAAGGGCATTGTTGCCCCAAATGACACAACAATCATTCCCATTACCACAAAACCAAAATAGTTGCCCCAAAGTACCAGTTTGTCACCCCTATTCATGCCTTTATCTCCGTTTCATTTAGTATACCCTAAATTCTACGTCGTTTTACGAAAACCATTAAAAATCGATATTTTCGCTGAACCTACGAAGAATTCAAGTAGTTACTCCTACATTTTAACAT
>NZ_JAFBDT010000009.1 GCF_016908355.1 Fusibacter tunisiensis | reverse complement strand
TCGAAACCCGTTATCACTTTTCTTTTGAAGTTTCCCTCAACTGAATTGCGTTTGGTTTTTTTCATTTAAGCTGTTCAATTTTCAAGGTTCTCTCGACGCCGCTTATCAGCGACAACTTCATAATTCTATCACCCACAACAGAGTTTGTCAACCATTATCTAAAACTTTTTTTGGAGAAATGGTGACAATTTTTATTATACCCGAATTGCCTTTACTTAAACACTACTTTGACACGCTTCAATAAAAATTTTGCGCATCTCATTTTCCGAAGTTGCACGATTCACTTGATCTTTAAAAAAAGAAGCATGTTTAATCCCTTTTAAATACCATGCAGCGTGCTTTCTCATTTCCAAAGTTCCGATATGTGACCCTTTATACTCTATTAACAAAGTATAGTGCCAGTTCATTATTTCTAGAAGATTCTCTCTTGATTCCGTCAACTCTGAAGGCCTATAACCATTTAATGCATTGTCTATTTCTCTCAAGAGCCAAGGATTCCCTTGAATCCCTCTTCCTATCATAACACCATCACAGTTGGTCTTTTCTTTTATTTTAACCGCATCTTCTGAATTGAAAATATCTCCGTTTCCGATTACTGGTATACGAACAGCTTCTTTGACAGCTTTAATAATTTCCCAATCTGCTTTTCCCGTATACATTTCTTCTCGAGTCCTTCCATGGATTGCTATGGCTTGAACTCCAGAAGCTTCTGCTATTTTTGCGATTTCAACAGCATTGATCGAGTTTTGGTCCCAACCTTTTCTTATTTTAACTGTAACTGGTTTTTCTGAAATTTTAACCGCAGTCTTTAAAAGTTTCTCTGCAAGTTTTGGTGTTTTCATTAAAGCGGACCCTTCACCATTGTTGACTATTTTAGGCGCTGGGCACCCCATGTTAATGTCCAGTATATCATTATTATGTCCATTTAAAACGTCTTGGATAGCTTCTAGTTTGTCGGGGTCAGCAGTAAATATCTGTAGCGACATAGGCCTTTCATTTTCCAGTATCTTCATAAGCTGGTGCGTTTTTTTATCTTTATAAAACAAGGCGCTGACACTTACCATTTCACTCACCATTAACCCTTTGTGAAACTTCCGGCACACCAACCTAAATGGTAAATCTGTTACACCAGCCATAGGTGCCAACACAATTTCATTTTCTAACTCAACCTTGCCAATCTTCATTTTATTTCCTCAAACATTTTTTATTTTAAAGGTCTATTCATTTTATAAATAATGTTTAAACCATCCATTGTTAGCATCTTGTCAACCACGTCTATTTCTTTAGATTCAGATGCGATGAGCGTTGAAAGACCTCCTGTAGCAATTACTTTCACACGGTTTCCACCCAACTCTTCTTTCATTTTTGAGACAATATAATCTACACTGCCTACATAACCATATATAATACCTGCCTGAACACTCTGAGTGGTGTTTTTACAAATAACACAATCTGGTTTTACAAGTTCTACACGCGTTAGCTTAGCCGCTTTTTGATAAAGGGCATCCGCTGAAATCTTAATACCAGGTAGTATAGACCCCCCTAGATACTCACACTTTTCATTTATGGCACAAAATGTTGTTGCTGTCCCAAAATCAATTATAATCAATGGACCACCATATTTCTTAAAACCTGCAACTGCATTCACAATTCGATCGGCACCTACTTGACGCGGATTATCATATTTTATATTCATTCCTGTCTTAATGCCTGGTCCTATTACAATTGCCTCTTTATCAAAATATTTTTGAGTCATGTGCAAGAGCGAATACATGACGTGTGGTACAACAGAAGAAATAATTATATCTTTTACGTCTTTATAATCATAATTTTCATGCGCAAATAATTGAATGATAAACATCCCAATTTCATCAGCTGATTTTGAGTGATCTGTTGCCATGCGCCAGTTAGCAACCAGCACATCATTTTTAAACAAGCCCATAACGATATTGGTATTTCCAACATCAAAAGTCAGTAGCATAACGCCTCCTATCTTGAATCAAATATAACCATTGATTCCTCTAACAGATACTTCTCCAAAAAATATAGTCTTTTCAGTCCCTGCTTGATCGAGTACCACAAGCCTGCCTTCTTCATCCAGTCTTATAGCGTTATATATAGATGTTTCGCCACCAGTTTCTACACAAACTGTGCGATTTAATGTGACGGATTTTTCGCGATTAATTGTTAGAACCGCTTCTATATCTGAAAACTTAACGAACTGATTATAATACATTTCAAAGTGTTTCACAAATACTTTAAGAATTCTTAAATGATCCATTTTATAATCCAACAGTTCATTTTCAAGAGATGTCGCTTTGTCTCTTAATTCAGAATCAAATTCTCTTTTTTTTGTATTAATACCAATTCCAATAACGACATAATTTATGTACCCAGGTTCAGCACTCAGCTCCGTTAGAATGCCGCCTATTTTTTTCCCATTTAAAATTAGATCATTGGGCCACTTAATGCCGACGTTACAATCGGCAACTTCGTCAATTGCTTTTGCCATAGCTGCTGCTGCAATTAATGTGAGTTTGGGTGCCTCTTCAGGATTGATATCAGGTTTAGCCAGCAAACTCATCCAAAGACCCGTGTTTTTGAGAGATTCCCAATTCCGTCCACGCCGGCCTCTCCCCTTTGACTGCGTGTCTGCAACAACGATAAAAGACGCGCCAGGAAAATCCATAGCTTTCGATTTTGCATATTGATTGGTTGAATCCACAGATTCATGAAAGAAGGCCTTGTTTAAAAAATTAGACCTTGCTATCACTGTATCTAAAGTGGTTTGATTTAATTCTGTTGACCCTCGTGAAAGGTGGTAGCCTTTACTTGAAACTGAATCAATTACAAATCCCTCTTTTCTCAAGGACTGAACATGTTTCCAGACGGCCGATCTAGAAATTCCCAACTTTTGACTAATCTCTTGACCGGATATGTAATGCATCCCTGATTCTTCAATTAGAGCTAAAACTTTATGTTTCATAGTGTGACTCCTTTTAGTTATAACGACTTGCTATATTATATCACAAAGAGCCTCAAATCTACGATTTGAGGCTCTTTCATTTTGTTGTTTTTTTCTAGAAACCACTAAACAATGAGAGCATAACACCAGCTGAAACTGCCGATCCAATTACACCTGCTACATTAGGTCCCATTGCATGCATCAGAAGGAAGTTGCTTGGGTCAGCTTTTTGACCAACAACTTGAGAAACCCTTGCGGCCATAGGAACAGCTGATACGCCAGCAGATCCTATAAGTGGATTGATTTTTTCTTTTGATAAAGCGTTCATAAGTTTAGCAATCAACAAACCAGCTGCTGTACCAATTGCAAACGCAACAACACCAAGTCCTACAATTGCAAGTGTTTCAGGCTGGATAAAAGCCTCAGCTGTTGCAGTAGCCCCAACAGTTACGCCAAGGAAAATTGTAACAATGTTCATAAGTGCATTTTGTGCTGTGTCAGACAACCTTCCAGCAACGCCAGACTCTCTGAACAAGTTACCAAGCATAAGCATGCCAATTAGACCAGCTGCTGCTGGAACAATTAACGAAACAATTACCGTCGCTAAAATTGGGAAAACAATTTTTTCAGTCTTAGAAACCACTCTAAGTTGACCCATTTTTATTTTGCGTTCTTCTTTAGTCGTTAAAGCCTTCATAATAGGCGGTTGAATAACCGGCACAAGTGCCATATAAGAATACGCCGCAACGGCTATAGCCCCCATCAAATGTGGGGCAAGCTTAGAAGACAGGAAAATGGCCGTCGGACCATCTGCACCGCCTATGATACCAATAGAAGCCGCTTCTGCCGGATTGAAAAATCCTGAAGCAATGGCGCCGAAAAACGTCACAAAAATTCCAAATTGGGCTGCCGCACCCAATAAAAGGGCTTTTGGATTCGCAATCAAGGGACCAAAATCCGTCATTGCACCAACGCCAAGAAAAATCAAGGGTGGGAATATACCGAGTTTATTTCCCTGATAGATATAGTATAGCAAACCGCCAATCTGTTCTACTTCACCATTGGCATTATAAATTGGACCATCCATTAATCCCGCAACCGGAATGTTGGTTAACAACATTCCAAATGCTATCGGAACAAGTAAAAGGGGTTCGAATCCTTTCTTAATTGCCAGGTAAAACAGCACAAAAGCGACACCTATCATGATCAGAGAAGGAACATCCATATGATAAATCCCTGTGGACATATAAAAATCTTTTATCGTTTGAAGCATTGTGCATCTCCTTTCATTACCAATAGTAATCGCATTAACCAATCACTATCAATACGTCTCCTGAGTTTACTGATGCACCTTTATTTACAGCAACAGAAACAACCTTACCAGTCGCTGGTGCCATAATTTCATTTTCCATTTTCATGGCCTCTAAAATAAGTAACACATCTCCTGAATTCACAGTATCTCCTTCCGATACCTTAATATCAAGAACTGTTCCAGGCATTGGTGCAGTCACTTTTTCACCGCCAGCTGGTACCGAAGCAGCAGGTGCTGCCTTTGGTGCTGGTGCCGCCTTTGGTGCTGGTGCTGCTTTTGGTGCTGCTGGTGTTGGTGCTGCTGGTCTCGGTGCAGATGCAACACCACCAACTTCTTCTACCTCAACTTCATATGAGTTTCCATTTACCGTTATATTAAACTTTTTCATTATAAATTCCTCCAATAAAATTATAGAATTTAATATCTTGATGCCATAACGTCATTACGTCCAGCTTTTCCCCAAGCCGGTGTCGAATCAGGCACACGTGTTATTTTCGATACAACAACATTATGCATCGATGTATTCATAGAAGCTGCTATTGCAGCAGTTATAACTGCTATTAGCGCTTCATCATCACTCTCTTGAACCTCAGGTGCCGGTTCTGGTTTCACTGTTTCTTTTTTAACTTCTTTTATAGCAGGCTTTTTCCCGTTTTCCATGTACATAATTATTTTAGACATAAGTGATGTCAATGCCATTATTATAACCAAAGCAACAAAGGTAATTCCCATACCTAACAGAATTACATAAAGTGTGGCCACAAGTTTATCGCCCATGTCCATCTGAGCAAACGTATCAGCGTGCTTAAAGAGTTCTAGAATTTCCATTTATTCACCTCTTCCTATTACAACGGCAAGTTTCCGTGTTTTTTGGCGGGTCTCACTTCACGTTTGGATTCCAGCATATCAAAAGCATCAATTAGTCTTGGACGTGTTGCCGCAGGCTCGATAACATCATCTACAAAGCCTCTTTCAGCTGCTTTATATGGTGTTGCAAACTCATCTGTATATTCTTGAATCAAACGTGCACGCGTCGCAACTGGGTCTTCTGCGTCTTTGATTTCTCCTCTGAACACAATATTGGCAGCGCCTTGAGGTCCCATAACTGCGATTTCAGCCGAAGGCCAAGCCAACACTAAATCAGCACCTAAATCTTTCGAACACATTGCAAGATACGCACCACCATACGCTTTTCTCACGATTAATGAAATTTTTGGTACAGTGGCTTCACTATAAGCATAAAGCATTTTAGCCCCATGTCTAATGATGCCATCGTATTCTTGTTCAGTTCCAGGTAAGAATCCAGGGACGTCTACAATATTTAAAAGTGGGATATTAAATGCATCACAAGTTCTTATAAAGCGAGCAGATTTATCTGAAGCATTTACATCAAGACATCCTGCCAACACTTTAGGTTGATTTGCTACAATTCCAATTGTTTTACCATTCAATCTGGCAAATCCAGTTACAATATTTTTAGCATAGTGTGGCAAATACTCCATAAAATCACCTTGATCCACCAAAACTTTAATAACTTCATGCATGTCATATGGTTTATTTGGATTTTCTGGTATATAAGTATTGAGCATTTCTTCTAAAGCATTAATGTCTGAATCCGTATCATATTCAGGCGCAACTTCCATATTATTGGAAGGCAAGAAGCTTAAAAGTCTTCTAATGTCTTCAAGACATGCTTGATCATTGGAAGCAATAAACTGCGAAACACCACTTACAGAGTTGTGCGTCATAGCACCACCTAAGGCCTCTGCTGTAACGTCTTCTCCTGTTACAGTTTTTATAACTTGTGGCCCAGTTATAAACATTTGTGATGTTTTGTCCACCATAAATACAAAGTCAGTAAGCGCTGGTGAATACACCGCTCCACCTGCACATGGTCCCATGATTGCAGTAATTTGAGGAATAACACCAGATGCCAATGTGTTTCTCAAGAATATTTTGCCATATCCTGAAAGCGCATCTACTGCTTCTTGAATTCTTGCACCACCTGAATCATTGATGCCAACAACAGGTGCGCCCACTTTCATAGCGTTATCAAGTACTTTACAAATTTTATTGGCATGCATTTCACCAAGTGACCCACCTAAAACTGTGAAATCCTGCGAATACGCATAAACCAATCGGCCATCTACTTTACCATAGCCAATTACGACACCTTCAGCTGGTGACTCCGCTTTTTCCATTCCGAAATTTGTACCGCGATGCTTTACAAAAGCATCCAATTCAACGAATGTACCTTCGTCAAATAGCAGATCAAGTCTTTCTCTTGCAGTTAATTTACCACTGTCATGTTGCTTGGCGATTCTTTTTTCACCACCGCCAGCGAGAATTTTCTCTTTTCTGCGTTTCAAGTCGTCCAATTTGTTTACAGACATTTTGACCCTCCAACCCTTTCTTATTCAGTTCTTTCGCTTAACTCAACCAAAACACGATTTGAGCTTTTTGGATGTACAAAAGCAATTTTAGCACCACCAGCACCATATCTAGGTTTTTCATCAATCATTCTCATACCTTTTGATATCATGTACTCAATGGCTTCTTCAATGTTATCTACCTTAAAAGCAATGTGCTGTATCCCTTCACCGTTTTTCTCAATGAACTTTGCTATCGGCCCATCTTCTGATGTAGACTCCAAAAGTTCTACTTCTGTATCCCCAACCGGTAAAAATGCAACGCGCACTTTTTGCTCTTCAACAACTTCAGTCCCCATAAGTTCCAATCCTAGAATATCTTGATAAAACTTAATGGATTCCTCAAGATCCTTTACAGCAATGCCAATATGATCCACTTTTAACGCCTTCATAATAACCTCCATGGTATCTTCAATCATTTTAACAAGTCAACTTTTTTCAGTAAACCCATTTGATAAACGAATCCAAAATTTAACTTACTATAATTAAGTTTTTCTGCTAAATCTATTAACCGTTTAAAGAACCCTTAAATCTTAACCTTCATATCCATCATCACCTTATCCACAGCAGAATAAGGGTCCAACTCTCGACCCGCAACACGTTTTGCATAGGCATCCAGCGCTTCTTCTTTTTGAGACTGATCCAATATCATACGCTCAATCCGTTCCTTAATCAATTCTAGCACTTCACTTTTGGCGTTTTCAACACGTCTGGATTCAAAAAGATTGTTTTCAATCATATACGCTTTATGTTGATGAATCGCTTCAATCAGTTCGTCTATCCCGTTATTTTCTGTTGCAATCACCATTTTAACAGGTGGACGCCAGCCCTTATCTTTATTGAAATCCAGCATCATTTGAATTTCTCTAGCTGTTCTTTTTGCACCATCTCGATCCGCTTTATTCACAGCAAAGACATCCCCAATTTCCATGACGCCTGCCTTTATCGCTTGTATATCATCCCCAAGACCAGGGACCATAATCATCAAAGTGGTGTCACAATTCTTGACAATATCAATTTCCGATTGTCCGACTCCTACCGTTTCAACAAAGATATAATCTGAGCCCATAATATCCAAGACTTTCACTGCCGCTGATGTCGCTTCTGATATGCCGCCCAAATGACCTCTGGCACCCATACTTCTAATAAAAACGCCTGGATCCATACTCAAGTCGGTCATTCGAACACGGTCACCCAAAATTGCACCTCCGGTAAATGGTGACGTCGGGTCAACTGCAATAACCGAAACCGTCTTTCCCTGCTTTCGAAGGGCTTTTACCATTTTGTCGGTTAATGTACTTTTTCCAGCACCTGGGGGGCCAGTAACGCCAATAACATATGCCTTCCCACTATTGGGATAAAGGGTTTGAAGAATCTTATAACCCTCCGGGTCTCCATTTTCAACTTTAGTAATCAACCTTGCAGCTGCGCGTTTATCATGTTCTAAAAGTCTTTTTTCGATATCCATGCTGCCTTCCTTTCGGATGCTTTTCTACCTTATCTTTCCATCACATTTGCTTTGATAAAATCAATTGTCACTTGTGTCGGTGTCCCTGGGGTGAAAATTTCCTTGATGCCCTTTTCTTTTAATCCCGGAATGTCATCTGTTGGAATTACCCCGCCACCAATTACAAGAATATCGTCTGCGTTTTGTGCTTTTAAAAGTTCAACTACTTTCGGGAGTAACGTGTTGTGTGCACCTGATAGAATACTCATAGCGATACAATCTACATCCTCTTGAATAGCCGCACTCACTATTTGCTCAGGGGTTTGTCTTAACCCCGTGTAAATAACTTCCATTCCTGCATCTCTTAATGCTCTTGCAATTACTTTCGCACCTCTATCGTGACCATCCAAACCTGGCTTGGCTACCAAAACTCTAATCGTCTTATTCATGATTCTCCTCCTTCAACCCTTGCTTACAAACTTACAGACTGTTGGTATTCACCGAAAACTTCTCTCATAACACCACATACTTCACCTAAAGTGGCATAGGCTTTAACGGCATCCAAGATGAGTGGCATAACATTTTCAGTACCTTCACATGCACTTTTCAGCGCCTTTAACTGCGCCTCTACTTTGGCATTGTCACGCTCTTGACGTAAAGTTTTCAATTTATCTTTCTGCATTTCACCAACAGCAGGATCAACTCGGAGTAATCCCTTAGGTGCTTCTTCTTCAACTTGATATTTATTAAGACCAACTACAATGACATCATTGTTTTCTACTTTCTTTTGATAATCATAAGCGGCATCCATAATTTCTTGCTGAATGTATCCCATATCAATTGCTTTTGGAGCCCCGCCTATTTCGTCAATCTTGTTTATATACGCATAGGCTTCGTCTTCAATTTCTTTTGTTTTTGCTTCTATATAATAAGAACCCGCAAGTGGATCTACAACTTCTGTCACACCACTTTCGTGTGCTACGATTTGCTGTGTTCTAAGGGCAATTCTAACAGAATCTTCAGTTGGAAGTGCCAAAGCTTCATCTTTTGAATTGGTATGCAAACTTTGAGTACCACCTAAAACGGCTGCCAAAGTTTGAATTGCAACTCGTACAATATTATTATCTGGTTGTTGTGCTGTCAGCGTTGAACCCCCAGTTTGAGTGTGAAACTTAAGTTGCATAGATTTAGGATCCTTAGCGCCAAATCGCTCTTTCATAATTCGAGCCCATAACCTTCTTGCAGCTCTATATTTAGAAACCTCTTCTAATAAATCGTTATGTGCATTAAAAAAGAATGAAAGTCTAGGTGCAAAAGCATCGACATCGAGTCCAGCTTTTATAGCTGCTTCAACATATGCAATCCCGTCTGCAAGTGTAAACCCAATTTCTTGGGCTGCTGTGGAGCCTGCCTCACGGATATGATAGCCAGAGATTGAAATTGTATTCCACAAAGGCACATTTTGAGAGCAGTATTCAAATATATCTGTAATCAATCGCATGGAGGGTTCCGTTGGGAAAATATACGTACCACGCGCAATGTATTCTTTCAAGATGTCATTTTGGATCGTTCCTCTTAATTTATCTGCGGATACACCCTGTTTTTCCGCAACTGCAATATACATCGCCAATAAAACAGAAGCCGGTGCATTGATTGTCATTGATGTACTAACTTTATCTAGTGGAATCCCATCAAATAAAATTTCCATATCTGCCAAGGAGTCAATTGCCACACCTACTTTTCCAACTTCTCCTTCTGATAAAGGATGATCGCTGTCGTATCCAATTTGAGTTGGCAAATCAAAAGCCACAGAAAGACCACTAGACCCTTGTTCAACTAAGAACTTGTACCGTTTATTGGATTCTTCTGCTGTCGCAAACCCTGCATACATTCTCATCGTCCAAAAACGACCCCTGTACATGGTTGGCTGTACACCTCTTGTGTATGGATACTGTCCTGGAAGCCCAAGATCATTCATATAATCCATATCTGCAATGTCAACAGGAGTATAGTACCTATTGACCGGTGCGCCCGAACCTGTGGTGAATACATTTTTACGTTCAGGTCTTTTTTGCAACTTTTCTTGCGTTTTAGAGTTTTCTCTATCGACCGCGTCTTTTAGTACTGAGATTTGATCCTTGTTAAACATCATTAAATTCCTCCTTTAATTATTGACCAAATTGGCCAATTTTCCTATATAAGGATACCACAAATCCAACTAAATATCATTGTTTTTGTTCAAGTATAATTGTATACTTTAAGGCTATTTTAGCAGTTGATTACAAAAACAAACTTCAGGTTTTGTTGCAAGTTTTCTTGCATTTTACTTTTTGTAAAGCGATTTGCCTGTTGCGTCAATTGCAACAATCAACTTCATATCCTTAACCACCATTTTTTTTACCGCTTCTGGTCCTAAATCTTCATAAGCAATAACCGTATTTTCTACAACTGAATCTGCAATCAATGCCCCTGCACCGCCAATTGCTATAAAATAAACCGCATCATTCCGACACATGGCACTTATCACCGACGCATCTCTATCCCCTTTTCCAATCATACCCTTTAGACCTAGGTCTAAAAGCTTAGGTGTCATTTCATCCATTCGACCACTTGTTGTTGGTCCACAAGACCCAATTGCTTTTGAAGGTCTAGTGGGTGAAGCGCCAGAATAGTAGATAATTTGGCCTTTCAAGTCAAAAGGGAGATGGTCTAAATTCTCAAGCATCCTCATATGCGCAGCATCACGCGCCGTATAAATCACACCACTCAAAAGGACCTCATCTCCAGCACAAAGAGACTGAACAACAGCCTCTGTCAAGGGTGTCCTTATATTTTTCATACGAAAGCCTCCCTAAAATTCATGTGTCAAGTGCCTTGAAGCATGACAATTAATATTTACAGCAACTGGTAGTCCTGCTATATGGGTTGGGTAGACCTCCGCATTTACACCAAGCGCAGTGGTCGTTCCACCTAACCCTTGAGGTCCTATATTCAGTGTGTTAATCCGTGAGAGGAGCCTTTTTTCAAGTTCAGCAATATGCTCAAATGGATGGCATTTCCCAATTGGTCGCATTAAGGCTTTCTTCGCTAAAAGTGCAGCTTTCTCAAAAGTACCGCCAATTCCAACACCGACGATTATTGGCGGACAAGGATTAGAGCCAGCTTTCTCAATCGTATCTACAACAAAGTTTTCAATCCCATCAATTCCATCTGCCGGTTTCAACATTTTTAAAGCAGACATATTTTCACTACCAAATCCTTTTGAGGCCACAGTAATGTTTAAACGGTCTCCGTCTACAACCTCGTAATGAATCACAGCTGGTGTATTGTCTCCAGAATTTTTCCTGATAATTGGATCGGAAACAACTGATTTTCTTAAATAGCCTTCCTTGTACCCTTGCCTAACACCTTCGTTGATAGCGTCCTTAAGCGACATATGCCTGATTGTAACATCAATTCCTATTTCCACAAAAACAACCGCCATTCCTGTGTCTTGACAAATGGGAAGTTCACCTTGCGCGGCAATTTCCGCATTTTTTAGTAAATCTCCAATTATACGTCCCCCAAGTGGCGATTTTTCAGTTTTAAGTGCTCTTAAAAAAGACTCTTTTACATCTGATCCTATTTGATAATTGCACTCAATACACATGCGTTTTACTTCTGAAACAATTACGTTTGCGTCGATACTTCTCATAGCGTCCTCGTTTTCATCCCTACTTTTTTCATAAACTTCTCAACATCAATTATAAATCGTTCATGGACGCCTTCTCCAATTTTTTCTTTTTCATCAAATGCAGTCACTCTAAAAACCAGTTTTTTGCCTTCAATTTCAATGAGTTCAGCGATTGCCCGCACTTTATGTCCCATAGGCGTTGCGGCTATATGCTTAACATTCAGTGAGGTGCCCACAGTGGCATAGCCACCCAATTCGGCAGATTTCATCGCCGCATTTTCCATAAGGGCAACCATCATTGGCGTTGAAAACACATACAGATCACCACTTCCAAATGCCTTTGCTGTGTGCTTTTCTTCAACTATAAGCACTGATTCATATTGATTCCCTTTTTCCAAACAAATCGCCTCCAATTCTAAATTATGGTATAAAATGAAAATAAACCCAAGTTGCTGGGCAACTTGGGTTTTGCTTTAACTTTCTTTTTCTGGCGCTATCTCTTCAGACGCTTCAGGATTTTCTGCTTTTAGCGCTTCTTTCATGCGCTCCATTTCTAAACGTTCTGCTTCCTCCTGAGCTTTTGTCAGCTTCCGTTCTTCTTCTATTTTTGCCTTCTCAGTTTCAACTTTTTCAGCCAATGCATCCATGCCTTCATCAAAAGCAAGTTTAAATTCTTCACCACTAATGGTTTCGTATTTAAGAAGTGCGCTGGCAATCACATGAAGTTTGTCTAAATGTTCATCAAGAAGGTTTTTTGCTTTATCATATGCTGTATCTACAATGTTACGAACCTCACGGTCAATTTCTGCCGCAACGTGTTCAGAATAATTTTTCATGGACGTAAAATCTCGACCAAGGAAAACTTCATCTTCAGTATCATAACTCATAGACCCTAAGTTATCACTCATGGCATACTTGGTCACCATCGAACGCGCAATTTTAGTAACACGGCTTAAATCGTTCTGTGCACCAGTGCTAATATCACCAAGCACTAAACTCTCAGCAACACGTCCACCTAAAAGAATAATAAGCTCACGTTCCATACCCTTTTTAGTTGCATAACTTCTGTCTTCTTCAGGCAATTGCATTGTGAATCCACCCGCACGGCCTCTTGGGATAATTGTCACCTGATGAACAGGATCCGTTTCCGGCAAAAGTTGTGCAATCACGGCATGACCTGCTTCATGATAAGCTGTCAATTTTCTTTCCTTTTCACTTACCATTCTGCTTTTCTTTTCAACGCCTGCAATCACTTTAATAATTGAGTCTTTTATGGATTCCATGCGAATAATACGGTCACTCTTTCTTGCAGATAAAAGTGCCGCTTCATTCATAACATTCTCAAGATCAGCTGGTGTAAAGCCCGGCGTGCTTTGAGCCAGCTTTGCATAGTCAACGTCTTCAGCAACGGGCTTATTCCTTGCGTGAACTTTTAGAATTTGCTCCCTCTCTCTAACATCTGGAACACCTACCATTACTTGGCGGTCAAAACGACCAGGTCTCAGAAGTGCAGGGTCTAAGATATCAGGTCTATTGGTAGCTGCTATAATGATGACGCCTTCATTGTCAGAGAAACCATCCATTTCAACCAAAAGTTGATTCAGGGTTTGCTCACGTTCATCATGTCCACCACCGAGACCTGCACCACGTTTACGTCCAACTGCATCTATCTCATCAATAAAAACAATACATGGCGCATTCTTTTTTGCTTCTTCAAACAAATCGCGAACCCTTGACGCACCAACGCCTACAAACATTTCAACAAAGTCTGATCCAGAAATGGTGTAAAAAGGCACACCCGCCTCACCGGCACATGCTCTGGACAAATATGTCTTACCTGTACCCGGAGGGCCTACCATTAAAATACCTTTTGGAATACGTGCACCCAAAGCAAGATAACGTCGCGGGTGTTTTAGAAAATCTACAATTTCTTGCATTTCTTCTTTTTCTTCTTTTAAACCTGCAACATCTGAAAATGTAATCTTTTTACCTGTTTCTTTAACGATTTTCGCTTTACTCTTCCCAAACGACATAACTTTAGAACCGCCGCCTTGGGAGTTTTGCATAAAGACAAACCAAAACACCACTAAAAGCAACACCATAATAATTGTCGGTAGAATCTCAAGTATAAAAGGTGTGTTAGCAGGTGGAATTCCAGTCACTTTCATCAGTTGTCCCGACTCTTTAAGGTCCAGTAACATTTCACCTGTTTTAAGAGCAAGCATTGTTGGAACATAACTGGTAAAAACAGTACCATCATTTAATTTACCAGAAATCGTATTGCCATCTATTTGGACTTCACTGATTTCATTGCCTTCTAATTTTTCAATAAAAACATCATACGAATAATCAACTGATTTTTGGGCATTTATGCCCGACATCGTCACCAAAAGCAATATTCCTAAAAATATTACAATATAGATAGACGCGCCTTTCAACCCTTTCTTCATAGCTTCCTCCCTAATCGCGTGTACATCACATTATTTTAGCACAATTAATCATTTTCAACAACAGTCTCTAACGCAATCATTAGGATGTTTTCAGTATCCTTTGTGATTCTACACCGATTGTCAATTCGGTAATCATATACCCAAATAATCTTCTCATCATCGCACACCAGCCAAATTTCATCTCTCTGTTCTCTTGGTATTTTTTCATCAATAAAAAAATCTTTCAACTTTTTAAAACCTTCCATACCAAAGGGTTTAAATCGATCCCCAGGTTTTCTTGTCCTGACACTCAGCTCTCCAATTATTGAATCCGCATCAACCGCGATCTTTAAATCGTTTTTTCCAAGACGTTCAAAATCTTCACGTTTTAGATATTCTGTCCTTATAAATGGGGGCAGTAATGTGCGTCTCTGTTTTGGGTTTTCCACAATCCACTCATCATACCCTTTTGTTATTTTAACATCATGTGAAAGCTTTACATATGCACCGGTACGTCTAATTTTTAAAATACTGTCGATCTGGTCTGATGACACATCTATCAGGTTCCCTTTTACAGTTTCAATAGCATACCGCAAGAGTCGCTTCTGTTCAGCGCATGACAGTTTCATAAAAAGAGGGTCTGATAATCTCACGCGATTGTCTTCAATTTGGCATATTTCCTTTTTCAATTTTTCAAGGTGATGATGCCAAAACAGTTTTTCTTCACGCATGAGCGAAACAGTTCTCATTAGCGCTGATTCAATTGACGGATTGAAATGAGCCTTTAAATAGGGTAGAAGCTCATTTCGTATTTTATTTCGTGTGTAATCAACTTCAAAATTGGTCTTATCAACACATGGCGTCAACTGATTCTGATCGAGGTAAGCTTCTATTTCAGTTCTTGTCACATCCAGCAATGGCCGAATAATTTGAGCATTACGATTATAGGCTGTAGAGGCCAAACCATCTACACCAGCCCCTCTAAACAAATTAATCAAGGCTGTCTCAACGACATCGTTTGCATTTTGCCCCACAGCAATCTTCTGCGCATTGTAGGCTTTCAGCACGGCATCAAATTTTTCATACCGCACCTTTCTTCCTGCTTCTTCAAACGACATACCTAAGCTTTCAGCAATTGCCGAAACGTCCACATGAAAAACCTCAAGAGGCACCTCAATGCCATCACAATATCGCCTTACAAATTGCTCATCTGCATCGGCATCTTCGCCACGCAACATGTGATTCACATGAACAGCCACCAAATCAAGTCCAAATTCTTGTCGTAAGCGATGGAGTACATGCAGCATTGCTAAGGAATCTGGCCCACCCGAAAAACCTAAAACCACTGTATCACCAGATTCCAACATATTTTGTTTAACAATTGTATTGCGAACACGCTCTATCACCTTATCATCCTACTTTCCAGATATCGTGAGATTTGATACAGATACGGATGGAGAGCCCATGTAACCCGATCCTAAAATTGTAAATTCTAAGTCATTGGCTATGCCAGTAATTTGGTTCAGCAAATCATAAAAATTACCTGAAACTGTTATTTGACTTACAGGCCTATCTACTTTTCCACCTACAATTGTATACCCATTACTCTGAAGCGAAAAATCCCCTGAAACAGGATCCAAACCTGCATGAAGACCTTGTAAACCCGTAATGTAAATGCCCTCTGATAGAGTCTCCATCATCTCAGTTAACGTATTTTCGCCACCTTCAATATAAATATTAAATGGCGCGATTCCAAGCGTTCCCTTGTATGAAGCTTTACTCGCATTCCCAGTAGATTTAATGCCATCTTTATGCGCTGTCTTTAAATTATACAAAAACGACCTCAAAATGCCATTTTCAATGATTCGTTTTGAAAATGTCGCCACTCCTTCAGCATCAAAAGCACTAGAAGCCATGCCATTTTTCAGGTGAGGGTCATCGATTAAAGTCAACTTTTCAGAAGCAATCACATCATTAATGCGTCCTTTTAGAGGTGAAAGCTCCTTTTGAACACGTTCTGCATTAAAAATCCCCATGAAGGCACTAAAAAACTGTGCAAAAACATCATTCTTAAAAACAACTGGCATACTACCAGACTCTATTGGCTCAGCACCTAATAAACTAAGGGCTTCACTTGCAGATTCTTCAACAATTTTACCAATATTTAAATCCTCAAAAGATCGACTTAAGTCATAAGCAAACCCTGTTCGTGTGTCACCATTTTCTTCAGCTATAACCATTGCATAAGCCAGACAATGATTTTGTCTATCTGTAACGTCTAAACCTTCAGTGTTTTTAAGCCACTTATAAGAAGCTGATTCACTGTATCTGTTGTTCGAAATTCGCTTAATTCTCGGATCAAAACTTTTGAGTTCTTTTTCTAATTTTAGGAGGATCTTTATTTTTTCTTCAACTGTTACTGCGTCCAATTTAGGATTATAAAAATCCATTTCTTTATATCTGCCTGAACCATCATGCAAAAACACAACATCCTCAGATTCAATAACTTCCGCATTCTCCGCCGCTTCATTGACAAGAAATTCCAACACAGAGGCGTCGACACTCTCTGTATAAGCATAGCCCATTTTGCCATTTAAAATGCCACGATAAGACATGCCACCTTCTTGAGAGGAAGTGAACCGATCCACTTCACCTTCATAAACAGATATCGCTAAATCCTTAGATTCCTGATAAAAAATTTCTTGAGCAGAAAACCCTCTCGCTTTGCCAAGTTCAAATAGTTGATCAATTAACGTACGGTCCATTAGTTTTCCTCCCTTCCGCCAACTGTAATTTCAGAAACCTTAAGAGCCGGTTGACCCAATCCAGCAGGAATTGACCCACTCACAGAACCACACATCCCCTCACCTGACTCAAAATTATCACCGACCATCTCAATTTTCTTTAAAATATCCAGACCTGTTCCAATAAGAGTTGCCCCTTTAACTGGTGATGTTATTGTGCCATTTTCAATCAAATAGGCTTCCTGAACCGCAAAGTTAAATTCACCCGTCGCTGTGTTCACCGAACCACCACCGAGATATTTTGCATAAATGCCCTTTTCAACAGATTGAATCATATCTTCAAATTTAGAATGACCATTTAAAATATAGGTATTTGTCATCCGTGAAGTTGGTGCGTATTTATAAGACTGTCGACGTGCTGAACCTGTAATGTCAGTATTCATACGCCTTGCATTTAGCTTATCCACCATATAACCCTTTAAAATACCATTTTCAATGAGTACATTTCTTTTGGTTGGTGTCCCTTCATCATCAATATTCATAGAGCCCCATTCATTTGGAATGGTTCCGTCATCCACGGCATTCACAACTTCTGATGCAATTTTTTCGCCGAGCTTGCCTGCAAAAACGCTATTGCCTTTGGCTACAGATGTTGCTTCCAGCCCGTGCCCACATGCTTCATGGAAAATAACCCCACCAAACTTGTTTTCAATAACCACTGGAAATTTTCCACTTGGTGACGGTTTTGCGTCCAGCATCGTACATGCAACGCGCGCCGCCTCTCTACCAATATGGGCCACATCAATTTCATCATAAAGTTCAAATCCTTTTCCAGCGCCTTTTCCAATGAAGCCAGTTTGCATCTTGCCATTTTTCCCGGCCACAGTGCTGACTGTATACCGTGTACGCGTTCTAGAATCTTCTACAAAACGGCCTTCAGAATTTGCAATCAAAACATTTTGAGTATAATCCAAATAGCGGACAACGACTTGGTTGATTCTGGAGTCATAATGTGTTGCCGCTTCACTGCCCAAACGCATTAAATTAATTTTGTCTGATTTTGGTATTTGTTCCGGACGGATACGGATTGGATGTTTGTCGTGTGGCGACGCAATTGTGAGATCTACCGCTAAATTTTGTGGCATACCCCCTACTGCCATTGAGGCATTTTGTGCCATTTTGAGGAGGGTCAATCGATCCGACTGATTTGTATAGGTGTAGACACTGTTTAATCCATTAAAAATACGGATTCCCACACCATAATCACGACCCGAAAGCGAACTCTCAATCTTTCCCTTCATCATGTCAATAGATGTATTTAGTCGATCTTCAACATAAATCTCTGCAAAATCTCCGCCTTTAGACAAAGCTGCAGCCAATACTTCCTGTACCAGTTTCCTATCCAGCATGCGACACCTTCCTTTTTTTATACTGCACTATCTATCTTACGTCTAATAAATCACAGAATTAAAACTATTTTGTGAATTTTCTATAAATACCCATGAAAAAAGCCGTACAATCAACGATTGTACGGCTTAAATGGAGCCGGCGATGGGACTCGAACCCGCGACCTACTGATTACAAGTCAGTTGCTCTACCAATTGAGCTACGCCGGCATGATGGCGATCCAGAAGGGACTCGAACCCTCGACCTCTAGCGTGACAGGCTAGCGTTCTAACCAACTGAACTACTGGACCATTTCCAACAAAATTAATATTACATTATTTCCATTTCCATGTCAATCATTTTTTATGGGTTTTTAATTGCGTGTACAAATAACCTTCTAGATTATCAAAATCACTAAATTCATAGGCTTCGAAAGCCAATGCATCCAGAATATATTTCAGAATACAGCCCCCGGCATATATAATATCAGCCCGCTTTGGCTCAAGTCCTGGAATTTTTTTTCTCTCTTCAATCGAGTTTCTTTCCAAGGTCTCAATAAGGCCTTGTACCTTATCGGTTAAAACAGATCTGCCATGAATTTTTTCTCGGCTATAACTTACCATTTCAAGGTCCATTGCAGCAAACGTTGCTGCTGTTCCACCAATCCCTATAGCCACACTAGGATTCAATGCTTTAACTTGGTTAAGTGCAGGATCAAAAAGCAACTGAATTGCCTGAAACATTTCCGTTTTCTCTAAGGCGTCTACAGGATCTTGACTTAAAAAAGCACCTGTCATGCGAACAGCACCTGCATCAATGCTGGTGCTAAACAAAATACCGGATGCATCTCCCACAATAAGTTCAGTTGAACCGCCGCCAATATCAATTACCAACACCCTTTGATTTGAATTAGGTCGTCCAGCAAGTACCCCTTGAAATCCAACGATCGCTTCGTCTTGTCCAGAAATCACATCAATTTCAAGGCCAGTTTCCCGTTTCAACAATTGCTTCAACTCATTAGCATTTGAAGCATCCCTCACTGCGCTTGTTGCCATGACATAAAAATCTAAAACACCATATTTTTGAGCGTCTCGTAAAAATGTTTTGACAACTTCTACCGTCTCAATCACACGTTCTTCATCTAGTTTGCCCGTCTCATTAACCCCTTTTCCGAGGCGCGTCATTTTAACCTGTTTATCTACCGATTGAAAACGGCCTTCCTCTAAATGACAGAGAAGCAACCGAACCGAATTGGTCCCCATATCAACGACGCCAAATTTTCCATTTTTAGTCATCTTCTTTCTCCTCATTTTCCCGAATGATGTAAATCACTTCATTGGGCATCACCATTTTAAGCTTTTCACGGGCAAGCCTTTCTATCGCTTCCGGGTTTTGAGCGTAGGCATAGGCATCTTCAAGTCGGTTTAATTCTCGCTCTAAAGATTCGATTTCTTGCATAAGTTCAGATTCAGTTGCATGATACTCTGAAAGTTTTTGTTCAGTAATAACATGTGTATAACCATAATAAACCCCCACCGCTATCATGACCAAAATCAGGATTTTATTGCGTTTTAAAAAAGCTTTGACCCTTCTCATAAAACCCACCTTTCAAAGAAAATCTATTCAGATATCATTTCATATAAGTCTTTTGCGCTCTCTTTTGTCACATGCTCTTCAAGTCCAGTAACTTTTACCGCAATGGTTTTAGACCCTAAGCTCATGGTTATTTGATCTCCTATTGCCACTTCAGAACCCGGTTTAGCCAGTTTGTCATTAATTGTAATTTTTCCCTGTTCACAAGCTTCTTTGGCAATGGTGCGTCTTTTTATTAATCTCGCATTTTTTAAGTATTTATCAATGCGCATAATTGCCTCCATTTAGAAAAAAAAGCAGCAAAGCTGCTTTTTTCATTATTTGTTTACAGTTTCTTTTAATGCTTTTCCTGCTTTAAATACAGGTGCTTTAGAAGCTGGAATATTAATTGTTTCTTTAGGATTTCTTGGGTTTCTTCCAGTTCTTTCTTTTCTTTCTCTGACATCAAAAGTACCAAATCCAACAAGTTGAACTTTACCACTCTTAGTCAATTCTTCTTCAACACTTTTCATAAAAGCGTTTAATGCCAATTCAGCATCTTTTTTTGTCAATCCAGACTTTTCAGCCATGCTTGCTACCAATTCAGCTTTATTCACAACAAAACCTCCTCTAAATTATTAAGTTGTTTTAACTATTACTAGTATACGTTGAAATTTCAAGTTTTACAATAGGTTTTATAGATTTTTTTGCTCATTCTGCAGTATTTTTTGACTTTTCCCAAAAAAACGCCATATCACTTATAAATTCAGGGCCCAGAGGCTTATTGATACGCCTCATTTCATTTTCTACAACTTCAAAACGACCTATGAATTTATCCACAGCGTCATTAAGTGCCAGTTCAGCATCCAACTTTAACCGTCTGGCCAAGTTTGTCAAAATCAAAAGTAAATCTCCAAATTCTTCATATATATGAGACGCATCATTTGACGCAATAGCTTCACGCAACTCTGCTATCTCTTCATCTATCTTGTCAAAAATACCATCAAGATCAGGCCAATCAAACCCAAGCTCCGAAGCCTTCTTTTGAACTTTCGGACTCCGAATCAAGGCCGGTAAACTGGAAGAAACACCGCGCATTGTTTCAACAACAGATTTTTGAGCTTTCTCATCTGCTTTAATCACTTGCCAATTTTTTAGCACTTCTTGAGAATCTTGGACCTTAACATCTCCGAAAACATGCGGATGTCTTCGAATCATTTTCTCGCATACAGCTCTAATAACATCCCGAATGGAATAATACCCTTCTTCTTCAGCAATTGTTGTGTGAAAAACAACTTGAAGCAATACATCTCCAAGTTCGTCCACAACAGCATCATCATCTTCATAAAAAACCGCGTGCTTAACTTCGTAAGCTTCTTCAACTAAATAAGGGGTCAAAGATTCATGCGTTTGTTCCCTGTCCCATGGACATCCTTCATCTGACCTGAGTTGCCTCATAATCGTTATCAAATCTTCAAGGTCATAAGAGGCTTGCGTGGACCTAGGTACAAAAACACTGGTTAAGTGGTCATATACCACCGCATGGTGGTCCATTTCCCATATAGGAACTGTCAAAATGGTTTCCATCTCTGGAATTCCTGCCGCTCTTATAATTCGAACTTCATGCGTATCTTCAAAATAATCCATCAGCTTTAACTTAAGTTGAGAGGCAATTCCCTTATCGTAGACTTGTATCCAAAGGCTATCGTGGTGTGTGTCAATACGTTCCCGATCTATTGAAAGTGCATCCGATATAGACAACCCATTCACAGGATCATACTGCAAAGTTGTAATAATCGCATCCAAAAAACTTGTGCCATGTACAATTTTATAAGATGCGTTTTCTTTTTCTAAATGGTCCAACAGTATAGAAACGGTTCTTTCAGCCACAAACGGATTCCCCGGAACAGCATAAACAACATCTTGATGCTCGCCCAATTCCAAAATTGCTTCAACAATCCGCTCATAAACGGCATCAAATGTTTCTTCAGATTCATACAAGTCATCAAAAGACTTGTAAATCATACCTTTATCTACCAAGGTCTCTACAATAGGATGTTTTTCAGTCCTCAGATAGACCGTTGGCGCATTGATCAGAATATCGTAAGCTTCCATGGTCAAATAAGCTGCACTTCCCGGCCCTAATCCAACTATTGTAATTTGCTTCATCTAATGCCTCCTAGTCTTTCTTGCGTACAAACCATTGATTAATCGCTTTAAGTTTTCTGCCACCTGGGATTAAAGCGAAATCAGCATCATCAAAAGTCTGTAGAGCGAATAACATAATACCATAAATCAGAATGCCTACACTTACAGATATAACCGTATTGATTCTGCTAATCGAAATTAAAGACAGGCCTGAATACAGTGTGTAAACGGCTATAGCCATTACAAAAGTGGATACCATTGGTTTCAGTAAAACGCGCTTAAATGGAAATGTAATTGCAGCACGTTTTTTTAACGTCACCATATTAAGTGTTGTTGCAACCGCAAATGCTGTTACTGTTGAAATGGCAGCACCATATATGTTGAACGCCGGAATCCCAACCAATACATACGTTAAGACTATTTTAAAAGCCGCACCTACAGCCAAATTTATAGCAGGTCTATTTTGAAGACTTAGCCCCTGGAGAATACCTGTTGTGACTTGAAAAAGCCCCATGAAAATGACAGTAAATCCTAAAATTGAAAGGATAGAGCCTGTCGTCTGTGCATATTCAATCTGTCTTGGATACAAAAGTTCCATAATCGGTTGGGCAAGTACAATCAATCCCGCTGCAGCTGGCAGACTTATGATAAGACCCATACGCACACCACTTTCAATAGTTGTATGGAGTGTCTTGCGATTTTGAGCCACATAAAGTCCCGCAATAGCAGGCACTATACTAATCTGGATAGCAGCGGTAACAACTTGCGGTAAATTCACCAAAGTTGCAGCGTAACCACTTAACATCCCATACAGGTCATTGGCCTTTTCACCTAAACCAATATCATGGAGTCTGTTCATAACAAGCATAACATCTATACTGTTCATAATCGGCATCACTGCTGCACCCATTGTAATTGGAATTGCAATCTTCAAAATACGCTTAAAAATTGATTTTACCGCTTCTGAATCTTGGCTTTCTTTTGGATAATTATTTCTTTTTTTGAACTTTATAAAGACAGAGAATACATAGATAAATCCAACTAAAGCCCCTGCAGTTGCGCCAAATGTTGCACCAGCTGCAGAAACGTTTTGTCCATATTTTAGAAGTACAACGGCAAGTGTATACCCAACAATTACACGTCCAAGTTGTTCCACCAATTGCGATATTGCAAAGGGTTTTAGATTTTGATGGCCTTGAAAATATCCCCTAAAGACAGCGAGCAAAGAAACAATAAAAATGCCGGGTCCCAAGGCCTTAAAGGAATAGAGAGCCCCTTCATTTTTAATGATCTTTACAATCAAATCAGCACCAAAAAACATAATTATGGCGCCGACGAGACCAATTGTACTCATGAGAATCATTCCAGCTTTAAAGGTACGATTTATGTCTGCCAAGTGTCCAGTTGCTCTTTGTTCAGAAATGATTTTCGCTAGAGCTGTTGGCAAACCTGCCGTTGCCAACACTATGAAAAAATTATACATCGGATAAGCACTCACATAATAGCTCATGCCTTCTGGTCCTAGAAAATTGCCAAGTGGAATTCTAAAAAAAGCACCTAGAATTTTCACCAGCACACCTGCTACACCTAATAGAACAGCCCCTTTTATAAACGAGGCTGCCTGTTCATGCTCTTTCTTTTCACCCATAATTACTCCCAATATGCAAAATGATGTCAGCTATCACCGACCTCTTGAATTTAGCAACTTCTAACCATTCGTCTTAGTCTTCAGTACTTGTCATCACTTTTTCAAGAAAAGTAACCACATCGCCTTCCGATTCAAGTGCATTGACTTTTTTTTCATTATATTGATCAAAAAGCAATCCTTTCACGGTATTTTTATAACTGTCGATTTTTTCTTCTGCTTCACCGGCTTCTATCATATCATCAATGGTTTTAGAGTCTTCTAATTTAATAATATGAAACCCATACTGTGTCTCTACAGGTTGACTGATTTCCCCAACTGACATTGAAAAAGCCACAGATTCAAACTCGGCAGACATATCACCTCTTGAGAAGTATCCAAGACTTCCCCCATCAGATATAGACCCTACATCTTCAGAATACTCAGCAACCAAATCTTCAAAGGCGCTTCCGCCATCAATTTGTGCTTTAATATCAGAAGCCAATTCCAAATCCGAAACCAAAATGTGACTTGCTTTTACCGATACCACATAAGAAGCATATAGGTCACTTAATTCTTTTTCCGAATTTTCAACACTTTCCATGACCATGCGTTCAAACGCCTCACGATAAATGCTTATTTTTATCTCACTTTTTAAGTAATCATCTGTTATGCCAATTTCTTCATAAAAAGCTTTGGTTTCAGGGTTTTGTGATAAAAGCACTTCAAATTGAGCCATTGTCTGATCGACATCGGCTGGATCTACTTCATATCCCGTTGATTGAACATATTGACGAATCAATGTGTTTTCCACCAAAGTTTCAACAACTTCCCGTTTAAGGGCCTCTCTTAAGGTTTCATCACCCACTTTAGAATCAAAATATGCTTCGCCACCTGATTCCTTATATGCTTTTTCATGGATTTTATAGGATATATCAAACGATAACATTGGGATAAGTTCACCGTTTACTACCGCTATGGCATCCGTTGTATCTAATTTCTCTTGTGTTGGATTTTGGGCATTCCCATCATCTGGAGTTGTTCCCTGTGCATCACAACCTACTACGAACAGCATTGCAACGAGTGTTGCAATTGCAAATATTTTTTTAAGTCTAATCATAAATTTCCCCTCTGCTCTTCATCTAATCTTGTCATACCTTCATATATTAACATAGTCACTATGAAAACTATATAGGGTTTCAACAAATTTTTCAAGCATTCCAAGTTGTTGTTCTTTATTTCTTAATTTATTTGTAATCTTGATTTTGAGAACTGCAGGATTCCGTGCAAGGAATTTCACATTCACCGAATCCGCTTCCAGTACTTTACTAATGAAAAGCGGACTAATTTCAGCATCTTCAACAAATTTAAGGTTAAACCACCCTGATTCTTCAGAGACTTCTTCAATGGTCATTTCTTCACATAGTGACTTGATTAGCGCAATGGACATGAGGTTATAAACGGATGCAGGTACAGTTCCAAACCGGTCTTCTACCTCTTCATAAACAGCATCCAGCGCACTTCTGGAATCAATAGCAGCAATTTTTTTATAGATTTCAATTTTCATCTGGTGGTTTCCAATATAGCGGTCTGGTATGTAAGCATTGAGTGTCAAATCAATTTTTGCTTGAATCCGATCTTTGACAACCTGCCCTTTTTTACGCAACATACTTTCTTCTAAGAGTTTAACATACAAGTCATATCCAACAGCCTCCATGTGGCCATGTTGAGCCGTTCCTAGAACATTTCCAGTCCCCCTAATTTCAAGATCCCGCATTGCAATTTTAAAACCAGCACCAAGTTCTGTAAATTCCTTAATTGCTTTTAACCTTTTTTCCGCCACTTCACTTAGTACCTTGTTCTCTTGATAAAAAATGTAGCAGTAAGCAATTCGATTGCTCCGCCCAACACGTCCTCTAAGTTGATACAATTGAGAAAGACCAAATCTGTCGCCATCATTAATGATGATTGTATTCACATTTGAGATATCCATCCCAGTTTCAATTATAGTTGTAGACACCAACACATTGAATGAATTGTTCATAAAATCTACCATTAATTTTTCCAACACATGTTCATTCATTTGACCATGTGCAAATTGAACTTTTGCTTCTGGCACAAGTTCAGAAAGTTTTGCAGCAACCCTGTCGATATCTGAGATTCGGTTATGCACAAAATACACCTGGCCACCACGTTCTAACTCCCTTACAATTGCTTCACGCACAAGGTTTTCGTCATAGGACACAACATAGGTTTGAATGGGATACCTATCTTCAGGTGGGTCTTCAATTACACTCATGTCCCGAATACCAATCATCGACATATGAAGTGTTCTCGGGATTGGTGTTGCAGAAAGCGTCAATACGTCAATATTTTCTTTAAGTTGTTTAATCTTTTCTTTATGTTTAACGCCAAAGCGCTGTTCTTCATCTACAATCAAAAGGCCTAAATCTTTAAATTTAACATCTTTTGATAAAATTCGATGGGTTCCAACCACCACGTCCACTATGCCTTTTCCAATATTCTCAATAATTTTATCTTGTTCGGCTTTTGTCCTAAACCGAGAAATCATCTGAATATTTGCAGGATATTTTGAAAACCGCTCGACGATATTGGTGTAATGTTGCTGGGCAAGTATGGTTGTTGGCACTAAAATCGCAACTTGTTTCGAATCGAGAACCGCCTTAAATGCAGCCCTAAGCGCAACTTCTGTTTTACCATATCCAACATCTCCACAAAGGAGCCTTTCCATAGGCTGATCCCTTTCCATATCCGCCTTAATTTCATCAATACATTTCAATTGATCGTTGGTTTCTTGATATGGGAAAAGTGCTTCAAACTCTCTTTGCCATTCATTATCTCCCGAAAAAGCATAGCCTTTTTTTACCTTGCGAGCTGCATAAAGTTCAATCAGTTCATCTGTCATATCTTCTATTGCTTTTTTAGCACGTGATTTTGTGCGTTTCCACTCAGCGCCACCCAAACGGTTTAATTTGATTTTATCCTGGTCGGTTCCATGATATTTCTGAATCAAGCCCGCACTTTCAACCGGAATATATAGAAAGTCGTTTTGAGCATAACGAATTTTTAGAAAATCCTTACGTGTTAAGTCTATTTTCATCTGCTCGACGCCGACATATTGGCCAACACCGTGATTTTCATGGACCACAAAATCGCCCACAGCAAGTTCGGAAAAAGCTTTTATAACACCACCACGGCTTTGTTTACGCGCAGCGATTCTCTTGCCTTCACCTAAAAGTTCATTTTCCGTCAAAAGTACAGCCTTAAAGGTATCAAAATAAAAGCCCTGCTGAACAGATGCAATCACCGCCAACGCTTGGCCGCTTAAAATTTCATCAAATTCTTTTTCGGTGTTAACCACAACGTCTAGTTCTTGCATTGCATTTAAAAATCGTGCCATACGTTCTTCAGAACTTAAAGCAATCAAAACACGATACCCTTTAATTTTCCATTTTAGGATATCTTGTGCAACTTGATCATACTTGCCATAGTACTTGTTCATTTCACGCGACATCATTTTTATAATCTGCTGGGGTTCAAAATAAGCAGTTCGCTTCATTAACAACTCGTTTAACAAAACATCCCGCTTTTTTAGAAAACTCAAAACCTCCTCAAACGTAAATACACGGCCAAACTGTTCTGATACAACCTCTCCACGCTCCAGATAATCTGTAAACTGGCGGCTATAATCCTGAGAAAATTGGTCCAAGCGCGTTAGGGTTTGATTGTTTGAAACCAAGCATATTATGGGATTGTCTAAAACATCCGCTAAAAATCGCCCTTCTGGATCAATTAAAGAAAAATACTTATCACTATTTTCTGCATAAGTTCTCGTTTCAAACTGTTCGATAATTTCATCAATTTTATCCTGTTTATCTGACTTTAAACGAGATTGAATCCCTTTCAATCTCTGTATGGTATTTTCAACAGTTGTTGACGTTAATAAAAACTCCAATACTGGATAAAAGGATGCTTCCTGGACTTTATCAATGGATTTCTGCGATGCCAATTCAAACGTCCGAATCGAATCCACCTCATCCCCAAAAAACTCAATTCGATGAGGCAACTCACACATGGGTGAAAAAACATCGACAATCCCCCCTCGAACACTATATTGACCCTTGGATTCTACAATATCCACCCGTTCATAGCCAAATTCAAACAAATCCCCAACAAAGGTTTCAACCGAACAAACCGTTTCCATCGTCATATGAATCGATGCATTCAGCCAGTTATCTTGAGAAGAGTACTTATATGCCAAATTATGAATTGCTGTATAAAGCACGCCATTTTCTTTTTGATTCATTTCTAGGAGAGCTTCCATCCGTGCGAGTGATACTTGATGCGAATGGGCATAAGCGTCAAACCACACCATTTCACGACTTGGCAAATAGATGGCATCCAGAACATCTTCGGAAGCCAGCTTGGCTTTATGATCATCTTCAAAACACAAAATCACACGCCTGTTAAAATCTTTTGCCAGTTTATGAAAAACCCACTTCATGGCAGAAAAATCCGACCCATGAATCAAGACCGGCGAAATATGTTCTTCTATTGCTTTGTAAATTGTTTCATATTCAGTTGACTGTTGAAATAAACGCAATACTTTATGATTCATAATTACTCCATTAGCCATTAAAGGCGTTCATAGCCCGATCTATACCCTCCGTTATAATAACGTCTACAGCCTTTGAAGCATCTTCCAAAACGTCATTAACCGGTACCAACTCTTCCTTTGAAAATTTTTGAAGCACGTAATCTTTAAGCGGAATCCGTTCTGACTTGCCGATTCCGATTCTAATTCTTGGAAAGGTATCCTCTTGTATGCTATAAATAATATGCCGCATACCATTATGTGTCCCTGCACTCCCCTTTTTTCGAATTCTAAGTTTTCCGAAATCAGTATCGATATCATCGTATATGACAATTAAATTGGACAAGGGGAGCTGATAGTAGTTCACAATCTGTTGAACTGTCTCACCACTTAAATTCATATAGGTTTGTGGTTTTACAAGCAGAACTTTCTCCCCCGCTATTATGCCCTCGCCTATAAGTGCTTTATATTTGATTTTATTTACTTTTATGCCATGGCGAACCGCAAGCCTGTCCACAGTTTCAAAGCCGACATTGTGCCGTGTCCCTGAGTATTTTAGCCCCGGATTTCCCAATCCTACAATTACATACATGTTTTTCTCCTCAAACATTTTTCCATATCGATTATACCACAAAAATAAGCCTGACACGTGGTTTCGGTCAGGCAAATACACTCCTTTTTAAAGGGGGGGTACTTTTAGTTCTCAAACATGGTGCTCACAGAATCGTTGTTGAAAATTCTACGAATTGCTTCTGCAAAAACAGGTGCAACTGATAAAATTTTGATATTATCGAGTGCACGCATTTCATCTGAAAGATCAATCGTATCTAAAACAACCAATTCCTTAATCCCAGAGTCTTTAATCCGTTCAGCAGCAGGACCTGAGAAAACACCGTGTGTACAGCAAGCGTAAACATCTTTTGCGCCAAGTGATTTCAGAGCTTTAACAGCATTAACAATTGTTCCTGCTGTATCGATCATGTCATCAATCAGGATTACATTTTTATCTTTAATATCGCCAATTATATTCATAATCTCCGATACATTGGCTTCAGGGCGCCTTTTATCCACAATTGCAATGTTTGCATTCAATTTGTAGGAAAAATCTCTCGAACGTGTTACCGATCCCAAATCAGGTGCAACAACTACAAGATCTTCAATTTGTTTTTCTAGAAAATACTCAGCCAGAATTGGGGATCCCTTCAAATGATCAACAGGAATGTCAAAATACCCTTGAATTTGAGACGCATGTAAATCCATTGTCAATACGCGATCAGCGCCTGCAGCTACAATTAGATTTGCAACAAGTTTTGCTGAAATCGGATCTCTCGCTTTAGCCTTTCTATCTTGTCTGGCATATCCATAATAGGGTACCACCGCTGTAATTCGGCCTGCAGAAGCCCGTTTCAGCGCGTCTATCATGATTAAGAGTTCCATCAGGTAATCATTCACCTTTGGCAATGAAAAAGACTGAACGACATATACATCCACACCTCTGACACTTTCATCGATGTTGACGGATATTTCGCCATCACTAAATGTCTTCACGACACTATCACCTAACGGCAGTCCCAATTCAGCGCAAACAGCCTTAGCCAGATCCTGATTGGCATTGCATGAAAACACTTTAATCTTTCTTCCTCTTGTATGCATTGCATCCTCCTACTTTTTTGGGGTATATTTGTTAGACCACTCGGTCTTGTTCACTTGTCTTTGTCTTGCAATTGCAAGCGCTTCACCTGGCACATCATCGGTAATGGTAGAGCCCGCTGCAACATAAGCGCCCTTTCCAATTTTTACAGGTGCAATTAAATTGCTATTGCAACCTACAAACACATTATCTTCAACTTCAGTAATATGCTTGCTTTTACCGTTGTAATTTACAAAAACAACACCGCAACCCAAGTTCACATTTTTTCCAATAACACCATCTCCAACATAGGTGAGATGAGAAACTTTTGTATCATCACCGATTGTGCTGTTTTTCACTTCAACAAAATCGCCAATTTTCACATTTTTACCAATCATCGAATTTGGACGCAAATACGCATACGGACCAATTTTGGAATAACTTCCCACCTTTGATTCTACAAGTGTGGACTGCTTAATGTGTACGCCCTCTTCCACAATAACATGGTTTAAATCTGCATTGGGTCCTATAATGCAATTTTGCCCAATATTTGTATTTCCTAGCAGAATCGATCCAGGATACACAACTGTATCCTGACCAATTAAAACTTCTTTTCCAAGATAAACCGTCTCTGGCGCTAAAAAAGTAACACCATTCAACATATGTTTTTTTACTAATTTGTTTTGAAGGTATTTCTCTGCCTGAGAAAGTGCAACACGATCATTAACACCCATAAGCTCCGCTGAATCCGATGCTATAAAAGCACCCACAGGGTTTCCTGATCCTAATACCCATTCAAAAACATCTGTTAAATAATATTCACCTTGCTGATTATCATTTTGAAGATGTTTCAAACCTTCTGACAAAAGTTCAGATTTGAATATACCGATCCCAGAATTAACTTCTTTTATTTTTAAAAGGTCTGCATCTGCATCCTTATGTTCAACAATCCGTTTAAAGGCATTTGTCCCATCCCGAACAATTCGTCCGTATCCAGTAGGGTCTTCAAACTGCATGGAAATCAGGCTCGCTCCAAAATTATTTTTTTTATGATAGTCGATAAACAGAGCCAATGTTTCATGTGATAATAAGGGGGCATCCCCAAAAAGAACAAGTACATCGCCACTTCCAAAGTGTTCTTTTGCCATCATAACCGCATGTCCAGTGCCTAACTGCTCTTTCTGCTCTGCAAAAATAACATTCTCGTTCTCTAATGTTGACATCACCTGATCTTTTCCATGACCAACAACCACGACTACCCGATTGCTATCCACCGAGTATGCAACATCAATTACATGCTTTACCATTGGATTTCCACCAATTTTATGCAGAACTTTCGGCAGATTGGACTTCATCCGTTTTCCATGACCCGCAGCGAGGATCACTGTCGTTAATTGATTCATTGACTTCTCCTTATAACCCCTAAAATCTATTTAGTGTTCAACACGCAAAATTATATCATTTTTGTCTTTTTAAAAAAACATCTATTAATAAAATTTGACAATCAAAAAGAGATGCTTTTCAGCATCTCATGTGTGATTATTCCTCTTCAAAATATGAGTCTTCAACGGGAACACTCCGTGCTTTTTCATAAGCTTCAAAAATAATATCCTGAATTAAAGTCCGAGTTTCTTGATTAATTGGGTGTGCAATATCCCGATAATCTGCTTCCCCCACTTTACGACTTGGCATTGCCACAAAGAGACCATTCTGACCCTCAATCACTTTTATGTCATGCACCACAAAAGCATCGTCAAAAGTTAATGAAACCACAGCTTTCATTTTACCGTCATCTTTTAGTTTTCTGATTCTAACGTCTGTAATATTCATTTTGAAAATTCCCCCTAATTCTGTTGTATAGTACTTATTCTATAGGGATTTGGAAAATCCTTCTTTTTTTATTAATTTTTTTTAATTTTTAGATTTACAATAAATCTTCATAATTGGGATGAACCAATATTGTGCCATTTGAATCTATGCCTTCATATCGAATTAGGGACGTATACCTTGAAACCAATTTCTGTGTTGGATGAACAGAATCAAACAAGACACATATTCCAGCAACTTCGCAATCCAATTCTTTTACAAGAGCACTCATGCCCTTTGCACTTCCGCCTGCTCGCATAAAATCATCTACAATCAAAACACGAGACCCTTTTCGAATGGCATTCTTTGCAATGTACATGGTTCTAAGCGTTCCTGAAGAGCCCGATACATAATTAATGCTTAACTTTGGCCCTTCTGTCACTTTATTTTCATGTCTTGCAATTACCAAAGGGACATTTAGGCCTCTTGCAGTCATAACCGCGATTGGGATACCTTTTGTTTCAACTGTAAGCACATAGTCGACACGACTCTCTTCAGAAGAATAACGTTCGGTAAAAATATCACCAATACCCTTGGCATAAACTGGATTGTAAAGAATGTCTGCCATGTATAGAAAATTGCCTGGCACAATCCGGTCTGGGTTGCGCACATCCTGACAAATGCGTTCCACCAACTGCGTTTTGTCAATTTTACTAAGAGCGGGTACAAATTTAGCCCCACCTGCAGCACCTGCTATGGTCATAACTCTACCTAAATTCAGATCCTCCATTAGTTTTTTTACAATTACCAAGTCTTCACTAATCGTTGATTTTGCTGAATCAAATATTTCTGTGAAATAATTAAGTGTAAAAACCTTATTAGGGGCATCACTTAATATTTTTACAATTGCACCAATTCGTTCATTTCTTTTTAATTTACTCACGCGTCTCACTCCGAATATTTATATAGTATTTCCTTAATTTTATTCGTTTTTTTTAAGAACATCAATACCCTTTTAAGTTTTTATGTAATGTTTTTTAAAATATGGTATAATCATTATGATTTTATTTAACGTTAGGAGCACCCAAATGATTGATTTAAGTACGGTGAAACATATTCATTTTATAGGCATAGGCGGCGTTAGCAACAGTGCCATTGCACAGATATTAGCTAAGAAGGGTTTTCAAATCAGCGGCTCTGATCAGACAGCCTCAACATTTACCAAAGAACTTGAAGCACTTGGCATAACCATTTTCATCGGCCATGATAAAAACAATGTGCAAGATGCTGAGCTTATCGTCTACACTTCTGCAGTTTCGGATGACAATCCAGAACTACTTGCCGCACAAGCGTTAGGTCTTCCAACATTAAGCCGAGCAGAAATGCTTGGACAACTTATGCTTGGCTATAAAAACAGCATTGCAATTTCAGGAACACATGGCAAAACAACAACCACATCAATGGTAACGCGCATATTTAATGATGCCAAATACGATCCAACTGCTTTAGTTGGGGGATATTTTGAAGACTTAAAAAGCAATGTTAGAATAGGTGCTTCTGATCTTTTTATAACGGAAGCTTGCGAATATAAGGAAAACTTTTTATCATTTTACCCGAAAATTGGCGTTGTTTTAAACATCGATGAAGACCATTTAGACTATTTCAATGACTTAGACCATATCGTCAATGCTTTTGTAAAATTTGCAGCAAACATTGAAGAAGATGGTATTTTAGTGTTGAATGGCGATGACTATAACGCAAAAAAAATCATCCCCTATTATAAGGGACGCATTGCTACCTTCGGACTTTCAGACTCTTGTGACTTTATTGCCAAAAATATTACTTATAACCAAAAAGGATGCGCAACGTTTGACATCTATATAAAAGAGACCCTATTATGCCGTTTAAACTTGTCTGTTCCAGGTCTTCACAACATTTACAATGCCTTAGGGGCTTTTGCAACCGCCGCCCAAATTACAGAGGACTACAATTGGATTTCAGAAAAACTCGAAAACTTTAAAAATGCAGGTCGGCGCTTCGAAACCGTTGGTGAACTCAACGGCTGCCCTGTCATTGATGATTATGCACATCACCCCAACGAAATCAAAGCCACATTAGATGCAGCAGCCCGTATTGAAAATCACGGACGGATTATTTGCATTTTTCAGCCCCACACCTATTCGAGAACCAAGGAACTTTTGCATGGCTTCTCAAGTGCCTTTAATTTGGCTGACGAAATCATTGTTACCGATATTTATGCTGCCCGTGAAATTGACAAAGGTGAAATTCACGCTAGAGATCTTGTAACAGAACTGGTTGCTGAAAACAAGAAAAGTCTTTATATGAGTGACTTCGAGGCCATAGCTGCATATATCAAAGAGCATGCGTCCTCAGGCGATTTAATCATTACCATGGGTGCTGGAACCATTACTGAGCTCTCAAAAATGCTCACAAAATAATAATAAAAGAGGTATTGCCCATCTAATTACTTAGATTTGCAACACCTCTTTTTTAATTTAAGCCATATAATTCAAATAATTTTTCTTCCAATTTTGCCGGATCGTGAATCCAATAAGAAACCCCACCCATCATTGTATCTTCACCCTCTAGAGTATAAAACTGAATGTTCTCTTTCTCTAAAGTTGCCGCTTTTAGTGCATATGCCAGTGCATCTTCAAGTGTTAAGTCCGTCCTAACATAACGGCTTCCAATAATCGTATTTATGACAGATGGCAATTTAAAGCTTAATGATTTTTGAATCATATAATCCACAAACTGCTGCTGTCTTGGAATTCTTTGGATGTCGCCTTCTTTGATCGTACCATCATTATTTTGTCTAAATCTTAAAAATTTTACAGTTTCAGATCCACTAAGAACTTGTTTCCCAGCTTTAATGTCAATATGAAGCGGGGGATCGGCATAAATGTCATCATAAACCATATCATAAGGCACTCTAACCTCGTAGCCGCCAAGTGTATCCACAATTGCTTCTACAGCCTTAAAATCAATCCTTACATAGTAGTCAACCGGTATGCCCATGAATTCAGAAACATACTTCTTCATACCATTGACACCACCAATATCTTTCATACCATAAATGGCATTCATTTTCTTTTGACCAAGGCCATCATGTCCTTCAATGTGATTATAGGTGTCACGCGGGATGGAAATGATATCGAGTCTGGGAATTTCAGGGTCTAAACTCACCAACATCATGGTGTCTGCTAGATGATCATTTAGTCCAAAAGCGATCACATTAATTCTTGAAGATACTTCTGCAGCCTTTTCAAGTTCACTTCTATCATCTATTTCTACAGGCTCGGTCGTTGGTATCTCAGACTCTGCAACAGATGTCTCCACATCTACCGGTTCAGTTGTTTCACGTACTTCTTCTGTCCCATATGTATTGTCTATGGCAACAAAAATCCCTCCAAACAAGGCTAAAAACCCTACCAATGAAATGACAAATACCTTAATGTATATTGAATTCATAACAATCCTTTCACAATCTTTTAAATTTTCAATTGTAACAATTGTACCATAGGATACCCTAAGTCGATTTTAAATTTATGTTACAGGTTAAAAATCATACTTCATAAATAGAATTGCATAGGATAATAAAATAACACCCACAACCACCAAAACATCTGCAACATTAAATACTGGGAATCTTATGAATTTAAACTCTAAGAAATCAATTACATAATTGAGGCGTGCACGATCAATAAAATTCCCAACTGCGCCTGAAATAATAGAAATATAGGCAAGTTTCACAACAATCGGTGCCTCTGTCTTAATTGCTTTAATCATGTAGCCTATCATCCCTGCCAAAATCACAAATGTAATCAAGATTAAAAGCAGTTGTTGATCCTTTAATATACTGAAAGCAGCCCCTGTGTTTTCTACATATCTAAACCCAAGAAATCCATCTATGAAACCCTGAGGTCCTTTGTGCATCAGGGCATCTACAGCCCAAATTTTCGTTAATTGATCAATCCCAATCAAGCCTATAATCGTAATGAAATAAATCAAAATCCTACCTCCTAAATTATTGCAACGGGGAAACCAGGCGGCCCATTGCTTCCAAAAACCGATAACGCAATTTGCGCTTGTTAAAGTTTTCCAAATTATATTCAACACTGTCTTCAAAATCATTGATAAAATCTTCTTCCAAACGCACAATTACCGCTTCATCATACAAGAAAGCATTTACCTCAAAGTTAATTTCCATTGATCTAATATCTAGATTTGCCGTTCCAACTGAAGCCACCTGTCGATCGATTACGATAACTTTAGAATGTATAAACCCATTGGCATATCTATAAATACGCACACCAGCTTCCAAAAGTTGTTGAATATTTGCTTGAGATGCCCAGTAGACAAAAAAATGGTCCGGCTCAGAAGGGATTATGATTCTTACATCTACACCACTTAATGCTGCTGTTTTAAGTCCCATCATGAGACTCTCCTCCGGAACGAGATACGGGGTAGCAATCCAAATTTTATCTTCCGCATTGGCAATCATTTTATAAAAAGCCTGCAAAATACACTTCCATTCGGAATCTGGCCCTGATGCGGCAATCTGTACCAATGATTGAGTCTCTATAGCAACTTCAGGAAAATAAGAAGCGCCCTCAATCCTCTGATTGGAAACAAAATTCCAATCATTTAAAAATATAGTCTGTAAGGCATATACTGCTTCACCTTTAAGTTCCAAATGGGTGTCCCGCCAAAATGAAAATTTCGTAGAATAGCCCATATATTCATCGCCAATATTTAAACCGCCTACAAAACCAATCACACCATCAACAACCGTTATTTTCCTGTGGTTTCGATAATTAAGTTCTCTTGAAAAAACAGGAATCGGCACTTTAAAAAAAGCGTATACTTCTACCCCAGCATTTTTTAAGTCTTCTAAATATTTCTTGCTCAATCGCCAAGAGCCGACATCGTCATAGATCAAACGCACTTCGACACCTTGCAAGGCTTTTTCAATTAATAAATTTTTAAGTTCAGACCCAAGTGTATCATCTTTGATGATAAAGTATTCCAAGTGTATATGCGACTCAGCTCTACGAATTGCTTCAAACATTCGGCTAAATTTACTTGTACCATTGGTTAGAACCGTCACTTTATTACTTAAAGAAAATGGCGCTTTTGCATTGTTAAGAAGCAATTGCATCAAACGCTTATTCCCTTCCTTATCACTGTTTGGAAGGGTCATATAGTCAATAAGGCCAGATTGAATTTGAGCAGCCTTAACCATTCGGTCTGAATCTTTTAAGTGCTTTCGTTTGGCTTTGTTCTTTTTTCGATAACTGCGTCCAAATAAAACATACAGAAAAAAACCTAACAATGGCAACAAAATCAGCACAATAAGCCAAGCCAATGTTCTAGAAGGATTATCGTTTTCTAAAAAAATCACAAGTCCTATCCAGATAACATTCACTTTTAAAAGCACATTTAAAACCGAAAATACCGTCGCGCCCATTTCTGTTTCAAATGTAATGCTATTAAAAAAGCCAATTGCATACAAAGTAAAAAAAAGAAGTGTGCCAATGCCTGCCACCCCATAAAACACTTTTTTCATCTTCTAGCCTACTACTTTCTAAATTGGGTTTCTACCCTATATATCGGATGCCCCATTTTTGAAAATTTCTCTTCATATTCTGTCATTACATTTCCTTCTGGGGACTCATCGTGAAGGTTTAAAGAAATATGTTGCATTTTCATATCCAGAGCTGCAAACTCATTGAGTGAAAACTGAAACAGACTTCTGTTATCTGTTTTAAAATGTATCCAACCTTCTGACTTTAAAACCGCTTTATAGGACATCAAAAAATCTCTATAAGTCAATCTTCTTTTATAATGCCTTTTCTTTGGCCAAGGATCCGAAAAATTGAGATAAATTTGATCTAACTCACCTTCTGAAAATACATCCTCTACATTTTTCAGATCCAAAAGAATTAATCTAACATTGTTTAGTGCAGCCTTTTTCATACGCTTGGCCGCAACAAGTGCAACTTCGGTCACCGCATCTGCCATAATGAAATTCACATTTGGATACATCCGCGCCATTTCAACACTAAATCTGCCCTTACCGCCGCCAAACTCAGCATGAATCGGGTTGTCATTTCCAAAAACTTCTTTCCAATTTCCTTTTCTGAGTTCAGGATTTTTGACAAAGTATGGCTCTATTTCACAAAGCGCTTCAAATGCACCCGGCTTTCTTCTTACTCTCACCCAATCACCTCAATCTTTTGTAAATAGTCTCGGATTATCTTTCCACCGTCTTAATGCATCTAACGAATCCAAATTAATGTACCCTTTATCAACCGCTATCGGCAAAAGTGTTTCATAGTCCGTTAAGACATGAAGCGGTATCCCGGCTGATTCAAACTTTTCACGAGCCTGCGGAAAATTATAACTAAATATCGCTAAAACTGCCACGACCTCAGCACCTGCTTCTAAGATCGCATTGCAAGCAGCAATCGAACTCCCACCGGTAGAAATCAAATCCTCAATTAGGACAACCTTCTGTCCTTTTTCCAAAACACCCTCAATTTGATTGCCCTTGCCATGGCCCTTTTGTCCACTTCTAATGTAAACCATTGGCAAATCCAACAAATCTGAAACCCATGCTGCATGAGGAATTCCTGCAGTTGCTGTTCCAGCTACTACAGACACATCTGGGTACTCTTTTTTAATAATTGACTCAAACCCATGCGCAATCTTTTTACGAATTTTGGGGTAGCCAATCGTCATGCGATTGTCACAATAAACAGGGGACTTAATCCCTGAAACCCAAGTAAACAAATTGTTTACGTCAACAACTGTTACAGCTTTAATCTCCAATAAAGATACTGCAATCTCATGTGATAACATAAAATCCTCCTAGTCTATATATGCATTTTTAGAATAACGATTCCCCGCATTCCATACAAGGTACTCCTTGATGCCATTTGCTTTTAGCGCGTCAATTTGAGCTTTTACTTCTTTCGTGCCATAAGGTATATATCCCTTGACCCAACGCGCTGTAAAGTCTTGAATCCAAGGTCTCAACAAGCCTGGCGTCTGAAGGTTTGAGTTGCGTTCTATTGCATCTTTAATCGATCCATCAATGGTCTCATATGGGTATGCATCTGGCACAGACAAGCCAAAAATATTTGGACCATAATGACTTGGATACATCATTGGACACATATAATCTACTACATTGGAAATCGCTTCCCAGTGCTGACCAATTCCTACATCATCAAGTGCTGTCGCCGTCCATCCAAAAACATCTGCTGCAACATAAACCTCATAGGGAGATAACTCTGTATACGCGTATTTCAAAAACTTTTGTATCGTTGCCGTATGAGATTCATCTTCAGTATTTCGATAATCCATTCGTGATTTTTTTGAAATCGCAGGGTATCTTACATAATCAAATTGAATTTCATCAAAGCCAGCAAGAGCCGCTTCTTTTGCCACGCCCACATTGTATGCCCACAAGTCTCGGTCATGTGGTGAGGCCCATATCAGGCCATCTGCATCGCTATACAGACTTTGAGAATCTTTATATACAATGGCCCGGTCTTTGTTATTTCTTGCATATATCGGCGATTTGAATGTCACAATTCTTGCAATCAAATAAATATTTTCTGCTTTCAAACGGTTTATAAAAGCATCCATATCCTTTATATATACTTTTTCATTGGCTTTTGGATTATAGGATTCTGCAGTTTCTGAAGCAAACAGCAAGTAGCCATTGTCATCCTTCACATCAATGACCATAGCATTTAGTTCTGTTTCACCAATCAACTCAATCAGTTCATCTAATCGATCCCCACTGGCAGAATGACCTGTTACATAGACACCCCGAACTTCCTGTTTTGGGTTTGAAGCATAAGCTTCATGTCTTTCAAAAGCTTCATAGTCTACGTCATCAATAGGTTTGGCTATAAAATCACTCAATTTTGAGACAACCGATTCTGGAGATACATAGCCTAAAATTTCAACAGCATCAATTGATGTTTTTACTGCCAAATGTGTTGTTTCTCCCGTGTCAGAAACGACTTTATCCTCAACATAAAGCGGTGTTCTTGATTCAAAAGTATCAACAATTTGACCCGCTTCATCCGCTGTGTCCATTAACTCGGCACCTTTTTTCCCAACATAAACTGTATTTTCAGCAATTAATCTTGCCCGCTCTTCCTCCGCTTTTCGTTTGGCCTCAGCTTCCGCTTCTTCTTTTAGTCGTTCCTCTTCAAGTCTTTTTTCTTCTGCTTCTGCAGCTGCTTGTGCTTCTGCTGCCTCACGTGCCTGTCGTTCCGATTCACTTTCAGTTGAGGCTTCTTCTTCCTGTGTTAATATCGCTTCATCATCAACAACATATTCATCATCCGCTAAAAGTTGTGTCACTGTGAATCCAACAGCAACAAGTGCCAAAATACCGATTAGAGCCAATAATACTGTTTTCTTTTTCACATCAATTCTCCTCATCCATTCAGTCTTATTCTATTTTAACAAAGACTGAATGGAAATGCTATAATAGAGTTAATCGAATTCATTTCAAAATTAAGGAGGTTTACGATGCAAATTCAATTTCTAGGTGCTGCCGGCCATGTCACAGGTTCCATGTATCTTATCAACACTGGAACAACAAAATTTTTGGTGGACGCTGGTTTATTTCAAGGCACAGCAGATGAAACGAAACTAAACTCCGAAACACCAGATATTGATTTTTCAGATTTAGATGCTCTAATCTTGACCCATGCACACATTGATCATTCTGGCAGAATTCCGTGGATTGTAAAACAAGGCTTCCATGGAAAAGTATACTGCACACATCCCACAAAATCTTTATGTGAAATTCTGCTACGAGATTCCGGAAAAATTCAAGAGGCCGAAAATGAATGGGAAAATAAAAAAAGAAAACGTGCTGGATTAGAACCTATAGATCCCCTCTACACTGAAGATGACGCGATTATTGCCCTTCAATATTTTTATCCTGTAAACTACAGCGCGCAGGTTCAGCTCAGTAAAGATGTTGGGTTTGAGTTTGGAAATGCAGGTCATTTATTGGGATCAGCTTTCATCAAACTCTATGTTAAAGACGAAAATACAATAAAAACAATTGCCTTTTCAGGGGATTTAGGAAACGGGACCAGTTTCCTAGAAGAAAATCCAGATGTAATCGAATCTGCTGATTATTTAATTATGGAATCCACTTATGGCAATCGTACGCACAAAAATATTGAACTGCGGGGCGATCGATTAATTGATGTCATCTTATCTGCCTACAAATCAGGAGGGACAACGTTAATACCTTCTTTTGCTGTTGGAAGAACACAAGAAATTCTCTTTGAAATCAAACACTATATACACACACATGATAATGAGGCTTCTGAGCGCTTAAAAAAAATCCCCATTTATCTTGATTCTCCTTTAGCCCTAGATGCAACAGAAATCTACAAATCCTATTCTGACAAAATGAGTGATTTGATTCAAGAATATGGCACCAGCCCTTTTAGTTTAGAGACCCTAACTTTAGTAAATTCTGTTGAAGACTCCATAAAATTAAACTTTAATCAGTCCCCTAAAATTATTATTTCAGCCAGTGGTATGTGTGAAGCTGGTCGCATCAAACACCATCTAAAACATAACCTTTGGAAGCCCAATACACACGTGGCTATTGTAGGCTATCAAGCGGAGGACACCCTCGGTCGAGCCCTGCTTAATGGGGCAACTGAAGTTGTTATATACGATCAAACCATCGCTGTAAAAGCAAACGTTCATAAAATTGATGGCTTTTCAGGACATGCAGATGCGACACAACTTTTCAATTGGGTTTCACACATTAAAAACCTTAAAAAAGTTTGTGTTGTGCACGGCGAGCCAGAAAGCAGCATGATATTTGCAAAAAAAATCGAAACCACATTAGGCATCGAGACACATGTTGCAAAACTGTATGAAACCCTTGACCTCTAAATTAAGAAAAAAGGCTGCGGAAAATTTACCTTTCCCGTAGCCCTTTTTTTATTTCTTTTTTGCGATTGTCAACAAAATTCCCAGCACCATGGAAAGAAGTGCAGCCACAAGTATACGATACTCAGGTGGCAGCAAAAATGTTACTGTATGCGCAGGAATCCAAAACAAAGGGATTGTTTTAACCACGACAAACCCTATAAAGCCACTCCAGTCAATACGTTTTACAACTTGATTAATGGTTGGCGCTTTGATGGCATCACCATATTTTAAATCAAGATAAGTGTCTGTAAACCGATGAAACGCCATAAAGGTTGGTGCAAAGAACAAATTCATTAAAGCACTGGTCCAAAATGCAGTCAAGAACACATTTTTATGACCAATTAAATACCCATTTTCAAGGGCTTTTGCAACACCACCACCATAAATTTGAAACACTAGCGTAATGGCCATACCCAAGACACCCCAGATAATAACGCGCCAAATAAACCCAGCTGATTTCTGCCAAGTACCTGACTTCAAACGTACCACTAACAATTCTCCCATAGTTGCAAGTAAAGCAAATTTTACAAAACCACCAATATAGGGGTGGGCTGTTGTGGCGTCAACAAATATGTCATGTGTTGCGGGATAAAGGACAAATGCAATAAATGCAATAAAAATGCCACCCCAAATCAAATCACCTTTTTTCATAGATTACACTCCAACTTTTAAGATTCAAATGCTGTTACAACTTCTTTTAGTCTACTTATAATTTCTATATGCTGAGGGCACTGAGGCTCACATGCACCACACGCGATACATTTACTCGCCAAAACATCCTTAGCGCTGTTGTATTGCCCTTTAATCTGATCATGTGCATCAAAAATCGAAGCTCGATTATAAAGCGTAAATGCTCTTGGAATATCCACACCATGTGGACATGGCATACAATACCCACATTGTGTACAAGGTACTTTAACGCGGGCTTGATAAGCATCTCTTACTTTAGCAATCACTTTAAGTTCATCTGCCGTAAGACTTTCTGCTTGCAATCGATCTGCAATATCAATATTTTCTTTTAATTGATCTAAATTTGACATGCCACTTAAAACAACCTTCACATTTTTATAGTTGGCAACAAATCTTAGTGCCCACTCTACCGGCGACCTATTTTGATCAGATCCTGATTCTTTAAAAATTTTAGAAATTGAATCCGGTGGCGTTGCAATCATTCCACCCTTTAACGGTTCCATCACAATAACAGGTATATCTTTAGACTCTGCATATAAAAGCCCCGCTTCACCAGCTTGATCTTCAACATCCATATAGTTAAACTGGATCATGCACACGTCCCAATCATACGCATCGACTATTTCCTTAAACACATCCAATGTATCATGAAAAGAAAAACCAATATTTTTAATTTTTCCACTTGCCTTTGCACGTTCAATTGCTTCAAAAATATTTATTTCAAGCAATTTATCCCAGCGACTTTTACTTAAAGCATGAAGCAAATAAATATCCAACGTCTCTGTTTGGAGTTTTTCTAATTGTTCATCTAAATAACGGTCAAAATCAGTTTCTGTCTCCAAGAGCCAAGTTGGTGCTTTCGTTACCAGATGAACTTTTTCTCTATAACCATCCTGAAGCGCTTTACCTACAATAGACTCACTATGCCCGCCATGATATGGATACGCAGTGTCTACATAATTGACACCACCATCAATTGCATATCGAATCAGCTCAATTGCTTTGTTTTCATCAATTTTTGAACTGTCCTGGTCGATAACAGGCAGTCGCATGCAACCAATACCCAAAACAGATGCATGTATCCCAGTATTGCCAATAATTCTAGCTTGCATAATACCTCCCCAATATTTTCAGTCTCGAAACATCATCTCTATTTTACTTTTTTTGAACCCCTAAGTCAATTTGACTTGAAAATTCCAGCTGTAAGTTCAGAATCTTTAATGACCCAATCCTTATTGGTTTTAAACCTCAAAGACTCCAAAATGTTTTCTGCATAGGCAACTGCCAATGGCGAAGGTTTTTGGCTAGAATCACGCATTTCAATAACCAAATGAACTTCTGTACAATATTCCGTTTTGATACCACATCGCATTAGGTGAAAATTTAAATAAAACAGTTCCTCGGTTTCAGTTTTAAGCAACCACCTCACGGTCTGATGCCCTATTTCTTCAATTGACAAAGGTATAACCTTTGTCCACACTCTAACCTTTTCTAAATTATGAATCATACGCTTAGCAGAGAACAAATCCACCGCCAAACGCGTTTGAATTCTTCTGTACACAGGTCAACCCTCCAAAGTTAAAACCCGCTTCAATGCAGATGCACCGAAGCGGGCTTTTTATTAATTAGTACTCCATTTTCGCCAATCTTACATAGCCTTCATAACGGTTTTTCGCTTGTACTTCAGCAATCTTAAAGAGTTCATCAGCACTTTCTGAATCACTAGCCATAAGCGACGTATAACGCGTTTCAGCCATGAGGAAATCACGGAAACTTCCTGTTGGTTCTTTAGAATCCAAGAAGAATGGATTCTTGCCTTCTGCGCCAACGCGTGGGTCAAATCTCCAAAGATGCCAGTAACCTGCTTCAACAGCTTCTTTCATTCTTCTTTGTGTTGTTCCCATACCCGTCTTAATACCATGTGCTATACATGGTGAATAACAGATAATTAACGATGGGCCTTCATATGCTTCAGCTTCCTGCAACACCTTCATAAAATGATTTTGATTTGCACCCATAGAAACTTGAGCGACATAAACATAACCATAAGTTGTTGCCATCATTCCCAAATCTTTTTTCTTTACTTTCATACCAGATGCCGCAAATTTAGCAACAGCGCCAACTGGAGTAGATTTAGAGGCTTGTCCACCAGTGTTAGAATAAACTTCTGTGTCAAACACCAAGACATTGACATTTTCACCACTGGCAAGAACATGATCAAGGCCACCGAAACCAATGTCATAAGCCCATCCGTCACCACCAACAATCCAAACGGAACGCTTAACGAGGTAATCTTTATGATTTTCAGCATATGCAAGTAATTCTTTTGCCGCTGAATCTGTTACCGAATTGTTTTCAAGAACTGCAAGCACTTTTTCAGCTGCTGCTTTAGAAGCATCGGCGTCGTCCATGCCTTCAATCCAAGCAGTGAAGGCTTCATTTACAGTTGAATCAACATTCATATCGATTAACTTCTGGAAATTTTCAACCATTGCTTCACGAATTCGACGGACTGCAATTGCCATACCATGTCCATATTCAGCATTGTCTTCGAACAACGAGTTCGCCCAAGCTGGACCTTTACCTTCTGCATTTGTTGTATAAGGTGTAGAAGGTGCTGAACCACCCCAGATAGATGAACAGCCAGTCGCATTGGCAATCATCATACGATCTCCGTAAAGTTGCGTAACCGCCTTAATATAAGGTGTTTCACCACAACCTGCACACGCACCAGAGAATTCAAACAAAGGTTGTGCAAATTGTGACCCTTTAACAGAGCCAAGTGGCATTTTATCATCTTTAACTGGCAAATCAACCACATACGCCCAATTTTCAGCTTGTGGGTCAACTTGAGTTTCAATCGGCTTCATCACAAGTGCTTTTTGCTTAGATGGGCACACATCAGCACAGTTTCCACAACCTGTACAGTCATAAGGAGACACTTGAATTTTGTAATTTAGTCCCTCTAAACCTTTGCCAATAGCCTTTTTAGTTTCCAAACCTTCTGGCGCATTTGCAACTTCTTCATCAGTTAATAAGAATGGTCTAATTGCAGCATGTGGACATACATATGAACACTGATTACACTGAATACAATTGTCTATTTGCCACTCTGGAATATTAACCGCAATGCCTCGTTTCTCATAAGCAGCAGTTCCAGGCTCAAAAGATCCATCTTCAATGCCTTTAAAAGTGCTAACTGGTAAATCATCACCCTTTTGAGCTGCAATTGGTCTAAGGATATCCTTAATAAATGAAGGCTCGCCTTTTGCTTCAACTTTCACGCCTTCTTCAGCATTTGCCCAATCAGCAGGTACAGAAATTTTAGCAAGTTTTTCAATACCATAGTCAACAGCCTTATTGTTTAAGTCAACAATTTTTTGGCCTTTGCTGCCATAAGATTTCTTTATAGCTTCTTTAAGGTATCTAACCGCATCGTCAAGATCAATAACTGCAGCCAATTTAAAGAAGGCCGCTTGCATGATCATGTTGATTCTGTTACCAAGACCAATTTCTTCAGCAATGCTTGTTGCATCAATTGTATAGAAGTTAATCTCATTTTTTGCAATATATTTTTTCATATCAGCAGGCAATAAAGCTGCAACTTCTTCTTGAGTCCACTTGCAGTTCAACACAAATGTGCCACCTTTTTTTAGACCCTTCAGCAAGTCATACTGATATACATAAGATTGATTGTGACATGCAACATAATCTGCTTCATCAATCAAATACGTTGCACGAATTGGCGACTTGCCAAATCTAAGATGCGAAACCGTAATACCACCTGATTTTTTTGAATCGTATGAAAAATAACCTTGAGCATACATATCTGTGTTATCACCGATAATCTTAATGGCATTTTTGTTGGCCCCAACAGTTCCGTCAGATCCAAGTCCCCAGAATTTACATCTGATTGTATCTTTGTTTTCTGCAACAATGTTCTCTTCAACATTTAATGAAAGGTTGGTTACATCGTCTACAATACCAATTGTAAAGTTGTTTGCAGGTTTCTCATTTTTAAGTTCATCATAAACCCGTTTAATATGTGTTGGTGTTGTATCTTTTGAGCCCAAACCATATCGACCCCCAACAACAATTGGTGCATTTTCCATTTCATAGAACATCGCTCTAACGTCTTTGTATAATGGCTCTCCATCTGATCCAGGTTCTTTTGTTCGATCTAGAACTGCAATTTTCTTTACAGATTCAGGCAAAATATCAAAGAAGTATTTTGGCGCCCAAGGTCGATACAATCTAACTTTAATAAGACCAACCTTCTCACCTTTTTCAGCGAGGTAATCAACAGTTTCTTCTGCCGCTTCAATAACAGAGCCCATAGCCACTATGACACGTTCGGCATCAGGCGCACCGTAATAATCAAAAGGCTTATATGTTCTACCAGTTAATTCACTGATTTTTTCCATATAGTCCGCAACGATTTCTGGTACTGCATCATAAAATCTGTTAGATGACTCTCTTGCTTGGAAGAATATATCTGGATTTTGCGCTGTTCCGCGAGTCAATGGATGCTCTGGAGAAAGCGCATTATTTCTAAATGCTTTTATAGCGTCGTGATCAACAAGTCTATCAAAGTCGGCATAATCAATCACTTCAATTTTTTGGACTTCATGTGATGTTCTAAAGCCATCAAAGAAATGTACAAATGGGATTCTTGATTTTATGGCAGCCATATGTGCAACACCACCAAGATCCATTACTTCCTGTACAGAACAAGAAGCTAAAAATGCAAATCCTGTTTGTCTAGCAGACATTACATCCGAATGATCACCAAAGATAGAAAGTGCATGTGATGCCAGTGCTCTTGCACTTACATGGAATACACCCGGCAACAATTCGCCAGCGATTTTATACATGTTTGGAATCATCAAGAGCAAACCTTGAGAAGCTGTAAACGTAGTTGTCAGTGCGCCTGCCTGTAACGATCCGTGTACGGCACCAGCAGCACCACCTTCAGATTGAAGCTCAGATACCAATACAGGTTGACCAAAGATATTTTTCTGCCCATTAGCAGCCCACTCATCAACTGCCTCTGCCATATTGGATGACGGTGTAATCGGGTAGATTGCAGCAACATCTGTAAATGCGTATGCAACATACGCTGCAGCAGTATTGCCGTCCATGGTTTTCATAACTTTTTTACCCATTTAAAATAGCCTCCTTTAATTCAATTGTTGAATCTCACAAGATGATACTCACATCTTGTAACGCCTTAAATAACTGTCCCTCAACTTGATTGACAATTTAATGACAAATAGTTGCCCCTACCAAAACGCTTCAGGTTTATTATATAGAACTTTCTGCTTAAAGTAAACCTCTAATAGTCGGCGTTCAAGTGCATTATAGCACATTTGTATTTTGTATACAATAAGAGTTTGCTTTTAGTTTTTTGTGAATCGTGCTAGGATTTAAGCCCCTTTTATTCTATAATGAAGGGAGGAGAATCAAATACTTTATTAGAGGTGAAATAAGATGAACTGCAGATTAAACATTAAAGACAACATTCACTGGATTGGTGTCAATGATCGAGAGACGACACTTTTCGAAAATTATTGGCCCCTAGAGCAGGGCGTAGCCTACAATTCCTATTTAATCAATGACGAAAAAATCGCTATTATGGACACCGTGAAATTTAATAAAACGACAGAATATCTTGAAAAAATTAAGGAAATCATAGGCGATAGACCAGTAGACTACTTAATCGTCAATCATATGGAGCCTGACCATTCAGGGTCTATGCTTGCTTTACTTGGTGCCTATCCAGACATGAAAATTGTTGGAAACAAAAAAACATTTCCATTTATTGAAGGCTTTTATGGCATTACAAAAAATCATTACGTGGTAGATGACGGCGATGAACTGGATTTAGGCTACCATAAGCTTAAGTTTTATTTGACGCCAATGGTTCACTGGCCTGAAACAATGATGACTTATGATCAAACAAGCAAGATACTCTTTTCCATGGATGCCTTCGGCGGATTTGGCGCACTAGATGGCGGTATATTTGATGATGAGATTAATTTTGATTTTTACGAAGATGAAACCAGACGTTATTATTCTAATATTGTTGCAAAATACAGCCCAATGGTTCAACGCAGTCTGAAAAAACTCTCAGACTTAGACATTCAAATAATTGCACCAACTCATGGCCCGATCTGGCGCACCAATCCTGAAAAGATATTAAACTTATACGACAAATGGTCAAAGTTTGAAGCTGAAAAAGGAGTCGTAATCGTCTATGGGTCTATGTATGGAAATACCGCCAAAATGGCAGACTATCTCGCACGAATTATCGCTGAAAACGGCATTAAAAATGTAAAGGTATACGACGCTTCTAAAACGCACAACTCCTATATTCTTAGCGATATCTGGAAGTACAGGTCTGTAATTATTGGGTCATGTGCCTATAACACAAAAGTTTTTTCATCAGTTGAAACACTTCTTGCCAAGCTAAGCAACTCTGGTTTAAAAGATCGATGGATTTCCGTTTTCGGGAACAAGTCTTGGTCAGGAGGTGGGGTTTCTGGTATCGAGGCCTTTGTTCAAGAAATTGGATGGGAAAAAATCGGACCTTCTATAGAAGCAACTTATTCTCCAAAAGATGCAGAATTTGAGTCACTTAAATCTCTTGGTAAAGAAGTTGCCCAAAAACTAACGGAGACTTATGGGGATTAACAAAAAAACCTTTAAAACATCAAACACGGTGTTTTAAAGGTTTTTTTACTTACCAGAGCATTAATCGTTCTGCCTCTGCTTCAAGCATATCTCTGAATTTTGGATGCGCGATCGCAATTAAGCGCTTCACTCTCTCTCTAACAGATGTCCCTCTTAAAGCAGCTACCCCGTACTCCGTCACTACAAAATCCACGTCATTTCTAGACAAAGTCACAATTGCACCTGGTGTTAACATAGGCACAATTTTTGATTTCTCCTCAATTTCACCTGTGGCTTTATTGCGTATTTCCGCTGTAGAATATAAGGCAATAAAGGATTTTCCATTTTTAGCGTTTTGCGCGCCAACGGCAGTATCAACCTGACCACCCGTCCCACTAATTTGTCTTGTCCCAACTGATTCAGAACAACATTGACCTGTTAAATCAATTTCAATTGACGTATTAATGGAAACCATGTTGTCATTTCCGCCAACCACATATGGGTCGTTGACATAAGTCCCTCTAAGAATGGACACCCCTGGATTTTCATGAATAAAATCATATAACTTCTGGGACCCCAGGGCAAAAGCTGCTACCATCTTATTTTTGTGTAAAGTCTTAAGCTTACCACTAACTGCGCCAGATTCAACCAAATCCACCATACCGTCCGTAAACATTTCTGTATGAATCCCCAAATCCTTTTTATGTGTCAGCGCATGCGCCACTGCATTGGGGATACCACCAATTCCCAGTTGGATTGTAGACCCATCGTCTATGAGATCCGCAATATAGTTACCGATTACCCGGTCTTTTTCATTGGATTCCGATATCGGAAGCGTCGGCAATTTATAGTCTGCCTCAATAAAATAATCCACGTCTGTAATATGCACTTCAGTATCTCCAAATGTTCTTGGAACATTTGGATTTATTTCAAGGATTACAATGTCGGCATTTTCAACCATGTCTTTTTCATAAACATTGCTAACGCCAAGGGAGACATATCCATGGTTGTCTACTGGTGAACAATTGCCAATATAGATATTCGGGTGACGATACTGCATTCTTTTTGTTGAAGCAAAATGAAGATGATTGGGAATGAATGTAATGTTGCCGTTGTGATGCAATTTTCGCATAGCACCACTGTAGAACCACCCTTCTAGCAGAAAAGAATCCTTATATGAGGGATTGCTAAAAAATGCATACTCACCCATCGGTAAGCAATTGACCATATGAACGTCTTTAACTCTTGACGCTTCTTCATGCAAGCGTTCAAGAAAAAGCCTCGGTTCTGCGGCACCAAGACCCAAAACAACTTCATATCCCGATTGAACCAGTGCAAGTGCATCTTCAACTTGAATTCTCTTACTTAAATAAAGTGATTGATTATACATTACGTTCACTCCCTTCTCCCCATTGAATTACATTGGCCGCCCAAGCATACCCAATACCAGCTGCAATCATAGCAATTATAGAACCATCCCGGATCATGCCACGCGCCAGCGCAATGTGAAGGGATAAAATCTGATCAACTTGTCCAATGTGACCGAATTCACTAAGATAAATCGACTGATCTTCATTAAGGCCCAACAACTCTAACATGTGTATATGCATGGAGTGTTTAAAATGCAACACCGCCAAGTAATCAAGTTCACTTTTGTCAACCTTAGATTTTTCAAATGCTAAATCTATGCATTTCATCCAATTTGACATAGACACTTCATTAAGTCTATCCTTCATGTGCTTGGGATGCATTAATCGAAGCGACCTATAGGCCTCATCCAAATTGTCCTTGTTAATTGGGTTTACTGTACCCCCAATTTCAACACCCGCATCTCTAGCCATACTGCCATCAGACATAATATGGGATTCCAGCAACAAATTGCGATTGTAGTCTGCCTTTAATAGTATTGCGCCACCACCTGCACCCAAGTTAAACATCATACTCATATTAGGATCGGCATAGTCAACAAAATCGCCATTTCGATACCCACCACAAACCATTATTGTATTAATACTGGTGTCTGCCACCAGCATATCCTTTGCAATTTTCATAGCAGAAACAGTTGTACAACATCTGTTTTGCAAATCAATACCCCATGCATTTTTAGCGCCTATTCTTTCTTGAATATAAATAGCAGACGTGGTCAGTGGGTATTCTTTCCACTCTTCGCCCATACAGAGAATCACGTCAATCTCCAAAGGGTCTACACCTGTATTTTTCAAACAGTCAAGTGCTGCTAAAACACCCATTTCTTGAGTACCATCATTAGGTCCAGGTACTGGTTTTTCACTAAAACCAAGCTTGTTTACAATTGCTTCCTCAGCCCATATGCCACCTGTCGCCTCAGAAATTTCCCGTGCCGTTATACGTTCATCGGGGATATAAATCCCAGTTCCTACAATCCCCACATTTCGCCTTTTCATAAGTTTCCTCCTGACACATTTGTTTGATTTCTATATATTGCAAAAGACGTGCCAAGAAATAAATATAAAAAACAGCATTATCCAAAGGATAATGCCGTTTAATGGTGTTCAAATATATAACACTGTACAAAATATGTACAACAGAATGTTTAAAAGCGCTATGCTTCTATTTTATATTTTTCAATTTTTTCATACAAACTCGTTCGACTAATTCCTAAAACTTTTGCCGCCTTAAGTTTGTTATAATTCATCACCTTCAAACAGTTCAGAATTGTTGATTTCTCAATTTCTTCAACCGCTTCTCTCAGCGACTGTAAATGCGTTGGAGACACTGGTTGACTTAAATCAGCTTCCTTATGATGGGCAATTACGTGCATGGGCAAATGCTGTAACTCAATCGTTTCCTGATCCGTTAAATTAATTGCACGTTCAATTACATTTTCCAGTTCCCTGATATTTCCTGGCCAATTATAGGCTTTCAAACTTTCAAGTGCATCCACAGTAATATTATTCACATATTTTCCAAGTGATCCAGATAATTTTTCCATAAGTTTTAGCGTTAAAACTTCTATATCTTCTTTTCGATTTCTTAACGGTGGCACTTCGATGTTAATTACATTTAAGCGATAATACAAATCTTCTCTAAAAGCCTGTTCCTTTATGCGTTCTTTTAGATCATGATTGGTTGCAGCAATAATTCGACAATCCACTGGAATTGTCCTGTTTCCACCAATACGTTCAATTTCCTTTTCTTGTAGAACACGTAAAATTTTCACCTGCATTTCTAAAGGCATGTCTCCTATTTCATCTAAAAAAATCGTCCCACCAGCAGCCAATTCAAACTTCCCGATTTTACCTTGTTTTTTTGCCCCTGTAAACGCGCCTTCTTCATAACCAAAAAGTTCAGATTCAAGCAAATCCTTCGGAATCGCCGCACAATTGATTTTAACAAAAGGGCCCTCAGCCCGTTTGCTCTCATTGTGTATCGCATGTGCAAAGAGCTCTTTTCCAGTCCCACTCTCGCCAATAATCAACACATTGGAATCTGTTTTGGCAGACCGCGAGGCCATCTTCTTCACTTCCTGCATTAAAATCGAATTGCCGACGATTGTCTTCCAATTATATTTAGCCCCTCGAATATGCTTAAGTTCTTCTTGATAAATTGATAATTTACCTTCCAAAAGTTTATTCTTTTCAAGCACTTCCTTAAGTTGCTTAATGTCGTCAAATACAACCATCCCAAACCCGTAAGCTACATCGCCATTGTCATCTAAAACTGGAATCCTATGGACAATTGCTGTGTGCCCGTTTGAAAACTTATGTTTATAATTGATCTCCGCTCTTTTGGTTTTGATCACAAATGGAAATCGTGTGTTGGGATCAATTTCAGCTACAGGCCTACCAATTATTTCACTTCTAGGGTGTCCCAAATACTCTGCAAAAGCTTCATTAATCATGACGATTTCAGTATCCCTGTTGACAATGATAAATGGCACTTCAATTGGATCAAAGATTTGATGGAGTCTGTTCATAAACATATTGTCTTGAATGTCATCTTTTTTCCCACTGTACGTATTCATATAAACCACCTTTTCAAATCAAAATTCCCCGACTTTCATTTTTTCTATTATATTATAAAGCAAAATGAATGCCAAATAAAAAACCCGTCGCAAAGAAATTTATTCTTCACAACGGGCTTTACACATATCCTATTTTTTAATCCAACATTACAAGTGTTCCAGTTTTTCCTTCGATACCTTCTTTGGCTTTTTCCAAAGATGTAATTAATGCTTTTCGACCTGGTTTTGATGTGGCAAACTTAAGCGCGGCTTCCACTTTAGGCAGCATACTACCAGGTGCAAAATGCCCTTCTGAAATATAGGTTTCTGCTTCTTTTTGATTAATTTTACTCAACCATTTTTCGTCTGGCTTTCCAAAATTAATTGCAACTTTCTCAACAGCCGTAAGAATTATTAAATAATCTGCATCAAGGATTTCAGCAATCTTTGCAGAAGCAAAATCTTTATCAATAACAGCTGGAATGCCTACAAGGCTATTGCCATCTTGATAAACGGGAATACCGCCACCCCCAACAGTTATCACCACATGGCCTTTTTCAACCAAAGCAGAAACAGTTTCCTTTTCCGCAACATCAATTGGTTTTGGAGAAGCAACAACACGACGATAACCACGTCCTGCGTCTTCAACCATTGAATACCCCTTTTCAGAAACAAGTCGGTCTGCTTCTTCTTTGCTGTAAAAAGCACCAATTGGTTTGGTTGGATTTTGAAATGCCGGATCGTTACGATCAACAATCACTTGTGTTACAACTGTCGCCACAGGTACTTGCATATTTCTATTTAAAAGTTCTTCGCGAATAGCATTTTGCAAGTGGTATCCAATATATCCCTGGCTCATTGCGCCACATTCAGGAAATGGCATTTCAGGTGTGCCTGCAGCAGAATTTGCAGCTGTGGACATTGCCAAATTAATCATACCAACTTGAGGTCCATTTCCATGAGCAAGAATTACTTCATGGCCAGCTTCAATTAAATCAACAATAGGTTTTGCAGTTCCCTTAACAAGTTTCAATTGCTCTTCAGGCGAATTGCCTAAAGCATTACCACCTAATGCAACTACAATTTTGTCTTTCATTTTCATGCGTAACCTCCAGACTTGAATTATAGGTTCCCGATGGTCGCTACCATAACTGCTTTTATAGTGTGCATTCTATTTTCTGCTTCATCAAAAACAACAGAATGCTTACTTCTGAATACTTCATCTGTAACTTCCATGGACTCCAAACCGAATTTTTCTTGAATATCTTTACCTACATCTGTCATTATATCATGGAATGCAGGAAGACAATGCATAAAGATCACATTATCGTTTTTGGTTCTAGACAACATATCCATATTAACCTGATAAGGTTTGAGCATATTGATACGCTCTTCAAATAAGTGTTCCTCACCCATTGAAACCCAAACATCTGTATAAATAACATCTGCATTTTCAACAGCATCAAGACTTTCACTAAGCTCAATTTTTGCACCTGTATATTTTGCCACTTCGTTCATTTCGTCTACAAGTTCTTGTGCTGGCCAAAGTGATTTTGGAGCAAGTGCTACAAAATGCATCCCCATTTTTGCTGCACCAATCATTAAAGAATTGCCCATATTATTTCGCGCATCTCCTGCATAGACAAACTTCACTTTGTTAAGCGGTTTATCCACATGTTCCATAATCGTTAAGAAATCTGCTAAAATCTGTGTTGGATGATACATGTCTGTAAGGCCATTCCACACAGGCACGCCTGCGTATTCAGCTAAAGCTTCAACTGTTTCTTGTTTAAACCCTCTAAATTCAATACCATCATAAAATCTGCCCAAAACTTTTGCAGTATCTTCAACACTCTCTTTTTTACCCATTTGACTATTGGTTAAAAAAGTTACATTGGCACCTTCATCAAATGCCGCCACTTCAAATGCACATCGTGTTCTTGTGGATGTTTTTTCGAAAATCAGGCAAATATTTTTGTGATCTAACAAATCGCCTTTAATCCCAGCACGTTTTTTTGCCTTTAAATCCTGTGACAAATTCAAAAGATATCTGATTTCTTCTGGTGTAAAATCTTTCAGTGTAATTAAATGTTTTCCTCTCAAATTTACTGGCATGACAAATCCTCCTTGAATTAAATAAATAGATTTAATGATTTATTTGATAAGCTCTCTGTAAAGCGGCATGGACATACATCTTGGACCACCCCGACCTCTAGACAATTCTGATGAAGGAATCACGTGTAATTTAATACCCGCTTCCTCTAAAAGACGATTGGTTACATGATTTCGCTCATACACAATTACTTCACCCGGTGATATGGCAAGCGTATTAGAACCGTCATTCCACTGCTCGCGTCCGGCATCAATGCCTTTTTTACCGCCACAGCGAATTAACTTCACCTCATCTACTTCCAAATATTTTTTTAAAATATGGTCAAGTGCTTCCCGCTCTTGATGAATAACGTATTCACCTTTTACATCTGTTCGTGACAATGAATAAACAGTTAACGGGCCTTCAATTTCTGGATGAATTGTGAAAACATTATGATCCACCATTGTAAAAACAGTATCCAAATGCATAAAAGCTCTTTCCTTTGGAATATCAAACGCTAAAATTGTTTTAAACGGCTGGCCGTCTGAAAAAATATTTTTAGCAATGCGTTCTATTGCACTTGCATCTGTTCGCTCGGAAATACCAATACAGACAGTGGTTTCATTAAGGACGAGTATATCGCCCCCCTCAATGGCATACTGGTCGGTTCGGTCATACCAAAATGGAATGTCTTGACCTTTAAACATTGGATGATTTTTAAAAATATAATCTGAAAATAAGGTTTCTCTACGCCGCGTCACAGTTCGCATTTGATTCAGGGCAATGCCATTTCCAATCGTTGAAAAAGGATCTCTTGTAAAATATAAATTTGGCATTGGGTCCACTACAAATGGATAAGTCATTTCAATCCGGTCTACCAATGAGCCTCCCACTTGTAAATCAAGTTCCTCACGCCGAATACCCGCCATCATTTTATCCACCATTTTCAGAGTATCTGAAAAAGATTCAAAATAGTCTTTTACATACTCAAAATGATTCGGATTCTTGATGCCAGCTTCTTTCAGAAAATCCGTTATAAATCTGCTTTTGAGACCCGAATCCACAAGGGATTCTGCCATAAGTTTTTCTAGGTACATTACTTCGACACCATTTTCCTGAAAAACCTTAGCAAAAGCATCATGTTCTTTTCTTGCAATCTTCAAAAAAGGGATGTCATCAAAAAGAAGTCTTTCCATTAAATCAGGTGTTAAATTTTCAATTTCTTCACCCGGTCTATGCAAGAGCACTTTTTTGAGTTTGCCAATTTCAGAATAAATCTGCAAGCCATTGGAGTTCATTACACCACCTCGTTTCTGGAATTTGTTGGAATAATATACACTACGTTAATTCTATCTCAAGTATAACATTTGACTTTGTATGCTTCAACACTACTTTTATCAATAGTTTTAAAGGGCGAACAATTATTCGTTAATGTATGTATATTCATACATTGTATCTTTTGTAAGTTTATGGGTTTTGCAAAACGCAACACATTCTATTTTCAGAATATTAGAACTATCCAGAGTTTTTCCAAATTCTTAATAGAGAATAAACATAAAAAAAAATAAATAAAGATTTTTGCAAAAAAAAAAATAAGGACAATCCTTATTTTAAGAAACCTGAATCACGCCTGAGGTACCTACTACAGTCACTTCAACAGATTCAGTCAATATATCCGAATAACTAAAAGAGATAGTTCTTTCCGCTTCAGTTCCTTGATCGACTCTAACTGTAAATATACATGGGAATACATTTTCAATTATGCCTTCTCGAACTTTGACTTTTCTCTTTCCCTTATTGGTTCTTAGAATGACTTTTTTTCCAAGACATTCCATTACATTACTTTTGATACCATCCAAGGTTTGCCGTGTCGCCAAATAAACCACCATCCTCTCATCCACTTCACCAATTATAACATCATAACAATAAAAAGTCAATATTATACCGATTCTCACAGGTGTTGTCAATACACAATATTCTTTTACAGCCTTTTTTTTAATGCTTATTTAATAATTCCTTAAGATTTTACCACAGTAATACTGGTAAAATCTAAATACCCACATTACATACATGAATCAAAGTGAAGGGACTGAAAAAAATATGATTAAATTTTCAAGCATTACATTTGTGGGCCTCATGGTTCTATTGTTCATCCTAGCTTTTTCAACACTCTATTTTCCAAGTTCAACGTTTTTAAATAGTGCAATCCATCTTTTTGCTGTACTCTTATTAATTGTGGGTATAATATTAATTGGAGCCCTAATATATGACCGATACAGAGATTACAAAACTGAAGGGGAAGACCATAAAAAATATTAATTAAGGGAGGCGTTTGAGATGATCCTTGTCACAACACCTGATTTTCCTGCTGGAAAAATTATACGCACACTGGGAATGGTAAGAGGCAGTACTATAAGAGCACGACATATCGGAAAAGATATTTCATCTGCATTTCGTCACCTTGTTGGTGGTGAAATGAAAGAATATAATGAAATGCTCACAGAAGCAAGACAAATCGCTACAAAACTCATGGTGGATGAAGCCATAAAGCTTGGCGCCAACGCTATTGTTAATGTCCGTTATTCCACATCGAGCGTTCTTCAAGGCGCTGCAGAAATCTTAGCTTATGGAACTGCCGTTATAATTGAAACGCCAAATCAATAGACTGCTTCTTTAGAATTTTTAAATCTGTTAATTTTATGTCAACAATGTTGAAAATCTCCTGATTTTTGTTATAATATGACATGAGTTGTTTGCAAAACACTTAGGAGGTGGCTTGTAATGAGGAAATTATTTAGTTTAATGCTAGTTTTAGCATTAGTAGGAAGTTTAATGATAGGTTGCGGTAGCACTGATGAGCCAGATAATATGACACCGGAAACAACAGCAGCACCAGAAACATCTGCACCTGAAGTTCAAGGCGATTACGAAGATGGTATTTATTTTGCAACTGAGCCAGGTTTTTCGGATTCAGGTTGGAAAGGTACTGTAACAGTTACCGTTGAAGGTGGCAATATTGTAGACGTTGACTGGAACGCAGCAAATACATCAGCTGGCAAAGATAAAAAGACAGCTTCAGCAGATGGGGATTATGGTATGGTTGCAAAAGGTAACGCTCAAGCTGAATGGCATGAGCAAGCCGAATTGGCGGAAGCTTACTTGATTGAAAATCAGAGTTTCGATGGCATCAACTATGTTGACGAAGATGGACACACAGATACAATTGCTGGTGTATCCATCCATGTAAATGATTTTGAAGCATTGGTTGAAACAGCTATGGCACAAGGTCCTGTAGGAACTGGTATCTATAAAGACGGTACATTCTCTGCAGAAGCAGATGCATTCAGTGATTCAGGTTGGAAAGATACTGTATCTTTCACTGTAATTAACGGCAACATTGTTGCAGCTAACTGGAATGCTATTGGCGAAACAAGTGAGAAAGATAAGAAAACAGCTTCAATCGATGGTGATTATGGTATGGTCGCAAAAGGTAACGCATCTGCTGAATGGCATGAGCAAGCTATGGAAATTGAAAACTACCTGATTAGCGTTCAAGATCTTGGTGAAATTGATACAATTGCAAGTGTTTCCATTTCTTTTGATGGTTTCCTTGCATTGGCTGAAGAAGCTTTAGAATTACGATAATAGAATAGAGAAAAGCTGCAAACAACAACTCATATTGCAATAAAAAATAAGGCACCCACTATTGGGTGCCTTTTTTATTGATTAATATACAAGTTTATAGGTGTCATCTATTAACCTAAATTTTGATTTTAATCCTGGCGTTACTATAATGTCTTTATCCGATTGTATAAAAAGCGCTTCAACGCCTTCAAGTGATTCAACCAGTTCATACCCCTTTTCAACCCCCAATACAAAAACTGCTGTTGACAGGGCGTCTCCATCCACAGAAACATCTGACACTATGGAAATGGCCAGTAAATCATTCTGTTCAGGATAGCCTGTGTTAGGGTTAATCAAGTGGTGGTACCTGACGCCATTTTCTTCAAAGAAACGCTCATAGACACCAGAAGATACCACAGAATTATCATTTAGTTCAAGAATTCCCAGAGAAGTTCCCGAATCCGAAAGTGGATCCCTTATACCAACAGACCAATAGTCTGAATTTGGCTTATTTCCAACCATCAAAACATTTCCGCCTAAGTTGATAATGGCATTTGTATATCCCTTTTCTAAAATCAAAGCTTTAATCTCGTCCGCAATGTATCCTTTAGCAATTGCCCCAAGATCAAGAAACATATCTTTTTCATTCAAAAATACTGTTTTAGTGTCATAATCAAGTTCAATTTTGTGATAGTCCACCTTAGAAAGGGCTTTCTCCAATTCGCTGGATTCCGGAACTTTCGCTTCATAAGTTCCAATACCCCACAAATTCACAAGTGGTCCAATTGAAATATCAAATGCCCCCTGTGATAGGTCCGCATATGTGATGCCTTGATGAATTAAGTTAAACAAATCATCTGGCACAGAAACAGGTGCATCACCTGCTGCTTGATTAATCCTAGACACGTAGGAATCTGTTATGTTCCTAGAAATCATGTCCTCATACCCTGCTATCAAATCAAAAATAGCATCAAAAATTGAATTCGGGGCCTCTTTTTCATCATAAATACTAATGGTAATTCGAGTTGCCAACTGATAACTTTCTTGGGTTGTAATGGTGCGATCTGTCGTTTTATCTTTTCTAACAGACGATTCAGAACGCGCATATGGCAATTCTTCAGAAGATGTCTCCTTGGTCTGACACCCCGAAAGGACACCAAGACTCATCAATAGAACTAAAAAAATACCAATTCTTTTCATTTCCTTCATTTAATTGAAATACCTTTCTCTACATATTGAATTCAGAATTTATTATAGCACATTTTAAACCCGATCCAATACAATTTTCCCAGAAACGGTACTTGCCTTAATAAAACGGTCTTGCGATCGATTGTCTACAGAGATGTGTTTTTTACCAGACACATTTTTTTCAACAATTGCAAAGCCACTTGCATCTATGGTTCCTGAAAGGGAATCAAAAAACAAATTGTATTTTTCTGGTTCAGGTAAATAAACAGCGATTTTTCCAGAAACACTTCCAGCTGTAATCGCCTTCAAATTATCATCCCCTGAAATTTCAATACTTCCCGAAACAGTTTTACTTTCAAGTTTTGCACAGGTACCTGAAGCTTTGATTTTTCCCGAAGTACTGCTCAATATAGCTTTAGGCGCACTTACATTATCACAAACAATGCTTCCAGAAGTGGATTTCAATTGAATAACCTTCGCCTTTACGTCAGTTGCAACAATTTTCCCACTCACACTTTTTGCTTCAAGGTCAACACCTCTGACACCTATCATTGATATTTTCCCCGAAACTGTTGAAAATTTACCTTTATCAATCTCAAAATCTTTAGGTAACTTTACATTAATAAATATTCCCGAGTCGCCATTAATGGTTATGCCTTTAAAAAAATCAAAAACATCTGAAAAATTCGAGGTCCGCGTCTCTTTTATAGAAAAATAATGTGCTTCTTCATAAAATTGAAGCCACTCTGGTTTTTCAACAAGTTCTCGAGTTTTAGAATCAAAAAGCTCTACAGTAACTTCTGTCACATTTGATCTTTCAATATTGACTTGTGATGCTACAAGTGCCACATCAATGCTTTTAACAAGTTCAGCTTCCACATGACTTTCGTCATCTTCTTCTGCAATTATGTCTTCTCTAAGTTCATCTTCAATTTTTTCAGTCTGTTCTAATGTTTCTAACAATTCCAGAGCTTTTTCCAAACTAATTTCCTTTGATTCAACCATCTTTAAGATATCCAGTTTACTATTCATCTTGTCCTCCTATTCAACTGCTTGCGCCCTTATAATTGGAGATTACACCTATATAATTTCTCTGTCAATTGATTCAACAGGATTCTAATGCCATTCTAACCAAATTGTTACCCAGACGCAAAAAAGCTCAATTGTCAAATATATCGACAATTGAGCCTCAAATAGACGGTTATGCTTCGATACTGTCATCCGCAGCAAGACCTGCATTCGCTTCTTTATTGAAGTTAGAAACTTCAGAAATGCTCGCCACTAAATTTGCAACGCCACCAAGTTCTGATGGGATAATGAGTTTTGTTGCATTACCATTGGCAACCTTAGCAAGTGCTTCAAAACTTTTGATGGTTAAGACCGCTTGATCTGCACCAGCTTTCTTAATCATTTCAAGGCCTTGAGCTGTTGCCTGTTGAACTTTCAAGATTGCTTCCGCCTCACCTTCAGCTTCACGAATTTGTGCTTCTCTACGCGCTTCTGCCTTTAGAATTGCGGAACGTTTGTCTGCTTCAGCATTTAGTATAACCGCTTCTTTACGACCTTCAGCTGTAAGGATAGCAGCACGTTTTTCGCCTTCTGCACGCAAAATAGATTCTCTTCTTTCACGTTCTGCACGCATTTGTTTTTCCATTGCCTCTTGAATGTCCTTCGGTGGCAAAATGTTTTTGACTTCAACACGATTAACTTTAATACCCCATGGGTCAGTTGCTTCATCCAAGATGCTTCTCATCTGTGTATTGATAAGGTCTCTTGAAGTTAACGTTTCATCCAGTTCCAATTGACCAATAATATTTCTAAGTGTTGTTGCTGTTAAATTTTCAATTGCAACAATCGGTTGAGAAACGCCATAGGTGTAAAGTTTAGCATCTGTAATCTGATAATACACAACAGTATCGATTTTCATTGTAACATTGTCTTTCGTTATTACAGGTTGTGGTGGAAAATCGACCACCAACTCCTTAAGTGTCACCTTCTTCGCCACACGGTCTAACAGCGGCACTTTAAAGTGAAGTCCCGTTTCCCATGTTGAATCATAGGCACCAAGTCTTTCAATAACATAAGCGTTTGATTGTGGTACAATCTTAATGTTCAAAATAACGAGCAGCAATGCGAAAATCGCAAGACCAATTAAAACAAAATAACCCATAATACCCTCCTAGTTTTTAGTTTCATTCTTTTTTACAATTAACTTAACGCCTTCTATTGCCAGTACTTCCACAATTTCATCCATTGCAAAAGATTCATCCCCAGGCCCTTTAGCTGTCCAAATTTGTCCACCCAATTTAACCTGTCCGGTTTGTTGCGGCTCAATTGGTTTAACCACCAAACCGGTGCGTCCAATCAAGGCATCAATATTGGTTTTGTTTTTCCCAATCCGAAGCACTTTTTTAGCAATTGGACGTGTGTATATTATCAAAATAGTTGCAACGATAATAAAAACAACAATCTGAACAATGATATTGAATCCAAGTGCTGCTGTAATAAGTCCTGCAAGGGCTCCAACTGCAAACCAAATGGATGTCAATCCTAACGTTGCGGCTTCAGCTATGGTAAACACTACTATTAAAACAGCCCATGTAATTACAATCGGATCAAATGACATCTCCACGCCTCCTTTCAAAAATGTTATACTACTGTTATACACTTAATATATTAAGAAAACCTTAAGAAATTACAAATTTAAAATATTTTTCATGGAAAAGAGGGGAAATCCATGCCTTATTTATTAATTTTAGGCGCACTAACGCTTATATTGCTCATTGCCAATATCTATCAATATAACTTATCAAAAAAACTTCATCATGACATACAAAATCGAAAAGGTGTCCTAGACACACTTCTATCCATAGGAAAACTGTTTGTTAAAATGGACCATCTCGATGACTACTCTCACAAACTATTGGAATTGGCATTGGGCACCATTCCAAAAGCCACACGTGCCAGTTTTCTAATCTACAATGATTTAACCGGCCGTTATGAGTATAAAACATGTATTGGCTATGATCTCGAGCAACTTCAAAAGGTATCCTTTACACTAGAAGAAACTTTTCTTTATAAAAATGCAGAAGGCAACTACGATTTGCCGACACTTATTCGGGACGTTTCCCTACACGATTCCAAATTTCTTGATCCATCTGTAAATTCCTCACTGGCCAAGGCTGGCGGACTCGAGATAAAAGAAACACTTTCAACGCCTGTTGTTCTCGATCAAAAGATTGTCGCAATTTTAAACATTGACAGCGAACTGTCCAACACTTTTGACGAAACAGATCAAAAAGTGATTCACCATTTTGCAAATCATATTGCAATTGCACTTAAAAACAAACATTTAATTGAAGAAACTATAAATTTATCCAAATTTGATAGTCTGACAGGTACCTATAGTAGAAGTTATTTTGAAAAATTATTCAAGGCCTATCGGACCCATACCTTAGATAACATGGAATCCTATTCTTTAGTCATGTGTGACCTCAATAATTTGAAACTGATCAACGATCATTTTGGCCATTCAGCAGGTGACCAATTGCTTGTGGAATTTTCAAAAACAATTCAAGGGCTACTTAAAGAATCCGATATTTTTGCCAGAGTGGGTGGTGATGAATTTGCAATTCTTTTCAGAAATCTTCCCCCTGCCAAGGTAGAAGAAAAAATGCGTGAAATCGTAACCCTAACTGAAGCAAAAAAAATCACACATCAAGGCATCTCCGTCCCTATGAGTTTTAGTTATGGCATTGCCAGTTCCCCAGAAGACTCTATGGTCTATGAAGTTCTCGTACGTATTGCAGACGTTCGTATGTATCAATATAAAGAAAAACACAGAAAACCACTCTTATTTTAAAATCTGTATGAAGGTCAAAGCCTTCATACAGATTTTTTTAAATTTTTAGACAATTCATGCTATAATTAATTCGTAAGTCAAAATAATTTTGGAGGCAATCATGAATTATAAGTGGTCACTAGAATCAATTTATACCGGATTCGATTCGCACACCTTTAGGGAAGACATCACTCAATTTGAAAAAGAAATTGAAAATTTAAATGTGATTTCAACCACCCTATCAGATGTACACACACTAGAAACATTCTATTTAACATTAGAAAAAGTAGAACTTTTGGGCAGTCGCCTAATTGGTTTTTGTAACCTAAACTTCTCAACCGATACCGGTAACGAAGAGGCCCTTAAAAACAAAAACCATCTTATGGGACTCATTTCTCAAACAACACCAGCTAACGCACGGCTTACAAAATTCTTAAGTCAATTGGATTCTCTAGATACCATGATTGAGCATTCCGAGACATTAAAAAAATATGCTTTTATTCTAAAAGAAGCACAGATAAAAGCATCCCATATGTTATCAGAACCTGAAGAAATTTTAATTTCCAAACTCAAGCTAACAGGCTCCAATGCTTGGTCTACTCTCCAGAGCAAGTTGGTTTCTGGCTTAATGGCTTCTATTGAACTCAAAGGAACCGTACAGGAACTCCCAATTTCATCCGTTCGAAATTTAGCTTCTAGCACTTCAAAAGCCACCCGAAAAGCGGCATATGAAGCTGAGCTTAAAGCCTATGGCAAAATTGATGAGGCCGTTGCCATGGCACTTAACAGCATCAAAGGAGAAGTCATTGAAGTCTCAAGACTCAGAGGGTATAATAGCCCACTTGAAATGACACTTGAAAATTCTCGGATGACACAGAAAACACTTAAGGCCATGCTTGACGCTATTGAGCATAAACTGCCTAGTTTTCACCGCTATCTAAAAACAAAAGCTGGTTTGTTAGGCTACGAAAATGGTTTGCCTTTCTACGACTTATTCGCACCAATTGGAAATGCTTCTAAACAATACACCTTTGAAGAAGGTCGAAAATTTGTTGTAGATCACTTTAGAACTTTTTCCGACCGATTAGCGGATACTGCACAAAAAGCCATTGATCTCAATTGGATTGATGTTGAACCCAAAAAAGGGAAAGTTAGTGGTGCCTTCTGTGCATCACAACACAGCATAGGTGAGTTCAGAATTCTTCTCAACTACACAGGAAATCTAGGCGATGTTACGACACTCGCGCACGAACTTGGCCATGGCTATCACGCCACCTGCATATCAGAAGAAAGCATCCTCAATACACATTATCCTATGCCACTTGCTGAAACTGCATCAACCTTCTGTGAAACCATCGTCAACAACGCCGCGCTTAAAGTGGCATCTGATGCAGAAGCCATTACTGTACTTGAAAATTCTTTACAGGATGCGACGCAAGTTATTTGTGATATTTATTCAAGGTATACTTTTGAATCGACTCTTTTCGACACAAGAACAGACCACCCACTTTCTGTTCAAGAACTTAACAAACTCATGACAGATGCTCAGATAAAAGCTTATGGGGAAGGTTTGGACATCAACGTTTTAAATCCCTACATGTGGTTGATTAAACCGCATTATTATTCAGCTGGATTAAATTTTTACAATTTTCCATATGCGTTTGGCCTTTTGTTCGCAAAGGGACTCTATGCAAAATATATTGAAAATCCTGAGTTTTTTAAATCCAAATACGATTCCCTTTTGGCAGCATCGGGAAAAATGTCAATTACAGAAGTGTGTAAGATTATGGATATTGACGTAGAATCTACTGAATTTTGGATTTCATCTTTGGAAATTTTAGAAAATGACATTGATACTTTTATTGATTTAGCGGGAAAGGAGCACACAAATGAATGACAAATGGAACTTGGATGCACTCTATCCATCTTTCGACTCAAAACTTTTCAAGTCGGATTTAGACAGGGCTGACGCTCTCCTTCCAAAATACAGGAGTTGGATTGAAGAAGTGGACAAGGCATCACCCATCTCAGTAGAACTTGTGACACAATTTATAAACTATTTAATTGAAGACACCACTTTGCTGAGAAAGCTCTACGCTTTTGGCCATCTTACCTTTGCAACAGATTCAAAAAACACAAAGGCAATCGGTTTGGTCAACAAGATTCAAAACGTCCAATCAAAATTAACGGCACCTATGGTCGTCTTCAAAAGAGCATTGAAAGATTTTGACCTTAAATCAGCATGTGAAGCGTCACCGCTCATAAAAGAACATGAGTTTTTCCTTAAAGAAGCTATTTCTTCTACAAAATATATGCTAAGTGATGCTGAAGAAATATTAATCAGCAAAATGAAGCTTACAGGTTCCAGCGCATGGGAAACACTACAAAGTAAAACAGCATCGCAATTGACTTTTCCCATTGAAATAGATGGCACTACTGAAGAATGGCCAATTATGAAAATAAGAAACCTCGCTTTCTCAAGTGACCCTAAAATGCGCCAATTGGGATATGAAACCGAACTCAAAGCCTATGAAACCCATGCGGAAATATCTGCTGCTGCATTAAATGGTATCAAAGGGGAAGTCCTTACACTTTCAGATCTTAGAGGCTTTGATAGCCCACTTGATGAAACGCTTTTCAACGCCAGAATGGATACTGAAATTCTAAACGCCATGATTGAATCCATGGAAGAATATCTTCCCGTATTTAGACGCTATTTATTGGCTAAATCAAAATTACTGGGCAATAAAGGTCCAATGCCTTTTTACGACATTTATGCCCCTGTCGTTCAAATGGATCAAGAATTTACAATAGCAGAAGCAAAGACTTTTATACTCAAGTATTTTGGCGATTTTTCTGAAGATCTGCACAGTTTTGCAAAAAAAAGTTTTGACAATGATTGGGTTGACTTTGAACCACGTGCCGGTAAAGTCGGAGGTGCATTTTGTTCAAATATTCCCAGCATTGGAGAAAGTCGCATTTTAACTAATTTTACGGGTAAGTTAAAAAACGTTTTAACCCTAGCACATGAACTGGGACATGGTTTTCATGGCGATCGAATTATGACTGAAAGTATTCTCAACACAAGTTACCCAATGCCACTTGCAGAAACTGCCTCAATATTTTGCGAAACCATCGTAAGAAACGCTGTACTTAAAGAAGCAGACGAGACATTGGCACTTTCCATACTTGAAAACAGCCTCCAGGGTGCTACCAGCGTCGTCGTCGATATTTTATCAAGGTTTTACTTTGAATCTCAAATCTTTGAAACCCGCAAAGACCATCCGCTTTCTGTTGATGAGTTTAAAGAAATTATGCTGGATTCTCAAAAGAAAGCTTATGGTAACGCCTTAGATCATACACATTTACACCCTTATATGTGGCTTAATAAAACACATTATTACTATGCATCGAGAAATTTTTACAACTTCCCTTATGCCTTTGGACTTCTTTTTGCAAGAGGGCTCTATGCCGTTTACAAAGAAAAAGGAGATGCCTTTATCCCAGAATATGATGCACTTCTAAAAGCAACTGGTAAAATGCGTATTTACGATGTCTGTCAATTGGCAAACATCGATCCAACAGACAAAGCATTTTGGAAAGCATCCCTTGAACAAATAAAAAATGATGTTGATGCTTTTGAATCAATTGTGAACAAAGCGTTATAAGTTAAACACCAAACGAATGTTTGCCCACACTATCCACAGAGTTATCCACATTTGCGTGTATTTCCTGTTGAAATCATGTTAATTTTAACCCTTTACAGTGGGGATAAAAAGAAAAGCCAATGATTATTCATTGGCTTTTAACATGCGAATTATAAGGTTTGGAATCCTTGTTTTAACGTGTTCTTCAACGACACGCTCATAGGATTCCAAATACCCGGGCCCTAAATTGATATGTGGATAACCCATTTGAGATGCTGGCACCGAAATATTTGACCATCTTTTTCGGTTTATGTGTTGATTACCTTCTTGAACCTTATCATAAAAAGCTTCCAACTTACTTTTGTTTTCAAAGGTTTCAATCGAAGGTGGAACTAACTCCGGTAAAAGTCCAATTGCAACAAAGGGTTTGTCTGTACTAAACGGCCCTGTAATCTCAGATGCATTTTCTAACAAATAGTCCCCATAATCAAGACTGTTATGGCTGGGAAACAAAATATTAGGTGCATATTTTACAGTAACATCAAAATCTTGGCAGCACTCATAACTTGGCTTCTTTTGTTTTCTTAAAAACTCATTGAATGCATAATTGTACTGATTTATAGCATCTTCAAACGACCATTCACACAAAGATTTAAGCTGACCAAATTTTCGACCCAGATCACCATCCATAAAAGACCAGTTGAACATGGCAACACCGTATTGAGGCAGTCCATCTGTCTGTGCATACTTTTGAGATATAAATCTTGGCGGCGCTACCATATGTCCTTGATCCAAATCGCTCATTTCAGTATTGAGTTCAATGGCCTTAATAATTTCAGATAATATACCAATTGTTCCAAGGCCACTAAACGGAATGTCAGGATGGGCATGTGTGCCTCTCACAAAAATATAAGGCTTTATATTCCCCAAAGTGGAGTCAAATAAGGTGTAAATATCCGGATCCGCCATTTCTTGTGGCACACAAGTTAATAGAATCGCCACAGTGGCATCCAACCGAGATACGATCTCTTTAATCCCTTCTATTGAAGGTGACATACCACCATCTATGACACACAGTAGATTGTAATCAAATACGGAAGGTTCTTTCAATACCGTCTCAAAAATATCTAAAGCGTACCGATCCCACGTTTTAAGTTGTGCGTATAATATAACCGTTTCATCTTTTCCATTATCTGTAAAAGTATACTGAATTTGTGATTCAGCCATGCTTTTTAACATTTCTGAATAGTTATTATAGGCTCTTGTCTTATATTCTGTCATACAATCATCCTTTTCCAAGTATAGGTTTTTCTTATTATCTCACTATATCCGAATTTTGACAACTTCCATTTTAGAGCGTTGTCATTCTATAGAGAGGCTGTTATAATGAGGACGAGGTGGCTTATGAAAAAAGTAATTATTGTGTGTGACGGTGCTTGTTCAGGAAATGGCAAAACAGAAAATGTTGGTGGCTGGGGCGCAGTCTTAAAGTATCAAACTGAAGAAAAAACAATCTATGGTGGCTCAGACCAAACAACCAATAACATAATGGAGTTAACTGCAGCAATAGAGGCTTTAAAGTGTCTGAAATCAAAATCACTTCATGTGGAAATCTATTCCGACAGCGCTTATGTCGTCAATTGCTTTAGAAATGGATGGTACAGAAAATGGCTTATAAATGGGTGGCTGACGTCAAAAAAGGAACCTGTTGAAAACAAGTCCCTTTGGCAAATTTTAATTGATTTGGTCCATTCTTTTGAAACTGTCACGTTTTTTAAAATCAAGGGCCATCTGGATCTGGACAAGTCTTCAGACGTTTTGAAATGGCATGCAAAATTTAACAAAGACAATCAAACCGACATTAGCATAGAAGCATTTAAATCGCTTATAGAACTCAATCACAAAGCAGATGAACTGGCCAATCTGGGTATGGCCCCCTATAAAAAACTTTAGTGGATCGCATGATCCGCTTTTTTTATATCAGAATCTGTAACGGCTATAACTTCAATCATTCGTTCCAACCCTTCAAGCATCATATCTACTGGCATAAAAGCCGTTCCTGGCCGATCGACAACTTGGGATGGTGCATATGGCACATGGATAAACCCGCCTCTAATATTCGGTTTCATCGTGTGAATAAAATGCAAAAGCCCATACATCAAGTGGTTGCACACATACGTTCCAGCAGAGTTTGAAATGCTCGTTGGTATATGATATTCACCAAGCGTTTTAACAATTGCCTTTATTGGCAGATTGGTAAAGTAGGCGTCCGGTCCACTTTGTTCAATAGGTTCATCTATGGGCGCATTTCCTTTATTATCCGGCATCCGAGCATCATTAATGTTGATGGCAACACGCTCTACAGATAAAGTTGCACGTCCACCAGCCTGACCAATACATAAAACCACATCTGGTTGATGCAATTCAATACGCTCAATCAGTCTATCAATAGACGCTCCAAACACAACTGGGATTTCCTCAACAACCACAAGGTGGCCCATGTATTCTGATTTTAATTGCGACACAGCCTCCCATGCCGGATTAATAGATTCTCTCCCAAAAGGCTCAAACCCTGTTATTAAGAATTTCATAGCAAAGATACCCCTTGTTCAGACAATTCCTCTTCGCGAACTTGTAAGGCTTCAATTAGCCTTGAAATATGGTCTGTTAAATCTACACCCATTGCCTCAGCGCCTTTTTGTATGCCCTCTCGATCGACGGCTCTAGCAAAAGCCTTATCTTTCAATTTTTTCTTAACCGATTTAGGGGTCATTCCCTGAAGTTTATCTGGTCGTACCAATGCAACCGCAATAATAAAACTTGCAAGTTCATCTACCGCATACAAAGCCTTTGCGAGGTGTGTTTCACGAGGTGTGTGTGTATGATCACCATGTGCTTTAACAGCAACCACAAATTCTTCATCAAATCCTTTCTCTTTAAGCCATTCCACACCCACTAAAGGATGTTCATCTGGATAACGTTCAAAATCAATGTCGTGAAGTAGACCGCACATGCCCCATCGTTCTACGTCTTCATCATAGAAACGTCCATACGCTCTCATTGCAGCTTCTACTGCATAACAATGTTTTAAAAGACTTTCACTTGAAACGTTCTCTTTTAACCATTCTAATGCTATTTGTCGGTTCATAATCCCCCTCCTATATTCTAGATATCTCTATCATAAACTAAAAAGAAGCCCAAATCAATTTTCAGGCTTCTTTGTTTCTTTAGTAACACTTAATAATTTGATTCTTTAAGTTCAAAGTGATCTTTTGGGTGAAGACAAGTTGGACATTTTTCTGGCGCCTCAGTGCCTTCATGCACATAACCACACTTATTACATTTCCAACGAACCACTTCGCCTCTTTTAAAAACTAAATCCTTTTCAATATTTTCAGCAAGCTTCAAATACCTGTTTTCATGCTCAATTTCAGCTTTGGCAATAAACTCGAACGCTGCTGCAACTTTTGGAAATCCTTCTTCCTTCGCAATTTTAGCAAATTCCGGATAGAGTTCACTCCACTCCTCATTCTCTCCCATTGCTGCTGCCTTAAGGTTTTCAAGTGTCGTTCCAACAATGCCAGCAGGATAAGTTGCTGTAATTTCAACATCGCCACCCTCTAAAAAACTAAAAAATCTCCCCGCGTGAACGCGCTCATTATCTGCAGTTTCCATAAAGAAATCAGCAATCTGACGATAACCTTCTTTTTCTGCTTGTTTGGCAAACAACTGGTAACGATTTCTCGCTTGAGATTCTCCTGCAAATGCCTTTAGTAAATTTTGCTCTGTTTGAGTTCCTTTAATACGCGCCATTTTAAAATACCTCCCTTAATTTTATGCCTTAACTGGCGGTGTAAATACTCTTGCTGACAGCTCTCTATCCATCATAAGCATGCCATGTCCACCACCACCAATTAGTTTTAATTCATTCAATATTTTTTCAGCAGTCGCTTCTTCTTCCACTTGTTCATCTATAAACCAAATTAACATATTTTGAGTTGGTCGATCTTTTTCAACTTCTGCAATTTCAGCAATATCATTGATCAAACTTGTAACGTGTTTTTCATGTTCAAGTGTCTCTTCAAATACTTCTATTGCATCTTTCCACTCAAATCTTGGCTTATCAATGGCTTCCAATTTAACGCGTCCGCCTCTCTCAATCAAGTAATCTAAAAATTTCATTGCATGAAATTGTTCTTCTTCAAATTGAACACGCATCCAGTTGGCAAACCCTGATAAATTGGTTTCTTCAAAATACGATGCCATTGCTAAATACAGATATGCCGAGTACAATTCAGCGTTAATTTGCTGATTGATGGCATCTTCCAGTCTCTTATTAATCATACGACTCTCCTTCATAAAAGGACGTTTGAAATCAACTTCAAACGCCATAAGGTTTATTACAATTCATTTTTCCACAAACTGTGAAGGTTACAATATTCTCTTGCCATAATTGCCTTCTCGTCGGTTTTGAAAATAGCAACTGGTTCATCACCAGGATTTAAAAACGTAATTAACGTTTCATTTTCAGTCACCAGTTCAATCCATTGAATGTAATGCTCTTCCTTCATCGGATGCAAAGTAGACCCAACAGTAACTTTATAGCCACCTTCAATTTTCTCAACAACTGGAACGTGTTTCTCTGTTGTTGAATCCGCCGACTTCTCTTCAATTAAAATCATTGGCTCGCCACAGCAAACCAATTCGCCGCCACCCCAGTTCAGAACTTCTACAATGTTACCGCATTCTTCACACTTATACACGTTTAATCTTTTCATCAGTTCCTCCTTATGCGTTCTTTTTACATTTTTTACAAACCCCGTAAAAAAACATTTGCTGATCATAGATGTCGAAATCATTTAACGCTTCACCAGAAATATGGTCAATGTCGACATCAAAATCATATATTTTCTGGCACATTTCACATTTGAAATGGCCATGTACTCTCATTTCTGCATCATAACGCACTTCATTTTCATCAATGGTTATCGCCATAGCGATCCCTTTTTCAATAAATACTTTCAAAGTGTTATAGACAGTTGTTTTTGAAAGTGTGGGAATTTCACTATTTAATGCACTATAAATGACATCCACAGTTGGATGTTCTTTACTTGATAAAAGATATTCGTAAATTTTTATGCGCTGAAACGATGGCTTAATACCGTGCGCCTTAAAAAAATCGATTACACTTGCAGATTGCATAAACTCACCTTCCCACACTTTCAATCAAAGGTTTAAGCCACTGGCTCAAACATATCTTTGCCTACACCGCAAAGTGGACAAACCCAGTCCTCTGGAATGTCTTCAAAAGCAGTACCTGGCGCAATCCCACCGTCTGGATCGCCAATTTCAGGATCATAGATATAACCACATGCTACACATTCATACTTCATACGCTTACACTCCTTATATTTTTTTTGGCTGTTTAATTATCAGTTTGTACTGAATACAACTTGATAATACCACGACACTATTCTTTTGTCAACAGTCCTCTACTCTTATACCCTTAATCTCTGGAAATAACAAAAATATTTTAATTTGGTTGAAAGCAATTTTTTTTGGTATAAACTTTTTAGTCACAATGATTCAGCAAAAGAAGGGAAGGTAGATTAATGTCGAAGAAAATTATTATTGGAAATGGGGCTGCTGGAAATGCCGCTCTAGAAGAAATCTTAAAATCACAAGAATCGCATCATGTTACTGTAATTTCAAGTGAGCCAACGCCAGCATATTACAGACCGATGCTTTCAGAATATCTTAGTGAAGCTAAACTTCCAAAAAGGTTTTATCTACACGAACTTTCATGGTATTCTGATAACCATGTTGACTTCATTAACGGAAAAACTGTGACCGAAATTCATCCCGATACCAATCAAGTCAGCATAGGTACGCAAAAATTACACTATGATGTTCTAATTCTTGCAACAGGAAGCAATAACTTTATTCCACCAATGCCTGGGGCAGATCTTGAAAATGTAATTTCCTTAAGAACTTTAGAAGATGCCGAGACTATAAAACAAATGGCAATGAAGGCCAAAAAAACAGCCATTATTGGTGGTGGTTTGCTTGGCTTGGAACTAGGGTGGCAACTTATCAAGGCCGGCCTATCAGTCGATGTCATTGAAATGATGGATAGGCTTTTGCCGAGACAACTTGATCCTGAAGCTTCAGAAATTTTTGAACAAAAAGTAGAAGCTGCTGGCATTCATGTTATAAAAGGTGTACAGACAAAAGCCGTTTTAGGTGATACTAAGGCAGAAAGCGTTGAGTTGGGGAACGGTGCCACAATTGAGGCAGATTTTGTCGCATTTTCTATCGGCGTAAGAGCTGACATAAAATTGGCCAAAGCTGCAGGTATAAAAACCGATCGCGGCATATGCGTTGATGATCATATGCGTACAAATTATGAAAATATATTTGCAGCAGGTGATTGTGCTGAATTTAAAGGCATCAACTATGCCATATGGCCTGAAGCAACTGATCAGGGAAAAATTGCTGGACTTAACGCCATTGGCAAGCGCGCTGTATATGACCCTATCGTCCCATTCAATATTTATAGTGGTATGAATATGCGCCTATTTTCAATTGGAGATGTCGGTGGCAATCCTGGCTTAAATTACGAAACCCATAAAAATCAAGATGACACTCATTTTGAAAAGTACTATTTTGTAGACGATGTTATTGTGGGCGGAATTCTTCTAGATGACATTTCAAAATCCGCTAAACTCAAAAAAGCATTGCTTTCAAAAACACACAAATCCGAATTTTTAGGTTCTTTATAAAAGAAAAAAACGGTTCATAGAGTCCAAACAAATGGTCTCTATGAACCGTTTTCTTATTTGGAATAATTGAACATTAAACGAATCAATTCTTCCATCTTTTCTTTGTCTACATGGTCATCAAGCGAAAAACAGCTGCTGGCTTGCTGCTCCATAATTGCAAGACCAACCTTATGAATTGATTGTTTAATCGCCGCAATTTGGACCAACACATCTTCACACCCTTTGTCTTCTTCGACCATTTTCTCGATCCCTTGCACATGGCCTTTTATCGTCCGAAGGCGGTTGATTATCTTTTTTTTACTTTCTTCTCTTTCAGTCATGGTCAACTCCCATTAGATAAACATACTCATATTTGAATCTTCAGCTGCACCAAGCATGGTTGCAACACCACCGAGTTCAACACCATCAATGAGTTCTTCCTTTGTAATGCCCATAAGGTCCATGGACATGTTACAAGCAACCATTTTGATGCCATTGTCCATCGCCATTTTCAAAAGATCCTCCAATGAGTCCACATTGTGCTTTTTCATAACGGAGCGAATCATTTTAGGACCCATCCCAAACATATTCATCTTTGAAAGTCCTAACTTTTGCGTGCCTCTTGGCATCATACTGCTGAACATTCGGCTCATAAAGTCTTTCTTGACATTGACTTTTTCCGGACGCCTTAACACATTTAATCCCCAGAATGTATAAAACATCGTAACTTTTTTCCCCATTGAAGCAGCACCATTTGCAATAATCAAAGATGCAATTGCCTTATCCAAGTCGCCACTAAAAACCACCATGGTCTTATCATCATTCGGGTTTTCAACGCGCTCTTTAACTGCAGGTTTTTTAGTTCCTTTTCGTATTTGGGCGTAGAACTGTTTGTCCTCTTTACCGGATTCAATTAATGTGTTCCCAGTTTTATTGCACCATACACCAATATCACTCATAAAGCCAGGATCAGTGGCCTTAACCTCTAAAATATCGCCTGCATCCATTTCAGCAATTGATTTACTCACTTGCATGATTGGACCTGGACACTGAAGTCCACAAGCATTAAGCTTTACAACCTTCGCATCGTGGGCATGAATTTCTCTTGTATCTTCAATATCGCCAGATTCAGACAAATGAATTTCGTCGTCATAAGAAATACCACCACAAAGTGCTGTATCTTCTAAACAAAGCGTTGTCGCATAAGTGGCGTAGCCACCCATGAGATTATACACATGTTCAAACCCATTTTGCATTAAAATTCTTGATGCCGCATGTCCCCTAATGCCAACCGCACAGTAGACGACAATTTTTTTGTTTCTGTCCAGTTCGCTTAAACGGTCCCTAAGTTCATCCACAGGGATATTTACCGAACCTGTTATAAACCCTAAATCACGTTCAATGGGTTCGCGTACATCCAAGATAACAACATCCTCACCCACATCTTTAATTTCATGCCATTGAAAAGGCTTTGTTACACCTTTCAGTATATTTTCTCCAACGTAACCCGCCATATTGACTGGGTCTTTAGCAGATGAGTAAGGCGGTGCATAGGCAAGTTCGAGTTCTGTCAAATCATACACAGTTGCGCCAAAACGAATTGCAGTTGCAATCACATCAACGCGTTTTTCAACACCATCATAACCTACATTTTGAGCACCCAGCACTTTTCCATCCGTTGAAAAAATCAACTTTAATGTCATTGGAATAGCACCTGGATAGTAGCCTGCGTGTGAATTTGGATGCACAATTGTCGTGTAATAATCCTTGCCATATTCTTTTCCATTGCGTTTCAAAGTTTTTTCGTTAACACCTGTGGAAGCCACTGTCAAATCAAAAACTTTGGCGACAGAGGTCCCTTGAGTCCCTTTATAGGCACTATTAATCCCCGCAATATTATCTGCACAAATTCGGCCTTGCTTATTTGCTGGCCCTGCAAGTGGAACCATTGTCTTGTCACCACTTATAAAATCCACAACTTCAATGGCATCACCAATCGCATATATATTCTCATCCGACGTTTTCATGTGCGCATTTACCACAATGCCGTTTCTTTGATTCATTTCAAGACCAGCATTCTTAGCAAGTTCGCTTTGAGGTCTTACACCAATAGATAAAATCACCATATCCACTTCAATATGATTACCACTTTGAAGTGTTACACGTGCCTTTCCATTATGGTATTCAAAATTCTTAACACCATCACCTAAAAGCAAATTAACGTTTTTGGTCTTCATATGCTTGTGAACAATTTGTGCCATTTCAAAGTCAACAGGCGCCATAACTTGGTCTGCCATTTCAACAACAGAAACGTCCATGCCAAGATCGTGTAAATTTTCAGCCATTTCAAGACCTATAAATCCACCACCAATCACTGCTGCTGTTTTAGGCTTCATGCCATCCACAAACCCTTTTATTCTGTCAACATCCGGTATATTCCATAGCGAAAAAATATTTGGCGCATCAATACCAGGTATTGGTGGTTTAAGTGGCGTTGACCCCGGCGAAAGCACAAGTTTGTCATAAGATTCTTCATAAACACGATCTTCTTTAATGTCTCTAATTTGAACCGTTTTCTTTTCTCGATCTATGGAAAGCACTTCGTTTTCCACACGTACATCTACTCGAAACCTAGCATTCATGTCTTCTGGTGTTTGAACCAATAAGGCGCTTCTTTCTTCAATTGTGCCACCAATATAATAAGGCAAACCACAATTTGCAAAAGATATGTATGGTCCCCTTTCAACCATAATGATTTCAGCCTGCTCATCAACTCTTCTCAAACGGGCAGCAGCACTTGCACCACCAGCGACTCCACCGACGATAATCACTTTCTGTTTCATCAATAACCTCCATTTTTGTTTGTTTTCAAATAAAAAGAGCCCTTGAGGGGCTCCTAATTACTGGTCCTATAAACCCAACAGTGAGTCTAATTTAGCTTTATCGAAACCTTGAATAACTTCATCATCTACATAGATTACGGGTACACCCATGAACCCTTTACTCATAAGTTCCTTACGCGCTTCGATATCAGTTGATACATTTTTTTCTGTAAAAGAGACACCCTTTTCATTTAAGTACTCTTTTGCCATTGTGCAATAGCCACAAGTATTGCTTGAAAATACCACTACATTTTTAGACATATAATTCTACCTCCATATAATAAACTTTAGCACCTCGAACCATAGTGAAGTGCCTGAATATAAAACCCTCTGGTTAAAATAAAACTAGAATAGTCTATTTTAAACCCTAAATGAGCGTTTATAAGATCTGCATCTGCAAAGATATTGATACCCTCAACTTCTTCCATGTAATCATTTTCCTTTTGTTCGTCCCGAACAAGTCCAAAAGTTGGGCCACCTCAGCCAATGCCCATAACAGCAACACGGTACCCATCTTTGCTATTTTTTTCACGTTTTAACTTAGACTTCGCCTTCTCAGTTAAAGTAAATTTCATAACGTCCTCCTCCCCCGCCCAACGGGGGTCAAACATATGATACCTGTTTTTGTTTTCTGTGTCAATTCTTTTTATACCAACAAGATATGAACAGTTTGTTAACACTCTATCCACATTTTACAGCGATATTATGTGAACCTAATATCAACGCAAAACTCAAAAAATATAGGCTAATGTTAACTTTGTGTAAATAATTATCGAACATTTATTAACAAACTATGCCTAAAATTCACCAATTTCATCTCATTCATGGGCGTTATCCTAAAAATACCCGATATGCACTTTGTCAAACGTTCGTTTATACACATTATCCACACTTTTATCCACATGTCACGCTTCATTATTCACAGGTTTACAAAATCATGGTAGACTAAACCTATAAAGGAGGGGTTTTATGTGGGGAAAAAGAGGTCATCGTGGAGATGCACTTGAAGATCTTATTGTTTTGACGAACCAATACTATCATACATTGAACTTATGTCGAATCGATAAAGTTAGCACGCCCGTTAAAGTTGCTGAAATCAGTTCAAATGGCGTCATTACGCGCGGTTTTTTTGAAAAAAAATCAACTGTGGACTTTATTGGAATCGCGCAAGGGGTCTTCATAGCATTCGATGCTAAAGAAACACACTTAAAAAGTCTGCCCTTAAGCAATATTCATGCACATCAAATAACCTATATGCAAGATGTATCAGCACAAGGCGGTTTAGCCTTTATCATTGTCCACTTTAAATTCAATGATTCCTATTATTTAATTCCCCTAGAACTCTTGTTGGACTATCAGAAAACCGATTCCAGAAGGTCTATCCCCTATAAGGCCATGTTACCGGAGTTCAAAATCGAAACAAGTCGAGGCGGCAGCATATTAAACTATTTGGACACGCTTAATACTTACGTCACATATAAAGCACAAAAAGGAGGGCAAAAATGAATGCCTATATCGTCAATAGTTTTACCCATCAAGAAACAGGTGGAAACCCAGCTGGCGTTATACTTTTAGAAGCGGTTTACCCACCTGAAGAAAAAATGCAAGAAATCGCATCGTTTTTGAATCTATCAGAGACAGCTTTTATTGTTTCTGGAAAAGGAGCCTATGATTTCGAAATTCGTTTTTTCACACCGACTGATGAAGTCCCCCTATGCGGACATGCCACATTGGCCTCTATACACATGCTGTCCAGATTAGGTAAAACACATAAAAAAAGTCTAAACATTGGGACAAAGGCTGGTATGATTAAAATCGAAATTAAAGGCGATGGCACACTATTCATGAAACAACCCACGCCTCATTTTAGACTGATAAACCTTGTAGAAAGACAAAAAGTTGAAGCTTGTTTTTCGATAAAAATAAATGAAGAGGCCCACTACCCAATTGAAATTTGGAATACTGGGCTTGACGATTTGATCCTAAAAGTCAAGTCAGAAAAAGATTTGAATGCTCTAAGTGTTTCATTTGAAGCACTAAGCCAAGTTTCTAAGCAACTAAATGTCGTTGGTGCCCATGTCTTCACAATTGAAAACAATACACTCTACGCTCGCAATTTTGCCCCACTTTATGGTATTAATGAAGAATCTGCAACCGGGACTTCCAACGGTGCACTCGCCGCCTATTTACATCACCATATTTATCCCAATCAAGACCTGTTTGAAGCGCTTGTACTTCAAGGTGTTGCCATGAACCATACCAGTGCAATTCAAATAAAATCAAAAAAAACCCAAACAGAAAAATCCATTTGGGTCGGGGGGCACTGTCATTGGGTTAAAACGGTGACTATTTAATTCTGCCATCTGTTGATATCACCACTTCAGAATATGGAACAATACACTTTGCAGCCAACATGGCTTCTTTAACTGCATGTATAATGCCATTGCAACACGGAACTTCCATACGCACCACAGTGATACTTTTAATCGAATTTTGTTTTAATATTTCAGCAATCTTATCTTGATTATACTGGTTGTCGTCTAGTTTCGGACATCCAATTACAGTAACCTTATTCTTAATAAAGTCTCTGTGAAAATCACCATAGGCAAAAGCTGTACAATCTGCTGCAATTAACAAATCAGCATTTTGAAAATAAGGTGCATTTGCGCTAACAAGTTTAAGTTGCACAGGCCATTGCATCAATTCGGATTGTATAACGCCTTCAACTGACTGTCTTGATTCTGTAGGCTTTTGCGTATTCGTTATGGTTTTAACGGTTTGAAGTGGGACTGATTCACGGTCAAATGTGGTAATTGCTGTACCACCACATCCCCCTTCTTTTAGTTTAATATTTTTACGCGTTGTATCAAAAGAATCCGTTTCTTTCTCTACCATATGAATTGCATCTACAGGACATTTGGGCAAACACATTCCCAATCCATCACAATAAGAGTCACTGGTTAATTTTGCCTTCCCATCAATAATTTCAATCGCACCTTGTAAACAGGCTGTAGCACAAAGCCCACAACCAATACATAGTTCTTCATTAATTTCAATCACATTTCGTTTCACTTAAATACCCTCCATTGCTCTCAATTTCTCTCTCTAAGTGAATCATAACTGAAATGATTTGGTTTTTCTGTCACATAAGTTACTAAATCACCATATCATTGTAAATGCTAATCTTATCTTTATGAGATGCTATGGGAATCACAGCATTTTGCCTACCGCCAATAATACGGGCAGGAACACCCACTGCCGTAGACTCTGTAAGTGTGTCTGTTAAAACCACAGATCCAGCACCAATTTTTGTGCCTGATGCAATGTGAATCGGTCCCAAAATTTTAGCACCCGCACCAATGACCACACGATCTCCTACACTTGGATGTCTTTTCCCTTTTTCTTTGCCTGTGCCCCCTAATGTTACACCCTGATAAATGGTAACATAGTCTCCAATAACACAAGTTTCACCAATAACAACGCCCATACCATGATCAATAAAAAGCGCTTTTCCAATCGTCGCACCTGGATGAATTTCAATTCCCGTTAAAAACCGTGCCACTTGTGAAATTAAGCGGGCCAAGAAATACAGTTTATGCATATAAAACCAATTCCCCACACGATACAATAAAATTGCATGGACGCTTGGATACAGTATTAATTCTAAACCACTTCTTACCGAAGGATCATTCTGCCTAATATGATTTAAATAGTGTTGTGCTGATTTTAACATTTCTTTCTCCTATTCTGTAAAAACTTGGCTGGAAATATATTTTTCCCCACTATCTGGAGACAGGGTCAACACCACTTTCCCAGGCCCAAGTCTTTTAGCTGTTTCAATGGCAGCAACAACTGCTGCACCCGATGAAATTCCCAAAAACAAGCCTTCTTTTACAAATAATTGACGGGTCATTTCATAGGCTTCTTCACTGGAAACAGTAAGGACCCGATCTATAACATCTAACGCCAAAACATCTGGTTTAAAACCTGCACCTATTCCTTGAATCTTGTGCGGTCCAGGAGAATTTCCAGATAAAACACTGGATTCCAGAGGCTCCACAGCAATAATTTCTACAGACTGTCGAACTTCTTTTAATTTTTTACCAACACCTGAAACTGTACCACCAGTTCCAACTGTTGCCACAAAAGCATCCAATACTGGCATGTCTATCAATATTTCTTCTGAAGTGGTTTCATAGTGAATCCATGCGTTGTATTTGTTCTTAAACTGCTGAGGCATATAGTAGGTGTCATTTTCAGCCAACTTTGAGGCTTCCTCAATAGCGCCACTCATGCCTTTACCGCCCTCAGTTAAAATCAAATTTGCACCATAAGCTTTTATAATATTGCGACGTTCAACACTCATGGTTTCAGGCATAACAATAGTCACTGAATACCCTTTCATTTTACCAATTAAGGCCAGCGCTATTCCCGTGTTTCCACTACTTGGTTCAACAAGTGTCATACCAGGTTTTAGTATGCCCTCATTTTCTGCCCCGGTAATCATGCCATAAGCCGCACGCGCCTTAACACTGCCTGTTAAATTTAAACCCTCTAACTTAATGTAGATGTCTGCCATTTCAGTAGCATCTACCACTTTATTCAGTTTAACGATTGGCGTCTTACCAATCAAATCTAATGCTTTAAAATATTTCATACCCTTTTTCCCTCTCTCTACAGTGCACATTTTAATCCTTATTATTTTACTAGGAATTTCTTTTCATTTTAATAAGTCATTCCCCAACTGTCAAGTCATTAAATAATAACAATTTGTTAAGTTATATTGTTAAAGAATTAACTTAATATTTTCCCCATAAATTCATTTTTATGATAAACTAGGTTTATGAGACTAACTATATGAAGTCAATAGAAAAAACAAAATAATCTAAATAAAATTAAAGTTAAAAAATTGCACGACAAAAAGAAGTAGAGAAATCTACTGAAATAAAAATTGAATTATTGGCTATTTTTGAGGATAAAATTGCAAGTTATTGGTCAGTAAGTGGTGAATGACTCTGATTAATTTTTTAGCAACATGAGAGTTAGCAACATAATGATGTTTACCTTCGGATTTTTTCTT
>NZ_JAFBDT010000008.1 GCF_016908355.1 Fusibacter tunisiensis | reverse complement strand
GTGTTAGGCACGCCGCCAGCGTTCATCCTGAGCCAGGATCAAACTCTTAATTAAAAGTTTTGACTCATTTTGTTGCTAACTTTGTTTTGGTTTCTTTCGAAACCCGTTATCACTTTTCTTTTGAAGTTTCCCTCAACTGAATTGCGTTTGGTTTTTTTCATTTAAGCTGTTCAATTTTCAAGGTTCTCTTTTAAAAACACAATCGCCTCATATGTGTTGCGGCGACTCATTTATAATACCACCATTCATTTTCAATGTCAAGATGTTTTACACGTCTTAACCAAACTTTTTTCACATCATTTTTACAAGAAGTTTACTTGGAAACGTATGGTGCTTTAAGATAATAACACCCTCACTTTAACAAGTCAACCCTTAAAAAACAAAAAAGAGTATTCAGAATTTTAACAAAATACTCGATATTTTTCTCTATATAATGAAGCGTTTTTATGTTATGTTATATTTAGTCACTCGAAACATATTGTTAGGAGGCTTACTTGAACACACAATTAATTAAAGCGTCTATACTGAAACTTCCAAAACTAGTGTTGGGATTTACAGTCATCGCTATCGGTATAAATTTTTCACTTTACGCTGATTTGGGAACCAACCCATGGGGTACATTTCACCAAGGCATTTCCAGAATATCCCCTATCTCATTCGGACAAGCAACACAATTGACAGGACTTATAATAATTCTTTTATCCTTACTGATTAAAATATATCCTGGAATTGGAACGATCTTAAACATGCTCTTAATTGGTATAATTGTAGATTTATTGGATAAAACTGGACTTTTTTTTGTGCCAGAACTTCTCGTGACCAAACTTGCCTTCTTATTTATTGGCATGTTCTTATTTAACTATGGCGTTTATATCTACCTAAGTTGTGGCCTCGGAGCAGGCCCTAGAGATGGACTTCTCGTTGGCTTGGTAAAATACACAGGAAAAAGCGTCAGTGTAATTCGTCCGATTATAGAAGTTACTGTCGTCTTAGTTGGTATTTTCTTAGGAGGCTCTTATGGTATCGGGACAATCGTAAACGCTTTCGGTGGTGGATACGTTTTAAATGTAATCTTTAATTATCATCGATTTAACCCTAAAACCGTTAAGCAAATGGTCATAACAGAGCTGGTCCATTAAGTGTCTAAATTACCAATAAGTTCATTAATGTCCTGTATATTATATTGATTCATGTATGATTCAATCCCCTTTTTTATAGTCAAGGGAGCTTCAGGGTTATAGAAATTTGCCGTCCCAATTGCGACCGCGTGAGCACCTGCAAGTATAAATTCTATTGCATCTTCATAAGTTGATATACCACCCATTCCAATTACCGGTATATTGACTGATTTCACAGCATCGTATGTCATCTTAAGTGCCATTGGTTTAATTGCAGGGCCAGAAACGCCACCAATTCCTCTTTTTAAAAAAGGTTTTCTGTTATGAATATCAATGGCCATACCAGAAAATGTATTTACCAAAGATAAGCAATCTGCCCCAGACTTCTCCGCCGCAAGCGCTATGGGTTTAATGTCTGTTACATTTGGAGACAATTTAACAATTAGGTGTTTTCCAGTAGCTGCTCTAACACATGTCACGACGCGAGCCACCATTTCTGAATCCGTACCAAATGCAAGCCCCCCATTTTTTACATTCGGACATGAAATATTTAGTTCAATCGAATCCACATCTTCTTGATCCAATATGCGTGCCATTTCACAGTATTCTTCAATTGTATTTCCATTTATATTTGCGATTATTTTAAGGTCAAATTGTCTTAAAAAAGGGATTTCATTTTCTATAAAAGATTTAACGCCAGGATTTTGAAGTCCTACAGAATTAATTAATCCCATAGGGGTTTCAACCAATCGTCTGCCTTCGTTTCCCTTCCTTTCTTCTTTTGTCAACCCCTTTACTGCAATTCCACCCAACTCATTTAAATCAATGAGTTCAGCGTACTCTCGACCAAATCCATAAGTACCAGAAGCTGTTATAATTGGGTTTTTAAGCGTCAATCCATTCAAGTCCACTTCCATTGTTTTTTTAAGATTAGACATCAAAGATCACCTCACTTGCCCAAAACATAGGCCCATCTTTACATACTTTTGAATGCTTGAATCCAAACGCTCCCTCTTTTGTCTTACACGTGCACCCTAAACAAGCGCCAATGCCACACGCCATTTTTTCTTCAAGCAATAACTGAGCTGGCACTTCATACTTTTCTGATAACTTAGCAACTTCAGCCATCATTTTTTTAGGCCCGCATGCATAGATCATCTCTATCTCGTTTAACCTAAGTACCAAGTCAGCCAACGACGTGACATAACCATTTTCATATTTATTACTCGTTTCAGAGACAATTCCTAAAAAATCTGAAATGGAATCAAACACCTCTTCCATTACGGGTTCCCCTCTAAAACCAAGAGTACTGTATATTTTAGATTGATTTTCCTTGCACTTTTTTGCTATGGGAAGTAAAGGAGCAACGCCAATTCCACCACCTATAAGGAGAACATTGTGCGCTTTTGTTACCTCAAATCCATGCCCTAAAGGTCCCATAATCTGAATTTCAGGTAAATCAATTAATGATTTTGTCCCTTCACCAACTTCTCTAATTGTAAATACAATTTGTGTGCTGGTAAAATCACTTACAGAAATAGGCCTTTTTAGCAAGTAAGCGTTTGCAGTCAACATGAAGAACTGTCCTGGTTGAATATGCGCAAGTTCTTTTGGTCTTTCAACACGTACTTCAAAGATATCTTCTGATAATGCTTTGCTACAAATTACCTTAACTACCCCTAAAAACATATGTCCTCCTATTTGGCTACCCGTTCAAGTTCTAACACTATGGATGCTTTCATTTCATTTGCTGCTTTTTTTGCAGCAATTTGATAATTTTCTCCGGTTTTGCGGTAGGCATATAATATCCCGCGTGAATTGTTAATCAAAGCGCCCAACCCATTTGAATCAAATGCTTCTACAACATCTTTTGCACCTCCGCCTTGTGCACCATAACCAGGTACTAAAAAAATTGAATTTGGCATTTTTTCCCTAAGCCGTTTCAATTCTTCAGGGTATGTTGCACCCACAACCGCTCCAACCGATGAATAACCACTGTTCCCTGTTGTCTTGATACTCCATCCATGAACCCAATCTGCAATCCGCTCATATATTCTTGTGTTTCCTACAAATAAATCTTGTAGTTCTCCTGAAGATGGGTTGGAAGTTTTAACCAGAACAAACACACCTTTATCATGCGTTTGACATTGATTAAGAAATGGGGCAATACAATCAGATCCCAAGTAGGGGTTAATGGTTACAAAATCAGAATCAAATGCCTTTAAACTTCGATTCCCAATTGTAGTTTCACCCAAATGTGCAATCGCGTATGCTTCCGAAGTAGAACCAATATCACCTCGCTTAATATCCCCAATTACAATTCCACCAACCTCTTTTACATATTGACATGTCTTGTAATAAGCTTCTATGCCCTCTATTCCATATTGTTCATAGAATGCAATCTGTGGTTTAAACACAAAGGCAGATTCCATTACAGCATCTATAATCCCCTTGTTAAAGTGAAGAATACTTTCAGCAACAGCTTTAAACGTTTCACCATATGCCTTTAAATTTTCATGTTTAATTGCTTCTGGGATTAAATCCCATCTGGGGTCTAAGCCAACAACTATCGGACTTTTTTCTTTTATTATTCTTGCGTTCAAATGATCAATTAGCATATTTTCACCTCTCATAAACAGTACTCCCTCTATAGAGTGTTTGCACAACAATACCATGTACGTCCATACCAGTAAATGGCGTATTTTTCCCTTTAGACACGAATGTATCGGGGTTGATTTTATAAGATGCTTCCAGGTCAATGACAGCAAAATTTGCATAATAACCTTTCTGGAGCGATCCAATTTTTCTCAATCTGGCAATTTCAGCAGGCTTGGACGTCATCATTTCAATAAGATGTATCAATGGCAATTTTTCTTTAACAACTAATGTTTCATAGGCCACTGAAAACGCTGTTTCTGCCCCACTAATACCGTAGGCAGCTTCTTGGTAACTTTTGTTCTTACTTTCAAAATCATGTGGCGCATGGTCTGTCGCAATAATATCGGCAACCCCCTCTTTGATTCCCTGAATAATGGCCCTTCTATGATCTTCTGACCGTATTGGTGGATTAACCTTTGCCATTGGATGCTTGACGTCTACGATTATGTCATTTAGAGCCATATGATGTGGTGTAACCTCACAAGTCACTCGAACACCTTTTTCTTTCGCCAACTTTATAGCTTGTAAGGACTCTCTGCCACTGACATGTGCAATATGTAACCGGCCGTTTTCTGAATCACACAATTCAATGTCTCTTATTACAATATCTGTCTCAGCCTCTAAAGGGTAGATCTCATCTGTATACGTTGACGTTATTGTGTGGTCTTCACAATGCGAAATTATCAAAGCATCTTTCTCATATGAATTTTTAAATGCGACCCTCATAATCTCCGGGTTCATTGGCGTTTTACCATCATCTGACAAGGCCATGGCACCATTATCCAACAAACGCTTGTGATCGGTTGCTATATTTCCTTCAATGGCATGGGTAATGGCTGTTATAGGTAGGACGTCTATACAAGCATCTTTTTTTATTATTTGTTTTAAGCGCTCTAGGGTCTCTACGGAATCAATAACAGGCATTGTATTCGGCATACATGCTACCGTTGTAAAGCCGCCTTTGGCACAAGCATAAGACCCTGTTTTCATGGTTTCCTTGTAGGTTTGTCCTGGCTCTCTTAAATGCACATGAAGATCAACAAAACCAGGGACTACTGTCAATTCAGACAAGTCAATATGTACACCTTTATTAACTTCTGAAAGAGTTCCACTCGGCATAATATCGGTAATCCATTCACCTTCTACTACAATGTCATAATACCCTTCAATCCCAGTTTTAGGTTCTACAACATAACCACCAGTATAGATTTTTTTCATGTTTTTCCTCCCACAAAAAAACGCCTTGGCACCCGCCAAGACGTAAAAGAACGCACTGATTCACAGTTCTTTGCCTTGCAGGTCTCTCGTACCTGATTAAAGGCTGTTAATTTTCTTAAATCTATCATAGCAATTCTTGAGTGTCAAGCAGTTTTTTATTGACCATCTTTCTGCACTATGTTATGATTACTCCGACAAGTGAATACCTTTAATTTGACCCGAGAGGTTGAAAAGGAATAAAATTAGTTGATGTATTCAACACTAACCTTTGCTGCTTGGCGAAGGTTTTTTTATTTCTTACTTTAAACTGATTCAGAGAGATCACAAGGAGGAAAAATGAGACACTTAGTAGAACCAGAAGATTTATCACTTGAAGAAATTCAAGAATTGGTGGACACAGGCCTAAAAATTTACCAATCACCCCAAGCCTATTCAGAAATCTGTAAAGGCAAAATTTTGGCATCTCTATTCTTTGAACCAAGCACGAGAACTAAATTTAGTTTTGACAGTGCTATGATGCGTATGGGCGGTAATGTAATTGGTTTCTCAGACGCGGATACAACGTCCGCTAAAAAAGGGGAGAGTTTGGCCGACACCATACGCGTAATGAATTACTATGCGGATATTGTGGTTATGCGTCACCCCAAAGAAGGTGCACCTAAAGTTGCAGCTAACTATTCAAAAATACCTATTATCAATGGCGGTGATGGGGGACACCAACATCCAACTCAAACACTAACGGATCTTATCACAATTAAGCGATTTAAAGGCCAAATTACAGGGCACACAATGGCTTTCTGTGGAGATTTAAAATATGGCAGAACCGTGCATTCACTGATTCGAACAATGGCAAGATTTGGTACGAAAAGATTCTATCTTGTTTCACCGGAAGAATTAAAACTACCCTCTGCTTTAAAACGTCAACTGACTGAAAAGTACACTGTTGATTTCATTGAGTCCCCTTACATGGAAGATGTTATCAGCGAAGTAGATGTGTTTTATATGACACGCATCCAAAAAGAACGCTTTTTTAATGAGGCCGATTATTTGAAGTTAAAAAACTCTTTTAAATTAACACGCGACAAACTCAAAAATGCAAAAAAAGATATGATTATAATGCATCCCCTTCCACGAGTCAACGAAATTGCCTATGACGTGGATGATGATCCTAGAGCGGTGTATTTTGAACAATCTGAAATGGGTGTGTATGTGCGTATGGCATTAATGGCAAAACTTTTGGAGGTGGGTCCCTATGTTAGAGGTTAATGGTATTAAAAATGGCGTTGTTATTGATCACATTCCAGCTGGAAAAGGGTTAAAAGTTTTTAGCCTTCTATTTTCAGATATGGAAGATCCCATGGTCCTACTTATGAATGTTAAAAGTAATGTACTTGGTAAGAAAGATATCATAAAAATTGAAAATGTGTCTTCAGTTAACTTGGAGCTTTTAGGACTAATCAGCCAAAGCATTACGGTTAACTACATTGTCAATGATGCTTTAACACGAAAAGTACACGTTAAAATACCTGAAACCATTACAGGAGGGCTTAAATGCAGTAACCCGAGATGTATCACGCATTCTGATGATTATGCCATTCCCACTTTCAAACTTTTGTCTTCAAATGGCAAAGCCGAATATGAATGTAATTATTGCGAAGAAATCACGGTATATAGATTATAAAAAAGAGGCCAAGCATATTTGCTTGGCCTTAGACATTTATAAAATGTCGTTAATCCTATAATTTTTTTGAAACCAGAACCAAAACTGCAATTACGGCTAAGCCGAACAGCATTAGACCAGTTTCTGTAATAGATATAATTCCCGCTACAGCAATAATAGCTACAGCAAATGGAATTACATATTTCACCAAATTGTACCAAACATTGAAAAGTCCAAATTTAACAGTCCCGCTATTTGTAAGTTCATCCTGTAAGTCTTCTTTCTTAACAACCCATCCAACAAATATTGCAAGAAGCATACCGCCAATTGCCAAGAAAATTTTATCAGTCAAAATATCTAAGAAATCAAAGAAGATAACACCTAGAATTTTTACATCCCCTAAAACACCCATAGACAAGGAAGCGAAAATTCCGAAAATACCCATGATGACAACTGTTAAAATAACCGCTGGCTTTCTCTCCATATTTTTTTGATCAATAAGGTATGATACAACAACTTCAAGCAATGATACTGAAGACGTTAAAGCTGCCACTGTTAAGGCAACAAAGAACACGGCCGAAAAAAGATAGCCCAGTGCACCCATTTGAGCAAAAATAGTAGGAACAACTACAAATACAAGTCCAGGTCCTGCAGCTGGTTCCATATTAAATGCAAATAGTGCTGGGAAGATTGCAATACCTGCAAGAATCGCAACAGCAGTATCCAACGTTGTGACGATTAAAGCATTTTGTGGTAAATTTTCTTTTTTACTTAAGTAACTTCCGTATGTGATCATACACCCCATACCTAAACTTAGTGAGAAGAATGCTTGTCCCAGTGCAGCTAAAAATGTCTCTCCTGTTACCTTTGAAAAATCTGGTTTAAAGAGGAATTCTAAACCAGCTCCTGCACCCTCAAGCGTAACGCTTCTAATGGCTAAAAAGATAAAGAGTACAAATAATGTTGGCATTAATATCTTGCCTGCTTTTTCAATTCCGCCTGAAATCCCTTTAATAACAATTACAACATTGGCCAAAAGGAAAAGAATAAACCAGAAGAGGGGCTCAATTGGTGCTGAGATAAATGCGCCAAATGAATCGCCTACTGCCGAGGCATTGCTTAATAGCCCAGTGAAAGTTTTTACCACATATGCCATCGCCCAGCCCCCTACTACAGGATAAAAGCCCATAATAAAGAATGCTGAGATTACACCAAGCACACCGGCAAAGGTCCATCTGTTTGAGTATTTCTTAAAGGCACCCACTGCTGCCAACTGGGTTCTTCTACCTACGGCGAGTTCTGCAGTCATAACACTTAATCCAATAACAAAAACGAATACCAAATAAATAATAATAAATGCGCTACCACCATTTTCTCCAGTTGTGTACGGAAATCTCCAGATGTTCCCCAGGCCTACAGCAGATCCAGCTGCTGCCATGACAAAGCCTAACCGAGATCCCCAATTGTCTCTTTGCTTACCATTTAAATTTTCCATAAGCACCTTCCTTCTTTAGTTTTATAGTCAGTTATCAAAAAAAATTATAAGGCTAACAAATTTTTAGTAGCCTTATAAATTTTAATAAATTGTAACAGATGTTTGAAGGATGTGCAATAATATAAATTTATTTCTATGCGAACAACAAAAGTTAATTTATTAACAGGGATTCAATCACCTTTTCAGCACACTTTAAACCATCCACGGCAGATGATGTTATGCCGCCGGAATATCCTGCGCCTTCTCCAGAAGGAAAAAATCCTTTTAAGCTAATCGATTCCAAAGACTCGGTATTTCTCATAATTCTAACTGGGGATGAACTTCTAGATTCAACACCTGTAAGCACAGCCCTTCGATCTGAAAAGCCTTTAATTTTTTTGTTGAATTCTGGCAAAGCTTCTTCAATGGCTTCCCAGATAAATTTTGGCAAGAGGGCTTTTAAATCAACAGGTTTTGTTCCAAATCTATGTGATGGTTTCAACGCATCAAATTCTACTTCTGCCCACTCACCATACACTTTGCTAACAGAATCACAAACTGTAGGACCGCCTAAAAAATCACCTACCAATTGTATGGGTGCTTTATAGCTTGAGCCCCCCATTTCAAAGGCGCGTTTTTCAAGACTGCGTTGAAATTCTATGCCCGCAAGGACATGGTCACTCCCCAGATCCGTTGGCATTACATTTACAAGCAAAGCACTGTTCGCATTGGGTAAATTTCTACTTTGATAGCTCATACCATTAACAACCAAGCCACCAAGTTCAGACGCTGCCCCTACAACTTCACCTCCCGGACACATACAAAATGAATAAACGCTCCTTCCCTTAGACGTTTGATACGTCAATTTGTACTCTGCAGCACCTAATTTTGGATTTTTATATGCCATCCCATATTGAGCGGAATTGATTATCTCCTGTGGGTGCTCTATTCGCAACCCCACAGCAAAAGGTTTCCGTTCCATTTTTATTCCGTTTTTTAGCAACATCTCATAAAACTGCCGGGCACTATGTCCAACTGCAGCAATAACATGAGAGGTTTCCAAATCATTTCCATCTGAACATTTTACCCCTTTTATCTCTGACAATTGTGAATCCATAATAATATCCACAACCTCTGTTTTAAACCTAATTTCCCCACCCAAGCTCAAGATGTGATTTCTAATATTCCGAACAACGCCTTTTAAAACATCCGTCCCAATATGTGGCTTGTTTTTATAAGAAATCTCATTTGGCGCACCAAACTCTATTAATTGGGAAATAACAAACTCAATTCTAGGATCTTTAATCCGCGTTGTGAGTTTTCCATCTGAAAATGTCCCTGCACCGCCTTCTCCAAACTGTACATTTGAGTTGGGATTTAAAACACCTTCTCTCCAAAATCGATCAACTGTCTTAGTTCTTATTTCTACAGGCTCTCCTTTTTCAATAACGATTGGCTTAAGGCCTGCTCTTGCAAGTTGTAACGCAGCAAATAATCCTGCCGGACCAAATCCAATTACAACGGGACGGTCGCTCTTTTCTTCATTTTTTTTATGACAATAGGGTTCTCTTAAATCAATTGGTACAAACGGTTTTGGTGCTAATACGAAACTCTTATCCAAAAGATATTTTTCATTTTTAACCGCAACATCAATTGTATACGTATATTGAATGCCCTTGCGTGCATCCACAGATTCTCTGACAATTTGATATGACAAAATCATTTCAGGTTTAATTTTCAATTTTCCACTTAATTTACGAAGAACCGCCTCTTTTGAAAGCGGTTCCTCTAGTCTAAATTTAATTTCATTGACTCGAATCATCTTTTTCTCCATTATTTAATTGCTCTTTAAGTTCAATCATCCCCAGATCTCTTGCCCGCTCTATAATCTCTTCGTCAGATAATTTGAAATTTACAGTTTGACGATGGTTGTAAAACGAAATTATCCCACCAAAAATCAGCGCGAGCCCAATAATTAAGAGCACATAGTAAGCAAATACCTTTTTTCCATTATACACCAATCCATATTGCCGCATAGTCACCTCTAATTTATCACTTTATTTAAAGCGTCCCAAACATCCTGGGTCTCGAAACCTCTACGCCATAATGCAATACCACCTAAGTTTAGTTGATTGACTAAATCCGCGCGAATGGACAAGGTTTCAGCAGTTTCTACCCACATTTTTACATGGGCATCTTCTTCAAAAAAGGTTGCATAATACAATCTATCCGTATCGTCCCAGATCAGTTCCAAGTCATATTTCTCAATTAAGGCATTTTGTGCTGACATGCCTATCGCTGTTGCAGACGTTGTCATTGCATTTGCCTTTGAGTTTGAAGGCTTCTCCCGCCAAACACGTGTATAGGTTGGAAGGCCCAATACCAATTTTTCAGATTGAACAACACTTGCAAGCTGAATCATGTGCTTGTTGACCCAATCAAAAGACGCAACAGGCCCACTTATTGGGCTACTTTGCCAAAATTCATCATACGTCATAACAATTAAATAGTCAACTATATGCCCTAGCTTCTGATGGTCATAGCACTTAGACCAATTGTCACTCCCACCCATCACAGTAACATCCATTGAAAGAATAAGATTATTCGCATAGGCCGCCACCTTAAATGCGTTCACAAAATGTGTGAGTGCATCTCGATCTGCCATATAGACATTTTCAAAATCAATGTTAATACCATGATATCCGTTTGTAACCGCCTCATCTACCATATAGTCAATAAATTTTCGCCGAGCCTTTGAATCATGCAAAAAAGCATGTGTTCTGTCAATATCAAATGCATTAGATACCAAAGCCCAAACCTGATACCCTTGTTCTTCTGCCCATTGTAAATACGTTTGAGATACCTTTTCAGAAACATTCCCAGAACTGTCTACGAGTTCATACCATGTTGGGGATATGACATTTAGCCCACTCATATTCGGTATTTTTTCAGGGTCGGGATTATAACTGTAAACTGCCTCCCATGTAAGATAAACGGGTTCTTCTAAACTTAGGTTTCTATTCTCATGGAAATAATTTACGGGTCTAGTGACAACCGCTTGTGGGGTTTCAATTGAAACATATCCAACCGAGTTGTCAGAACCAACGACCTTATATAAGTCGTTTTCTATATTTTGAACCCATACTGTTTGGCCTTGAGCATCACCCAAAACTTCTGGCTTATTAAAAAGATTCTTGATGCCATAATAGAAACTATCATTTTGAACCGACTTGTAATAGTCACGTATACTTTCTTCAGTAGAAAAAACAAGTGTTTCTTCTGTTACTTGAAAAGTATCCATTGGCGTCTTTTCATTAACAAAAATAATGTTTCCATTTTCCGTAATGGATTGCTGAGCAATCCCAAAACGATCCAAGACATCTATTTTTGTAAGCGGCTCATATGCAAGATAATTCAGTCCATCAACTGAAATCCATTCAACTTTATCTTCTTGAGCCACACCATTTACTGCAATGTTTCCACCTGCATTGATTTCAATCAAGTCATTGTTACGAATAATCTCGATCTTCTTTATCGTCTCATCTATATGGTATGTTGTTGCAGAATCCAGTATCCAGTCAATATTGACATACGTTAATCCAGTTTCCAAATATCTGGACATCAATTGTTTACTGTGCTCAATTTCAGTGATGCCACCATTATCCACCCAATAAATAGACGGTGTGACCTGAACAATTTCGTAGTCCTGAAGCCATCTGTAAATCTGTTTTCTAATTTTTATGTTCAAGTCTATATTGACGCTTAAAACAAGACCAACCAAGATTGTAACTGTTAGGATTAGCGATGCAATACCATAAAAAATCTTCTTCATATTAGGGCTCCTATTTCTATATCAATTATCAACAACTTTCTATATATAATGTGGATAATTTCATTTCCAAAATGGCTAAACCATGGGTTTTTTATATTTTATCCACACTATCAACAATTAACCCACAGGTTTAAGAAAATCTGTCCACTGTAAAACGATACATTTCCTCAATCTCTTCCACAAGGAATCCACCTTTTGATGCGGCTATTCCAACTTGTTCTTCTACAGTTTTGATACCCTCTAAATCAGGCAAAAGAACACCATTTTTTCTATTTGAAATTAAATAAACACCATATTTTTTGGGATCAAGACCATCAAAATTAGCCACACGCTCCATATCTGATAAAACATCCACTGATACTGTTAAGTTGTTTAATTCCTCAACTTGTATAGGATAAAAACGGCCATCCTTTGTGGCTGCAGCCATAGCGTTGTGATAGATTTCAATCAAAAGATTATCATATACCGGAAATAGGGTTCCAATACAGCCTCTCAACTGCCCCTCTTGTTTGATTGAAACAAAGCACGCCCGTTTAATAGACTGAATTTCTTGTAAATTTGAAATCTGAATCCGAACCGCATCAACCACAACATGAGTTGTTTGAAATATCACTTTAGGTGGGACCATTCTTTTTACTCTTGATGCGATAACAGCTCTTGCAAATTGCACATAGGGATGTTCTTTTTGGCGACTTTCAGCAGTTCTTTTTTCCCACATCTCATTTAAGGACGCATACCATGAATCTCTATGCGCCACGCCAACTTCATAAAATGAAGCACAAAGATAGCCAACACCAAAAGGGCCTTCATACGAATACAGCCTACTGGCAATTGATGATTTAAGGAATAAGCCCAACAGCATTGCATAAGACCGTAAACCACATTCCTTTGCACCTGCAATCATTTTTTCTGATGCAGCAAAAACGTCCCATGGTTTATTTTGGTCAATAGCTTTCACCATGAGGCTATCAAACTGAGGTCCTTCGGGAAGATAGTCATAGGGTCCGTTATCTTTAAGCGCATGGGACATGTCGCCGCTGGCAATTACAACAATATTTTTCCCCAACGCTTCAATTGCAGCCCTTAATAAATACCCATTTTCCATTAGTCTTTTATAAGAAAAATGACCATAGCTCATAAAAACATATTTGGGCCTGGAAACGACTTCATTAATAAAATGTAGAGGCACCAGCACGCCATGATCCAATTTTTCTGAAATTTGGTGTGTTTGAAATAATGGCTCATCTATTGGATAATAATCTCCCTTGCATTGCGCATTTGTTTGAATCAATTGAGCAATAAAATCGGCATCTTTTACAAAATTGTATTGAAGGGAAAATTCACCAAAAGCATGAAAATCTCCCTTATAATCGCTTTGGTTATAAATTGCGATAGCATCACTAAAAATTGGCCCATGTGGTGAAATGACAATAATAGTGTCAGGGTCAAGCTTTGCTATTTCATTTGCAATTGATTTCATAGACGCTACTGTTTTTTGAACATCATTTGTTTGCCAATCTCCAATTTTATCAATTAGAACAGGAGCATGTGGCATTAAAAATGCGCCTAAAAATGACATAAAAGCCTCCTTTCAGTTTTAATACAATTATACCACAAAAAAACAAAAGCCTTCATGGGATACCCATGAAGGCGATATAAAAAAATTATCTCTTTGAGAATTGAGGTGCTCTTCTCGCAGCTTTGAGACCATATTTTTTTCTTTCTTTCATTCTTTGATCTCTTGTTAAGAATCCTGCAGATTTAAGAATAGATCTGAACTCACCGTCTACTTGCAAAAGTGCTCTTGAAAGACCATGTCTTACAGCGCCTGCTTGTCCAGTAAATCCGCCACCTTCAACTCTTACAAATACATCAAATTTTCCTGCAGTATTTGTCAGACCAAGCGGTCTTTGTACTTCTCTACGAAGTGTATCGAAATTGAAGTATTCTTCCACTGTTCGACCATTTACGATAAACTTTCCTGTTCCAGGAAGTAATCTAACTCTAGCGACAGAGGTTTTTCTTCTACCAGTACCTTGATATTGCATCGATTTAGCCATTAGTTACCCTCCCTTACAGATTAAGTTCCAAAACTTCAGGCTTTTGAGCTTCATGCTTGTGCTCAGGACCTGCGTAAACTTTTAACTTAGTGTACATTTGACTGCCTAATGTATTATGTGGCAACATGCCTTTAACAGCAAGTTCAATGATTCTTTCAGGTCTTCTTTGATTCATCTCTCTGAAAGTTCTTTCCTTAAAATTACCAACATATCCTGTATGCCATCTGTACATTTTTTGATCCATTTTTTTACCAGATACTTTGATTTTTTCTGCATTTACAACAATAACAAAATCTCCAGTATCTACGTGTGGTGTAAAAATAGGTTTATGTTTTCCTCTTAAAATCTTGGCAACTTCTGATGCCAATCTTCCCAATGTCTTGCCTTCTGCATCTACAACATACCACTTTCTTTCAATCTCAAGCGGTTTAGCAACGTAAGATTTCATTGAGCGTCCTCCTTCAAAAATATTTCACCGTTTATAACAAAAACCCGGGGCAGGATTTTCGATTAACTTCATAAGTCACGTTGATTTCAACATGAGCCACAATCTATTTTATAGGATAATGTTTCAACTGTCAACATTATTTTCATAATGAACTTCTTTTAAATACAAGCCTTGGGCTGGAGCAGTCCATTTTGCCGCAGAACGGTCACAGGCTTCAATAATGTTTGGAATCTCCTCTACTTTTACGTTGCCTCGACCGACCTGAAATAAGGTTCCAATGATTATTCTCACCATATTATATAAAAAACCGTCTCCACTAATTGTAAATTCCAAAATATTGTTTTTAAAATCTTCCTTTAATTCAAAAACATGAATTGTCCGAACGGTATTAGACACTTGACTTCCCGACGCCATAAAGGTTCTAAAATCATGTTGACCTAAAAAACAAGGTATGGCATTTTTTATCGCCTCTAAATCCAACTTATAGGGACAGTAACTATAATACCGATCCTTAAACGGATCTCTTTGTTTCCCCATGTAAACCTTGTACACATATGTTTTCCCAATAGCGCTGTAACGTGCATGGAAATCGTTAGGCATTTCCCTAACATCGTTTATAAAAATATCTGAGGGCAAAATTTTGTTGAGTGCCACCTGAATGCGGTCGACAGGCATTATAAGATCTGCTGTAAATGTAACACACTGACCCATTGCGTGAACCCCAGAATCTGTTCGACCTGATCCATGAATACGAATATCTGTTTTTAGAATTCTAGCTAATTTTTTTTCAAGTATTCCCTGTATCGTCTTATGGTGCTTTTGTTTTTGCCAGCCGCAATAGTCTGCACCGTCATAAGCAATCCACATTGCGATTGTTTTTTCCATTTTACATCACCACACATATGGCCATATAGAGTGTTACAATTCCAACACCCCATAAATCAAGAACAGAATACTTAAGAACTTTCATTCTTGTTCTGCCTTCTCCACCTTTATAACATCTGGCTTCCATTGCCATTGCCAATTCATCTGCACGCCTGAAAGCACTTATAAAAAGTGGGACTAACAAAGGAATCAACGCTTTTGCACGGTTCATTATATTGCCACTTTCAAAATCAGCGCCACGTGCCATTTGCGCTTTCATTATTTTATCTGTTTCCTCAAGTAATGTAGGAATAAAGCGTAATGCAATTGTCATCATCATTGCGAGCTCATGTGCCGGTAAACCAATTTTTTTAAATGGGTTTAACAGATACTCAATCCCATCAGTCAACTCAATTGGTGATGTTGTAAGGGTCAACATTGAGGTGCCAATTATCAACAAAATGAGTCGAATGGCCATAAAAAATGCCCGTTCAATACCTTCAGCATAAATTTTTATAAACCCAACCTCAAAAACCGGACTCCCTTGTCCTGGGGTTAAGAATATGTTGATTACAAACGCAAAAACTATGAGCAAAAATATAGGTTTAAGGCCTTTAAGTACGTAACCGACTGGTACTCTAGAAAGTTTAATGACAGATCCAATAAACAAAACAACTGCCAAATAGGCTATTATTTGATCCACAAGAAATAGAGAAACCAGATATAACATGGATGCAACGATTTTAAATCTTGGATCCATTCGATGGATTACAGAATCAGAGGCATAATATTGTCCTATGGTAATATCTCTTAACATAATTCACCTGACTTTGTTTTACGATTTAATTTTTGGGCCAAACACTGAGTCGCTTCTTCAACAGTAAGGATAGTCGGGTCAATATCAAACCCCTTTTCCACAAGCGCCCGTGCCAGATACGATATCTGAGGAACAGCAAGCCCAATCTCTTCTAGCCTATCAATATGTTTAAACACTTCTTTTGGATGTCCATCTAAGACGATTCGTCCACGGTTCATAACAATAAGTCTTTCCGAAATCTTAGCCATATCTTCCATGCTATGAGAAACAATAATAACCGTCATCCCTTCTTTTTCATGCAAGTGCTTAATTTGGCCCAGAATTTCGTCACGCCCCTTGGGATCCAATCCAGCAGTAGGTTCATCTAAAATCAAAACCTCCGGTTTCATTGCGAGCACTCCAGCTATCGCAACGCGTCTTTTTTGCCCACCACTTAAATCAAATGGTGACCGATCTTTATAGTCATTATAGTCCATCCCTACTAATGACAACGCTTCTTTTACGCGCTCAATTGCATCTGCATCCGACAGACCTAAATTCAACGGCCCAAATGCCACATCTTTTTCAACGGTCTCTTCAAAAAGCTGATATTCCGGGTATTGAAAAACCAATCCAACACGTCTCCTAACTTCAATTAGCTTTTTTTTACGTGCACGCGCTTCTTTTTTTCTTTGAGATCTTTTTTTACTATGTGTCTGATCCAAGCCTTCTGTTATGTTGTAACCACTAACGACGATCTCGCCTTCAGAAGGTTTTAAAAGGCCATTGAGGTGCTGTATTAAAGTTGATTTCCCAGATCCTGTGTGGCCAATGAGACCTACAAATTGTCCTGATTCAATCGTTAGATTGATTTGATCGATTGCAACTGTTTCATTGGGTGTATTACGATCATATATATGTGATAAATCTGTTATTTTAATTGACATAATTCTTCCACCAATTCTTCAACGGTTAAGTTTTCACCGGATAAATCGAAGCCTATTTTTTTAAGTTCATACGATAAAAGCGTTACTTGAGGGACGTCTAATCCAATTGATTTAAGGGTATCGACTTGTGAAAACACCTCTTTTGGCGTTCCTTCCAATACGATTTCACCTTCATCCATAACCAAAATTCGATCTGCATGTACAGCTTCATCCATAAAATGAGTGATGTGCACAACAGTCATTCGGTCATGTGCGTTCAAATACCGTATTGTTTCCATAACTTCCTTACGGCCTGATGGATCTAACATCGCAGTAGGTTCATCAAATATAATACATTTGGGCTTCATTGCCAAAATACCTGCTATAGCAACACGTTGTTTTTGGCCTCCTGATAGATGGTGAGGCGGTTTTCGTTTAAAGTCCCCCATACTCACCGAATCTAAGGCTTCATCAACACGCAACCGTATTTCAGCAGAAGAAAGGCCCATGTTTTCAGGACCGAAAGCCACGTCCTCCTCCACAATTGTCGCCACCAACTGATTGTCAGGATTTTGAAACACCATTCCTGCCCGTTTTCGTATTTCCCATATCAAAGATTCATCAGAAGTGTCCAGCTGATCTATAAAAATTTTGCCCTGCGTCGGATAGTAAATCCCATTAAGCAACTTAGAAAGTGTTGATTTTCCAGATCCATTATGCCCAATTATAACGACGAATTCGCCATCTTTAATTTTAATATTTACATTCTTGAGCGCAAAACAATTTTCATCTTTTTCGTCTGCATACCGAAAATACAAGTTTTCAGTTACAATCATATCAGTCACCAGCCTTACCTTTTAATTATTATATGTAATAAAGGGACTAAAGTTATTCACTTAGTCCCCCAAAAGTTATATCAACTCTAATTTACACATTGGCGCTGCGTCGCCTCTACGAGGACCTGTTTGGATCAATCTCGTATAACCGCCATTACGCTCTTTGTAATTTGGAGCGATTTCATCAAACAATTTCTTAACAACTGCTTCTTCAGTGACAAAAGCCAAAACTTGTCTTCTCGCATGAAGATCGCCTCTTTTAGCAAGCGTGATCATCTTTTCAGCGAATTTTCGCGTTTCTTTACCTCTTGTTACTGTCGTTTCGATACGTCCGTTTTTAAGAAGTGATGTTGTTAAATTTCTAAGCATCAAATTTCTATGTGAACTTGGACGTCCCAACTTACGGTAAGCTGCCATTTTTCTCCCTCCTTTACTCGTCTTCTGTTCTAAGTCCCAGGTCGAGTTCAGCCAGTTTATATTTCACTTCTTCTAGCGATTTTTTACCTAGGTTTCTCACTTTCATCATGTCATCTTCACTGCGGTTGGTGAGCTCTTCAACCGTATTGATTCCAGCTCTCTTAAGACAGTTATAAGATCGGACGGAAAGATCAAGTTCTTCTATTGTCATTTCAAGAACTTTCTCTTTGATGTCTTCTTCTTTTTCGACCATGATTTCAACACCATTTACACTATCAGTCATATCAATGAACAAATTCAAGTGTTCTGACATAATTTTAGCGCCAAGTGATGTTGCTTCGTCTGGCTTGATTGTACCATCAGTCCAGACTTCAAGAGTCAATTTATCGTAATCAGCGACTTTTCCAACTCTTGTCTTGTCAACCAAGAAGTTGACTTTTCGAACAGGTGTATAGATTGAGTCAACTGGGATAATTCCAATTGGCAACCCTACTTCCTTGTTATTTTCTGCAGGCACGTATCCTCTGCCTTGTCCTAAAGCGATTTCCATGAATAATCTTGAATTTTCTTCAAGTGTACAAATATGAAGATCTGTATTTAGAATTTCAACATCGGAATCCGCAATAATATCGCCTGCAGTAATCTCTCCTGCATCTGTTGCTTCAATCCGAAGGATCTTAACGTCTTCATCCGAATGAATTTTTGCAAACAATTCTTTAAGATTAAGAATGATCTCAATAACATCTTCCTTTACCCCAGGAATTGTACTAAATTCGTGCAGAACATTTTCGACTTTAATCCATCTAACTGCAGTTCCTGGCAAAGAGGAAAGTAAAATACGTCTTAGGCTATTGCCCAAAGTAGTTGCATAACCTCTTTCCAAAGGCTCAACAACAAACTTCCCATATTTCCCATCCTCACTCATTTCTACACACTCAATCGTTGGTTTTTCTATTTCAATCACTACTTAAGACCCTCCTTTTCATAAAAATCAACAAACAAACATCTGAGGGTAATAATATATGCTTAACCAACCCTTACTTTGAGTAAAGCTCGACAATAAGATGCTCTTCGATTGGTAAATCAATATCATCTCTTACAGGTAAAGCTGTAATTTTCCCTTCCATCTTTTCAAAATCAACATCTACCCATTTTGGAGTAGTTCTTGCAGATTCAGCAAGTGCTTTGAATTTTTCAGAAGATTTGCTCTTGTCTTTAAGAGCAATCACGTCACCAATTGCTAACGTCATTGACGGAATATCCGCTTTATGACCATTCAATGTAAAGTGACCGTGCGTTACCATTTGTCTCGCTTCTTTTCTAGAGTTTGCAAAACCAAGTCTAAAAACGACATTATCAAGTCTTAACTCAAGCAATTGAAGCAGGTTTTCACCTGTAATGCCCTTCATTTTTTCTGCTCGATCATATGTTGTTCTAAATTGAGTTTCCAATACACCATAGAATCTTTTAACTTTTTGTTTTTCTCTAAGTTGAGTTCCGTATCCTGAAAGCTTGCCTCTTCTTGCACCATGCTGACCAGGAGCGGATTGTCTTCTGTTTAATGCACATTTGTCGCTATAGCATCTGTCTCCCTTAAGGAACAACTTTTGCCCTTCTCGACGACAAAGTCTACAAGATGGTCCTGTATATCTTGCCACTTAAAACACCTCCTAATACTGATAATTACACTCTTCTTCTTTTCGGTGGTCTACACCCGTTATGTGGGATTGGCGTTACATCAGAAATTGATGTAATTTCAAGCCCTGTTGCTTGAAGTGCTCTGATTGCAGCTTCTCTTCCTGAACCAGGTCCTTTTACAAATACTTGAACCGATCTCAAACCATGCTCCATTGCAGATTTGGAAGCAGCTTCAGCAGCCATTTGAGCAGCATATGGAGTAGATTTTCTCGACCCCTTGAAGCCCAAGCTACCTGCACTTGACCAAGCAATTGCATTGCCATCAGTATCAGTCAATGTTACGATTGTATTGTTAAACGTAGCTTGAATATGTGCTTGTCCGCGATCAATATTCTTACGTTCACGCTTTTTTCTTACTCTACGTACTTTTTTAGCAGCAGCCATGAATTACGCCTCCTTTACTTATTTTTTCTTCTTACGGCTAACAGTTTTCTTAGGACCTTTACGCGTTCTTGCGTTTGTTTTAGTCTTCTGTCCTCTAACTGGAAGGCCTTTTCTATGTCTGATGCCTCTGTAACATCCAATTTCTTTAAGTCTTTTAATGTTCATTGCAATCTCTCTTCTAAGGTCACCTTCTACCAAATGATCCTCTTCAATGAGTTGTCTTAATTTACTTACTTCTTCTTCAGTGAGATCTTTTATTCTAGTATCTTCGCTGATTCCTGCTTTTCCAAGCAGTTGCTGAGAAGTAGGTCTTCCAATACCATAGATGTAAGTTAAGCCGATAACGGCTCTCTTCTCTCTAGGCAAGTCAACACCTGCAATTCTTGCCATTGAATTACACCTCCTAATGTGTAGTAGTAATTGTTTGTCAATTTATATGTTTCAAATATAAAGTAATACCAGCCGCGCTTTATATTTGTGTACACGCCAGATTTAACCTTGTGTTTGCTTATGTTTTGGATTTTCGCAAATTACCATGACTTTACCTTTTCTTCTGATAATTTTGCACTTTTCGCACATAGGTTTAACTGATGGTCTAACTTTCATTGTTATACCTCCTTACTTTCCGCGCCATACAATTCGACCTCGAGTCAAATCATATGGAGACAATTCTAAAGTCACTTTATCTCCAGGTAATATCCTAATAAAATTCATTCTAAGTTTTCCTGAAATATGTGCAAGTACAATGTGCCCATTTTCAAGTTTAACCTTAAAATTCGCGTTTGGCAATGCCTCAACGACTACGCCTTCAACTTCAATTGAATCGCTTTTTGCCACTATAAATTCCCTCCTTTTAGACTAGAGCAAGCCAGCTCTCTCAACTTCTTTTCTGAGTAAAGCATTGTTTAGCTTACCTTCATTTAACAACTTATCTCTAACGTCGTCACTAATCATGTTAAGCTTGTTCAAATGCTTTACTTTTTTAATTTTCGGTTTTTCAAGCTTTCTCAAATCACCATCGGCAATCTGGACAAAAAAGTCATCCATAATACCAACGACAATAAACACTCTATCTTTATCTCGGCCAGCTCTGGATTTCACAAATTGACCGACTTCCAGTTCTTTGGACGATTGTATCATCAGAACACCTCATTTTTGGAGTTGGTGAGTAATATTGGATCCTCGTCTGTAATTACAACTGTGTGTTCGTAGTGTGCGGACAATAGTCCATCGAGTGTCACAACAGTCCATTCATCATCGAGCACCTTAACTTTCCAGTCTCCTTGATTAATCATTGGTTCTATGGCCAATACCATTCCAGGGACAAGTCTAGGTCCCCGGCCTGCCGGTCCATAGTTAGGTATTGGTGGATCTTCATGAAGTTCACGCCCAACACCATGACCTACGAAATCTCTGACAACGCCATATCCTCTGTCTTCTGAATACGTTTGAATGGCATTTGAAATGTCAGACAATCTATACCCTTTTCGACAATATTTCAATCCTTCAAAGAAACTTTCTTCTGTGACCTTTATAAGTTCAGCCGCAGCCTCACTTACTTGACCAACAGGATGGGTTCTAGCAGCATCACCATGGTAGCCGTTTTTCAGCGCGCCTACATCAATACTAATAATATCACCTTCCCGAAGAATGGTCTCTCCAGGAATACCGTGAATCACTTGATCATTAATTGAAGCACATATGGATCCTGGAAACCCGCCATATCCCTTGAAAGAAGGTATTGCGCCATTTTCACGAATCACGGCTTCAGCAATTGCGTCAAGTTCACCTGTAGTGATGCCTGGCTTTATTGCTTTTTTTACTGTTTCATGAACCAATGCAACAATCCGTCCAGACTCCTGCATCAGCTCAATTTCTTTGTTTGATTTAATGACAATCATGTCTATCCCCTTAATGCAGCAGCAATATCCTGCGAGACCGCCGTTATATCCTGCTCTCCTTCTATGTCAACCAATTTATCGCGTCTGCCATAGTAGTCAATCAAGGGAGATGTTTCATCAACATAAACATTGATTCTATTTTTTACGGTCTCTTCAACATCGTCACTGCGCTGGTAAAGCTCACCACCACATTTATCACAAACACCCTCTTTTTGAGGTGGATTGTTACTCACATGATAAGTTGCGCCACAATTTTTACAGATTCTTCTGCCGATTGCCCGTGACACTAACATGTCTGGGTTCACTTTAATATTGATTACCGCATCGAGTTCAACTTGCATTCTTTCAAGAACCAAATCCAGTTCTTTTGCTTGGATGAGCGTTCTGGGAAATCCATCCAGTAGGAAACCATTTTGACAGTCTGCTTCATGCAATCTGTCTTCAACAATTTCAACCACAAGAGAATCAGGAACCAATTTACCTTGATCCATATAGCGCTTAGCTCTTTTTCCGAGTTCAGTGCCCTCTTTGATGTTTTTCCTGAAGATATCTCCAGTTGATATATGGGGAACGTTAAATTCATTTATTATGAATTCAGCTTGTGTGCCTTTCCCCGCACCCGGCGGTCCTAATAAAATTAATCTCACAGGAGCCTCCTAATTTAGGAATCCTTCGTAGTGTCTCATTAGCATTTGTGCTTCGATTTGCTTCATAGTCTCAAGCGCTACAGATACAACGATGAGGACAGAAGTTCCACCGAAACTGAATTGTGTGTTGGTAACTGCTCCAAGGAAGTTAGGCAAAATTGCAATAACAGCCAAGAATATTGCACCAACAATTGAAATCTTGTTAAGAGATTTTGTCAAATATTCCGACGTCGGTCTACCAGGTCTAATGCCAGGGATGAAACCGCCGTTCGTCTTCAATCGATCTGCAACCTCAACAGGATTGAATGTCACATTTGTATAGAAGAACGTAAAGAATATAATCAAAAGTGCATATAACAAGTTATAAATTATAGTTGTTTGGTCCAAATAATTAGATACAAAATTTGAAAATCCTGATCCAGGGAAAAATGTTGCAATCGTTGCCGGGAACATCAAAATAGAAATTGCAAAGATAACTGGTATTACACCTGCTTGGTTAACTTTAAGTGGAATGTGTGTAGACTGTCCACCATACATTTTTCTACCAACAACACGCTTGGCGTATTGAACAGGAATTTTACGACTTCCTTGCTGAATAAATATAATCCCCATAACGATTATAAGTGCAAACAATAAGAAAAGTGCCACTTGAATGATATTCATCTGACCGATTCTCAGGTTTGCAAAAATACTGAGTGTTGCTGAAGGAACACTTGCTACAATACCTGCAAAGATAAACAATGAGATACCGTTTCCTATACCTTTTTCAGTGATTTTTTCACCTAAGTACATTAAAAACGCTGTTCCTGCTGTAAGTGTTAATACAGCAATGAAAGTCGACCACGCGCCAGGCTTTATAAAAAAGTTCTGGAAGTAGCCCAAACTAAATCCGATTCCTTGAATCAATGCCAAAACAACTGTTAAATAACGTGTGTATCTGGCAATTTTTTTTCTACCTTCTTCGCCCTCTTTCGCCAAAGCTTCAAGAGCAGGGAACGCAATTTGTAAAAGATTTAGTACAATTGATGCAGTGATGTAAGGACTGATACCTAGTGCGAAAATTGTAAACGTTTTAAAGTTACCTCCGCTCATGAGGTTAAAAAGTCCAAGCAGACCATCTTCACTATTGGCAAATGCTGCTGCCAGTCTTGTACTGTCGATTCCAGGTACTGGTACTGCAGATCCTAATCTAAAGATAGCAATCATAGCAAAAGTGTAGAGGATTCTATTTCTTAAATCAGGGATTTTCCAAGCGTTTCTAAGTGTCGAAAACAATTAAATCACCTCTGCCTTTCCTCCAGCAGCTTCTATTTTACTAATTGCTGACTGAGTGAATTTGTTTGCTTTTACAGTAAGCTTCTTATTCAATTCTCCATCGCCCAATATCTTTATGCCATAACTGATTTTGCTTACAACACCTGTTTGAAGTAAAACTTCAGGTGTAATTTCTGTACCATCTTCGAATTCATTCAAAAGCTCAACATTAACAATTGTCCATTGCTTTTTGAATTTATTGTTGAATCCACGCTTTGGAATTCTTCTGAAAAGTGGCATTTGTCCACCTTCGAATCCTGGTCTGACGCCACCGCCTGAACGTGAATTCTGACCATTCATACCGCGGCCTGCAGTTGTTCCAAGTCCTGAACCTGTACCTCTACCAACTCGCTTTTTGCTTTTAGTAGATCCTTCTGCGGGTCTTAAATCATGAAGTCTCATGGTCACACCTCCTTTATGATTATTACTCTACGATTTTTACTAAGTGATTAACTTGATTAACCATTCCTCGCATTTGAGGATTGTCTTGTTTTTCTATAACTTGACCGATTTTTCTTAGGCCTAATGCTTCAACCGTACGTCTGTGCTTTGGCAGCGCGCCGATTGTGCTTTTAACCAATTTGATTTTTATAGTAGCCAAGGTTCATACCCCCTAACCTAAAATTTGTTCTACTGTCTTGCCTCTTAATTTCGCTACGCCTTCAGCAGTTTTAAGGTTCATAAGGCCATCGATAGTTGCATTAACCATATTTCTTGGGTTATTGCTTCCAAGAGATTTTGCTCTTACGTCCTTGATTCCTGCAAGTTCAAGTACGGCACGTACAGGTCCACCAGCGATAACACCAGTACCTTCTTGTGCTGTCATGATTCGAACACTTCCTGAGCCATAGTGTCCTTCGATATTATGCGGTATAGTCGTTCCAACACGTGGAACTTTTATAAGACGCTTTTTTGCATCTTCAACCGCTTTTGAAATTGCTTCAGGAACTTCTTTTGCTTTTCCTGTTCCGATGCCTACGTGGCCATTTTCATCTCCAACAACTACAAGAGCGCTGAATCTGAAGTTTCTACCACCTTTAACAACCTTAGTAACACGATTTATATTAATAACCTGTTCTTTGAGGTCTAACTTGCTAGCATCAATCATCTTACGGTTCATGTGCATACCTCCTATTTAGAATTTTAATCCTGCTTCTCTAGCACCTTCAGCGAGTTCTTTTACTCGTCCATGATAAAGGTATCCACCTCTATCAAAAGTCACATTTTCAATGCCTTTTTCAAGTGCTTTTTTAGCCACCAACTGACCAACCAGTTTAGCAGCTTCCTTGTTGCCTGTAGAAGATACTTGCTCTTTAACAGGAGCATCAAGGGTAGAAGCAGCAATTAAAGTGTTTCCTGTAATATCGTCAATGATTTGAGCATAAATATTCTGGTTTGATCTGTAAACATTAAGTCTTGGTTTTTCAGTTGACCCAGAAATTTTCTTACGCACTCTTGCATGACGCGCTTTTCTATTTTCATTTCTACTTTTAGAAGCCATTTTACGCTACTCCTTTCTTATTTTTTCTTACCGGTCTTTCCTTCTTTTCGGATTACGCGCTCATCAGAATATCGAACACCTTTTCCTTTATAAGGTTCAGGCTTTCTCCACTCTCTGATTTTAGAAGCATAATTTCCAACCAGTTGTTTATTGATTCCTTTAACAACAATTTCTGTTTGTGTTGGAACCAAAGTTTCAATACCATCTGGATCTTCCATCACAACTGGATGAGAATGTCCCAATGATAGTTCAAGTTTTTTACCATTTTTAGCAGCTCTATAACCAACACCTACAATTTGGAGTTTTCTCTCAAAACCATTTGTAACACCAACTACCATATTGTTGATTAAAGCTCTTGACAAGCCGTGTAAAGCTCTATGTCGCTTATTGTCAGATGGACGCGTAACTGATAATGTTTCGCCATCAATTTCAATTTTAATGTCTTTGTCGATTTGCTCTGACAATTCTCCTAGAGGTCCTTTAACAGTGACGAGATTCTTATCAGAAACGTTCACTTGAACCCCTTGAGGTATTGTAATAGGCAATTTACCTACTCTTGACATTGTCACACCTCCTAGTTATTCATGATTACCAAATGTAGCAAATTACTTCGCCACCAACGCCAAGTTTTCTAGCTTCTCTATCTGTAATAATACCATTAGAAGTAGAAATAATTGCACAACCTAATCCACCAAGGACTCTTGGAACATCGGTTTTCTTAGCATAAACTCTAAGTCCTGGCTTAGAAATACGCTTGAGCCCTGTGATAACACGCTCTTTATTTTCACCATATTTTAGTTCGATTCTGATAAGACCTTGCTTTCCGTCTTCTATCACATCAAATCCCTTGATATAGCCTTCTTCCATAAGAATCTCTACAATTCTCTTTTTTACATTTGATGCCGGTATATCTACTGAAGTATGCTTAACCATGTTAGCATTTCTGATACGGGTCAGTAGATCAGCAATTGGATCTGTCATTGCCATGAGTAATTACCTCCTTCCGATTTCTTACCAGCTGGCTTTTCTTACGCCAGGAATTTGTCCTTTATATGCCAATTCTCTAAAGCAGATACGGCAAATTCCATATTTTCTGATATATGCATGTGGTCTACCACAAATTTTACATCTATTGTATTCTCTCGTAGAATATTTTTGCGGTCTTGATTGTTTTACTTTAAGACTGGTCTTAGCCAATGTAAATCCCTCCTTACTTGCTAAATGGCATCCCCATCAATTTAAGTAACTCTCTAGCTTCTTCATCCGTTTTAGCTGTGGTTACAAAAGTGATGTCCATGCCTCTAACAGTTTCTACCTTGTCAATATCGATCTCAGGGAAAATCAACTGTTCTTTAACGCCAAGCGTATAGTTTCCTCTACCGTCAAATGAATTTGGATTTACACCTCTAAAGTCTCTTACTCTAGGCAATGCGATTGTAATGAATCTATCGAGGAATTCATACATTCTGCTACCTCTCAAAGTAACTTTAGCACCAACGCTCATGCCTTCTCTTACTTTAAAGTTCGCAACAGATTTCTTAGCTTTGGTAACAACTGGTGCCTGACCTACGATTGTTGTCAGTTCATCTACTGCAGCCTTAATTACTTTTGGATTGTCTTTTCCATCGCCGAGGCCCATGTTGATAACAACTTTTTCAATTTTTGGAATTTCCATAACGTTGCTATAGCTGAATTTTTCCATCATTGCTTTCGCAACTTCATTATTGTATTTATCTTTAAATCTCGCCATGAGTCAAACCTCCTTTCTCACTGGTTTTAGTCAATTACCTCACCAGTTTTCACTGATACTCTGACTTTTTTACCATTTTCTAATTCTTTAAATCTAACTCTTGTACCAGCTTTCGCTTTTGCATCATACAAAAGAACATTTGAAACATGGATTGCTGCTTCTTTATGAATACGACCACCTTGTTGCACCTTCATTGAAGGCTTTTGGTGTTTTGTTACCATGTTTACGTTTTCTATGATGATTCTTTCAGTTTTTGGGTTTACGCTCAATACTTTACCTTTTTTGCCTTTATCTTTACCAGCAATAACGATAACTGTATCGCCTTTCTTAATATGCATACTACACCTCCTAAGTTTAAAGAACTTCTGGAGCTAGAGAAACGATTTTCATGAATTTCCTGTCTCTTAACTCTCTAGCAACTGGTCCGAAGATACGAGTTCCTACTGGAGATAAATCATCTTTTATGATAACCGCTGCGTTCTCATCAAATTTAACGTAACTGCCATCTGGTCTTCTCAAACCGTAGTTGCTTCTTACAATAACAGCCTTGACAACGTCGCCCTTCTTGACAACCCCGCCAGGTGTTGCATTTTTGACGGTCGCTACTATAACATCTCCGATATTTCCATATTTTCTCTTTGATCCTCCGAGTACACGGATACAAAGTATTTCTTTCGCACCAGAGTTATCAGCAACTTTTAAACGAGTTTCGTTTTGGATCATGCCTTTGTCCTCCTTCCGACCGACTACTTAGCTTTTTCTACGACTTCAATAAGTCTCCATCTTTTATCCTTGCTAAGTGGTCTAGTTTCCATAATTCTTACTTTATCACCAATGCCACATGTATTTTCTTCATCATGCGCTTTGAATTTCTTTGTTCTTTTTACTCTTTTACCATAGAGTGGATGACGGATGAATTCTTCAACTGTAACGACGATAGTCTTATCCATTTTATCGCTGGTTACATATCCAACTCTAACTTTTCTTCTGCCTCTTTCCACAGCATTACCTCCTTTGCTTACGCGTTGATCTCTTTATCTCTCAAGATCGTTTTTACACGAGCAATGTCTTTTTTAATGGCTTTAATTTGCATAGGATTCTCCAATTGTCCTGTAGCCAATTGGAATCTCAAGTTGAAAAGCTCGTTTTTCAACTCTACCACTTTATCATTCAACTCTTGAGTTGTCATTTCTCTTATTTTAGTTGCTTTCAACTTTATTCACCACCCTTTTCGATAGCGTCTTCTTTCTTGACAAATTTACACTTAATTGGCAATTTGTTTGCAGCAAGTCTCATCGCTTCTCTTGCAAGTTCCTCATCTACACCTGAAAGTTCAAACAAAACTCTGCCAGGCTTTACAACTGCAACCCAATACTCCGGTGAACCTTTACCAGCACCCATTCGTGTCTCAGCAGGTTTTTGAGTAATTGGCTTGTGAGGGAAAACTTTAATCCAAACTTTACCGCCTCTTTTGATTCTTCTATTTATAGCAATCCTGGCTGATTCAATTTGATTTGAAGTGAGCCAAACTGGTTCCATAGCAACTAGACCGTAATCTCCGTAAGTTACTGTGTTACCCTTTTGAGCAGTACCCGACATTCTACCTCTGTGAACTCTGCGGCGTTTTACTCTTTTAGGCATTAACATGGTAATTGCCTCCTTTCACAAAACTCTATATTAATTGTTGTTATTTCTAGGCTTTCTCGGTCCTCTGTTTTGTCCCGAATTATTTCTTCCGCCTCTTGGACGCTTGTCAGATGCTTTTCTAGCTTCTTTTCTTTGAAGTCTTGTTTCTTCACTGACACTCGGCAACACTTCGCCTTTATTAATCCAAACTTTGACACCGATTTTACCATAAGTTGTATCCGCTTCAGCAAAACCATAATCAATATCAGCTCTTAAAGTTGAAAGTGGTACATTGCCCTCTGAATAACCTTCAGTTCTTGCCATTTCAGCGCCACCGAGTCTACCAGATGTTTGTACTTTAATACCTTCTGCACCAGCTTTAAGTGCTCTCCCGATTACTTGTTTCATAGCTCTTCTGAATGAAACTCTTCTCTCAAGTGAAAACGCAACATTTTCTGCAACCAATTGTGCATCATTGTCAATGTTATCTACTTCAGAAATATCCAACTGGATAGATTTCTTTGTCATTCTTTCAAGTTCTTCTCTCAAAACTTTAATGTTTTCGCCACCCTTACCAACTACCATACCTGGTTTTGCAGTAAAGATATTAATGTGGACCTTGTCATTTGCAGTTCTATCAATATAAATTCTAGAAATTCCAGCTGTAAACAACCTTTTTTTGATGTATTTACGAATCTCAAAATCTTCAATTAACAAATCTGCGAAATTTCTCTTATTTGCATACCATTTTGAGTCCCAATCTTTGATGACTCCAACTCGGAGTCCGTGTGGGCTAACCTTTTGACCCATTCAGCATACCCTCCTTTACTCTTTTTCAGCGACAACAACGCCTACATGGCTGCTTCTTCTTAAAATAGGGTTTGCTCTCCCCATTGAACCGGCTTTCCATCTTTTCATTGTTGGTCCTTGATTTGCATAAATGTCTTTTACAATCAAAGTTTCAACATCCATGTGATGATTGTTTTCAGCATTAGCAACTGCTGAATTCAATACTTTTAAAAATATTTCAGCACCTTTTCTAGGTGTAAACTTTAAGATTGCTTGTGCATCTTTAACGCTTTTACCTCTAACCAAGTCTGCGATAGGCTTCATTTTACGAGGTGAGACTCTAATATACTTAGCTTCTGCTTTAGCTTGCATTCTCAATACCTCCTTTCGGATTAGTGAAATTATTTACTTTTTTTATCGCCAGCGTGACCTCTGAACGTTCTAGTTGGTGCAAATTCACCAAGCTTGTGTCCAATCATGTCTTCTGTAATATAAACTGGAACATGTTTCTTTCCATCGTGAACCGCAATTGTATGACCAACCATTTGTGGGAAAATAGTTGATGCTCTCGACCATGCCTTAACGACTCTCTTTTCGCCGGATGCATTCATTTCTTCTATTTTTCTCAATAGGCCTTTGTGGACAAATGGACCTTTTTTAAGAGATCTTCCCATGAAATGTCCTCCTTTCAGTTGTAAATCGGATTATTTCTTTCTTCTTGAAACAATATATTTGTTTGATTGCTTGTTTTTCTTTCGAGTTTTGTAACCAAGAGCCGGCTTACCCCATGGTGTAACCGGAGATGGTCTACCAATTGGTGATCTACCTTCACCACCACCGTGAGGGTGATCGTTAGGATTCATTACAGAACCTCTGACTGTTGGTCGAATGCCCATATGTCTTTTACGTCCAGCTTTACCAATTGTAATGTTCTCGTGATCGATGTTACCTACTTGTCCAATTGTAGCGCGACATTCTTTTCTGACATAACGCGTCTCACCTGATGGCAATCTAAGAAGTGCATAGTTTCCTTCTTTCGCCATAAGTTGAGCAGAGTTACCAGCAGATCTAACGAGTTGTGCGCCTTTTCCTGGCTTCATTTCAATGTTGTGAATAATTGTACCTACAGGCATATTCATAAGTGGCATTGCGTTCCCCACTTTAATATCCTGATATTCGCCAGATATAATAGTATCTCCAACTTTCAAACCGTTTGGATGTATGATATATCTTTTGTCACCATCTGCATAGTGTAACAATGCAATATTTGCACTTCGATTAGGATCGTACTCTATTGCCGCCACTTTTGCAGGGACATTGTCTTTATTTCTTTTGAAATCAATGATTCTGTATTTTTTTGTTGTTCCGCCACCTCTATGACGAACAGTGATTTTACCCTGGTTGTTACGACCAGAATTTTTCTTCAATGAAACTACCAAAGACTTTTCAGGTTGCTTTTTTGTAATTTCTTCGAAAGTAGACACTGTCATTTGTCTTACAGCAGGTGAAGTCGGTTTATATCCTCTAATACCCATGGTTTTACCTCCTTCGAGTCTTTTTGATTACATACCTTCAAAGAATTCGATTGTTTTACTGTCTTCAGTCAATTTGACAATCGCTTTCTTCCAGCTTCTTGTGTATCCTTCATTTCTGCCTTGTCTCTTAAGTTTTCCTTTTACGTGCATTGTGCTGATTTTTTCAACTTTTACACCGAAAACTTCCTCAACGGCTTTTCTAATTTCTGTTTTATTGGCATCCTTTAGCACTTCGAATGTATACTTTCGATCTGAAGTCTGCATCATGGAATTTTCCGTTACGATAGGTCTAACTATCACATCATAAGAGGTTCTCATTATGCGTACACCTCCTCGATTTTTTCAACCGCATTTTTAGTAACAACACAATAATCGTGATTCAAAATGTCATAAACATTGATTGAACCAACAAATGTTGTGCTAACGCCTTCAATGTTGTTAGATGCTTTTATCACATTGTTTTCAACATCTCCTGTAACAAAAAGAACTTTCTTTCCATTCACTTTAATGTTGTTAATGATGTTAAGCATATCTTTTGTTTTTGGAGCTGCCATTACAAGCTCATCTAAAACAATTAGTTCTTGATCCCTAACTTTTGCACTTAATGCAGATTTAAGACCAAGTCTTTTTACCTTCTTAGGCAAAGTATATCTGTAACTTCTTGGCTTCGGCGCGAAAACAACACCACCACCTACATAATGAGGGGCTCTGATTGTTCCTTGTCTCGCATTACCTGTTCCTTTTTGTCTGAACGGCTTTCTTCCGCCGCCTCTTACTTCTGCTCTTGTCTTAGCAGATTGTGTACCTTGTCTTTGATTTGCAAGATAATTTTTAACAATTTCGTGCATAACAGGTACATTTGGCTCTATTCCGAAAATAGTTTCGTTTAATTCTATTTCAGTCACTTTCTGACCGGAAACGTTTAATACTTCTAATTTAGGCACTGTGCTTCCTCCTTTCTCAAGCTATTATAGTGTTGCCTTAACAGCTTTGCTAATTACCAGTTGACCACTCTTAGGGCCTGGCACCGCACCTTTAACGAGCAACAGATTTCTTTCTGCATCAATCTTGACTACCTCAAGATTTTGAACAGTAACTGTTTCATTACCCATTCTACCCGCCATTGGCATTCCTTTGAAAACTCGAGCTGGATACGAAGCCGCTCCAATTGATCCGCCACCTCTATGGTATTTAGAACCGTGAGTTTCTGGACCCCTTGACTGATTATGTCGCTTAATTGGGCCGGCAGTTCCTTTACCTTTAGATGTACCAGTTACATCAATTTTTTGTCCGTTTTCAAAAATATCAACTGCGATTTCCTGACCAATTTTGAACTCAGCAGGATTGTCAACTCTAAACTCTTTAAGGGTCTTTTTGTACGCTGTTCCAGCTTTGTCAAAATGACCTTTCATAGGTTTGTTGACATGTTTTTCTTTGATGTCTCCAGAAGCAACTTGAATCGCATTGTAACCATCTGTCTCCACAGTTTTAATTTGAGTAACCACCATAGGTGTCACTTCAAGAACTGTTACAGGAGTTACGATGCCTTCTTCGTTGAATACTTGGGTCATACCGATTTTTTTACCGATAATTCCTACCATGCTTTTGCACCTCCTAATATTCTTACAGCGGATTACCGAAGTAATCATCCTAAGAAAACAGGTTTATCTATTTAAACCGAAATCTTAGTCTCTTTTAGTCGCTTATAACTTGATTTCCACATCAACTCCAGCAGGGAGTTCAAGTTTCATAAGCGCGTCTACAGTTTTTTGTGCAGGATTTAAGATGTCAATCAATCTCTTGTGCGTTCTAATTTCAAATTGCTCTCTAGAATCTTTATATTTGTGTACTGCTCTCAAGATTGTAACAACTTCTTTTTTTGTTGGCAACGGAATGGGTCCTGCTACATCCGCACCAGTGGTTTTAGCCACTTCTACAATTTTTTGTGCTGTGTTATCAAGCACTTTGTGATCAAATGATTTCAATCTGATTCTAATCTTTTGCTTATTAGCCATTTGCTAAACCTCCTTATTTTTTTATCGCATGCCTACTGCATTCATACGACCAAGACAAACATCGTCCACACCGCCAGGTGTTTCGTAATCGTTTGGACAAAAAACTCGTCGTTCATATCCAGTATGAACAATTCTCCGTGGAAATTTTCTCGCAGCATAGTAACTTTCCACATCATCGCATTAGTGCACCACAATATTATACAACAACCCCTTGTAAATTACAAGGGGTTGTTTTTCACTAATTGTATTTAGATTTAGAAACAATTTATTATTCGTAAATCTTGATAACAGATCCAGCACCAACTGTTCTTCCACCTTCACGGATTGAGAATCTTAAACCTTCTTCAATCGCAATTGGTGAAATCAATTCGATGTTCATTTCTACGTTATCACCAGGCATACACATTTCAACGCCTGCTGGAAGATCAATTGATCCAGTTACGTCTGTTGTTCTAAAGAAGAACTGTGGTCTATAGCCTTTGAAGAATGGTGTGTGTCTTCCGCCCTCTTCTTTTGTCAAAACATAAACTTGAGCTTCGAACTTTGTATGTGGGTGAATTGTACCTGGCTTTGCAAGTACTTGGCCTCTTTCAATTTCTGTTCTTTGAATTCCTCTAAGAAGAAGGCCTACGTTATCGCCTGCCTGTCCTTCATCAAGAAGTTTCTTGAACATCTCTACGCCTGTTACTACAAGCTTTCTTGGCGCTTCTGATAATCCAACAAGCTCAACTTCCTCAGAAACCTTTACGATTCCTCTTTCAATTCTTCCTGTTGCTACTGTTCCTCTTCCTGTAATTGAGAATACGTCCTCTACTGGCATAAGGAATGGCTTATCTGTATCTCTTTCAGGTTGTGGGATGTATTCATCGATAATTTCAAAAAGTTCGATGATTTTTTCTGTCCACGCTTCTTCACCTTCAAGAGCTTTAAGAGCTGAACCTCTTACGATAGGTGTGTCATCGCCTGGGAAGTCATACTCTGAAAGCAAATCTCTTACTTCCATTTCAACGAGTTCAAGCAATTCTTCGTCATCTACCATGTCACATTTGTTAAGGAATACAACGATATATGGTACGCCAACTTGTCTTGAAAGCAAGATATGCTCTCTTGTTTGTGGCATTGGACCATCTGCTGCTGATACAACTAGGATTGAACCATCCATTTGCGCAGCACCTGTAATCATGTTCTTTACATAGTCGGCGTGACCTGGACAGTCAACGTGTGCATAGTGTCTCGCTGGTGTTTCGTACTCAACGTGAGCTGTAGAGATTGTAATCCCTCTTTCTCTCTCTTCTGGTGCTTTGTCGATATTTTCAAAATCAACTTTTTCACCAAATCCGTATTTTTCAAACAATACTTTTGTAATTGCCGCTGTAAGCGTTGTTTTACCGTGGTCAACGTGACCGATTGTTCCAATGTTACAGTGTGGTTTAGTTCTTTCAAACTTTTGCTTAGCCATTTTTTATTCCTCCCCAGGATTATTTTTTGCCGATGAGATCATCAGCGATATTTTTAGGTACTTGCTCATAATGACTGAATAACATTGTATATGTTCCACGACCTTGAGATTTCGATCTTAAGTCAGTGGCATATCCAAACATTTCAGACAATGGGACATGTGCATTGATAACTTGTGCACCATGAACCACTTCCATACCTTCAAGTTTTCCACGTCTAGAGTTTATATCACCCATAACGTCACCAAAGTATTCTTCTGGAACTGTAACTTCAACTTTCATGAAAGGCTCAAGAAGAACAGCGTCTCCTTTTTTCATAGCCTCTTTAACTGCCATGGAAGCTGCAAGTTTAAATGCCATTTCATTGGAGTCAACTTCGTGATAAGAACCATCATAAAGATTTGCAGTGATATCTACAACTTCATAACCACCAAGTATTCCCGCTTTCATAGCACCTTGCACACCGTCATCAATTGCACTGAAGTATTCTTTTGGTACTGTACCACCAGTAACAGTCGTTTCAAAGGCATACCCTTTTCCAGACTCATTTGGTGCAAACTTGATTTTAACGTGACCATATTGACCTCTACCACCAGACTGCTTAGCATACTTGTAGTCGATATCAACTGGTTTCGTAATTGTTTCTTTATATGCAACTTGTGGTGCACCAATGTTGGCTTCCACTTTAAACTCTCTCAATAGTCTATCTACGATGATTTCAAGGTGAAGTTCACCCATACCGGCAATAATGACTTGGCCAGTTTCTTCATCTGTATAGGTTCTAAATGTTGGGTCTTCCTCTGCAAGTTTCGCAAGCGCAATGCCCATTTTTTCTTGACCTGCTCGGGTCTTTGGTTCAATTGCAACACGTATAACAGGCTCTGGGAATTCCATAGACTCAAGTACAATCACGTTGTCAGGGTCACAAAGCGTATCACCTGTCGTTGTGTACTTAAGGCCTACTGCTGCAGCAATATCTCCAGAATAAACTCTTTGAATTTCTTCTCTCTTATTGGCGTGCATCTGAAGAATTCGACCAACTCTTTCTTTCTTCTGTTTCGTTGAATTGTATACGTATGATCCTGAATCCAACATACCAGAGTATACTCTAAAGAAAGTAAGTTTTCCTACATATGGATCTGTCATAATTTTAAAAGCCAAAGCAGAGAAAGGAAGCTCATCACTTGAAGCTCTTTCAGCTTCATTGCCGTCTTCATCAAGACCTTGAATTGCCGCTACATCAGTTGGCGCTGGCATAAAGTCAACAACACCATCCAACATTCTCTGAACACCTTTATTTTTATATGCTGACCCACAGAATACTGGTACAATTTCATTATTGATTGTTGCTTTACGAAGTGCAACCTTGAGTTCATCTACATTTAATGCTTCGCCCTCAAGATATTTCTCCATCAATTCTTCATCAGTTTCAGCTATAGATTCCATCATGCTGTGTTGATATTCTTCTGCAAGTTCTACCATATCAGCTGGGATGTCTTCAATATCAATCTGCTCACCAAATTCGCCTCTATAGTAAACTGCTTTCATTTCCATCAAGTCAACCAAACCAACAAAATTATCTTCAGCACCAATTGGCAACTGAAGTGGAACCGCATTGGCTTTAAGTCTATCCTTCATCATTTTAATAACTCTGAAGAAGTCCGCACCAGTTATGTCCATTTTGTTAACAAAAGCCATTCTTGGTACGCCATATTTATCTGCTTGTCTCCAAACTGCTTCTGATTGAGGCTCTACGCCACCTTTAGCACAGAACACAGCTACTGAACCATCTAGTACACGAAGTGATCTTTCAACTTCAACAGTGAAGTCAACGTGACCTGGCGTATCAATAATATTGATTCGCTTTTCTCTCCATGCACAAGTCGTTGCAGCAGAAGTAATTGTAATACCTCTCTCCTGCTCCTGCTCCATCCAGTCCATGGTAGCGCCACCCTCATGAGTTTCACCGATTTTATAGTTGATACCTGTATAATAGAGGATTCTCTCAGTGGTAGTTGTTTTCCCGGCATCGATGTGCGCCATGATCCCGATGTTTCTCGTATTCTCTAGCGAGTAACTTCTACTCATCTATATCCTCCTTTCAAGACAATGCATAAACCCGGCTACCCGAGTTTACACAGTATTTTTAATTTTAGAAACGATAGTGTGCAAATGCTTTGTTAGACTCTGCCATTTTATGAGTGTCTTCTCTCTTCTTAACTGCAGCACCTGTGTTGTTTGCGGCATCCATAATTTCCTTTGCAAGTCTATCTTGCATTGTACGCTCGCCTCTTTTTCTGGCATAAGTTGTAAGCCATCTAAGTCCTAGCGTTTGTCTTCTTTCAGGTCTTACTTCGATTGGAACCTGATAGTTTGAACCACCAACTCTTCTCGCTTTAACTTCTAAAACAGGCATGATATTATTCATTGCTGTTTCAAATACCTCTAACGGTTCTTTGCCAGTTTTTTCTTTCACATTCTCAAAGGCACCATAAACAATGCTTTGAGCAACGCCTCTTTTTCCATCATACATAATGCTGTTGATCAACTTAGTGACAACTTTGCTTCCGTACAGCGGATCAGGCAATACTTCTCTTTTAGGAACACTTCCTTTTCTAGGCACTTTGCTTCCCTCCTTATAATTCGTTTTGGTCATTCATCGGTACTCGACATTTAACTGTCGTTGTGCGGATCTGCTTATTGAATTGTATTTACTATATAAAGCCCCTTCCTTACGGAAGAGGCCAATTTATGCATTACTTTTTCTTAGGTCTCTTAGCGCCATATTTTGATCTTCCCTGCATTCTGTTGTTAACACCAGAAGTATCAAGTACGCCTCTCACGATGTGATATCTACAACCTGGCAAGTCTTTAACTCTACCGCCTCTGATAAGCACAACACTGTGCTCTTGCAAGTTGTGACCTACACCTGGAATGTAAGCTGTAACCTCAAAACCGTTTGTAAGTCTAACTCTGGCAACTTTTCTCAAAGCCGAGTTTGGCTTCTTAGGCGTTACTGTCTTTACGCTCGTACACACGCCTCTTTTTTGAGGGGAGCTAATTTTAACTTGCTTTCTCTTCAAAGTGTTCATACTTCTTTGTAAAGCAGGTGAAGTAGATTTAGTTTCAACTTCTTGTCTTCCTTTTCTCACTAACTGATTAATAGTAGGCATTCTTTCTCTGCACCTCCTTTCATTTTTAAGATGTCTATTTTTCAATAACCGCTGTCGCAGCACCAACGTCAATATTACAGGCTTTTCCCAACTCTTTCATAGACTCCACGAAGACAATATCAACTTCTTGATCTGTCGCCAATTGAATGACACGTCTAACAACATGTTGTTCAGCATCTTTAGCCACAAAAACAACTACAGCTTGATGCGACATTAAAACCTTTGTCGTCTGCTTAACACCTATAACAAGTTTTGGGTTTTTAGCCAGTTCATTTAACTGCACACTGTATCCTCCTTAAAGTCGGCAATATGCACTTCATCATTTTAACACCATAGAAAATGGCTGTCAATAAATATTATGTTAAATACTTTTAAAGCTTAAAGGCTGTCTAAATCGAACTCATCGTTTGATTTTACAGTCATTTCACGGTAATATCGCATACCAGTACCTGCTGGAATCAATTTACCAATAATGACATTCTCTTTAAGTCCCAAAAGTCGATCCTCTTTGCCATTAATAGCCGCTTCCGTAAGAACTCTTGTCGTTTCTTGGAAAGATGCCGCAGAAAGGAATGAGTCAGTCGCCAACGAAGCCTTTGTAATCCCTAGTAAAGTACGCGTTCCTTCAGCTGGTTCTCCGCCTTCACCAACAACTTCATCGTTGATTTTATTAAATTCTTTCAAGCTTATGACATTTCCAGGCATGAGCAAGGTGTCCCCAGACTCATCAACTTTGATTTTAGACAGCATTTGCTTCACAATGATTTCAATATGCTTGTCATTAATATCAACACCTTGAAGTCTATAAACTTTCTGAACTTCTTTAATAATATACTCTCTTACCCCTTTTACGCCTACAACACGCAAAAGATCATGTGGATTAATAGAACCTTCTGTTAAAGGTTGACCGTTAACAACTCTGTCACCTTCTTTTACCTTTACTTTAGCACCAAACACAACCAGAGATGCATGTTGCTCGCCCGTTTCTTCATTTGTAATGACAACTTCACGCTTTTTCTTTGTTTCTTTAAATGAAACAACACCATCAATTTCTGCAATTACTGCCAAACCTTTTGGCTTTCTGCCTTCAAAAAGTTCTTCAACTCTAGGAAGACCCTGAGTAATATCGCCACCAGCGACACCACCCGTGTGGAAAGTTCTCATTGTTAACTGTGTTCCTGGTTCACCAATGGATTGAGCTGCTATAATTCCAACAGATTCACCTACATGTACAGGTTTACCTGTTGCAAGGTTAAGGCCATAACATTTTGCACAAACACCGTATTGAGTTTCACAAGCCAATACAGATCTTATTTTAAGAGATTTAAATCCTGCTTTGATAATTTGATCTGCAAGTTTTTCGGAAATCATTTGATGTTTCGGACAAATCACCTCACCTGTTTCAGGATGAACAACATCCTCAACTGGATAACGTCCTAAAATACGTTCTTCAAGCGGCTCAATCAGTTCATTGCCTTCTCTAAACTCAACAACTTCAATACCTTCGTTTGTATGACAATCCACTTCACGTACAATCACTTCCTGGCTTACATCCACAAGACGTCTTGTAAGGTATCCCGAGTCTGCTGTTCTAAGGGCAGTATCAGCCAACCCTTTACGCGCGCCTGTCGTTGATATAAAGTATTCAAGAACTGTCAGTCCTTCTCGGAAATTGGACACGATTGGAATCTCTACTGTTTTACCAAGTGCGTTGGCCATAAGTCCACGCATACCAGCAAGTTGTCTAATTTGATTTTTAGAGCCCCTTGCACCAGAATCCGCCATGATCTTAATGTTGTTTAAGTTGGAAAGATTCTTCATTAAGGCCTCTGTAACATCTTCTGTTGTTTTGGTCCAAGTCTGAATAACCTTTTCGTATCGCTCATCTTCAGAAATCAAACCTCTTCTATATGCTTTTTGATACTTATCAACTGTATCTCGCGCACTTTCAATCAACAGTTTCTTTGCTTCTGGGATTACCATATCTGAAACCGATACAGTAACTGCACCCTTAGTTGAAAATCTGAATCCCATGTCCTTCATATGGTCCAAAAGTTGGGCAGTTACTGTGTTTCCATATTCTGTAAAACACTTTGCGATAATATCTTCCAAATCTTTTTTCTTGCATAAGAAATCAATTTCAAGTCCGTATGGATTTTCAGTTCGATCTACAAAACCAAGGTTTTGAGGAATCTTCTCATTGAAAATAAAACGACCAACTGTACTTTCTATAATAATGCTACGATTCTCTTCTGGAAGGTATTTTCTAAGTTTAACGCGTTCTTGCAAGTGTACACTTCCGTTGAAGTATGCAAGATTCATCTCATCGTAATCTTTATAAACCTTTATAGGCCCTTCTTGATCTTCTTTTTCAAAGGTCAAATAGTAAGCACCCAAAACCATATCCTGCGTTGGCGTTGTTATTGGGCGACCATCTTTAGGCGCCAAAATATTGTTTACAGAAAGCATCAAAAATCTCGCTTCAGCTTGAGACTCTACAGACAATGGCACATGTACCGCCATTTGGTCTCCGTCAAAGTCAGCATTGTAAGCTGTACATACTAGCGGATGTAATCGAATCGCTTTACCTTCAACTAAAACTGGCTCAAATGCTTGAATACCAAGTCTATGAAGTGTCGGTGCTCGGTTTAGAAGCACTGGATGCTCTCTAATAACTTCCTCAACAATACTCCAAACTTCGGGTTTTACACGCTCAACCATTCTTTTGGCACTCTTAATATTGTGTACATAACCATCTTTAACCAGACGTTTCATTACAAAAGGCTTGAATAGCTCAAGCGCCATTTTTTTTGGCAATCCACACTGGTAAAATTTCAGCTCAGGGCCAACTACAATAACTGAACGTCCTGAATAATCCACACGTTTACCAAGAAGGTTTTGTCTAAACCGACCTTGCTTCCCTTTTAACAAATCCGAAAGGGACTTAAGTGGTCTATTTCCAGGACCCGTTACCGGTCTTCCTCTTCTGCCATTATCAATAAGCGCATCTACAGCTTCCTGAAGCATACGTTTTTCATTTCTAACAATTATATCTGGTGCGCCAAGCTCTAACAGACGTTTTAATCGATTGTTTCGGTTAATTACACGTCTGTACAAATCATTAAGGTCTGCTGTCGCAAAACGACCACCATCGAGTTGAACCATCGGACGCAAATCCGGTGGAATAACAGGTACTACATCTAGAATCATCCACTCAGGATCATTACCAGATTGTCTGAAGGCGTCTACGACCTCAAGTCTCCTTACAATTCGTATACGCTTTTGACCAGTGCTTTCTTTAAGTTGAGATTTTAACTCTTTTGCCAAAGCTTCTAGATCTACTTGACCTAAAATCTCTTTGACCGCTTCAGCACCCATCATTGCTCTAAAAGCGTTTCCATATTTTTCTCTATACTGTGAATATTCACTTTCTGTCAAAAGTTGTTTGTGTTCAAGGCTCGTTTCGCCAGGTTCTATAACAATATAGGAAGCAAAATACAATACTTTTTCCAAGGCTCTTGGAGACAGGTCTAATAGGATACCCATTTTAGACGGAATTCCTTTAAAGTACCAGATGTGTGATACAGGTGCAGCCAATTCAATATGGCCCATTCGTTCACGGCGCACTTTAGATTTAGTTACCTCTACACCGCATCTGTCACAAACAACACCTTTATATCTTACTTTCTTGTACTTACCACAATGACATTCCCAGTCTTTAGTAGGTCCGAAAATCTTTTCACAGAACAACCCTTCTTTTTCAGGTTTTAATGTTCTATAGTTAATTGTTTCTGGCTTTTTAACTTCACCTTTTGACCACGATCTAATTTTATCTGGTGATGCCAAGCCAATTCTTATGGAGTCAAAATTGTTAAATTCGATCAAGGGCTACCTCTCCCTTCTCTAATAAAAGTTGATTAATCTTCAAATTCGTTTTCAGAATCATACGTCTCGTCCTGATTCATATCTTCCTGCTTCAAAGCACCTTCTTCTGACGGATCAAGTGGCGCGTCAATAAAAGCACCTTTTTCAACATCATTCGATATTTTGCTTTCTTTGAGAGCTGCATTGTAATCCAAGCTGTCGTCGTCATCATCAACAAGCTCAATTTCAATTTCGCCTGCATCATCTCTAAGCACTTTTACATCGAGCGCTAGAGCTTGTAGTTCTTTGATTAAAACCTTAAACGACTCCGGAATACCTGGTTCCGGTATGTTCTCTCCTTTAACGATAGCCTCATACGCTTTAACACGTCCAACAACATCATCGGATTTAACTGTGAGAATTTCTTGAAGTGTGTGCGCAGCGCCGTATGCTTCAAGCGCCCATACTTCCATCTCACCAAATCTTTGACCGCCAAATTGAGCTTTTCCACCCAATGGCTGTTGTGTAACAAGCGAGTAAGGACCAGTACTTCTGGCATGAATTTTGTCATCAACCAAGTGGTGAAGTTTCAACATATACATGTAGCCCACAGTTACTGGATTATCAAACGCCTCTCCAGACCGACCATCTCTGACCAATAACTTTCCATTAGCTGGGTATCCTGCATTCTCAAGAATATCCATAATTTGAAGCTCTGTAGCGCCATCAAAAACAGGTGTCGCGATTTTCCAACCATTTTTCTTTGCAGCAAGGCCCATGTGAACCTCTAGAACCTGTCCGATATTCATACGCGATGGAACGCCTAGGGGATTTAAAACAATTTGAAGTGGTGTTCCATCTTCGAGGAACGGCATGTCTTCAACAGGTAAAATTCTTGAAACAACACCCTTGTTACCATGTCGACCTGCCATTTTATCGCCAATGTTGATCTTGCGTTTCTTTGCAATATAAACTCGAATCAACTTGTTAACACCTGGGGACAATTCGTCGCCATTTTCTCTTTCAAATTTCTTAACATCAACTATTATACCTGATTCACCATGTGGAACTCTTAAAGAAGTATCTCTTACCTCACGCGCCTTTTCTCCAAAAATTGCGCGAAGTAACCTTTCCTCTGCAGTTAATTCAGTCTCACCTTTTGGCGTGACCTTACCGACTAAGATATCACCTGAATTTACTTCAGCACCAATGCGAATAATGCCTTCAGCATCTAAGTTTTTAAGCGCATCTTCTCCAACATTCGGAATATCACGCGTAATTTCTTCAGGCCCAAGCTTTGTATCTCTTGCTTCGGATTCATACTCTTCAATATGGATAGAACTCAGTTTGTCTTCCATAACCAACTCTTCACTCAGGAGTATTGCATCTTCATAGTTATAACCTTCCCAAGTCATGAAACCTATCAAGAGATTTGTACCAAGTGCAATTTCGCCATTATCTGTTGAAGGGCCATCTGCAACAATATCGTCAACTCTTACCACTTCACCTTTTTTTACCAATGGCTTTTGATTGATACATGTGCCTTGATTGGATCGCTTAAATTTTAAAAGTTTATATCTGTATTTTCTTTTATCTTCATTTGCTCGGATCACAATTTCATCTGCAGATACGTACTCGACGACACCATCTACAGGCGATTTAATCACAGCGCCGGAATCCTTTGCAGCAATGTGTTCAATTCCAGTTCCAATAATTGGCGCCTCTGCTCTAACAAGCGGCACAGCTTGACGCTGCATGTTTGAACCCATCAAAGCTCTGTTTGCGTCATCATTTTCAAGGAACGGAATCATTGCAGTTGCTACAGAAACCATCTGTTGCGCTGAAACTTCAACCAACTCGATTTCTGAAGCCGGGAACTCTTTAATATCCGAACGTCTTCTTGCAACGATTCGATTGCTAATAAATTTATTATCGTCGCCGATTGGTTCATTTGCCGGAGCTACAATATACTTTTCTTCCACATCTGCTGTAATATAGATGATTTCATCTGTTATTACGTTTGTCTTTCGATCTACTTTACGATATGGCGATTCAATAAATCCATACTCATTAATTCTAGCAAATGTACTTAAAGATCCAATAAGTCCAATGTTTGGACCTTCTGGTGTCTCAATCGGACACATTCTACCATAGTGGGAATGGTGAACGTCACGGACCTCAAAACCCGCACGCTCTCTAGAAAGTCCGCCTGGTCCAAGAGCAGACAATCTTCTTTTATGCGTCAACTCAGTCAAGGGGTTGGTTTGATCCATAAATTGAGATAACTGCGAACTTCCAAAAAATTCCTTTATTGCAGAAACAACAGGTTTAATGTTTATAAGTGCTTGTGGGGTAATTGCTTCCATGTCTTGAATGGTCATTCTTTCTCGAACAACTCTTTCCATCCTAGACAGACCAATTCTGAATTGGTTCTGGAGCAATTCGCCTACCGATCTAATTCTTCTATTTCCCAAGTGATCAATATCATCTACATTTCCGATACCTGAATTCAAATTGAGTATATAACTAAATGTTGCCAGTATATCAGCAGGGATAATATGTCTTGGTACAAGTTCAGACATACGATCTTGCATAAGCTGAACACGTTCATCTTCTGTCTCATACGTATCCAGAATTTCTTTCAAAACTGGATAGTATACTTTTTCTTTTAAAATGATTTTATCAGAACTGAAATGCTTCTTAATGTCGACAAACTGGTTTCCAATTACACGTACGACTTTATCGTCTTCACCGATAATATCGACCTGTTTTACACCTTCGTCTTCAATATCTTGAGCCATTTCCAAAGTGATTTTATCACCTTTTTCTACAAGTATCTCTCCCGTAATAGGACTGACGATATTCTCTGCAGCAATTCTATCATCAATTCGGTTGGAAATCCCAAGTTTTTTGTTAAATTTATACCGGCCTACTTTTGCAAGGTCATACCTTTTTTCGTCAAAGAACAGAGAATTAATTAAATTTTTAGCACTTTCAACGGTTGGTGGTTCACCAGGACGTAATTTCTTATAAATCTCTATAAGGCCTTCTTCCTGATTGGTTGTGCTATCTTTGTCCAAAGTTTTAATTAGCTTGTCATCTTCACCGAATAAGGTTAAAATCTCATGATTTGATTGATAGCCAAGTGCTCTGATCAAAGTTGTTGCTGGTAATTTTCTTGTTCTGTCGATACGAACAGATACAATATCATTTGAATCAGTTTCATACTCCAGCCAAGCCCCACGATTTGGAATGATAGTACTTGAATAGAGTTTGGTGCCCACTTTGTCAATTTTCACATCATAATAAGGCCCTGGTGATCTCACCAATTGACTTACAATAACACGTTCAGCACCATTAATGATAAATGTACCGTTTTCCGTCATTAACGGAAAGTCTCCCATGAAAACTTTTTGTTCTTTGATTTCGCCTGTTTCACGGTTGATAAATCTTACTTGCACCCTAAGCGGGACCGCATAATTAACATCGCGCTCCTTACATTCTTCGACGTCATATTTGGGATCTTCATCAAATTCATAGTCGATAAACTCCAAAATCAACGCACCAGTATAGTCTTCTATTGGCGAAATATCATTGAATGCTTCCTTAAGTCCTTCCGCTAAAAACCAATCGTATGACTTTTTTTGGATTTCAATTAGGTTGGGCTTTTCAAGCAATTCATTAATTCGCGCAAAGCTGACTCTTTCAGTTCTTCCGAGCATTACAGGTTGTGGCATTAAATTTTCACCCCTTGTGTAATAAAATCATTGTATTATAAAAGGAACAAACTCCTTTTTTGCCTAACATGCTACCTCTTTTAGAAGCGAAAAAACTCCATTCTAAACATACTTATAGCATTATAAAATGGTATCACACAGCACAAGTAATGTCAACCACTTTTTATAAGTTTGATTAGAATAGAGTCCTATGATGTTGTCATTTTTCATAAAAAGATAAATAGCCACCATTACTTTGGTGGCTATTTCATTATAAATACTACTTCAATTCAACTGCAGCGCCAGCTTCTTCCAACTTAGCTTTGATTTCTTCTGCTTCTTCTTTAGAAACGGCTTCTTTAACTGCTTTTGGCGCATTGTCAACAAGGTCTTTTGCTTCTTTAAGGCCTAGTCCTGTAATTTCTCTTACAACTTTGATAACGCCAATTTTCTTAGCGCCAGCATTTGCAAGAACTACATCAAACTCAGATTTTTCATCAGCAGCTTCTGCTGCTGCAGCGCCTGCTACTGCAACCACTGGAGCAGATGCAGATACACCAAACTCTTCTTCACATGCTTCAACCAATTCTTTAATTTCTAAAATACTCATGCCTTTGATAGCTTCAATAATTTGATCTTTAGTCATTTTCGTACACCTCCGAAATTATTTTCTTAATTTACACAACTTACGCGTTGCTTTCTTGCTCTTTGATTAAATTCGACAAGAAATAAGCAAAATTAGATACAGGCGCCTTGACGCTTCCAAGGAATCTGCCAATAAGGGCTTCTCTTGACGGTAAATCAGCAATTTTAATGATATCTTCTAGATTACAATATGAACCTTCAACAATACCTGCTTTAAGTTCTAACGCTTTATGATCTTTCGCAAAATCTTTTACAATCTTTGCTGGGATTACTGCGTCTTCAATTCCGAATGCAATTGCATTTGGACCAGTCAAATCTTGAGACAATGGCTCAAATTCTGTGCCTTGAATTGCGAGTTTAACAAGGTTGTTTTTGTATACTTTATACTCAACACCTGCATTTCTAAACTTACTTCTAAGTTCAGTCGCTTCATCAACTGTTAATCCTCTGTAATCTACAAGCACAGCAGACTTGGCTTTAGTAAATCGTTCTTTGATTTCTTCAACAGCCACTTTTTTTAATTCAAGATTCTTTGACATTTGTCCACCTCCTTGTACATAATAAAACCTCTCTTCCGTAGACAAGAGAGGTCATAATTTATCCGAACAATAAATCATTTATCTTTACCTCGGTAGGAAATTAAGCGTTAGCACCTACTGTCTACGGTTATTTACAATTTCACAACAAAGTAATTTTACCAAAGTAAAATCAATTTGTCAATTATAATTTTGCACCGTTTAATCGAATTCCAGGACCCATTGTGCTTGCAACAGTTACACTCTTAAGATAAGTGCCTTTCGCAGCAGCAGGTTTTGCCTTGTTAAGGGCTTCAATAAGCGCCTGAAGATTCTCAGAAAGTTGCTTTTCTTCAAAAGAAGCCTTTCCAATTGAAACGTGAACAATATTTGTTTTATCAAGTCTGTACTCAACTTTACCAGCTTTGATTTCTTTAACTGCTTTTTCAATGTCAAATGTTACAGTACCTGATTTAGGATTTGGCATCAAGCCTTTTGGTCCAAGCACACGGCCCAATCGACCCAATTGACCCATCATGTCTGGTGTCGCAACAATAATATCGAAATCGAACCAGTTTTCTGATTGAATTTTTGCAATGATATCTTCAGCGCCAACAAAGTCAGCACCAGCGTTTTCAGCTTCTTGAGCCTTCTCGCCTTTTGCAACAACCAATACTTTTTTTGTTTTACCTGTACCATGTGGCAAAACAATAGCACCTCTTACTTGCTGATCAGCGTGTCTACCATCGACACCTAATCTAATATGCATTTCAATCGTTTCATCAAATTTTGCTTTTGCTGTTTCTTTTACTAACTTAATCGCTTCATCAAGTTCATACAATTTGTTACGGTCAACAAGTTTGCTTGATGTCTGATAAGCTTTACCTTTTTTTGGCATTTTTTCCTCCTTTGTGGTTACGCGGATAATCCTCCCACAGTTCTAAAGACTTATTAGTCTTCTACTAAGATACCCATACTTCTTGCAGTACCTTCTACCATGCGCATTGCTGCTTCAACACTGCCTGCGTTTAAATCAGCCATTTTGATTTCAGCAATTTCTTTGATTTTGTCTCTCTTAACAGTTGCAACTTTTTTTACATTTGGTTCTCCAGAACCGCTCTGAATACCTGCAGCTTTAAGCAACAAGTTGGCAGCCGGCGGAGTTTTTGTAATAAAAGTATAAGATCTGTCTTGATATACAGTAATCACAACCGGAATAATCATTCCTGCTTGATCTGCTGTTTTTGCATTAAATTCCTTACAGAATTGCATAATGTTAACACCTTGTTGACCCAAAGCTGGTCCAACTGGTGGTGCTGGTGTCGCCTTACCTGCTGGAATTTGCAATTTTACGAGACCTGTTACTTTTTTCGCCATTGTCTACACCTCCTTCAATTACATTAATTTTTTTCTACTTGATCAAATTCTAGTTCAACAGGTGTTTCTCTGCCAAACATCGAGAGGATCGCTTTAATCGATTGTCTTTCCATATGAATCTCTTCAATGGTTCCAACAAAAGTTTCAAATGGACCGCTTATAACTGTAATTGAATCCCCAACTTCAAAATCCACTTCAATGGTACGTTTTTCAAGCCCCATATTCAAGACTTCTTCATCAGTTAACGGAATCGGTTTTGATCCCGGGCCAACAAACCCGGTTACACCTCTTGTGTTTCTTACAACATACCAAGATTCGTCAGTCATAATCATTTTTACCAATGCATAACCTGGGAAGATCTTCTTAGATTTGTCTTTTCGTTTTCCCGCCTTGATTTCCACTACGATCTCAGTCGGTACGACTACTTCGAGGATAACATCCTCCATACCTCTATTCTCTACGATTTTTTCGATGTTCGCCTTCACTTTGTTCTCGTGACCCGAGTACGTATGAACGACATACCATTTTGCGTTATTCGTATCTGACATGATTTTTCGGTATTAACCTCAAACCTCCTCCCATAGTTATCGAATGTGCTTATGCAAGTAAGTTGAAGAAAAATTTAAAAATCGTATCTAGCACGCCGATGGACACTGCTGAAATCAACACCATAACAAGAACAACCACCGTATAGTTCCATACATCTTTACGAGATGGCCATGTTACTTTCTTGACTTCACTTCTTACGCCTTTAAAAAACTTACCCATTCCAGGTTTTTTTTCTTTAACATTATTACTAGAAGACATTTTTATCTCAACCCCTTATCCATGATTTTAAAACCTACTTGGTTTCTTTATGCAATGTATGCTTTTTGTCAAATTTACAATATTTCATCATTTCAATTCTGTCAGGGTTGTTCTTTTTGTTTTTTGATGTATTGTAATTTCTGTTTTTACACTCTGTACAAGCCAAAGTAATATTCACTCTCATCTTGACACCTCCTATACCAACTATTGTCCGTGCCTCTAACCGCACACTTCACCCAATATAACATCACTAACTTAACCTACCACAAAACATTTTGCATGTCAATAAAACCCCAACACTTTAGGGCTGAAATTGTTTTAAAAATGCTTAACCTTTTTTGCCAAGTTAAATAAGGACTAGTTGCCACTAGTCCTTATTACATGTTGTTTCAAGATGAAGACTTTAAACACTTCTGATATTTTATACTATTTATTGCTGAAAATCAAGCGTTTTTTATTATTCGTAAATCTTGATAACAGATCCAGCACCAACTGTTCTTCCACCTTCACGGATTGAGAATCTTAAACCTTCTTCAATCGCAATTGGTGAAATCAATTCGATGTTCATTTCTACGTTATCACCAGGCATACACATTTCAACGCCTGCTGGAAGATCAATTGATCCAGTTACGTCTGTTGTTCTAAAGAAGAACTGTGGTCTATAGCCTTTGAAGAATGGTGTGTGTCTTCCGCCCTCTTCTTTTGTCAAAACATAAACTTGAGCTTCGAACTTTGTATGTGGGTGAATTGTACCTGGCTTCGCAAGTACTTGGCCTCTTTCGATTTCTGTTCTTTGAATTCCTCTAAGAAGAAGGCCTACGTTATCGCCTGCCTGTCCTTCATCAAGAAGTTTCTTGAACATCTCTACGCCTGTTACTACAAGCTTTCTTGGCGCTTCTGATAATCCAACAAGCTCAACTTCCTCAGAAACCTTTACGATTCCTCTTTCAATTCTTCCTGTTGCTACTGTTCCTCTTCCTGTAATTGAGAATACGTCCTCTACTGGCATAAGGAATGGCTTATCTGTATCTCTTTCAGGTTGTGGGATGTATTCATCGATAATTTCAAAAAGTTCGATGATTTTTTCTGTCCACGCTTCTTCGCCTTCAAGAGCTTTAAGAGCTGAACCTCTTACGATAGGTGTGTCATCACCTGGGAAGTCATACTCTGAAAGCAAATCTCTTACTTCCATTTCAACGAGTTCAAGCAATTCTTCGTCATCTACCATGTCACATTTGTTAAGGAATACAACGATATATGGTACGCCAACTTGTCTTGAAAGCAAGATATGCTCTCTTGTTTGTGGCATTGGACCATCTGCTGCTGATACAACTAGGATTGAACCATCCATTTGCGCAGCACCTGTAATCATGTTCTTTACATAGTCGGCATGACCTGGACAGTCAACGTGTGCATAGTGTCTCGCTGGTGTTTCGTACTCAACGTGAGCTGTAGAGATTGTAATCCCTCTTTCTCTCTCTTCTGGTGCTTTGTCGATATTTTCAAAATCAACTTTTTCACCAAATCCGTATTTTTCAAACAATACTTTTGTAATTGCCGCTGTAAGCGTTGTTTTACCGTGGTCAACGTGACCGATTGTTCCAATGTTACAGTGTGGTTTAGTTCTTTCAAACTTTTGCTTGGCCATGGATTGATTCCTCCTTAATTATTATGTACATATTATACAACAAACATCTTCTGTTTGTTTACTGACTAATTAAAATTCACAACTACTTTTCCCAACTTTTTTTTAACTCTTTGAAGTGCATTGTCTATGGATTTTACATGCTTGTTCATCTCCACAGAAATTTCCTGATAGGATTTCCCTTCCAAATAAGCATTCAAAACTTTCCATTCAAGATCGCTAAGCACCTCGCCCATTTTCTCTTCTATCAGCCCCAACTCTTCTTTTTTAATCATTAAATGCTCAGGATTTTGATCCTTACTATTAACCATCAAATCGTATAATGTTCGATCCGATTCATCATCAAAAATTGGTTTGTTCAATGACACATATGAATTTAACGGAATGTGCTTTTGACGTGTCGCTGTTTTTATAGCGGTTATAATTTGACGCTTTATACACAATTCAGCAAAAGACTTAAAAGACGCTACTTTATCTGGTTGATAATCTCGCATTGCCTTAAACAGTCCAATCATGCCTTCTTGTACGATGTCTTCCTTATCTGCCCCAATCAAAAAATATGCCCGCGCTTTGCTTCTGACAAAGTTCTTGTATTTTTGAATCAGCAGTTCTTGAGCCTTTGAGTCTCCAGATCGTGCCAATTCGACAATCAACTCGTCTTCCATCACATCTTGATCCGTTTTTATCATTTGTCCCATCAATGCTGCCTCCCAATGGTTGAATTATTAAATAAAGGTCATAGAATCATTATATATTATTCACAAAGGCAGCGTCAAGTCATCTACGCTGATTCCTCTGTCGCACGACTTCGTAGAGTACAATTGAACAGGCAACTGATGCATTTAGAGAACTCACCTGTCCAAGCATGGGTAAGGATACAAGAAAATCACACTTTTCACGAACCAAACGGCTAATCCCTTTTCCTTCATTACCAACAACCACAGCAAGTGGCCCCTCTAAATTCGCTTCATAATACGTCTGCTCACCCATATCGGTTCCTACAATCCATACCCCTGCCTCTTTCAGACGTTCCATCGTTTGTACAATGTTAGTAACTTTTGCAACCGGTACATATTCAGCTGCTCCAGAAGATGTTTTAACCACAGTTTGATTAACAGCAGCACTTCTTCTTTTTGGGATTATAACCCCGTGTACGCCCGTCGCATTTGCAGTTCTTATTATACTCCCTAGATTATGTGGGTCTGTAATTTCATCACATATAACCAAAAGAGGTGTCTCTCCCTTTTCCGAAGCCATAGCCAAGATTTCATCAACTTCATAATATTTAAATGGCGCAACATAAGCGATAACACCTTGATGATTTTCACCTTCACATAGTTTATCCAACTGCTTCTTATCTACATATTGAATTAATAGATTCTTATTTTTGGCTAAGTCAATAATTTTTTGAACCGTACGGTCCTTGGATGTCTCTGATATTAAAATCTTATTGATTTCTCTGCCCGACTCCATTGCCTCAAAAATTGGATTTCTTCCATATATTATATCTTCTAGCATGGCCACTCCTTATTGTTAAAGCGTCTTAAAAAACTGACGCACCTCATTAATTTCACCACAAGTCATTTTGCCTTCAGGACATGGGCCTACAAGGCAGCCTGGACCGGAATTGTTGAAAATCCCAGGCGCTACGCCTCTAACAATTCTCAACATCTCTATCGCCAAAGCCTGTATTTCCCACTGAGCCCGATTGCAACATCTGTGGTTAAAAAAATTCATTAAACTCCTTGCATTCATTGTAACCACTATCTTTGTTTCACAAGCATTTGGAAAAACAAACCGCGCATCTTCAACTGCTTTTTTTTCAGATTGAGAGCGGGCCTTTTTTTCTGTCATTCCAGCAGCAATCATTTCTTTATAATACCCGTTTTCCAAGATTTCAGTCAGTTCATTATATATCTTTTGATCCTCTGCCATGGCTTGATCAAATAGGGCTTTTGCTTTAGGAATCTTAAGTATGGCCGGCGGTGTGACATACTCAAAGGCATCCAACTTTACATAACGTTGTGATTGCTGGGAATAAGAAGCAATCCTATGCCTAACCAGTTGGTGTGTCAAGACTCTGCTCACACCCTCAATTCCAAATGTAAACGAAACGTGTTCCAGAGGTGACTCGTGTCCGAGTGCCATTAGTTTATTTAAGAAACTGGTCACAGATTCAGAATCCAATTTTTCATTAAGTGCATCAATGCCTACAGCTGAATAGCATAATTTGGCCGCACCAGCTATAATGCGCTCAGGATCCGGTGTATGTGCAAGCAATTGTACTTTCATAGCCCCTCCATATCTTCTTTTGATGAAAAGTAAGTGTCTCCTATTGGAAAAATACCCAGCAAATATTTCCGATAATGTCCCTTAAAATTGTCCGGTCCATCTGCTTTCACCTCAATGATCCTAACTTTCACAATTCCTGTGGTGAAAATCGAGTGGTCATATTGTTCATCAATGATGACCTGCATTTGTTCCACAATTTCCTTTTTTTCAGGACTATCCAATTTAACTGGATCTATAAAAAAAGATTTAATCCCTAAAATGACACATAAAACAAGCGTAAGCCCAATCCAATATTTTATATATTTAGGATTCATCTTTTGACGCCTCCTCTTTTGTCAACACCTTAATCACTTCATGAACAACTTCATAAAGACGCGTCTTTTGATTTGTTAAATAAAGATACCCAATTAAAGCTTCAAATCCTGTAGCATATCTATAATCTGCCAAAACTGCATTTTTAGGTACAGATGCAGAATTCTGATTTCTTCCCCTTTTAATCATTTGCCATTCAGACTCACTTAACAAAGGTTTTATTGCGTGAACAGCTTCAGCTTGAGCCGAAGCCTTAACAAATTTACGTGACATTTTTGACATTTCGTGTGGTGTCATAACGTGCTGTGTCATTAAATAAGTTCTGATATAGGCTTCATATATAGCATCCCCCAGAAACGCCAGTTTAAGCGGATTCATCATGCGAACCGCCATTTCATCCATTTGTTTCATCTCAGCAAATTCCAAGAATTCGTTCATTATCCATCTCCATATTTAAGAAAATGAGGGCTGTGCAATGCAAAAGCCCTCAGATCCAAATCTTATTGACAAAAACAGTCTATACTGTATCTAACACGTTCAACTGCATTCACAGTACCAATCACTTCAATGACACGCGCTATATCAGGTCCATGTACTTGACCCGTTAGAGCTACTCGAACAGGCATAAACAAGTTTTTCCCTTTATGGCCAGTCTCTTTTTGCACTTCTTTCAAAATCTTTTTAACATCATCTGCAACAACAGATTCATAACTTTCCAACTTATCAGCAAAGCATTTCAGCATATCACCTACATGTTCCATTTCTATCATGGATTTTGCCTCTTCATCTTCAAGTATCAGTTTATTGTTGTTGAACAGATTATAATATGCCCCAATTTCATCCAGACGGTTTAAACGTTCTCTCAATATGTCCAGTATCAAAGCAAAATGCGCTTTGTTCGCTTCAAATGACGTTTCATCTGCGTATCCAGAAGCCACAAAAAATGGTTTTGCAATATCAATAAGACGGTCCAACTCATAAGCTCGAATATACTGATTGTTCATCCAGTTTAACTTATCCACGTCAAAGACACCGCTTGATTTAGATACCCGTTCAAAAGAAAATTTATCAATCAAAGTTTTCATGTCCATAATTTCAGTACCATCTTCTGGTGACCACCCAACAAGTGCAATGTAATTCACCAGCGCCTCTGGCAAATACCCTTTTTTCTTGAAATCATCTACTGAAACATCACCTTCACGCTTGCTAAGCTTTTTCTTTGACTGACTTAAAATAACCGGTAAGTGTACAAATTGTGGTGCTTGCCAACCAAAGGCTTCATACGTGTAAATGTGTTTTGGTGTTGAAATAAGCCACTCATCGCCACGGACCACATGCGTAATTCCCATATAGTGATCATCCACCACAACAGCCATATGATAAGTTGGAAATCCGTCAGTCTTCATCAATACCTGATCATCCAAATCATCCGTGCAAACAGATACCTTACCCTTGATTGCATCTTCAAATTCTATAGTTCTTGATTCTGGAAGTTTAAGTCTCACAACATGCGGAACACCATTTGCGAGTTTTTCTGCCACTTCTTCTTTTGACAAGTTCCGGCAATGTCCATCATACTTTGGTGTTAAACCACTCGCCTTTTGCGTCTCACGCACTGCCTCCAATCGTTCCTTGGTACAAAAACAGTAATAGGCATGCCCCGAGTCAATCAAGTCACTTGCATGTTTTCTATACACATCCAGTCTCTTTGACTGAATATAAGGCCCATACTCACCGCGTTCAACAACCCGTCCTGATGCATCATCCATAAAAGGGCCTTCATCATGAACAACACCGGCCCATGTCATTGCGTCAATCATGCCTTCTATAGCACCTTCCACAAGTCTAGATTGATCTGTGTCTTCAACCCTTAAAAGGTATGTACCATCATGTTTTTTTGCATATAAATAATTATAAAGCGCAGTTCTAAGCCCACCTATATGAACATATCCTGTTGGACTTGGCGCAAATCTTAATCTTGGTTTCATATAAACCTCCTATTTTTCTTCCCGCCTATTATACTAAAAATTGGAACCCCTTTCAATCACGAGCTTCATCTTACTCATAATGTATTCATATCCACCCGGCTCATGAGGTTTTGTACAATTGCTGCAATCCTTGATTCCATTTGTCATAACATAATCTCCACCACACTCTTCTTTAAGCATATAGAGGGGACAATAGCAAAACAAACAATTAAACTCAGATTCTTTTACACCTGAATGGCACGGAAAAAATTCGCATTTTTTGTGTTGACAAAACTTATAGTTCTCTGACATTTAAACCTCCCATTTAACAATCATTACAATGGCATGAGCGGATATTCCCTCTTCTCGCCCTTCAAAACCAAGACGCTCAGTTGTGGTTGCTTTTATGTTAATCTGGCTTAAGTCACATTTAAGAACACGCGCCAGCCGGCTTACCATTGCTTCTAAAAAAGGGGCCATTTTAGGCTTTTGAGCAACAATCACAGCATCAATATTTCCAATTTTATAATCCGAAGACTCTAAACTTTTTTGAACTTCCTTAAGAAGCTCAATACTTGAAATGTTTTTATACCGGTCATCTGTGTCCGGAAAATGCTTCCCAATGTCACCTTTACCCAATGCTCCCAAAATTGCATCCATTACAGCATGTGTTAATACATCTGCATCCGAATGGCCAAGCAAACCTTTATCATAAGGCAAATGGACGCCACCTATTATTAATGGACGTCCCTCAACCAATTGATGTACATCATATCCAAGTCCAACTTTCATAAGTCACCTGCTTTCAAACTGTTTATAATCGCCTCTGCAAAAACCAAATCTTCAGGTGTTGTAATTTTTATATTATTTCTGTTTGCTTCACAGAGCATTACTTTATACCCAAGCCTTTCGACCAAGCCAGCGTCATCAGTGGCTTCGAACATAGATTCAATAGCTTTGTAATGTGCCGCAAGCAACTCTTTGTATACAAAAACCTGAGGTGTTTGTATCTGCCAAACACAACTTCGATCAAGAGTAGATACAACATATCCCCTCTCATCCACCTGTTTTAGAGTATCTATTGAAGGAATTGCGGCAACCACCGCATCTGAATCTGACATATGGTGTAAATTGTTTTCAAGCCAACTTGAGTCAACAAATGGTCTCACCCCATCGTGAACAACGACCCAATCCACTGAATTATCAATATACGACAACCCTTTGAAAACAGAGGCTTGACGTGTTTCACCCCCAGGTCTAACATGGATTGGCCTATTAAAGTCATATAAGATATTCCACCGCTTTATTTTATCTTTTAATTCTTCAATAGACGCTTGAGGTGCAATGATCCAAACTTCATCAATGGTTACCGTTTTCATCAAATTATAAAGTGTCCATTCAAGAATTTCTTTGCCACCAACAGTCAAAAATTGCTTATGACCCGTACGCTTCATGCGTTGCCCTATTCCTGCCGCTGGAATAATAGCCCCTATTCGCTTTCCATTATACACTGTAAACGCCACACTTTCTTTTAAATTCCTTTTCTATTATATCAAAAAAATAAGAAGGCTTCTAAAAAACCTTCTTAGTCACTATACTATTGTTTAGGTTTTACAAAGATCATTCTACCAGCAGCAGTTTGCAAGACGCTTGTAACAAGAACTTCAATTGTCTCATGAATAAATTTTTTCCCATCTTCAACCACAATCATCGTACCATCATCCAAGTAAGAAACACCTTGATTGGATTCTTTTCCTTCTTTAATAACTTGAACAACCATTTCTTCTCCAGGTATCACAACCGGTTTTACGGCATTTGCAAGTTCATTGATGTTCAAAATAAAAACGTCTTGAAGTGATGCTACTTTATTTAAGTTATAATCGTTTGTAACAATTGCACCATTATACTTTTGTGCTAATTTAATCAACTTAATATCCACTTCTTGAACATCTTCAAAATCCTCATCAACGATTTTTACGCGCCCTGGGAGCTCCTGCTGAATCATTTTCAAGACATCTAAACCGCGACGTCCTCTATTTCTTTTCAGAGCATCAGCAGAATCCGCAATATGTTGAAGTTCTCTTAAAACAAATTCAGGAATTACAATATCACCTTCTATAAAGCCCGATTTGTATATGTCGGCGATTCGTCCATCAATAATGACACTTGTGTCCAATAATTTGGGCCTTAATTTTTGTTCCAAATCTTTAGATTTAGTTGTTTTTGTAGCAGAAATTTTCCGAGACAATTCACCAACTTTTGCATTGTCCCTTGCAATACGTTGTGCAACACTAATGCCCAAATACCCAAAGAAAATATAAGAAAGAATTTTAAGCGCATTTGCAATTACAGGTAAAGGAATAATATCAAACAACCCACTAATTAAAAATGCAAAAAGCATCCCAAGCACCAAGCCCACAAACGAAACAACAAGGTCTTGTTGTGGAATTTTATCAATTTCATTTTGTGCAATCTGAGCAAGTTTTTTTCCAATAGCAATCACGAGTTTAGATGCCACAAAAGTTATAAATGCAAATAATAATCCAAATAAAACAGGCAACGAAATCGCATAAACCATTCGACCAAACTCAAACCATGGATTTGGATATACAAAGTCTGTCATGTAAATTCCAAAAACAACGCCAATGCTTAGTCCAATAAAAGCTATGATGGATTTAACAATTTTTTCAATCACGAATACCCTCCTTTCAAAGTTATATCCTTATTTTAACATAGACACATGGAAAAACAAACAAACAAAAAACCCGAACTGTAAAGTTCGGGCTTACCCTAAAAAAATTAATGACTTCCAATAGTTGTGTTAACAAGCGAAACAGCTTCATCTTCTTGAATGTCTCTCGCTAAAATCAGCTCACTCACCAAGATTTGTTTAGAATTACTAAGCATTTTGCGTTCTCCAGTGGAAAGTCCTTTTTCACGATCTAAAATTTCTAGATTGCGAACAACTTTTGCCACTTCAAAAATATCACCAGTCTTCACCTTTTCAAGATTTGAACGGTACCTTCTGTTCCAATTGTCTGGCATAGAGCCCTTGTCTTCTGCAAGTACAGTCATAACTTGCGAAAGAACCGTGCTGTCCACAATATTACGGACACCCAAGTTTTCAGCGTTTTCAATTGGCAACATAACTTTCATATTTTTGATTGGTAATTTCAGCACATAAAAATCTCGTTCATCCCCCAAGATTTCCTTTTTTTCAATAGCTTCAATTACACCCGCTCCATGCATAGGGTACACAACTTTATCTCCGATTTTAAACATAAATCCCTCCATGCATCTTGTTTTTCTTTAATTATACACTATTTTTGACCAAAAAACAACAAACTTATATTTTACTATTCGGTAATAGTATTGTCAACCCTTTTTAAATGCCTATTTTATTTATCTTTATTACTTTTTGTTTATTTTTATTTGTGATAAAATGAAATCATCCAATAACCTACACGACTTAAAGTCTTACTATAGGAGGAATGAAATACTATGAAAGATTTAATTTATGACGAATTTCAAAACAAAGTAGATGAAGTCCTTATAAGACATGCCAACCTACTTGATATCGTGAGCAAACTCAACGAAGCTGCATCAAAATCCAACAGAGCAGTAATCAAGACCATTACCAATTGCGGGTGTGTAAAAATTGACGTTTCTAAAGTAGATCTCCCTGAAGATTTGTCTTACGAGGAACTAAAAGATTTCAAATCTGAGCACCTTATTGGCGAGCCTTGTCCTATTTGCCGAGATAAAATTGAAGAAGAACTTGGCAGATTGGAGTTTTACGTGGCCGCCTTATGTAATTTGTTAGACCTTAATATGTATGATATTGTTTTGAAAGAATACAAAAAAATCAGTACACTTGGCCGATTCAGCCTATATTAGACCAAATTTAAACCAATGTTTTGAAGGACATCTCAAAACATTGGTTTTTTTAGAAAAAGTAATTAAACACCTCTTCAACATGTTTCATGCCCACAACGTGCATCTCTTTTGGACGATTTAAGCCTTCTAGATTTGCACTTGGAATCAGGGCTTTTTTAAATCCCATCTTGGCCGCCTCATTAATTCTTTGCTGAACTTGATTCACAGCTCTTATTTCACCTGTCAATCCAACTTCACCCAGAACCACCATATCCTCAGGAAAACGTCGTTCTTTAAAGCTAGAAGCAATGGCCGTTACAATTGCCAAATCGGCAGCTGGCTCATCGATGTTCATACCGCCAACAACATTTATATATACATCTTGGTTGTAGAGCACCATACCAACCTTCTTCTCCAAAACAGCTATCAAAAGCACAAGTTTATTATAGTCAATGCCTACTGCCATCCGTCTAGGCATATTGAAATTTGTTTGAGATACCAAGCATTGCATTTCTACTAAAACAGTTCGAGTACCTTCAATAGTGGGAATCACAACTGAACCTGCTTCACGATTTGAACTTCCAGACAAGAATATTTTAGAGGGATTATCTACCTCTTTTAGCCCTTGACCTGTCATTTCAAAGATGCCAATCTCATTTGTAGAACCAAATCGATTTTTTACTGCCCGTAATATTCTAAAAAGATTATGACCCTCTCCTTCAAAATAGAGTACTGTGTCAACCATATGTTCTAACACCTTTGGGCCTGCAATACTTCCCGACTTGGTCACATGTCCAACCAAAAATGTACTTATACCATTTTTTTTAGAAAGATTCATAAATTGATTGGTTGCTTCCCTTACCTGACTGACGCTTCCCGGCGCCGAAGTCACTTCAGAACCATAGACTGTTTGAATAGAGTCCACAACCAAAACATCTGGTTTCAAAGCGTCTACATGATGTTTAATGCGCTCTAAATTGTTTTCAGCCACAATAAAAAGCATATCTGAATCAGCAGATAACCTAGACGCCCTCAACTTCGTTTGCTTTATAGACTCCTCACCAGATACATAAAGTACTTTTCTATTTTGATTGCCAAGATTATCTGCAACTTGAAGAAGTAATGTAGATTTGCCAATCCCAGGATCACCGCCAACTAAGATTAAAGAGCCTCTAACAACACCCCCTCCTAGCACGATATCAAGTTCTCCCATTCCTGTAGAATATCTCTCTTCCACATCAAATAAAATATCTTTAAGTTTTTGAGGTGTACTCTGACTCGAGATGTCCAGCGTACCTGGTTTTTGAGCTGTCGCAGTTATTTCTTCTACAAAACTATTCCAGGCACCACAATCCAAACATTTTCCAAGCCATTTTGGTGACTCATAACCACAATTTTGACAAACGTATTTCATTTTAGTCTTCGACATACACACATCCATCCTCTTGATTATAATTAAATGAAATTTCATTTTTAGCAAATTCCGTATCTAAAAGAATGTCTGAAACCACATCCTTAATTTCTCGATCTACAGCTCGACTTAAGGGTCTTGCGCCATATGCTTGCGTATAATACCGTTCAGCAATATAAGTACATACGGTATCAGAAACATTTACAACAATCTGTCGTATTGCCATTTGTCTTGAAAATGCATCCACATACTGTCTGACAATCAAAGCTGCTGACTCTAAATCCAGTGGATTGAAAACAACCACTTCATCAATTCGGTTCAAAAATTCTGGCCTAAAATATGCCTTACAAGCATCCCGAACATATTCTTCTGCTAGTATATCTGAATTGGCTGTTGAAAAACCCATTTTTCGACTCGCCTTGAATTCAGACCCAATATTTGAAGTCAATACAATCAATGTATTTCTAAAATCAATTGAAAATCCTTTCCCATCTTTTAACTTGCCTTCATCCATGAGTTGCAATAGGACATCCAAAACTTCCGGATGCGCCTTCTCCACTTCATCAAACAAAACCACTGAATACGGGTTCTTCTTTACTGCATTTGTTAAATGTCCACCTTCTCGATTCCCTTCATAGCCTGGAGGTGACCCTATTAATTTTGATACCGAATGCTTTTCCATATACTCTGACATGTCCACTTGGATCAACTGTCTTTCATCGCCATAATAAATTTCTGCAATTGTTTTTGCAAGTTCAGTTTTGCCAACCCCTGTTGGCCCTACAAACATAAACACGCCCGTCGGTCGATTTGGGGTTTGAATTCCAATTCTCATGCGTTTTAGAGCGCGTGAAACCGACTCAACTGCATGATTTTGACCTAAGATACGCGCACCTAAGTGTTCTGGCAATTGTCTTAACCGTTCAACATCAAAAGCGGACATTTTGTGAATCGGAACACCCGTCCACTCTGAAACGACATGCTCAACATCAGATTTTGTAACAACTAATTTTTGGGTGGCCATTAGCGTCTTAATCGCTTCATCTTTTTCAATACTTGACAATATTTTCTTTTCTTCATCTTGAATTTTCGAAGCGCGTACCAGGTCCATTTCCAATAAACTGTCTTCTTTTTCTTGCCTCAACCGATTTAAACGGTATTTTAATTCATCTATAAGTTCAAGATTTTTTAGATTCTCAAATCGTTTTCGAGAGCAAGCTTCATCTATTAAATCAATCGCCTTGTCCGGCAAACGTCTCCCTATAATATATCGCTTGGATAGGTACACCGCACTTTCAATTGCTTCCTCTGAAATAATAACATTGTGATGCTGCTCATAGTTCACCTTAATATGCCTCATAATATCCAAAGCTTCAGTGTCACTTGGTTCATCAACATCTACAAGGGTTAATCGTCTAACTAAAGCCTGATCTGGTTCAATGTACTTATGAAATTCTTCATAAGTTGTTGCACCAATGAGTTGAATTTTACCCGTTGCAAGATGAGGTTTCATAAGACCAACTGCATCGAGAGATTTTTCACCAGTTGCACCGGTCCCAATTAAGTTATGAAATTCATCAAAAAAAACAATCACGTCGTCATCTCTCAAAAGTTGTTCCATCCATTTTTGCATGCGTTCCTCAAATTGTCCGCGATATGAAGTCCCAGACACAAGAGAAGCAATGTTCACTTCAATTAAACGCTTCCCCTTCAATTCTTCAGATAAATTTCTTGAAGCCAAACGGTTTGCCAACCCATGCACAATAGCAGTTTTCCCTACCCCTGGATCGCCTACCAAGCAGATATTGTTTTTCGTTTTGCGTGAAAGAACTTGAATCATACGATCAATAATACCATCTCGACCAAAAACATCTTCAAAAGGAACATCTTTCGCCATTTCAGTGAGATCTACACCCATTTGTAACGCGTCTTTTTCTTCATAAGACTCAAGTAAGTCCATTGTCTTTATTTCAAATGCACCACTTTGATTTTCTTTTATTATTTTTCCAATCTTTGGCGTAGGTTCTAATAAAATTTTAGAAAAATCAAGTCCCGAATTTTTCAATATACGATACCCCATGCACTGGTTTTCATGCATAATAGATAAAAAAATGTGCTCTGGCATAATTTCAGCATTGTTCGTCTTTAACGCGTAGCCATAGCTCCGCCTCAAAACATCTTTAGCGTGCCGAGTATAATCTTCAATACTGTTGCCACCCTTCCCTCTACCAATTAATTTGATAATTTCCTCATTCAAGCGCTCTGTTGTAACCCCATAATCATCAAGGACTTCAGACAGCTTTACACCACTAATCATCGATAGGCCAAGTACAAGATGCTCTGTTCCTACAAAAGCGTGCCCTAAATCCCGGGCACTGGCAAAGGCATTATTGATTACATCATTGGACTTTTCATCAAAATTATAATTGAGCATTTTGCACCTCCTATTCACTACTTTATAGTTTATCAATAACCCTTTACAAAGGAAAGCACAAATATACTTTTCTATGCACAGATAAGAGGACGCCCCCCAGCGTCCTCTTATTTTAGTCCCATTTATTTAGATTCATTATCCGCTTTTATTTGTTCAATAATTTTAACGGCTATTTGCATTGGAACTTCTTCATACCGTTCAACACGCATACTAAACCAACCGCGCGCCTGTGTCATGGATCTCAAGTCCGTAGCATATTCAAACATTTCTGACTGCGGCGCTTCAGCGATAACTTTCTGATAACCGACTTCATCTGGCTCCATACCTAATATTCGACCACGTCTACGGTTCATATCTCCCATAATGTCACCCATATACTCATCTGGAATATAAATTTCAACATGGGCTATTGGCTCCAAAAGAACTGGTTTTGCCTGCTCCATACCTTTTTTAAAGGCAATGTGAGCAGCCATTTTAAATGCCATTTCCGAAGAGTCCACAGCATGGTATGACCCATCAAGCAGGGTCGCTTTGATATTTACAACAGGACATCCTGCTAAAACACCTTTTTCACAAGACTCTAACAATCCCTTTTCAACCGCCGGAATATACTGTCTTGGAACTGAGCCTCCAAATATTTTTTCTTCAAATATAAAAATCTCATTGGAAGGTTCAAACTTAATGTGAACATCTCCATACTGTCCAGCACCACCAGATTGTTTTTTATGCTTTCCTTGAACCGTCGCCACACTTTTAATGGTTTCACGATAAGCTACTTTTGGGCCTTCAAGCGTTACTTCAACACCAAATAAATTTTTCAATTTACTTGTAATAACCTGAATCTGCATTGTCCCCTGACCACCTAGTAGCGTCTGTTTGGTTTCCTTATTACGCTCAATAATAAATGATGGGTCTTCTTCAGTCAGTCTGTGCAATGAAGACACAATTTTTTCTTCATCCCCTTTTGACTTAGGTTCAATTGCTTGGAAAAGTGCGGGTTTTGGGAGGTTCATGCTGTTGTATTGAATCGGATGATCTCGATCGCAAAGTGTGTCACCTGTTTCAGTATGTTGTAATTTTGCAGTTGCACCAATATCCCCAGCAATTACAGAATCCACTTCCAGCTGTTCTTTACCACGCATCAAGAATAAATTCCCAAATTTTTCTTTTTCATCCTTATTGGCATTTAAAATTTCCATGTCTTTTTTAGCTTCACCCGAGTACACTTTGAAAAGAGATATCTTGCCCACAAAAGCATCTACAATCGTTTTAAATACAAATGCTGAAAACGGTTCTGAAGTCTCGACTTTCCTTAGTTCAGTTTCTCCCGTTTCAGGATGCGCGCCCTGGTAAACACCATCACTCAATTCCTTTGGTGTTGGAAAATAATCAAAGATCATGTCCATTAACGTATGGATTCCAATTCGTTTTTCTGCAGCCCCTACAACAACTGGAACAATATCACCCGAGATAACACCTTTTCGAAGGCCTTCATGAATCTCCTCTATCGAAAATTCTTCCCCTTCAAAATATTTCATCATGAGTTCTTCATCACTTTCAGCAACCGCTTCAATAAGCATGTCCCTAATAGGTTTGATTCTCGGTTCCATGTCTTTTGGAATAGCCGCATCAACACATTGCTTTCCATTAAACTCACGTCCAATCATATCAACAACATTGACAAAACCTCTAAATTCAGGGCCTTCTCCCATTGGAATACAAAATGGCGCAATTTTTTTCCCAAAAGTATCTTTTAACTCTTTTATAACTTTTACATAATTTACATTATCCTTGTCCATCTTATTTAAAAAAATGATTTTAGGCATATTCCGTTTTTCAGTAAAATTCCATGCCTTTTCAGTACCAACTTCTATCCCTGATGATGCATCTACCATAATTACTGCGCCACCTGCAACCCTTAAAGCACCAAATACATCTCCAACAAAGTCAAAATAACCTGGTGTGTCTAAGAAGTTATATTTATGGTCTTGCCATTCAATTGGCACCACCGCTGTGCTGATACTAAAACCTCTATTGATTTCTTCTTTATCATAATCCGAAACGGTATTTCCATCTTCGACCTTTCCCATTCGGCTAATAACTTTTGTAGTAAAAAGCAATGCTTCAGCCAATGTTGTTTTTCCACTTCCTCCGTGACCTAAAAATGCGACGTTTCTAATTTTGTCAACCGTGTAATTCTTCATACGTAAAAGTTCTCCTCTCAGTTGGATTTGAATGAATTGTTGCATTATTTGTAATATTCTATAAATTTCGCAAAACTCCTTCTGTATTCCGAAAAAAATAAAAAAAGTGCTCTCAGAAAGTATCCAAGAGCACGCATTTTTTTAAAACTATATTTTTATTATAAAATCCCTGACATTTTATCAACACTTAGTCCACGTTCTTCCCAAGCTGCAATAATGGCATTAAGTCCAATCGAATCACTGGCCATATGTCCAGCTACAATAATATTGCCAATATTTTGCTCTCGAACTGCGGATATCACATCTTCAGGTGCATGCATCGCAACGATTGTCCCTACACCTGCATCAAAATATGCCTTGTAAACATCAGCGCCACCATTGGTTCCCCCAGCATACAGAACCGCAATTTTTCCTGCATAATCTTCTTTTCCACCGCATCTAATAACTGGGTTTGCCTTTGCATTTTTATATATTTCAAGTGTGTTCAAGGCATCAATAACATCTTGTAAAGTTGCCTTAGGCGATTCTTCAAATTTCTCATCCAAATATTTTTGAACGAACCGTTCACCAATTAAGTCCGCTGGCATATGAATGTTCATATATGGCATCTTCATAAGTCTAGCTGCTGAAGGATGACGGTCATAGTTGGAAACATGGCTGCCTATTTCTACAGATTTCTGTTTTTTGCGCAACATTTTCTGCGCCTTATTCACCGGAATGCCAAATGATAGCATACGATCAATCTGAACAGCCATTACTTTATGAAAATCAGTTGTTGCTGTATCGCCTTTAGGATGGTGGCTCACCACTAGATCATATCCAAGTTGCTTTGCCAATAACAATTCTGGCGTTTCCATATCAATTCCAATTAATACTTTATGAATCTCTGACCCTTCCTGATAGATGACAGTATCCTCTGGCATTGTATCCAATCCTGCTAAATCAAGTGCAATTTTCATTAGGTCTTGAGTTGTCATAGCTTCCTCCTGTTTTATCTAACTGGACAAGCGCCCGTTTCACAACCTTCTGTTCCAATATCGAGTTCAACTTCTTCTTTTTCATATTTTGTAATCAAAGAAGGTCTAAATGGCTTCATTTCACTCACGCGTTTGGTGTATTCGGTTTCTTCTATAGCCTCATACGGCATCATTTGATAGAAACTATCATCAAGTGGCAAGAATGATAGGGCGACCGTCTCATCCCAATGGTTATAGACCCATTCTTCAACTGCATCCCATTCCTCAGGGCGAACATGAACGGTTATCGAACAATTGTGGTCTACATAGTGCTCCATAAACATCTTATAAGTTTCCAATTGCTCAATGGCAGAAACATCATATTTCGTCTTGCCATCCGGAGCCTTACATGGAAATTCGACCACTTTTGTTGTGCAGGTTTCTGCATCTTGTCCAATTTCAGGTAAAACTGAATACCCTAATTCCTCACAAACTTGCACCAGCGGGTCATGCGAATTGATTCTTACACGTCTAATATAATAAGGTGAGTGAGAATAATGAACACCACTTGAAACCCCTGGCAATTGAGACAGTGTGCCTTCAGGTTTTACAGTCGTTACCAAGAGCGGTACACGGCCACCTAATTCTGCTGCGTACATTTCTGCTTCTTTTTTAGCAGCGTCTCTCAACTGGCGTAATAAGTTTTTTTGGTCTTCCAGCGACATGCTTGTGGCATTTACCATGTCCTGCCACCCAGTCAAAGAACATCCTAGCAATTTATCTCTTTGCTGAACATTGTTCCACAAAGGAAGTTCGAGTTCTACACAAGTCATACGGTAGCTTGATCTTGCCGACAATCTTTGTGCTTTTAATAGACCTGCCAAATCCAATTTACCATTTTCATCCACAAATGCATAGACATTAATTGTTGTTAAATTACATAGGCCCTTATTGTCCAAGAGAATTTCACCACAAGGATTAACGCCGTTAAAATTCGGTCGTCTGAGAGAGCCAGCAACTTCATTGACCCAACCAGGCTCTCCAGAATAACGCATTCTCTCCAATTGCCACTTAATCATTTCTCGGGTTGGCTTTTCTTTATAATAAATAGAATTGTTACTCATTTGTCTGTGCAGAATTTCTTCATTAACAACCCATTTACCATCTTCCATTGTATAAAGTTTGCTTTTTGCTTCAATAGATTCTTTGTCATCTGCATCGAGAAGCACAATTTCCGCTGTCCGCCTAACGCCTCCAACAACAACATTTTCTCCGATTACATTTGCAATATCCAAACAATCGATTGGTCGCAATTTAACTTGCTTTGCTTCCACTAAAAAACCCGCTTTTTTTACAACCCGGTCTATTTTGTGGAACATATTCTTCAAACTTGTGTGTCCACTTGCTGTTCCGCCAAAAGTTTTAAGTTTTTCACCTTTAGGTCTTACATGATCATAGTCAATAATAATGGTTTTAATGTTTCTATATTCGTTTGTATGAATCAATTTCAAGAAGAAATCTAACGATTGAACCCAACCTTCTTTAGAATCCCCAATTGTAATTTTTACGGTGTTATTATAAAAGAACTCCAAACTGGTATTATCTTCACGTTCTGATCTTGGAAGCGGGGTATAATCTTTATGAACCACCTCAAAATCAGTTCTTACTTTTGGCAATTGTGCCACATCATCGGATAAAATTCTAATGCCAACTCCAGACCCAATCATAAGTAAATAGAAGATGTCTTTAAATGAATCAAAACTATCAACGACTTGAAAACTACAATTATAATTGGCCATTGGATAATGCTTGGCTACAGGTGTACCACCAACCCAAAATGTTCTACCAGACAAAAATTGTCTTAAATTGAAAATGTTGTCAAAAAGTTCCTCAGCTTCTGCCCGAGTCGTTTTAACGATGGCACAGTTATATTCAACCGCTCTTCTGACGGTTTCCCACCAATACTCACGTCTCTTTTCAGCAGGTAACCACCTAGAATACGTTCTATAATAAACAAAATTACCCAACTGATCCATTGGAGAATTCCTGTGCTTGTATTTACTCATAAATTCATCCGTTAGCAAACGGTGATCTTCTTTTTTTCGACTTAAACGGGTTTTATCTTTTTCATTTCTATAGATAATGTATTTTTTTGCCGCATCTTTTCTGGGGCTTTCCATCAACAAATCTTCCACTAAATCTTGAATTTCATCTACTGAAATCGGTTTATCCCTGTTATCCGCAACTTCTACTATTTGCTCGCCAATTGCCTTACAAAGTGGTTCATCAATACCAACTGTCGTTTCTTTCATTGCGTTTTCAATTGCACGTGTAATTTTATAAACTTCAAATTCAACAACCGTTCCGTCCCTTTTAACGACTTTCATTTGCTACACCCCTCCATTTTAAGCTCAAATGCTCTCAAATACTATATTTAGTATCATTTTTGCGTATCGTACCTATATATTGTACCACCCACTTTTAAGCTTGTAAACGTATTCCTAGCAAAAAAAAGAGAAAAGAATTCATTTTCTTTTCTCTTTCATACCATATATAGTACTTAAGTCCTTAATCCACCACAAAATATATGGTTTTATTTTCCAAGCAATCTAAACATGTTCTTCTTATATGCCTCAACACCCGGTTGATCAAACGGATTAACACCTAAAACATACCCGCTGATACCACATGCTTTCATGAAGAAATAAAGCAATTTTCCCAGTGTGAAGGCATCCTTTTGCGACATAGAAATTACACAATTTGGCACATTTCCATCCAAGTGTGCTTCGAGTGTTCCTTTAAAAGCATTGTCATTGACATAACTCATTGTTTTTCCAGATAAGTAATTGAGCCCATCCAAATTAAGCGCATCCGATTCAATCACAATATCTTTTTCAAACGCTTCTACGCGAACGACTGTCTCAAACAAATGCCTTGGTCCATCTTGTACCATTTGGCCCATAGAATGCAAATCAGTTGTATTGTTGAGCTTGGTTGGGAAAAGGCCTTTACCATCTTTCCCTTCACTTTCACCAAAAAGTTGCATCCACCACTCTGATAAAAACGCCATAGAAGGTTCATAGTTCACAAGCGCTTCAATTGCCTTCCCTTTTCGATATAAAACGTTTCTTACAAGAGCATATTGATAAGCTGGGTTCTCATCAACATTCGGATTTCCGTATTCTTTCATGCCCTCTGCTGCACCAGCCATTAAGGCATCAACATCTATGCCTGCTGCTGCTATCGGCAATAAGCCAACAGGTGTGAGTACAGAATACCTACCGCCAACATTTGCCGGAATCACAAACGATTCATAGCCTTCTGCATTGGCTAATTTTCTAAGCGCGCCATTTTCAGAATCTGTCGTGGCATATATTCTAGATTTCACGCCCTCTTTCCCGTATTTGTCTTCAAGGGCTTTTTTTAACACACGGAATGCAATTGCAGGCTCTGTTGTTGTTCCAGATTTGGAAATCACATTTAAACTTACATCTTGATCCTGTATCATTTCCAGTAATTCTGTCAAGTAAGTGCCACTAATTTGATGACCTGCAAAATAAATCTTAGGCCCCTTACGTTTTTCTTTAGGGAGCTCGTTATAAAATGTGTGCGATAAGGCATCAATCACAGTCTTAGCACCTAAATAAGAACCACCAATACCAATAACAATTAGCACGTCTGAATTGGATGCAATTCTTTTTGCAGATGCCTTAATTCTCTCGTACTCTTCACGATTGAAATTCTCAGGATAATCAAGCCACCCTATATAGTCATTCCCTGGTCCATTTCCTTCATGTAACATCTGATGTGCCAGCTCTACCTGCTTTTTTAGATTTGTGTATTCATGTGGCTGAATCATTGCGTTTGTATAATCAAATTTGATATGACCCATATTTTTGTCCTTTCTTTTCTTTAATCCTGAATTTTTGCGTACATTGCCGCACCAATAATACCTGCATCATTTTTCAATTTCGCAAGTTCTACACGTGCACAGTCTGTAGCTTTAAAATATTTGAGTGCCTCAACGGTGGTTTTAACCTTATCTAAAAGAAAATCTCCAGCATTGGCTAAGCCCCCACCTAAAACGACAATTTCAGGATCGATAAAACTAACAGTATTCATAATTCCTATTGCAAGATATTTTACCATTCTGTCTATGACTTTCACAGCCACAGGATCTTTCAGCATGGCCGCTTTAAAAATAATTTCACCATTAATTTGATCCCAATCACCCTTTGCATATTCCAGTATTAAGGACTCCGGTGTTTCAATCAGCAAATGTTTGGCGTACCTAATAATGGCTAAAGATGAGACGAAAGTCTCTAGGCACCCATTTCTGCCACAATTGCAATCATACAGGCCTTCGCCTACAATCATATGCCCCAGTTCAGACCCGATACCATGATGCCCAGATATTGCCTTGCCGTCCAGGATAATACCGCCACCAACGCCAGTGCCAAGCGTCAACATCACTGCATTGCTGTATTTTCCTTGTTGTGCAACACTAAATTCTGCTACAGCAGCCACTGTGGCATCATTGTCAATATATATCGGCAAGTCAATTGCCGTTTGCAGTCTGTCCTTTAAGGGTACATGATACCAGTTCAGATTCACACAAGCTATCACTTCACCGGTATGTGGATCCGCAATACCAGGGATTCCAATACCAACACCCTTTACGACGTTAGGTTCAAGACCTTCTAACAAACTGTAAATCACCTTCAAAATATCTGCAATAACAGCGTCTGCACCTCTAGACGGGTCGGTTGGAACAGAAGTCTTTTTTATAATATCACCGCTATCCACTACCAAACCTCCGGCAATGTTGGTGCCACCTAAATCAATTCCTATATACACATTGTCCTCCACTAAATTTGATAAGACAATTATACATCAATGCGATTTATATGCCAAATATCATTTGCATACTCTTTGATTGTGCGGTCAGAACTAAATTTCCCTGCACCACAGATATTCATCCAACATTTTTGAGCCCAAGCCAATCGGTCTCGGTAATCAGCATCAACTTGCTTTTGAGCTGCCACATAACTGTCGAAATCTTGAAGTACAAAATAATTGTCTGCTGTATGCCATGTTGCGCCTTCTAGAAGTGCATCATATAGATCTTTAAACATACCCGTACCACCATCATCAAAAGTTCCGTCAATTAGAGTTTCTACAATTTGCTTTAATCTTGGATTCGATTCGAGAACTGCTACGGGGTCATAACTTTCTTTAATGGCTTCAATTTCTTCAACTTTAAGGCCAAATATATAATTGTTTTCAAGTCCAGCTTCTTCCACAATTTCCACATTGGCACCATCAAGTGTCCCAATAGTTGGTGTGCCATTTAGCATGAATTTCATATTTCCAGTTCCAGATGCCTCTTTTCCAGCTGTTGAAATTTGTTCTGACAAGTCAGCTGCTGGAAAAAGTTTTTCAGCATATGAAACTCGGTAATTGCTCACGAATACAACTTTAAGCTTAGCATTCACATCAGGATCATTGTTAACCTTCCTTGCAATTTCATTGATAAACTTTATAATGCCTTTGGCCCTAAAATATCCTGGCGCAGCTTTAGCACCAAAAATAAAAGTTCTTGGTACGATATCCAATTTTGGATTCTCTTTAAGGTCAAAGTATAGATTCAAAATTTGGAATGCATTTAACAGTTGTCTTTTGTACTCATGTAATCGTTTAATTTGAATGTCAAAAATTGAATTCGGATCAATCTCTATCCCCTCAACTTCTTTGATATACTCAGCAAGTTCTATTTTTTTTGCTTTCTTAATTGCCAAAAAACGATTTAAAACAGCTTCATCCGACTTATAATCTTCCAATTTACGAAGGTCAGACAATTCTTTTGCCCAATTTGAATTCCCCAAAAGTTCAGTTATCATATCAGACAATTCCCTATTTGCTAGCTTAAGCCATCTTCTTTGAGTAATACCATTGGTTTTGTTTTGAAATCTTTGCGGATAAAGTGCATACCATTCCTTCAATTCTTGATCTTTTAAAATCTCCGTGTGCAGTGCTGCAACACCATTGGTTGCATGGGTTCCATAAATTGCAAGATAAGCCATATGGATCATATTGTCTTTAATTATACGCATCGCTTCAATCTGTGCTTTTTCATATCCCGCATGCTTTAATTCAGCAACAAATTGCTTGTCTATTTTTTCAATCAACTCATAGATTCGTGGCAACAACTCCTTATAGAACCCAACCCACCATTTTTCAAGTGCCTCTTGTAGAATTGTATGATTGGTATAAGCAAATGTTTTCCTGGAAATTTCCCATGCGCGTTTAAAACTCAGGTTTTCTTCATCAATTAAAATTCGCATTAATTCTGGAATGGCAACAACTGGATGTGTATCATTCAGTTGAACAGCATAGACTTCAGGAAACTTATCAAAATGTTTGCCATGAGTCTTTTTAAATTTTGCCACCAATTCTTGCAATGATGCAGAAACGAAAAAGTACTGCTGTTTCAATCTTAGGATTTTCCCTTTTTCTTCGGAATCATTTGGATACAACACGCGCGAAATATCCTCAGCTCTGTTTTTCTTTTCAACGGCTTCATCATATTCCTGGTCGTTAAAAAGTTCAAAATCAAATGGTTCCAAAGGCTCTGCCTTCCATAACCTTAATGTATTTACCGTGCTTGTATCATAGCCAACAATTGGTGTGTCATATGGAACTGCTTTTATGTCTCCATCTGAAAAGCGCACAATTTGCGCTTCATTCTCACGGCGAATGGACCATGGATCGCCATTTTTTAACCAGTGGTCTGCCGTTTCTTTTTGAAAGCCATCTTTAAAATATTGCTTAAATATGCCATAGTCATACCGAATACCATACCCATTAAGCGGCAAATCCAATGTCGCTGCAGAATCCAAAAAGCATGCGGCTAAACGCCCTAACCCACCATTACCTAGTCCTGCATCTTCTTCTCTTTCTTCTAAAGCATTTAAAGAGAATTTCAGTTCACTCAGTTCTGCTTCAATATCTTTATAAAGTTTTAAGTTCATTAAATTATTGCCTAAAGCGCGCCCCATCAAAAATTCAGCTGAAAGATAAACGGCTTGTTTTTGAGTGGATTGAGCTTCCTTTGTCTTGCGCCATTGATCTGCAATCTGAGACATTACAGTTTTTGAAAGTGCATAGTACACCTCCTGCTCTGTTGCTTTATCCAGGTTTGTACCAAACTCGGATTTAAGAAAACCCTTTACCGATTCAATCATCATTCTAATTAACCTCCTTGGAAACGTTTCCAATTTTTTAAAAAATTATTTACACCATGGAAATCCCTGTATCCTGACCCTCTTGAACGGTCACTTGAACAGCTCCATCGCCATCTATAAGATAAAATGTTGCTTTACCTAGTGAAGCATCATTTGTATCCACTTGAATTGAAAAACCCTCTGTCTTTCGTGTTACTGTAAACTTTGTTTTTAGAGTTTCATAGGCTTTTGTAAAGCCATCATCATTTGTAAGCGTATACTCAGCAACCGTATCAACAAAGCCAATAACTGTGATTTCAGCTAAATCCAAATCATTCACTCTGTTTTTGGGCTTTACTAAAACGATTAATTTGTTTTTCCTAATGAAAATTGGTATCTGTGATAAGTTAAGATCAATATAATGGTGTCCTTGATCTAAGAGAGTAAGCTGGTCTTTTGACAGTGATTCATAGTTTTCCGCTTTCCATAGCACCATATCTTCAGGACAATATGTCATTCTGCCTCTGGCGTTTTGCGTGTAAACTGGTGCCAGCATAATACCATCACCAAACATAACTTGATCTTCTACACTTCTGCTGTAATGATCTGAATAAAAAAAGGAAAGTGGCGCAAACAAAAGTTTGTTCTCCAAAACGGCAGCCATAAATTCAGAATACAAAAAAGGAATCAAGGCATAGCGTAATCTAATGACATCACGAATTAGGCTAAGTGTTTTTGCATCCATTGCCCATGGTTCTTGCGGTCTTGTTCCCATTGCACTATGGTTTCGGAACAAAGGTGTAAACAAACTAAATTGATGCCATCTTGTTAAAAGTTCTGGGCTGACATTCCCGCCAAAACCACCTGTATCAGCTCCCGAATAAACAAATCCTGCCATGTTCAGACCTGGCATCATCTGTACATTGAGCTTTAAATGCTCCCACCATGAATGGTTGTCACCAGTCCAAATACCAGAATATTTGGCCATGCCAATATGTGAAGCTCTGGTAATCATCAGAAATCGCTTGTTTGAATCATAAGATTCAAATCCCTTTGCGGCCGCTTTTGTCATATGATAGCCATATAAATTGTGGACATCTAGATGATTCACTTTCTTTCCTTCATACGTATGATACATGCGCTTGTAGTCGGTCATGCTATTGGATAAATTTAAAATTCGATCTTTGAGTTCAAAAAAAGTATATATATCGAGATTTTTCCCCTTTTGCTGTTCAGCAAATTCAATTGCATCTTTCAACCCTTGCTCTGAGTAGAAAATAGCAGGTTCATTCATATCATTCCAGAATCCTTCAATTCCAAGATCCATTAACTTGTGATACTTTTCTCCAAACCAGCTTTCAACTTCAGGGTTTAAAAAATCTGGGAAATGAACTTTTCCAGGCCATACAGCTGCCGGAAAAGGTTTGCCCTCATCCGTCTTTACAAAGTAATCGTTCTCAATTCCCTCTTCATAAACTTCATAATCGGGCTCTACTTTTACACCTGCATCTATAATTGGCACCAAGTGAATGCCACTTTTATATAAAGTTTCAACAAATTTCTCAAAATCAGGGAAAGCCTTAGCGTCTATTGTGAAGTCTTTAAAACGTTCCATATAATCAATATCCAAATAAATGGCATCACAGGGGATATCATATTCATCAAAAAGAGTTGCAATTTCTGTGACCCTCTCTGCAGTTTCATAGCTCCACCTACTTTGTTGATATCCAAATCCCCATTTTGGCGGGATATAACTCTGTCCGATTAAGGTTCTAAATTTTTTGACAATCTCTTTTCCACTGCCTTCAAAAATATAAAACGTCACATCAACACTCGAGACACGAATCTGTAAAAAATCTGACTTTATAAAATCAACATCAAAAATAACTTCTCCAGCGAAATCCACATAGATACCCACAGGAGACGCGCCATGTATGATTAAAAAATTGTGTGCCCCATAAAGCGCCTGCTTATCTGGTGTATGATTGGGATCATCTGAACAAAATGACCGGTATTCAAACCCCCTCTTATTCATGCCACGAACGGACTCTCCCAACCCATAAACAGAATCTGTAGGGCGTAAGGGAATGTCCCAAATAATACAACCGTCTTTTACATCTATATTTCCAATCACCTCATACGCATCCACTTCATTATAATTGCCTTGTTCAATGGTATGTGTTGGAATCATGTTTCCAAAAACAAGTTTTTTTCCATAATTATCGGATTTAAAATACCGCATAAGTCCTCCCTTTTATAAGAGTTCCGCACAGGATGCTCTCTGAACCAATTGTGTTTCATATACCATATGCTGATGTGTCGCCTCACCCTGTATAACATTAAGAAGAATTTCAGCTGATGCAGATGCAATTTCTTCTACAGGCTGACGGATTGTCGTAAGTGGTGGATTATAATAAGCCGCATAATCAATATCATCGAATCCGATAATAGATAATGTTTCTGGAATCTCTCTTCCAAATTCTTTTGCTGCTTTAGCCGCTCCAATTGCCATAACATCTGAAATCACAACTATTGCCGTTAGGTCTGGCGCTTTTTCTAAAAGGCGCTTGGTCGCTTCATACCCACTCTCAAAAGTATAAGATCCCCACTCAAAATAGTGCTCTTGTTTGGGAATCCCTTTGTTCCCTAATAATTTCAAATACCCATTTGTTCTATAGGTGCCAACGGATCGATCCTCACCACCAGACGTCAACAAGCCAATGTGACGATGACCAATCTCATATAAATACTCCGTTGCTCTATACGCAGCTTTTTCATTATCAATTATGACACTAGAAAACAGAGCTGTGCTTGCGCCACTTGGTACCTCAGTGGATGTAAATACAATAGGAATATCTAGTCGCTCTATATCTACATCTGTCACTTGATCAAAATCACCACCTAGACATATTATGCCTCTTAGTCTTTTTTCAACTACAAATTCATAAGCAGCATCTATATCTCTGTGTTCCTCTGTATTATAATGAATAATCACAGAAAAACCTTCTTTTGCAAGTGTTTTCTCAATCGTTTGTATCATTTTAGCAAAAAAAGGATTATAAAGGCCCTTAATTAAAATGCCAATATTAGATGATTCAGTACGCTTTAAATTACGCGCACTATTATTGGGAATATAATTGTACTTTTCAATAACCGCATGTACAGCTTCACGCGTTTCATCTTTTACATCCGGATGACCATTAATCACTCTTGAAACTGTACTTACGCCGACACCTGCTAGACGCGCAATATCTTTGATATTAGTAGTTTTCATAATATTCTCTCCTATTGGTAACGTTTCCGGTAACGTTACCATTTTAGTATATCATATTTCGCTTTTTTTTCAATCCTAAGAACTCAATCTGAATCTAACAAACTAAACTGTCTAAAATGATCTGATTCCAAATTCGAAATTGTAAGTCCAACCAATCGTACAGGTTTGTAAAAATCAATCTGATCAATTAACAAATAAAGACCTTCTTTCAAAGTTTCATAATGATTTGTGTAATTGTCAAATGAATGGCTTCTTGTAATTTGTTCAAAGTCCGTATATTTAATTTTGACAACTAAAGTCTTGCAAAGCCATTTTTTGCCTTTCATTACTTCATAGATTTTATCTAAATAGTCTAATAAGTATGTGGTTATTTCGTGTTGATCATCTATATCCACATCCAAAGTGGTCTCTTTCCCATATGATTTCCGTTCATAATTCCTTACAATAGGTCGCAAATCAATGCCATGAATTCTATCATAAACATCGCGCTCTCCTAAAATGGTTTGCAACAAATCTTGCGGATAATTGTATAAGTCTTCAATCGTAAATATACCGATTCTATTTAACCTTTCGGCAGTTTTCTTGCCTAACCCATGAATTTTTATTATTGGAAGTGGTTTAAGCAATTCGGGTATATCTGATTTTTTGATTTCAAATATACCATCGGGTTTGTTCCAATCTGACGCTAATTTGGCTAAAAATTTATTATAAGCTGAAAACAATGCTATCTTAAAAAATCTAGATGTAGAAGACATCAAGGCTAAAAGAAAAGAAGTAGAAGAAACAATCGCTGAAAAAACAAAGTTATGGGAGGCTTTTGACAAAGACCATGTCTTTAGAGAAGCATCCTTAAATAAGCTTAAAACCCTCAAGGGTTCAGATAAAGCCATTTATAAAATACTAGATATCTCTTTTATAAGAGCGTGGGTGATTCACATTACAGTGGAGTCACCTTTTTTATTTACCATTAAGTGGATTGATGGAGAAGAAACCGTTGTCGGTCAATTTAGAGGAGGAATGTACTATGACTCAAAATAGAAACTCTTCAGCGATGAATCCTCGAGTTCGGGTAATCCCTGCGAATATGAACATGCAAAGAAGAGGGGAAGGAGAAGAAGAACCAAAGGTTAAAGTTGCAGCCTATGCAAGGGTGTCAACTCTTGAAGAAGAGCAACAGTCAAGTTATCAGCTTCAGGTTTCCTATTTTGAAGAATACATTGAAAGAAAACCGGACTGGGAACTTTATAAAGTGTACAGTGACGAGGGTGTAACAGGAACAAATACAAAGTACCGAACCGGCTTTAACCAGATGATCAAGGATGCCAAAGAAGGTAAATTTGATTACATCATCACCAAATCCATCAGCCGGTTTGCTCGAAATACTCTCGACTGCCTGACCTATGTGAGGATGCTTAAAAATCTAGACAAACCTGTGGGAATCATATTCGATAAAGAGGGAATTAACACATTGGACTCCCAATCTGAAACGATATTAGTTGTCATCGCAAGCGTTATGGAGGAAGAAAGTAGAACAATCAGCGCCAATGTAAGTTGGGGTGTTCAGAAGAGATTTTCAAGAGGAATACCACACATACCGACAACCTATTTTCTCGGCTACGATGAGGATGAGGAAGGCAATCTAATCATCAATGAAGAAGAAGCCAAGATTGTAAGAAGAATATATCGAGAGTTTCTAAGCGGGAAAGGAACACCACTTATTGCCAAGGGTCTAACCAAGGATAAAGTAAAAACAGCTAGGGGAAACACCAAATGGACCAGCGATTCGGTTCTCAAGCTGATAAAAAATGAAAAATTCTGTGGTCATGCACTGTGCCAGAAGTCAGTTACTCTAGACCCTTTAACCCACAAGCGGGTGAGAAATAAAAACCACAAACCACAGTATTTCATACGAAACAATCACCCGCCGATTATTTCAGAGGAAGATTGGAACGCGGCTCAGAAGGAGCTGGAACGTAGAAGCAGAATGCGCCATGATCCAGATGGGAAGTACCGAAGATGTTATAGCAACACAGCTCCCTTTTCTAACATGCTATTTTGTGGGGAGTGCGGGGTTCCGGTGCACAGAAGACGCCTTACCTCAAAGAAAAATGGCCAATCCTATAAATTCACGGTATGGCAGTGCAGGGTATCAGCGATGAAAATGGAAGCGGATTATGAATGCCATACAAAGTATATATGGGAAGAAGTCATTGAAAGAGCTTACAATGAGATGCTTCTGAAAATGACAAAAGAAATCGACCAGATTCGAATGGAAGGTGAAGCGGCCATAAAAGAGGTCAGCCTATCTGAAGAAGAAAATGCACGATTAGAAGAAGTGGAAGAAATCATTGACAGAATCAGCGATCAAATTACTGAAATGTCTATGAGAGAAAGTATCACCAACGATCCCATCTATGACGCCACCCTTAGAAATCTTATTTACGAGTCTCAAATTTACCAACAAGAACATGAAAACCTCCTGAAGAACAAAGAGGAAAGCATCTTTATGAAGAAGAACCTGGATATTCTTATTGAGTATCTACAGGGGCTGCAAGACTTCGAAACCTTCGATGCAAAAATGTTTAGAGAGACTGTTGAACGGGGTCTCATCTATGATGATTACCAAATGGAGTTTATCTTTAAATGTGGGGTCAAGCGAAAGGCCCTCGGCTGGAGGAGAGGAAAGGATCCGGTGGAACCACTGGGTTTAGATACTCTTGAGAAAATAGATTCCTAAGCATTAGTAAGAAACTGAATACCTAGTGTACTTAAAATACTCCTTTGACCATTAGAGATTGTACTTGCACGTTATTTCTGCAGAAAAAGTTTGCCCTTTCCTGAACTCGGAAGAGCTCAATAAAAGAGCCGCTATCCTTACTGAACATTTCAGCAGGACAGCAGCCCTAATCACAGTTAAATATTCTTCTAAGCTGTCATTTCCTCCTTTTCAGAAAGAATCGCTGCAGCCTTCTTTTCCTTTCCTGACAGCAGGAATCTGTCCATCAGATACAGAATGGGGGGAAGCAGCACGAAGGTGGACAGCAGTGCCAGGGAGATATTGACCACGGTCATGAGACCGAAGTCTCTCAGGATCACAAAGTCTGAAAGCATCAGCACGGAGAACCCGCCCACAGTGGTGAGACCAGATGCAAGGATGGCGGCGCCGATGGAGCCCACGGCGTTTTTCATGGACGCTTCTCTACCTTCTCCTTTTCTTCTTTCCTCTGTGTATCTCTCCATGAGCATGATGGTCATTTCCGTACCCATGCCCAGGACCAGTGCACCGAGTGTGGCTGTGATGGGTGTATAGCTGATTCCAGCCAGATACATGATACCACTGGATAGACCAATGATGCTGACCACAGGCAGGATCGGAATCAGTGCCTTCACAGGGTTTCTGTAGATCAGAAGCAGCGCCGCAAATACGAGAATGAGCCCCAGACCTGTCATGGCCAGTCTTCCGCTGGTCAGGCCTTTGACCATTTCGATATCCAGAATGCTTTTACCGGTGACGGCGGCATTCAGGTCACTATCATTCATCGTTTCCTTGAGCGATGTGACAAACTCTTCCAGCTCGCTGGTTGGCAGATGCCTGATGTTTAAGATCAGTGCACTTTTTGTAGCATCTTCCGTGATGAACATGCTCGACATGGATACGGGCAGATCGCTGACTGTATCCGCGTAGTCTTTAAAGGAAAGGGTCTCATCTCCGGAAAAGAGCATGGCGCTGCCAGCAAGGGACTTCACATCCGTGATGACATCAGGATACTTCGCCTCCAGATAATCTCCTGTCTCCTTGATGCGTTCAAGGCTTGCCGCCTTGTCCAGGTCCGTTCCTGTAAGATACAGAATCACCTGGTCTGTGGAACCCATGACGTCTCGTACCGTATGAAGATCCACCAATGCAGGCATTTCCTGGGGCATGAAGGATTCCATGTCTGTTTCGATGCCGATGCTGGAGTCTCTGGAGAATCCCGCCACGGATAGCAGAAGAAAGAGAATCAGGATGGGGTATTTCAGCTTCAGGATGAAACCTGTCATGGCCCCTAAGACGGACTTCACTCTACTTCCCGCCTCAGCTCCTGCACTTTTCTTCTGCACGCTGGAAGGCTTTCCGATGGTGTTTCTGATGTGAAGGATCGGCAGCAGGATGAACAGACTGCCCAGGAAGCTGATGAATACACCCAAGGTCAGCATTTTCCCGAAATCCTGGATCATGGGTACCGGGGAGATATAGAGGGACAAAAAGCCCAGTATGGTGGCAAGGACCGCGATGAACACCGCTTTGCCCACATGCTTCACTGTGGATACCACAGAGCCCTCTTCCTCATATCGGTTGTGGAACTGGATGGAATAATCGATGCCAAGACCGATGAGGATGGGAAACACTGCCATGGAAACCATAGTGACGGGAACACTGATGTGTCCCATGAATCCCAGGGTGGCAATGACCGATACCAGGATCACCGCCAGACTCAGCATTCTCCACTGGACCTTGAAGACCAGTGCCAGTACCAGCAGCATGATGACAAGGGCAGAGCCCACCATGATCATCATGTTGACTTTCATCTCGGACTGAAGGGAGGTATCCAGTACGGGTTTACCCGAAACCATGTAGGTAAGGGTATCGAAGTTTTCACCGGAGAGCCCCTCATTGAGCTCCTCTATGATCTCCACTTTTCTGGCATCGGATACGCCTCCATCAAGCTTCACGATCATCATACCGGTGGTCCCTTCTTTGACCACATCGGAGAAGACCGTTCTCAGGTTGCCCTCTTCATAAAGAAGCAGATCCGCTTCTTCCTGAGACTTTGGAAGCGTCGCTTCCATCATGTCTGATTTTTCATGAAACATGGCCAGTGCGCCTGAAATCTCCGTGAGGCTTCCTCCCATGGTGATGAAGCCTTCTGCCATGGTCTTCAGCTCTTCCGGGGAGATACCGCCCTTCAGGCTGTCTTTCATGGCTTCGGTTTCGCTTCCGAGGCGGTCTTTGATGCCATCAAGTGCAGTTGCAGTTTCCCGGGGTCCCCCTTCCAGCTGCTTTGCTCTGGCAGACATCTCTTTCAGACCTGAAGCGCTTTTATCGAGATTCTCGGCCAGTGCTGTGAGCTGCATGCTCATCTGCGGATTCCCCGCAGCAGTGTTTCCCAGCTCCTTCAGTTTTCCGCTGATGGTGGAAATCCCTTCCGCCGCATTCCATGTACCGTCGGAAAGACCACCGATCCCAGTGGCGATATTGTTCTGACCGTCTATGAGCTTATCGAAATTGGAAGTGGCTTGGGTGAAGCCTTCTAGCTTCTCTTCCATCTCCTTGGGATCAGGCACTTCCTTCAGCAGCAGCGTATGTCCGATTTCACTGAGTTTTGAGCCCATCTCAGATAGACCGCCGCTTAGCTCCAGTACATTTTCTTCCATGACATCCGACTGACGGATGGTCATCTGGTGCAGCAGTGTGGCAGGACTCATGATGGAATAGATGTCCTCATCATAAGCCATTCTCTTTTCCACATTCCACATTTTAGTGAGATTCTCCACGGATAGGAGCTCCTCTTCCGTAGAAGCCTCAAAGACCACAAGGATGGAATCTCCGCCAAAGGTGTCCTCCATCTCCTCGTGCTGCTTGTAGACTTCCGTTTCCGCATCCACCAGGGTGTCATTTCCCGTGGCCATATAGATGTTTCTGGCACCGATGAGCATAACCACCACCAGAAACAGTGCTGTTAAAAGCACCTTGAAGGGATGGTTTTCAATAAGTCTTCCGATTTTCTCAAATAATCTGGTCATAATCTCTCTCCTTGCATGTTATCGAGTAGTAGATCTGTAATCTGATACACGTAATTTCTGATGGACTTCGCATTCTGTTCAGGCATATACAGAAATGAAAGCAGAGAACCCATGATCATTCTCACGGCCATGGGGCGCATGTCTTCTCTGATGGGAGCCTGTCCGATGCTCTTTTCAATGATTCTTCTGATTTCGCTGGATAAATCCACCCCCATGCCGCTGAGCTCCGGAGATTCATTGAGAATCAGTTTTATGGTTTCGTAATTCTCGGATATGAAGGTGATGCGGTCCAGAAGTATCGCCTGCAGCCTTTCTCTGGGTGTCATGCCTGCGGATGTTTCCATCACTTCCTCCAGGGTCTTCACAATGAAGGGTCTGACTCCTTCCAGGTAGATTTCCTGCTTGCTGGTGAAGTACCGGAAGAGTGTCACTTCCGTGATTTCTGCGGAATCAGCGATCTCCGCCGTGGTGGTTCCCTTAAAGCCTTTCTCCTTGAACACATTCATGGCACTTTCTATAATCTGTTTTCTTCGATCTTCTCTGGTCATTCTTGTTCTTGTTCCCATTTTGACCTCCTTATGTAAGTAATCACTTACTTAGTATACCAACCCTCTCATCAGATGACAAGTCTTTTCATAGAGAAAAATCGCAGAATCCTGAAATAACCATCCAATCCCGTCGCAGACCATATGGCAATCATACGGGGTTTCCTATATCATGGAGATATGGAAATAACGAGAAATGGAAAGTATTATACCTAAATTCCACGTGTGTTTTTTATTAGCTTCAAAAATCACTATTTCACGAAGAATTTAGACTGCTTCTCACACATGGTAACATTATTTACA